>NZ_CP151587.1:1826642-2504964 GCF_038396845.1 Gymnodinialimonas sp. 57CJ19
TGTGCGCAGGGATGTCTTGACCTGACGGGGGCCCGACGCGCCCTCAGCAATGCCCTGGCGGATCGCGCCTGCGGTAATTTCCTCGCAGCGGCACACGATGGTCGCGTCGTTGGGCGCGAAAAACTCTGCCGGTGGGGCATAGGCCGCGTCCAGAAACGGGCGGATCGCGCGGGACCGGAACTTCGCGCCCTTCGCTGCGGCCGCCCGTTGTCCGCGCTGATCGGCGCTGATGCGGCCCAATTCGTGCAAGACATTGATCGCAGCCAATTTGCCGGAGGCGGCGGCAGTTTCCGCGCCCCCGATACCGGCCCCATCGCCCGCGACGTGCAGGCCGGGCACGTTGGTGGCGCCCCAAGCATCCGTGACGGGTTCAAACGCCTGCTGAGTGGCGTTCCACACGTGCTTTATGCCCGCGGCCCGGCTCATGTGCGTGGAGGGGATAACCCCTTGATGGGTCAGCAACAGAGGGCTCGTCAGGCTGTGCCGACGGCCCTTGTGGGAGAAGGAAAACGCAATGTCCGCGTTATCGACGGCCCGCGCCTCAAACTGGGTGGCGCCTGTGAACCTTGGCACGCCAGCGGCGCGGATTTTGCGGATCAGCCCCAACCCTTTCAGCAGCGTGGGCAGCCCGAACACGGCGCGTGGCAGATGTTGAAGCGCCTTGGCCATCATCCCAAGCGTTTGGGTTTCAACGAGCGCCTTGGGCGGGCATCCGGCGTCGATCATCTGGGCCGCGACGAGGTACAGCAACGGGCCGGACCCGGCCAGAACCGCGTCCTTGGGCAGCATTCCCGACGACTTCATCAGGATCTGCGCGGCGCCTGCGGTCATCACACCGGGCAAGGTCCAGCCCGGAAACGGCACCGGGCGTTCCTGAGCACCGCCCGCCAGCAAGACGTGGGGGGCGTCCGAGACATGACTGACGCCATCTTGCGACCACACCACCCGCGGTCCCGGTTCAATCCGCCAAACCGTTGCGCCGAACTGCGTGGCGATCTGCGGATGGGCGAGTGCGTCCACGAAGCGTGCGCCACTGGCATAGTCCTTGCCCAACCATCCGCGCGTTGCCCGGTTTTCACCGACGTTGCGAAAGATCTGTCCGCCCGCGCGGGGCTGTTCATCAAGCAAGAGCACGCGAAGCCCGCCATGGGCCGCCGTTGCGGCAGCCGACATGCCAGCAGGGCCTGCGCCGACAATGATCAGATCAACCTCAGACATCCCCGCGACCTCCGCCAAGCCCACGCAGGCCGGATTGGCGTTTCACTACCATGCCATCGCGCACGATTGTCATGCAGGCTTGGGTGTTCGGCGTGCCGTCAACGTCGACCAGACAATCGAAACATACGCCCATCATGCAAAACGCCGTGCGGCCCGCGCCGCTCATGGTTTGACGGCTGGCCTCACCGGAATGTGCCAGAAGCGCCGCGGCCAAGGTCATGTTTGCGGCGGCCGTCACAGGCGTGCCATCGACCGTGATCTGCACAAGAGGGCCTTCTTCAGGCTGCGTTTGAAAGCGCGAAGCGATGTTCATCGAAAGCCTCCAGATCAGGGGTTGCGGGTGTATCCTCAACCCAATCGGCGAGGCTTGAGGCGTGCAGTGAGGCGAGGGTCACACCACTGTGGCAGGTAATGAGAAATGCGCCGGGATGCTGCGAGGACCGCGCGTAAACAGGGTGGCCGTCGGGGGACATGACGCGCAAAGCACCCCATGCCCGCACAACGCGAACGTTGGCGAGCTCTGGGAACACCTGCACCGCATGCCGCGCGAGACCGGCCATGACATCCAGGGTTTCGCTGTCATCCATACCGGCGTCCGCCTTGGTGCCGCCAATCTGGACGCCGCCTTCGTCGACCTGCCGGATCGTGCTGGATAGAAACGGCAACCGCGCGTCCAGCTTTTCGGTAATCAGCAATTCGCCGCGTTGTGGGCGCACCTGAGTCTGGAACCCAAGGTCCTTCGCCAGCGTCGCGGCCCCCAATCCAGCACAAAGCAGAACCTTGTCGGTGGTAATGGTATCTCCGCGCGCCAACGTCAGGTCAAAGCCACCGCCATGGGCTGGCTGGATGCTGTCCACGCGCGAGTCCGTCAGGATCTGCCCGCCCAAAGCCGTCACGGATAGGCGCAATGCTCGCAGAAAGCGTAGCGGATTTACATGCCCATCCAGTTGAGAAAAGGTGGCACCGACAACATCAGCGCCAATCCCGGCCATGTCCCGGCGCAGGTCATCGCCCGTCAAGACGTCGTAGCTGAACCGATTGCCGAGGTGGTTTTTTTGGCGGGCCAACATGCTGGCAAAATCGTCCAACTCGCCAGCATCTGTGAAGAATTCGAAGCCGCCCGATTGTTCCAGCGCCACGTCTATGCCCGACATTTCGGCCAGATTGGCCGCGAAGTCTGGCCACGCCGCCAAGGCCTCGGCGGTCCACTTCGCGTAGGGCGCAAAGTCCCAGCCCTTGCCCTGACCCCAGACCAGGCCGAAATTGCCCTGCGAGGCCCGCGCGTCACTGTCCGCGCCGTCAAGAATACGCACCCGGCGGCCTGCCTGAAGCAGACCAATAGCCACAGACAGCCCAACAACGCCGCCGCCTATGATTGTGATTTCCGAGTGACTTGCTGGCATTCGATTCTCCCGCATCAAACATGGCAAACGTGTTGATATAAAAATAATCGTAAGATTTGCGTTATTCATTCCTTGGGGATATGCATGGGCGATGCTGCAACGCCTCACCCATCGTCAACTGGAAGCATTCCGGGCCGTGATCGAAACCGGGCAAATTACGGCGGCGGCGGAAGTCCTGGGGACTACCCAGCCCTCGGTCAGCAAGATGATTGCTGACCTGGAGCATGTTGCGGGCTTCGATCTACTGGAGCGCCGTGGGCGGCAGGTCTTTCCCACCTCCGAGGCGCTGGCGCTTTATGAGGAGGTTGAGCGGTCCTTCGTCGGCATCTCCGAAATTTCACGTGTCATCGAGGACATTCGCGATTTTCGCAAAGGCAGCCTGACGATCGCAGGGATGCCCGCGTTGGCGTTGAAATTCCTGCCCGATGTCATTGCCGAATTTATTTCGGAAGAGCCGGGCATCACGATTTCCTTGCGTGCGCGCAGCTCGCAAGCCGTCCTTCGCCACCTCAGTTCACAACAATTCGACCTTGGGTTTGCCGCATTGGACCGGGATCATCCGGCGGTCATCCGGCAACCGATCCGCGAGACGGCCATGCTGGCAGTTCTGCCGCCCGGCCATGAACTGGCCCAGAAAGATTATCTGGAACCGATGGATTTCGACCAGCGTGCCTTCATCGCCCTTGGCGCGGAAATTGGGACGCGCTCGGAAACCGACACGTTTCTGACCGTCGGGTCTTCGCGGCCCCGGATCGTCGCCGAAGCTCAACTTTCCACGTCGATCTGCGAGATGGTTGCCGCGGGCACCGGGCTCGCAATCGTGGAGCCTGTCACCGCAACGTATTTCGCGTTGGCCGGGCGGGTCGTCACGCGTCCCCTACGCCCAGAGCAGCCGTTCCGCTACGACATCCTGTTTCCCGCCATGCGGCAGCCCTCCCGCGTGGCCAGTCGCTTTCTGGAACTGGTCAAGGCGCGGTTGACCACACACCTCCCGTGATCGCGCTCATGATGGAGTCCACGGGGTAGGGGCGCGGGTTGGGCATGACTTTTGCGTTGGGTGACACTGCTCGTGCCGCCCGTCCGGGCCCGTTGACGCTCCGAGCGTGATCTTGGTGTTCACGGGGGTGCTGTTAATCGGCACGGATGGACACTAGGGCAAGGATTGTAAACAAGTGTTGAGCACCCCAACCATCACACCAGAGTGGCTTTGACTATGAAGATCCTTTCCGTCACATCCGTCCCGCGTCTGCGCTGGAGTTCCCCCAAAGCGCTAACGCTGCGGCCGCCACTGGCGTCTGTCATCGGCCTGATTATCGGATTGATGTTGTTCGGCCTTGGAGAAGCGATCCTTGTTGCCGCCGGCGTTGGCGTAAGCCCGTGGACGGTGTTTGCGCAAGGTGTGACCAATGTGACGGGCCGGAGTCTGGGCTTTGCGGCATTTGTCATCAGCGTCTTTGTCCTGCTTCTGTGGATTCCGCTCAGACAAACGCCCGGTATTGGCACGGTGCTCAATGCCGTCATCATCGCGCTGATGCTGGAATATGTGCTGCCTTTCCTGCCAACATTCGAGACCTACGCCGCAAATGCACTGCTGGCCATTGTCGGTGTCTTGGTCACCGGTCTTGGCGGTGCGATTTATCTGGTGGCGAACCTTGGGCCGGGCCCGCGGGACGGCCTTATGACCGGGCTTCAGACTGTCACAGGCAAGCCAATCGCCCTCGTGCGGACCGGACTTGAATTGAGCGTTGTGATGATCGGTTGGCTGCTTGGCGGCACACTCGGGTTGGGCACGGTTTTTTATGCCTTTGGCATTGGACCGGCATTGGCCATCGGGATGCTGTTGCTGCAACCTCGGGCGCTGCAAGCGGGCGGGCCGACCAGCGATTGATGAATTCTGGCAGGATTGAAAAGGGACAGTACATGAAAATTGATCCAGAGCGTTTCTTGAGTGACTTGCACAAGCTGCGTGAGTTCGGTGCATCGGGCATCGGAAAGGGCGTCATTCGCCCTGCTTATTCTGATGCCGACATCGCCGCCCGGAAATGGCTGGCCGAACAGATGAAAGACGCAGGCCTGCGGGTTCATTTCGATCCGGTTGGGAACCTTTTCGGTCTGGCCGACGGCCCCTCCATTCTTCTCGGCTCTCATACTGACAGCCAGCCTGAGGGCGGGTGGTTGGATGGTGCCCTGGGGGTGATTGCGGGGCTTGAAGTCGCGCGCGCGGCGAAGGAAGCGGGGGGGCCGTCCGTTTCTGTCGTCAGTTTTCAGGATGAGGAGGGGCGCTTTGGCGTCCTGACCGGCAGCGCGGTCTGGGGCGGCAAGATTGATCTGCAAACGGCCGATGCACTGACCGATGATACTGGCCTCACCTTCGCGGACGCGCGCGCACGGATGGCCGACCTCTCATCGGGGTTCGTGGACCCGGAACAGTTCACCGGCTACATCGAGATGCATATCGAACAGGGGCCGTCCCTCGACAGCTCAAACACTCAAATCGGCGTCGTCAGCGATATCGTTGGCATCCGTGACATGCGTATCACGTTCAATGGGCAGCAAAACCACGCTGGCACCACACCGATGCATTTGCGCAGGGATGCGTTTCAGGCCCTGTCGGCATTCAATGCAGAAATCAACGATCGGTTCGCCAACGTTGTCACACCGCACACAGTTTGGACCATTGGCCATGCCGTGCTGCATCCCAACGCCTCGTCTATCGTGCCCGGCCGTGCCACGTTTTCCATGCAATGGCGCGACGGGGATGCGGACCGGTTGGATAGAATGGAGAAAATCATCCGCACTGCGGCCGATGAGATCGCCGACCGGACGGGCCTGACTGTGGAGTTTGGTGACCTTCTTGGGCTTGAACCCGAGACAATGAACGACAATCTGCGCGGCGCTCTCGAAGCCGGAGCCGAGGACGTCGCACCGGGTAATTGGGGGGTGCTTCCCTCTGGTGCCCTCCATGACGCGACCAACGTGGCACGCCTGATGCCGGTCGCCATGCTCTTCGTTCCGTCCATCAACGGCATAAGCCACGCTTTTGATGAAGACACCGATGAGGCTGACCTTAGCGCCGGCTTGAAAGTTCTGGCGCGCGCCGTGTCACGGATATCAGCCTGACAGGAATGGAGGCTGTGGTTGCGGCTTGGCAGAAACCACAGCGCCGATGCCATGGCTTTGACGCAGACGCACCCGGCGCAGGCTTCGGATCGCCCCCAACGGCGGATCATGGCAGTATCAGGTTGCTGCAAGGATCCGCCATCGGCCTCGCGGCTAGAAGTGAAACGCACCACCGATGCGCAGTACCCCCAGCGTTTCAGTTTCGTTAGTGCCAATGGCGCTTCCGCGGTCTCTAACTTGGCTCGGAAAGTCCATTAACAGGAAATCGGCACGGAGGGAAAAGTCGTCCGATACTCGATAATCGGCACCCAAGCCGATGACCCAGCCAAACTCAAAACCTTCAATGTCAGTGCTCGAATTTCCGGTATCTTCCACAATCTCGGCGCCCGCGATCCCTGCGGTTACGAATAGCAATAGGTCGCCCATGTCGACACCGAGGCGCGCTCGGGCAGAATAAAGTCCTTGGATGCTTTGATGGCAATCCGGCAGGCCGCCGTAGCAGGTTCGACCGGACCTAGCTGGCAACGTTCCCTCGATGCCTGAAATCAAAGCATCGACTTCAATGCCATAAACCGTAGATCCGTTTTGCTCATTGTATCCGGCAAACAAGCCGCCGACCACGCCATCAATGTCAACGGTATTCTCAAGGGCTGCAAAGGTATCCGTTTGCTCGACCGCGCCCGAGCCGTACCCAATGACGCCACCCGCGTAAAACCCGGACCAATGCGTGTCTTCGGCTTGAACGGAACTGACAGTGGCCACAGCGACCCCGAGTGCAACGGCAATGCGATGATACAGCATAAGAATCCCCCTAAGATTTAATGCCATGACCATACAACGTAACGCCTTGCTTTCATCATCTCAGGCACGCGAGCTCTCATGTGCCTGAGAAATGTGGTGCCGGCGCAACATGTAGTTTGCCATGTTATTAAAGAGATTTAGGGGTCCCACCCGTAGACGCGTTGCCCGCCCGAGGACGGGCACAGAATGGCCCTCAGCCTCAGTTCGGGTAAACTGCGGCTGTTGCGGTTCGGTCCTTTTTTCGTTCTGTTTCCGAAAACTGCATCCGAGATCCGCCAAAATCGCTTTGCGCGTTCCGAAAGAAAGCGATGGCAACTTGGGCGGAACGCTCGGTCCGCGTGTTGCTTGGAATGCCAGCGCAGACCGGCGGAATTCTTGGCTGGGTTTGCCTTCCATTCCCGGCACGAAACTCTTGATGACAAATGATTTTCGCGTGCCTAGCCTGGCCACATGCCGACCGGGCCTTGGACAGATGCAGAGAACGACCTGATCGTTGCGGACTACTTCGCGATGCTGGCTGCGGACTTCGCTGGCCAGTCCTACAACAAAGCCGCGCACAATCGCGATCTTCAAACCCGGATCGAGCGCAACCGCAGTTCGATCGAGTTCAAGCACCAGAACATCAGCGCGGTTCTCAGGGCCCTCGGAGAGGACTGGATCCCCGGCTACAAGCCTGCGCAAAACTATCAGGGCACACTGGAAGACGCGGTGGCGCGTTGGCTGGACATCAACCCCGGCTGGCTGTCCCGCATTCCCGACCGGCCCGTGATGGGTCTGCGCGAGGCGGCTCAACTGTGGATCGGATCGCCCCCGACGCTGAGCAACCAGCCGCCCCCGCCTGAGCTAGAGAAAACCATCTCCACCGCCCGCAAATTCGATGTGGCGGAGCGTGACGAGCGCAACCGCGCGCTTGGCCGGGCGGGAGAGGAACGTGCGCTGGCCCATGAGAAAGCGGTGCTGGCTGGTGCCGGACGCTCTGATCTTGCGTCAAAAGTGCGATGGGTCTCGGAGGAGGATGGCGATGGCGCTGGGTATGATATCGCCAGCTATGCGCCGGATGGTCGGCCCCGTCTGATCGAAGTGAAGACGACGAACAGCTGGGAACGCACACCATTCCATATTTCGCGAAATGAGCTGGCTGTCGCCGACGAACGGCGGGCGGACTGGTGCCTCATGCGGCTCTATCACTTTTCACGGGAGCCGAAGGCGTTTGAACTGCGCCCGCCGCTCGACGCCCATGTGTCGCTGACTGCCACGAGTTTTCAGGCCAGCTTTCATTGAGGCCAAAGATTCAAGAACTGTCCTTGATCAACAATTGCTATTCCCTCCGGGCCTGATGTTGTTGTTCGGGCCGGGGGCTAACCCACGCTATGCAGCAGTGGCGTTCAGCATCCAGGCTGCTTTTTCGTGGAATGTGGCGCGTACGGTCGCCAAGTCTGCGGTGACCGGATCGCGCGCGTCCTCGGCCGTATCGACAAGCGCCCGCAGGCGGCGGGCCAGAGCCTCGTGATCCGAAGCAAGATCCTTGACCATATCGGTCGCGGGCAAAGTCGCATCGGGATGCGTGCCGTCGGGGCCTGCCGAGAGAGCCGTCGGGTTGACAACGGCGGGCTTGCCCAAAGCCCTGATCCGCTCGGCCAGTTCATCCACCGCCGCGAACATGTCGGTATATTGCTCCTCGGTCATGACATGGACCGGGTGGAAAAGGGGGCCCATCACGTTCCAGTGGTAGGTCTGGGTCTTCAATATCAATCTGTAGGTGTCGGACAGGACTTCCGACAAAGCATCAGTCACAGATTTCACGTTGGAGATATCTGCGACGGCGTCCTCGGCGTTGCGGTTCAGTTCTGTTGTCATGGCGACGTCCTCCCAGCATTTTCAATTGTGCTGCGCTATGGGTAGCCGACGCGCGGGCGGGCGCATTAACCCGCGTTAAGCCTGGCCTTCTCGGGGACGCGCGGCGATGAGGCAATCAGCCAGCCTGCTGCAAGGCCCGGTGCGGGAGCCTTCCGGTAAAGCTTTCTTGGTTTTAGTCGTTTGAGGCGAGGCAAGAGGGCGTGTTTGCCGCACCATTTTGGCCGGGGATTGCCTGTCTGACTGCTTGCCTGAAAGGTCCCTTCAGGCGCATTGACTTGTGACCGTGCCTGCAACTTCAACTGCGCCACTGACCTCATTTTAAATACCTGTTAGATGAAATCCCATGGACATCATCCTCGTCACCACGATCATTGCTTCTTTGTTCCTGCTGATTGGCGCGGCGGAGCCTTTGGCGACCTATCTACGACTGCCCTTTGCCGTGATCATTGCCTGTTTCGGCATCCTGATTGGCGTTGCGGCAAGCTTCTTTCTTTTCACGCCTCTGACCGATGCGTTGAACCCGGTGGCCGAGGCCATTCTGGCGTTCCCGATCAGTTCTGATGTGTTCCTTTATGTATTTCTGCCGACCCTTGTCTTTCAGGTCACGCTCGGTCTGAACCTTCGCCGAATGGCGGACGATTGGGTCCCGATCCTGGTACTGGCGGTGGTGGCGGTATTCGTGGCGACGTTCGTTGTCGGCTACGCGCTGGCGCTGGTGAGCACGCTGACCCTTTCGGCGGCCCTGCTGGTCGGTGCGATTGTGTCAACAACGGACCCTTCGGCGGTGGTCAGCATCTTCCGGTCCATCTCGGCCCCGCGACGGCTTGCACGGATCATCGAAGGTGAAAGCCTACTGAACGACGCCGCAGCCATTGCGCTGGCGGCCCTGTTTCTGGAGTTCGTCATGGCGAACGTGCCGGACCCGTCTGTACAAAGCGCACTGGCGCAGTTTCCTGTCCTGCTGCTGGGCGGTGCGGCTGTTGGCTGGTTCGCCGCACGCATAGCGATCTGGATCATGGCGCTGTTTGGCCGCTACGAGCTTGCGGTGATCTCGATCTCCATCGCGTTGCCCTACCTTGCCTATATATTCGCGGAACAAAGCGTCGGGGCTTCTGGCGTGATTGCCGTCGTTGCGGCGGCCATGACCCTTCAACTTACCGGGCCGCGCCGTTTGCCGCCGCTGACGTGGATCAACTTGCGCGAGGTCTGGGATCTGTTGGCACATTGGGCGGGCGCGTTGATCTTCGTCCTCGCAGCGCTGCTGATTCCACGCATGTTGGAGACGGTAACATGGCGGGACCTGGGCTTGATCGTCGTGGTCGTGATCGCCGCCATCGTAGCGCGCGCGTTGATCCTGTACCTGGTGCTGCCTGTCTTGACACGGCTCAGGCTTTCGCCGGTGGTGGAGCGTCCCTTCCGCGTGGCGATCCTCTGGGGGGGCTTGCGGGGGGCTGTCACCTTGGCGCTGGCATTGGCCGTCACCGAAAGCGCGGCGGTCCCGGTGGAGACCAAGCGACAAGTTGCGATCCTTGCCACGGGCTTCACTTTGTTCACGCTACTGGTGCAGGGCACGACGCTACGCTGGGTGATCAAGCGGCTGGGTCTGGACAAGCTGTCACCGCTCGATAGCGCACTTTACAATCAGGTGATCGCCGTGGCGCTTCAAACCGTGCGCGAGGACATGTCACGCGTCACGGAAAACTACGATCTGACGAAGGAGACCGTCCGGGACGAGGCCAAGCAGTTTGGTGAACGCCTGAGCGTGGCCGTCAGATCGGCCGAGGCCAACACGGACGTGCTGGACCGTGACCGCATCAGCCTAGGCCTGATCGCGCTGGCCAGTGCAGAGAGGGACGCGATCCTGGGGCGGTTCAGGGAGCGAACAATTTCCGCCGCCTTGTCCGAGCGTCTGTTGTCGGATGCAGACGCGTTGATGGAGGCCTCCCGGTTCTCGGGGCGCAGTGGCTACAAAGAGGCGGCGCGCCGCTCTCTGGGGCAGGGGGTCGGGCTGCGATTGGCGTTCCGGCTACACAATCGCCTGCGATACTCGACACCGCTTGCCAACATCACCGCGACACGCTTCGGGCTGTTGTTGTCGAAACGGCTGATCCTGCGCGACCTGCACGGGTTCATCGACGGGCGCATCCGCCGCATTCACGGCCGCCGCGTGGCCGAGCTTCTGCACACGATGCTGGATAATCGGATCGACGCGGTCGAACAGGCCCTGGAAGGCTTGCGTCTGCAATTTCCTGGTTACGCCGAGGAGATGGAACGCCGCATCATCCGGCGCACGGCCCTGCGGCTGGAAGAACGCGAGTACGACACGCTTCTGGAGGACGGCCTGATCGGAGAGGAAGTGCATAGCGCCCTGACCCAGGATGTGGGCAGCCGACGCGACGAGGCAGAGGCTGCGCCGCGGCTGGACCTTGCGGTGCAGAAGACCGAGCTTGTCCGCCAGTTCCCGCTTTTCGCAGAAATGGACGATGCCGTTCTGCACCGTTTGGCCAAAGCGCTGGTTACGCGGTACGTCGACGAGGGCGACATGGTCTTGCGCCGGGAGAATACCAATAGAAGCGTCTATTTCGTGGCGTCAGGCGCGGTGGAACTTGCGGCAGCGGGCCAGACCTGGCGGCTTGGGCGCGGGGACATGTTCGGACAAATGGGCCTGTTGATGAAACGACCGCTGCGCACAGATGTGCGCGCAATCGCGCCGTCGACCCTGTTGGTTCTGGATCAGGATCGGTTCTTGCGCTTGCTCAAGCGCAGCACCGCCCTGCAACGGGCTGTGCACGAGAGCGCGCGTATTCGCGGTATCTCGCTTGAACAGCTGACCACGAAGATCTGAAACCGTCACCCAGCGTCGGCCATCGCGGGCGGCCTTGTCATCGCAGTTGTGCTGACCCCCGCCATTTTGTTGCTGGGAGAGTGCCGGGCCAAGCGCGCCGAGCCGCAAGGGCGGGGTTCGGTCGCAGCAAAGTAGAGGCGCACCGCCGGGTTATTGCGGGGCGGTGCAATCCAGAAGCGTCTCTTCCGAGATCACGTTACGCAGGGTGCCCTCGGCGCCATGCGACCACCACTCGAACTGACCGGAAACGTAGCGTGACCCCGAAGCCGAGACCACGCCTGCGAACACACGAGGGTCATCGTCGACGGGAACCAGTGCAAGGATATCGTCATTGGTTGTGATGTAGTGGATGGTCAAAGCCCCCTCCGACCCGCACTGGTAGGAGGTTGTGGTGACCAGCGCGTCCTCAAGCTCGATGTTGATGGAAAGCGACGTATCCGCCAGCGCCCCTGTCGCCGGCCCTGTCGCCACGATCAACCCCAGTAGCAGATGTCGCATCTTGTCGTCCTTTCAAAGTTGGTTTCGTCTTTCAGACCAGCAAAAGCGGTGCCCCGTGTTAACCCCGATTAATGCACGCGAAACAGTCGCAGATATCCTGCTCTCAACGCAATCGAGAACATCCGCGGACCTTACAGTTTCCAGCGTGAGCGCTGACTCTCAAGGTAACCGCCCGGACGGATTGGAGGCTTGAGATGACCACACTTGAACATGATTACAAATCTGTATTGCTGGCTGAACGCGATGGACCTTGCCTGTCGCTTTACCAGCCGACCCACCGCAGTTTCCCCGATAGGCAACAGGATCCGATCCGCTTCGGCAACCTGGTGAAGGAGCTATCGCAATCGCTTGCCCGCCAATACTCGGATCAGGACAGTGCCGCCTTGCTGCGCCCGTTCGTTGAATTGGCTGAGGATTCACAATTCTGGAAACACACCCTCGACGGGATCGCTGTCTTTGCGACCGCCGATGTCTTCAAGATCTATAACCTGCAACGCTCGGTGCCGGAGCGGGCGATTGTGGCCGAAAGCTTCCATACCAAGCCCTTGGTCCGAGTGCTGCAATCGTCGGACCGTTATCACATTCTGGGTCTCAACCGGCGGTCTGCCACACTGTTCGAAGGCAACCGATTTGCCGTCGATGTGATGCCGACAGATGACCGGTTCCCTGCGAGCATCGAGGCCGTGACCGGTACTTTTGCCGGGGAGCCGGAGCGAACGAAGCGCAGCCATGGCCCGTCCGGCACGGGGAAGATCACCCGGCACGGGACGGACGTGCGGCAAGACCTTGCAGATAACGAGACCCAGCAGTTCTTCCGTGCCGTGGCCGAGGCGGTGACGCGAAACTATTCCCGCCCAACCGGTATGCCCTTGTTGCTCGCGGCGCTGCCCGAGCATCACCACCTGTTCCGCGAGGTCAGCGATAACCCCTTGTTGATGGCCCAGGCTATAGACGTGGATCCTGCCTCTGTCTCTTTGGAAGACCTCCGTGCGCGGGCGTGGGATATCGTACTGCCAACTTACCTGGAGCGGCTCGACCACCTTGTAGAACGGTTCGAAGCCGCAGCGGCCACAGAACGTGGCAGCGCGGACCTGTCAGAGATCGGCAAAGCTGCGGTAGCAGGGCGGATCGAGACCTTGCTGCTGGACGCCGACCGTGTCGTTCCGGGGCACGTCAACGCGAAGACCGGGTTCATTGAATTCGCCCGGCTTGAGGATCCCAGTGTCGATGACGTATTGGATGACCTGAGCGAGCGGACTATCAAAACCGGTGGTGAGGTGGTGATTGTTCCGCCTGAGCGCATGCCGTCCGACACCGGACTTGCCGCGATCTATCGGTTCTAAGGGGGGGGTGCCCCCAGCCGGACCCAACCATAGGAACACATCATGGATACGACTTTGAATTTTTTCGCCCGCAACTGGTGGTTGGTCCTGCTGCGCGGGATCGCGGCCATCGTTTTCGGCCTAATGGCGTTCGTTTGGCCGGTCCTGACACTGTCAGTATTGGTAATCTTGTTCGGGGCATACATTCTGGCGGACGGGGTTTTCAGCACGATTGATGCGATACGGCTCCGAAATGAGGTGGATAAGTGGTGGCTTGGCCTTCTGGACGGGCTACTCGGGATTGTGGCGGGCGGATTGATGCTGTTCATGCCGGGGATTACGGCCCTCGTGATGCTGGTCTTCCTGGCCGCGTGGTCCATACTGGGGGGCGCCTTGCGCATCCTCCTTGCGGTTCAGTTGCGCAAAGAGATCGAGGGGGAGTGGCTGCTTGTCGTCTCTGGCCTTTTGTCCATCGCGTTCGGTGTCGCCATTGTGGCGCTGCCCCACGCGGGGTTGGTGTCCATCGCGTGGATCATCGGGTTCTGGGCCATCGCTTTTGGCGTTCTGTTCATCCTGCTGTCCTTGCGGTTGCGCCGGGCGGTTTAGTCCCCAAACTCCTTGAGGCCACGCGCCATCAGCGTGGCCCCGGCGGCCATTGCCGCAAAAATCACAAGCGTGGTCTGCGCCCCGATCAGCGCGGCCAGCGCCCCCATCAGGCCCGATCCCAAGAGAACCACGCCGATCACGGTGTTGGAAATCGCCGTGTAAGACGCGCGTTGATCCTCGGGTGCCATATCCACAAGGTAGATGACCCGCCCTTGACGCACGCCATGGTAGGAGATCATCAGCGCAAACAGCACGATGGGCAAAGCCCAAATCTGATCCGAGATTTCCGTCAGATCCATAAGCACTGCGGCAAGCAGGGCCAAAGACCCGCAGATACCCGACACCATGAGCACACGTCGGCTGGATCTGTCTGCCATCCGGCCCCAGATCCACGAACTGACCAGCGATGCGATGGACGATGCCAGCACGAGTGCGCCCAAGCGATCGAAGGTGGCTTGCCCGGCCTCGGCCCCCAGCAGAACGATGTAAGGAGGGGCCAGCGCCGTCGACGTCAAAAGCCCGCGCACAAGAATGAAACGGCGCAGCAACGGGTCGCGGCGCAGGATGTCCAACTGGTCCAAGGCCTGCGTGTCGGTCGTGCCCGGCTCGGCCTCTTCCCACAGGGTGGAGAACAGCGTTGCCGCCGAAAACCAAAGCGCTGATGCGAGGGCCAGCGCGACGAGAACGATAACGGCTCGGTCCCCCCACCCAGACATGAGGATCAGCGCGAAGATGACGACGGCGCCGGCCCCCAGCGAGGTCGCTGATCCCGTAGCGGCCCCGCGCCTGGTCTGGCCCACCGTCTTGCCCAAAACGTCACTGTAGCTGACCGAGCAGATGGAGCGAGATACGGCGAAAACCGCCAGCAGCGAACAGATCACGATGCCTGCGGCAACACCCGAAAGGGTCAGGGCGGTCAGGACCACACCAGCCATCGCGGCCCCTTGTCCGATACTCCCCGCAACCCAGGCCCACTTGCGCCGAGCCATGGCTTGAACCCGCGGCGCGGTGAACAGTTGCGGCAGAAGCGCGCCCGCCTCGCGTATCGGGACGAGGAGGCCCACGAAAAACCCATGTGCGCCCAGATGGCTGAGCAGCCACGACAACACCAGCTTCGGATCAATCAGACCATCGGCGATTTTCGTCATCGACAAGGCGCCAGCATGGCGCAGAAAGTTTGCAGGTTCATGCCGGGCTTGGGCCTGCGATAGACCGCCATCACCATCGGTGTCGGGTGCGAGCGCGTTGAACAGTCTCTGTACAAGGTGGAGCTGGGGCATGGCGAGTTTGTTCCTGTTGGTGTCTCAGAGGCCGATAAAGAGCTGGATGACAAGGGCATTGGCCAAATCAACGAAAAACGCCGAGACCAACGGCAGCACGATGAAGGCCAAAGGTGCCGCGCCATAGCGTTTGGTCACGGACGACATGTTGGCGATGGCAGTCGGTGTGGCCCCTAACGCAAACCCCGCAAATCCTGCGCTGAGAACGGCGGCGGCGTATGTGCGACCGAGCCCGCGAAACACGACGAAGCCGATAAAGCAGACGGTAAGCACCAACTGCATCGCCAACACGGCGACAAGTGGCCCGCCAAGCTCCGCCAGTGTCCATAACTGCATGCTCATCAATGACATGGCAAGAAACACCGACAGGCTGACGTCTGAAATGATTGCCAGCGCCTTGCTCCCCGCAGGCCATGTCAGGCGAGGGAGTGCGTAGGGTAGGGTGTTGGACATAACGATGCCCATCAGCAGACACGGCACGAAGAGTGGGAGTTTCAGGCCCGCATCGTCCAAGCCGTCATGCAGGAAATAGCCCAACAAGATGGCTACGTGGGCGGCCAGCGTCGACCGCATCAGGCTGATGTGATTGACCAGATCGGGGGCCTCTCCCTTCTCCTTGAATTCCAACCCGACGATGGGGGACGTGTCGTGGGAGCCCTCCAGGCCATGCCGGTCAATCAAACGTTTTGCAATCGGACCACCGATCAACGCCGCAAGTACAAGGCCAAGCGTTGCCGTCGCGATGCCGATCTCGTTGGCAGCGGCAAACCCGGTGGTCGCCTCGATCTGCGGGCCCCAGGCGATCGCGGTGCCGTGGCCGCCAATCAGCGCAGCCGAGCCCAGCAGCACTGCGATCGGAGTGGGAAGGTCAAACAGCACCGTGCCCAGATAACCAACGGCGTTTTGCGCGACGATGAACCCGACGGTCAGCATTAAAAGCGCCATCAGAAGCCGTCCCCCCTTGAGCAAGTCCGCCACGCGGGCATTTAGTCCGATGGTCGCGAAAAACAGCACCAAAAGATAGTCGCGGACCGCCAGATCAAAAACGATCTGGTCTCCTGTGAGATAGAAGTACATCCACGTCAACGTGGCGACGGCCAACCCGCCGGACACGGGTTCGGGGATATTGTAGTCTTTCAGAAAACCGACCGAGCGGGTCAGAAACGCGCCCACGAAAAACACGGTAATTCCCAATGTGACAGAGGCAAATGCAGGGACAAGAATTTGCAAAGAGGTCTCCGGAATGGCGTTGGGATTGGCGTTGCCATCGCGCTATGGCGACTGCCAGCATAGGGGGCAATGCGCACCGACACCACGTCGCAACGACGGTTTGCGGCCCGTATCGGGGGCGGCGAATGGCGGATCGCGCACATTCATCCCAAGGCAGAGGCAAAAACCTTACCCAGTGCTTCAGAATATGTGGACCACTGCCACTGGCCCCGATGCGGTCCAGGGGAAAAGGGCAACTCCCGGCGGTCAGCGAAAATGCGGCACCGGCATCTTGGGAATCGCCAGCGCATTAACTTGGGACAAAATTAGAGAAAAGTGTCACTGTCAGAAATAGTTGATTGATCCAAAGAGGGGGCTGCCGATGTTACTCAGTATGCATGAGCAAGAACGGCTCATGATTTACACCGCCGGTAAACTTGCGCTGGAACGTTTGGAACGGGGACTGAAGCTCAACCTTCCCGAGGCGACTGCGATCATAACGTCTTTCCTTCTGGAAGGTGCTCGCGACGGTGAAACCGTGACCGACCTGATGGAGTCGGGCCGCAACGTCCTGAGCCGCGAAGATGTCATGGAAGGCGTTCCTGAAATGATCGCGCAGGTGCAGGTCGAGGCGACATTTCCGGACGGCACGAAACTCGTGACAGTGATGGAGCCGATCCGATGACCAAGAAACTCAATCCATTCGCACAACTTGTGTCGGACCACGCCGATTCCGCAAAAGCGAAACACCGGTCTGATGATCCTGGTCGCGACTATGACCAGACGAGTTCCGACGCGCCCGAACAAACCAAATCATCCGGTGTCAGCGGACCAAGTACGCCGCGCCGTCCCGGCGGCGGCATCCGGCAAGCGCCTCGGCGTAAATCCGAGGACGCCCTCGACACAGAGCGCGATCCGATCGTCCCCGGAGAAATCCTCTACGGAGAGGGGGACGTTATCATCAACGAGGGTCTTGAGGTGACAACCATTCGCGTGGCCAACACGTCTGACCGCCCAATTCAGATCGGATCGCATTTCCATTTTGCCGAGGTCAATGCGGCGCTGGAATTTGACCGCGATGCCGCCTGGGGAAAGCGGCTTGCCGTGCTGTCTGGGGGCGCAGAACGGTTTGAGCCGGGCGCAGTGGAAGAAGTCGACCTGATCCCGATACAGGGCAAGCGCATCGTTTTGGGACTACGTGGACTTTGTGGCGGGGAGCTAGACAATGCAAAAGATTGATCGTCGTGAATATGTGGCGTCCTACGGCCCCACCAAGGGCGATCGCATTCGTCTGGCCGACACCTGCCTGACCATCGAGGTGGAAGAAGACCGCTCCGGCGGCGGTGACGAATCCGTATTCGGCGGCGGCAAGTCGATACGCGAATCCATGGCGCAGTCGTCACACACCCGGGCCGAGGGCACACCTGACTTGGTCATCACCGGCGCGGTCATTCTGGACCATTGGGGGATCATCAAGGCCGACATCGGCGTGCGCGACGGGCGTATCGTGGGCATCGGCAAATCGGGCAACCCCGACACGATGGATGGTGTCGATCCGGCGCTGGTCATCGGGCCCTCGACCGAGATCATGGCGGGCAATGGCTTGATCGCCACCGCCGGCGCCATCGACACCCACGTGCATTTCGTCGGCCCTCAGATGTTGCAGATCGCCTTGGCGTCCGGGGTAACCACCGTGACCGGTGGCGGCACGGGGCCGACCGAAGGGTCCAAGGCCACCCTCGCCACACCCGGCGCGTGGTGGATGGAACGGATGCTGGAAGGGTTCGACCCCTGGCCTGTCAACGTGCTGTTTTTGGGGCGCGGCAACACCATGTCGAAAGAGGCGATGTGGGAGCAGTTGCGTGGCGGCGTCGGCGGCTTCAAGGTGCACGAAGACTGGGGCGCCACGCCTGCCGTGATCGACGCCTGCTTGTCAGTCGCCGAGGACTCCGGCGTGCAGGTCGCGATCCACTCCGATACCCTCAACGAGGCCGGATTTGTCGAAGATTTGCTGAAAGCGGTCGATGGCCGAACCTTCCACGCGTTCCACACCGAAGGGGCAGGTGGTGGGCATGCGCCTGACATCATCTCCATCGCGGGGGAGCGTAATGTGCTGCCGGCCTCGACCAACCCGACGCGGCCGTTCACGAAGAACACAATCGCCGAGCATCTGGACATGGTGATGGTGGCCCATCACCTGAACCCCCAGGTTCCCAACGATCTGGCGTTTGCGGAAAGCCGCGTGCGTGCGGGGACCATCGCCGCCGAAGACATCCTCCAGGATATGGGGGCGATTTCGATCATGTCGTCCGATGCCCAGGCAATGGGCCGGATCGGCGAAACGGTCATGCGGTCCTGGCAGACCGCCCATGAGATGAAGAAGCTGCGCGGCTCCTTGCCGGGTGATGACCGCGCCGACAACCATCGCGCGCGTCGCTATGTGGCGAAATACACCATTTGCCCGGCAGTCGCCCACGGGATGGAACGCGAAATCGGGTCCATCGAGGTCGGCAAGAAGGCTGATATCGTCATGTGGCAACCGGCGCTGTTCGGCGTGCGCCCGCACACGGTGTTTACCGGCGGCATGGTGGCGACAGCGGCCTTGGGCGATCCGAACGCCTCGATCCCGACGCCACAGCCGGTGATGGAGCGCACGGGGTTCAACGTGAACACGCCCGCCTCGGGCGCGACGTCTCTGGCGTTTGTCTCACAAGCGGCCATCGACGACGGTTTGGCCGATCGCATCAATACCAATCGCAAGTTCGTCGCCATCGAGAGCACAAGGGGACGTGGCAAGGAAGACATGCCCGAGAACACCGCCCTGCCCAATATCGAGGTCGATCCGGATACCTATTCGGTGAAGATTGATGGTGAAATTGCGGATCATGAGCCCGCGACCGAAGTGCCCATGGCACAGCGCTACTTCCTGTTCTGAGCCATGAGCACGGGGATGGGGAAACAGGCGGCACTTTTGCTGCTCGCGGATGGTCGTCTGCCTGCGGGCGGATATGCGCACTCTGGCGGGCTGGAACCGGCCGTCACGGCGGGGCGCGTTACCGATATGGAGGGGCTAGAGCAGTTCCTGATCGGCCGAGCGGAAACGGCGGGACTGATCGCGGCGGCGTTTGCTGCGGCGGCCTGTGCACGGGCCGTGCGCGATGATCTGTCAGAGATGCCATTGCTTGAAGCCGAGTTGGACGCGCGCATCCCATCGCCCGAATTGCGCAATGTCTCGCGCAATCTGGGGCGGCAACTACGCCGCGCGATGGAGAGCATCCATCCACATGCCGATTACGCAAAATTGGGCAATATGCCTCATCAGCCGATCGTCATGGGGGTCGCGGCGGCGGCTCTTGGATTAGGGCCCGGTGACGCGGCGCTTGCGATCCTGCATGAAAACAACTCGGGCGCGGCTGCGGCGGCGGCCAAGGTAATGCGTGTCGATCCGTTTCACGTCCACGCCATCCTTGCGCGTGCCACCGCGCGGCTGGACCGTCTTGCCGACACCGCCGCATCCTATGCCGACCGTGACCCCGCCGATCTGCCCGCTGGTGGATCGCCCCTGTCGGATATCGCCGCAGAGCACCACCGGAGGTCCGATGTACGACTCTTCGCCTCCTAAAGCGTCCAATCCCGTAATCGGTGCGATGTCCGCCCATGCGGTTTTGGCGACTGAACCGGCACCCGGTGCGCTGACCAGCCGTGTCAAAACACTCCGCAATGATGGCCCGTTGGTTCTGCGCCCCTGTAATCCCAAAGCGCGTGAGCCGTTGACCCATCACCGACGCGACGTGGCCCGCGTGGCGTTGGCGGCGGGAACAGCGGGGCCAATTGGCGGCGATCACTATCGGCTGGATGTCCACGTGGGTGCAGGCAGCACGCTGGTTTTGACCGAGGTTTCGCACATGCTGGTTCTCCCCGGTCTGGGCGGTGGGCAGTCGCAGATGACCGTTAGAATTACTGTCGATGACGGCGCGACATTTTTCTGGTGGGCAGAGCCGATCATTGCCGCGCATCGGTGCAATCATCGCCATGACGTGCGCATTGCCTTGGCCCCGACGGCGCGGATGATTCTGCGCGAGGAAATGTTGTTGGGCCGCCACAAGGAAGCGCCGGGGGATTTCGCCAGCCGTTTGCGGATCACCCGTGATGGGGCCGCCCTCTATGACCAAGACCTGAAAGTTGGACCCGCGGCCGACGGTTGCAACGGCGCTGCCGTCTTGGGGGGCAGGGGGGCGGTTGGCTCCATCCTCGCCGTTAATCCGGACTGGACCCCAAACGCCCTGACGGCAACCCCTATCACCCGGAGGCGGCCCTTACGCCGCTGGCCGGACCCGGTGTCGCGATCGGGGCTGTGGCTCCGGACAGCCTAGCGCTACGCCAACGTTTGACCCAAGGCCTGACAGAACTCAAAGCGCCTTGGCCCATCTGACACGAATGGAGACGTACCAATGACCGAAGACACAAGAACAAATCAGACCCGCGCCTTGCGCCTTGGTGTTGCCGGCCCCGTGGGCACGGGCAAAAGCTCGGTGATCGCCACACTTTGCAGGCATCTGCGCGATGAATTCGCCCTCGGCGTGATCACCAACGACATCTACACCGATGAGGACGCCCGCTTTCTCAAATCCGCGGGCGTTCTGCCAGAGGAGCGGATTCGCGCAGTGGAAACCGGATCCTGCCCGCACACGGCGATCCGTGACGACGTGACGATGAACCTGATTGCAGTCGAGGATATGGAGCGCGACTTCGCCCCGCTTGATATCGTGATGGTGGAGAGCGGCGGCGATAACCTGACGGCGACGTTCTCTCCGGCGCTGGTCGATGCGCAGATCTTCGTGCTGGATGTCGCCGGCGGTGGCGACGTGGCGCGCAAGGGGGGGCCTGGGATCAGCGGCGCCGATTTGTTGGTAATCAACAAGATCGATCTGGGCGAACATGTGGACGTGGACGTCGACCAGATGGTCGAGGATGCAACGAACGCGCGGGACGGCAACCCCGTTCTGGCCCTGTCGCGCAAGTTGCCCGAGACAACACAGAAACTGTGCGATTGGGTGCGCGGGTTGCACAAGACCTATGCCTCTGGCGGTCACACGCCCAAAGATCCGGGTCCGATGGCGCCGCACCACCACGCCCATGACGATGGGCACGAACACGGGCACGAACACGGGCATGGGCACGAACACGGGCATACCCACACTCATTCCCATGGCTGAAACGCCAGCGCCGCGACGCCACGCAAGACGGCGCGTCACCATCATCTGAAACGTCACCGAAACTGATCCGAAAAGGAGCTTACGATGAAACGAATTGCACCAGCTGCGGTCCTTATGATGGGGGCCACCCCGGCGCTTGCACACTTGGACCCTGCGCAGCACGGATCATTCACCGCGGGCCTGTCTCACCCCGTGTTCGGCCTCGACCACATCCTTGCCATGATCGCGGTCGGGCTTTGGGCTGCGCTGCTTGGCGGCCGTGCGCTTTGGGCGCTTCCGACAGCCTTCGTTGGTGCGATGATTGCCGGTTTCGCCTTGGCAGTGATGGGCTTCGGCCTGCCCCTTGTGGAGCCGATGATCCTTGTCTCCGTCCTGGCACTTGGGCTTGCAGTAGCCCTGACGTTGCGTCTTCCCGTGGCGGCGGTTTCAGGCATCGTCGGCATGTTCGCCCTGTTCCATGGCTATGCCCATGGGGGAGAGTTGGGGGCCGCGGCGGCGCTTAGCTTTGGAGCTGGCTTTGCGGTGGCAACGGCGCTGTTGCACGGCGTAGGTGTTGCCATTGCAGTGGCTGCGGGCCATGTTCTGACCGGATCAAAGCTTGTGCAGGGCTTGGGATGGGCGACCGTGGTTGGCGGTGTCTGGATCGCTGTAGCGGGCTGAGAAGCCGTCGATTCTCAACAAGTCTTGCGACGCCTCCGCCCCCGCGTGAGGCGTCGCAGTGTTTGGAACAGCCCTCATCTTGTCCGAACGTGGCCGCATCCCTGCTGAAAGCCTGCATCGCAATGGGCGATCAGCCGTGTCGTATCCGTCTCGGTCCAATCCGCCGGGTCCGTGACGGCAACCCACGGGCCGATGTAATCGGGTGCGTAATACGCGTGGCCGTGGCCATCGGGTGCGGTATTGGCCAGCGCCATGTCCACGGCGAGTTGCAGCTGTGTGACGACGGGGATGAAACGCATCTGCGACGAGACATCGGGGCCGGGCGCTTCCCGCATCCATTGCGGGGCGCTAAACAAAGAAGTGGGCGAGAAGAACACGATCGGATCGCTGGAATACTGAAGATAGACGATCCGCATGTCGCCCCAACCCTCGGAGCCGCCGGCGTCTTGATAGTGGGAGGCAAACCGGATCAAGCGCCCGTCCCCAAGGAGGGGCACGATGAACGGGCTGCCAGCATTGCGCGATGCGACGACATGCTGCCAGCGGACAGATGGAAACGGGGGGCCTGCCCATAGCGCGCCGTCAATTGGATCATCCAGAAGCGTAAATAGGTCTGTACCGTGCATGGAGGACCAGGCCCCCAAGCTTAACCCGTGCATATAGAGCCGCGGACGCGCGTCGCGGGGAAGGGTGCGCCAGTGTGTATGAATGGTGCTGATCAACGCCTCCGCCTGGTCAAGGCCGCTTCGTGTCTCAAGGATGAGCGCGAGGGGGGATTGCAGGTAGGAATATTGGACCGCGACGGTCGCGATATCTCCGCCGTGCATATATTCCACCGGATCAACGGCGCCCGGGTCCATCCATCCGGTTCCGGTGGGCATGGCGACGATCAGGACCTCACGATCAAAACCGCCTTGCCGGATCAACTCTGCCAGCGCCAGATCGGCACGTTCCTGGGGCGTGTCGGCCTGGGCGCGGCCCACGTAGACACGGATTGGCGTTCGTGCGTCGCGGCCGGTGAAGGTGGCGATATCGCCCGCGGTGGGGCCATTGAGGATGTAATCGCGACCGGGTTGGCCGAGCGCGCCCCAATTCACAAGGGACGCTGCCCCACCCGTCAGGTTTCGCGCCCGAGGCGGGGCCGGTGCATCGTCAAACAAGCGTTGGGCGAGGGTTACAGAGCTGTCCAGTCCGTCGATCACACGGTTCAATACGCCGTCACGGGCCAGAACGATCAGGATCAGGGATGTCAGAAGAAAGCCAGCGACATCTGCCGTGCGGGCGGGCATGTAGCGATAAAGACGCAACCTCACGCGGTTAAAGACCCATTGCAGCAGATACCCCACGAGGACCAGAAAGATGAAGACCGCAACCGCCAGTGCCAGCATCTGAGGTGTATGGGACGTTTCCACCAACTCCATCCCCATCGGCGCACGAATGCTATTTTGCCACCCCCTTGCCGCCGAAAGGCAGATGGCAAGCACCACCGCCGTCGGCACGCCCAGGATACCACGAGCCCACACCGCCGGCCGTCCCTGGACCTCTGGCAATTCCAGCAGTCGCCAGAGCGCGATGGCGAAGCGTCCGATCAGATAACCTACCGCCATCACCAGCCCGCCGAGAATTCCCTGAACAAGCCAATCACGCGGTATCAGGCTGGGGGTCAGCGACCCCGCGAGAAACAGAATTCCCAGATAGAGGGGCATGGCATAGAGCCCGGTCCGCTCGAACCACCCACGTCCGCGTATTGCGCCGCCTTCCGTCATATGACCTGCTCCGAACAATAGGGCGTTGTGCCACCCGCACGTGCGATCATTGTCGAGGGGACGGGCGTGTCCGTAGGCACCAGTGTTTCAATTGGCATGTGGCATGTGATCCTCAAAGGTATTGCATTCTCGATGGGATATTGAGCGCCCTAGCCCTCCTGAAGACAAGGCCGAACCCAGGCAGAGCAGGGCTGGAACGGGTCACTGCCCTCAAATTGCGAGGGCCGGCATTGCGCTGCGTTAAAATGGACCGCTCAACCATTGCGTAGGTTCGCCCATGAGGAAACCATCATGCGTTGTATCTACCCAGATATCTTGGTCGCTCGTGTCATGAGTGCGCCGGTCACCACCGCAGGTCTTGACACGTCCGTACGCGCGGCCGCTGCCTTGATGCGGGAACTGGGCATCGGCGCACTACCGATCTGCGACGACACAGGCCCCGTTGGAATGGTAACGGACCGCGATATCGTCACCCGATGGGCGACGAAGGTGGCATCAGATGCCCCGGTTGCAGAGATCATGACCGCAGGCGTGGTGACATGTGCGCCCGAGCAAACAGTCGAAAACGCCGCCCATATCATGTCTGACGCGCAGGTTCGCAGGCTCGTCGTTGTTGCCCAGTCAGGTAAACTGGTGGGCATCATAACCCTGGGTGACATCGCGCGAGATGCCAGCGAATTGCTCGCCGGAGAAACCCTTGGCGAGATTGTCGAACCGCTGTGAATGCGGGCGCCTCTACTGGATCAGGATCTCACGCCGAAATGCGTTCAGGTCAATTTTAGCGATGTCGCACAGGCTATCCAGATCCGTCAGCGTAATACGGCCCGGAGTGGGATAAGAAATAATCTCGTCCCGCTCCAGGCGCCGCATCGTGCGGCTGACATGAACGTTGGTCATGCCCGTGAATTCTCCAATCTTGTGCTGGGTCATGGGGAAATCAAAGCAGGCCCCTTCGGTAAGGCCAACCGCTTCCAGCCGCACATAGAATTCCAGCAGGGCGTAAGCGATACGATTGGCAGAGGAGCTTTGTCCCAAACGCAGCAATAGTTCCGATGTGCGTGACTGTGTCCTGACGATTTCTGCCGACAGCATTTCCCGCAACTCGGCCATTTCAGGCTCGGGGCCATTCGGATCGCCCGGACGGATGTTGATGTTGCGCACATCGCTCAACGCTTCCACAGAACAGGCGGCGACGGGCGCGCGCGCCGCGCCGACCAAGGCGAAATCTCCCGGCAGCATAACGTCTATGATCTGCGTTTCGCCGTCGGGCAGCATTTTCGAGAACGCAACCCAGCCTTCTAGAAAGAGCATGGAATGATCGGCAAAATCGTCTTCCCGAACCAACGTTTTGCCCTTGTGCGCGACCTCGATAATCGCGTTTGGACGCGCTTGCAAAAATGCCTGAACGAGGGCTGGGGGGTTTTTGGTGAAGGGGAGCTTCAAAAGCTTGCCGTGAGATCGCATATTGTGCCTTCTCCAAATATTTGCACCGCCTGCTGCGACTTCCGTTGCGTGGCCATACCGCGAGTAACGTATCAGGTGCGCTGCCAGTGCACCATGTCGCGCAGGCGGACGATCTACAGTCAGCATTGAGGCGCACCGGCAAGGTGGTGGGTTTTGGGTAGGGGCGTGGATTTGGCGCTATAGAAGCCACTCGACAGGAAGCCATCCCACGACGCGCAATGCCAGCCGATTGGCCAGGTTCGTGCCCGGTTCCTGCCGCGTGACCACGGGATCACCCGGATGCGCCCATACCAGCTTGCCGCCATCCAACCTCACCTGCCAGGCAAGCCCGCCCAAGCCGTGGTCAAAGGCACGATGCAACGATCTGGCCATGCTTTCGCTTTCGATTACCAGCCCCATCTCAGTATTGAGCGTGGCTGATCGTGGATCGAAATTGAACGAGCCGATAAAAATGCGCGCGCCGTCGACGGCGAAGGTCTTGGCATGCAGGTTTGATCCGGATGAACCCAGGCGCGGCAGCTTGTCGTCTTCGGACGGCCCCGCCGCATGGGCGCGCAACTCGAATAGACCGATACCGGCGCGCAACAGGTCCTTTCTGCGTTTGCCGTAGCCCGCGTGAACGGGAAGCATGTTGGTGGCCTCCAGAGAATTGGTCAGCATGCGGATCTTGACCCCGTCGCCACGGAGCTTTGCGAGGGCCCCGACGCCGGGCGCACCGGGTACGAAATAGGGCGTCACGCCATCGAATTGACGCGTTATCGGGCCGACCGCATCCAGCAGGCGACTGGTAAACAGATGCTTTTTCGGCACCTTGTCGAAGATCGTTGCGGGGTTGTCACTGACCAACTCAGCGCGCGTCCATTCCAACGCCAATGTTCCTTGCATCAGCTTTGGCACAAGCTCCGAGCTTTCCAGATAGCCGCGGTACTCGGAAAATTGAGGCGTGTCTTCAAACCGATCCAAGCGTGACGCCAACAGATCCGGCTGTTTGATCTTGCGCAGAATGCGCGACGCCTCATGTACCGGCGCTGCGTTCCAGTATCGGTCGAAATCATCGGAGATTTGCGAGACAACGTCGCCCATCGCCAGCACATCAAGATCAATCTGCAACGGGTTCACCCCGGTGCCGAAATACTCGTCTCCCACATTGCGGCCGCCCAGAACGCTTGCGCGGCCGTCGACGGTGAACGCCTTGTTGTGCATCCGGTGGTTCAGCCTGAAAAAGTCGAACCCATAGGACAGACGCTTGAAGCGGCGCAGCATAAACGGATTGAACAGGCGGACTTCAATATTGGGATGGGCGTCCATGCTGGCCAATACGTCATCAAGGCCGTCGATCCCGTTGTCGTCCAGAAGGATCCGCACCCGCACCCCGCGATCCGCCGCGCGCAACAGCGCCTTGAGCAGCAGATGCCCGGTCATATCATCGCGCCAGATGTAGTATTGCACGTCAATGGCAGTCGTCGCCGCGCCGGCCAACACCATGCGAGTGACGAAGGCCTCCATGCCGTCTTCCAACGGCGCGATGCCGCTTGATCCAGGTATTTGCGCGCCTTGTTGCGCGACTAGGGTCCGGGCCAAGGGCCCGGTCGTGGCGGGGGGCAGGGCGTTACATATCGGCCGTGTGTGCGGGCGCGGGGCGCGGAACACGAGCCGCGCCAAAATGATCGCCAAAGCGACGAGGACCGACGCGGCAATCAGAATTTTCAGCAGGCCCAAGATCATTCAACGCGTCCCGTTCGATTTGGTGCTGATGCGGAACTGCGCGCGGATGGGCCGATGATCCGAGGCGATCTTGGCGGCAGGGTGGCCGATCACATCGCTGGCCAAAACACAGACATCGCGGCTGAGGACAAGCTTGTCGAGCCGCAGGAACGGGCGGCCCGCCGGGAAGGTTGCACCGGGGCTATGGATGCGCAGCCAGTCGGGCAAGGTCTCAAACCCCTTGCGGTCGCGCCATTCATTGAAGTCTCCGGCGATGACGGTCGGACGCGCGTCCATGCCGGCCAATCGCTCTGCAATATGGCTGATCTGTTTGCGACGGTTGCCCCGCAGCAGACCCAAGTGCACGCCCACGACGCGAAGGGGGCTGTCGCTGATGGTTACGTCAAGGATCACCGCACCGCGCGGCTCAAGCGCGGGCAGGTCGATGCGCGTGATTGCCTCCACCTTCACGGACGGCCGCTTGAGGACTGCAATCCCATGCCAGCCAAGCCCTACGCCGGTTGGCGTCAGATCGACCACATCAAATGGACCAACGCGACCGCCGGTGATGGGAAGCGCGGCGGGCCGTGGATGGAGACGGAAGTCCGCCTCCTGCAAGACGCAGATGTCCGCATCCAAACCTGAAAGCACCTCAATCGTGCGCAAGGGCCGCCGCTTCAGGTCACGGCCCAGGCCCGCGCGGATATTCCAGCTGGCCAGTGTGAATTCGGTCAATGATCGGCCCCTTGTTAACCCGGGTCAGCGCCTCGCTGCCGTGTCG
The DNA here is from genome assembly GCF_038396845.1 of Gymnodinialimonas sp. 57CJ19. Lineage (NCBI taxonomy): Bacteria > Pseudomonadati > Pseudomonadota > Alphaproteobacteria > Rhodobacterales > Paracoccaceae > Gymnodinialimonas > Gymnodinialimonas sp. 57CJ19. The sequence goes on from NZ_CP151587.1 coordinate 1,854,393, forward strand.
GCGGATAAGGTATTGGCAGGGGCTATGCCCCCCAAAACCTGTGTACCCAAGGTAGAAAGCCGTTGAAAGCTGTACGCTGGTGTGCCGCCTAGAACAATCACGCCAAGCCCGTCGCGCTTGCTGCTGTCGCGGGGCTAATCATCCGTCACGCGGTACCTCCAGTCGTTGTCCGCGGCGTACGCAATCGCACTTTCGCGGTCCGGAAAGCTCAGGTTGATCGTCTGATACGGGTCATCGCTGGAGGTCCACCCCATGAGCGGCTCCAGGGTCGAGCCGGAGGCGGGCACAAATTTCAGCAGCCAATGATCGGGTCGAGGCCCCGATTGCGTCGCACTTTTTGCAGGACGGTAGATGATGGCGGTGGGAACACCGGTGGACGTCAAGTCCGTGCCCGGCAGCGTTGGCCGAAGGGGAGGACGGTTGTGCCCTTTCATCTGTGACATTTGAAATCTCCGTGGCTGATACAGAGGATACTTTCCTTGCAACCCGCACAGTGCCGCGAAGGGCGATCGGGCGCATTAACGCGGATCAATTTGTCGTTTCACCAGTTCTCGCAGCCCCTCCGTTTCGGACAGTATTTCCGAGACTTTCAGAAAATCTAGCGCGCGGTAGTTGTTGACGGGGGGGCGTAACACCTGCGTGTCCGGATACTGCGCCGCTTGCGCCCGAGTGATGGACTGCTGCATGATTTGGCCGGTCGTATACATGACCTCGACCTTGCTCGGCCGCTCCGCTGAATCGCCGCTTGGGCCGCCGGACACGTCGATGGCAATGACCGTGTCACCGGTGCCCTGGACGTATGTCAAAGGGCAGGGGTCGGTCGTGCTGCCATCCACGAAATAGCGATCGTCGATGTTGACGGGCAGGAAAACGGCAGGAATCGCAGACGAGGCCGCGAGAGCGCGGCGCAGCGGCCCGGCGTCAAACACCTGCGTGCGGGCGGCGTAGTAGTCGGTCGCGATGACTTTCAGCGGAATGGACAGATCATCGAACCGCTGGGGAATGGTCTTGGGCAGAAAAACCTCGAAGATGGTCTCAAGGTTAAACTCCCCCAAGCGCAAACCGCCATCGGCCAGAAAACTCTTTACGCTATTTGGCCGAACTTTGAACGCTTGGGTTACAAGCCGCTTTCTGTCGTTGAAGCTCTCCATGATATGATCTTCGATTTCGTCCGCAGACATGCCGGCCGCGTAGGCCGCCCCCATGATGGATCCAATGGACGTCCCGGCAATAAGTGTGGGTTTGATGCCAAGGTCGTCGAAGGCCCGCAGCGCATGGATGTGGGCAACGCCACGGGCGCCGCCGGCCCCCAGCACGAGTGTCGTGGTCTTCATTTTCTGCCCCCGCGCCCGCGTCTTTGAGATTTGATTCTCAGATTAAGGCCGGGTCGTGCCACGGTCTACTGTTTAACGTCCCTTGTGGTCACCACGACAAGGTCATTCGCCATTGGTACGGGTCGCGCGCGACGGACTGCATTCTTTGATTTAATCCAGATCAAGGGATTTCGCGATGTTGGACGGTAACATCGCTATTTAGTATAAGGGGATCCACCATGCGCAACATTGTAGTCGGCATCGATCTGTCCGCGCGGTCCGACCGTGCGATCGACAGGGCGGCCAACCTAGCCCGTCAGTTCTCGGCGGCGTTGCATATTGTGCACGTTATCGACGATGAACTGCCCAAATCGGTGGTGGATTTGCAGCGCGACAGTGTCAAAGCGTTGTTGACCCGGCAAACCGCCAAGCAGGATGCTTTCACGAATATCGACACCAATATCCATCTTCTGCTGGGTGATCCGTCGACCGCGATCCTGACGTTCGCCGAGCAACAGTCAGCCGATCTTATCGTGCTGGGAACACAACGCGCTCTTGGTTTGCTGGAGCGTTTTCGCGGCACAACGGTCGCGCGGATTGCGGCCGCCAGCCAAATTCCGACACTGGTGGTCGCCGCTCCGGTCTGTGGCGCATATGAGCGGCCTGTGGTTGGCGTGGATTTCTCGGTTTGCTCCGGAAACGCAGCGAGGTTGGCTGCGAAGCTGGCCGCCGATCAAAAGCTGACCTTGGTGAATGCGTATCACATTCCGTTCAAGATGCTCACCGCAAACACCACCGCTTCCGGTGAAGTGTCGATGAAGGACGCGCAACGTGCAGAGGCCGAACTCAAGGAACCAATGGCAGCGTTCGAAAACGATCTGGCAATCGCGGAGCCGGTTGAATGGGTGCTGGTCGAGGGCCATCCCACCGCAGTTCTGCAACAAACGACACGGCGCATGGGGGCAGATCTTGTCAGCGTCGGGCCCCACGCGCGATCGTGGCTGTCCAAAGCGCTGATTGGGAGCACGGCAGAAGACCTCCTGACTGAGCCGCCTTGCGACGTCCTTGTCACCCCTCTCTGAAGACGGTGGCACTTGCCGGGCCTGTTCCAGTAGTTACAGATAGGCGGCGGCCGTAGGGTGGCGGTCGCAGGATAGGGAAACCATGAGGGGCGGGCCTTGACCATACGCAGACAAGTTCGGCAAAGCGCCGCGGTGTTATCAAACCGCATTCTTCTGGCTTTTTTGATCCTGGCGGGTTTGACGTGGACGTTCTTCTCGCTTGCGGATGCCGTGTTCGAGAATGAGACAGATACGTTCGACACCCTTGTGGTGCTCGCGTTTCGCAATCCCGCCGATCTGAGCGACCCTTTCGGCCCGATCTGGGTGGAGGAAATGGCTCGCGACATCACGGGCCTTGGCGGTCTGGCTGTCCTGAGCCTTCTGGTGATCGTATCGGCGGGCTTTTTGTGGCTACGTGCACAACGCAGGCTGGCGGTCGTCCTGATCAGCGCGGTGGCCACGGGAACGGCACTGAGCCAGTTTCTCAAGTTTGGATTCGATCGCGCGCGCCCGGATCTCGTGTCCCAGGAGGCTGCGGTTTACACCGCAAGCTTCCCGAGCGGCCATTCGATGATGGCGGCCATCGTGTATCTGACCCTTGCCGTGCTTCTTGCCCGAACCCTGCACGGCAAAGTCGCGAAGGCCTACGTGATCGCGGTGGCGACACTTGTGGTGATCGCCGTAGGCATCAGCCGTGTCTATCTTGGGGTGCATTGGCCCACCGACGTTCTTGCGGGTTGGATCATTGGTGCCGCCTGGGCGCTATTGTTCGGGATCGTCGCAAAATGGCTGACCCGAGATGACCGCTTGGCGACAGACATGGCGGACTAGGCGGGCTTGGCGGTGTGGTTTGTTGCGGGCATCACGCATAGACTTGCGATAGCGTTGTGTCGCACGGCGGCTCGCCGCCTTTTGGGTGCGGACCGCACCGTGCATTCGCCTTATCGGTCGCGGTTCGATCTTCCGAGGCCAATTATCTGACCAAGGAAGCCGTCCATGTCGACTGAAGATCAAGGCCACCGTGCAAACACCGTTCCTGACGCGACCTCGACAGACGATACCACCCGATTTCTGAGAACTGCGCATCCCGTAGACGTCGCGGCATGGATCGGCCATCTGTCGACCGTGGAGGCATTGGCGCAGCTTCAGGCGCTTGAACCAACGCGCAGTGCCGCGGTGTTCTCGGCCATTGAGCCATCGAGGCAAGTCGCCCTGGCCGATGCAATGTCCGAGGACGAGCTGGCCCGGATTGGGGCCGGTATGGATGCCGACGATCGTGTGGATCTTTTCAACTTGCTCCCGCCGACGCGGCAACAACGCCTGATCCGGGATATCAGCGACGCGGACCAAGCTGCCCTGCACCGTCTTGCCGTCCATGGAGAGCACGCGGCGGGCGCCTTGATGACATCGGACTTCGCCACCCTGGACGCTGACATGACGGCGACACAAGCGTTGACGGCCTTGCGGGATCAGGCTGCGGCCGCAGAGACGATTTATCGCTCTTATGTTTTGGACGCGGACGGCCGTCTGGTTGGCGCCGTGCGCCTGCACGCGCTGGTCATGGCAGAGGACGCCTCAACGGTGCGCGATATCATGGAACATCACCCCATCGCAGTCACATCGGAAACCCGTCGTGAAGAAGTCGCCCACCTGATCGCGCGCTATGACCTTCTGGCGATCCCGGTCGTTGATGCCCACGGCGCCCTTGTCGGCATCGTCACCCACGATGATGCCACCGACGCGATGCAAGCCGAAATGACAGAAGACTTTCAGAAGATTTCGACCGTGCTGCCGTTCTCGCAAAACATGCGTGAGGCAAGTATTCGTGTGCTCTATTCCAAGCGGATCGTATGGTTGGCGCTTCTGGTCTTCGGCAACCTGTTCTCTGGGGCAGGCATCGCCTATTTCGAGGAAACGATCCTTGCTTATGTCTCTCTTGTGTTTTTCCTCCCGCTTCTGATCGACAGCAGCGGGAACGCGGGCGCGCAATCGGCCACATTGATGGTGCGGGCCATGGCGACGGGGGACGTGGTGCTGAAGGACTGGCGCGATTTGATCGTGCGGGAATTGTCCATCGCGGCGGCCCTTGGGGCCACGATGGCATTGGTCGTCGTCCCATTGGGCATCTGGCGCGGCGGATCGGATGTAGCGTTCGTGGTCGGGCTGACAATGTTTTTCGTGGTGATCATTGGGAGCCTCGTGGGGATGTCATTACCGTTTCTGCTCAGCCGCCTGAAGCTGGACCCCGCCACCGCCAGCGGGCCGCTGGTGACGACGATCTCGGACGGCGTGGGGGTGCTGATCTACTTCTCCATCGCCACATTGGTGCTGACGCTATGACGGGGCTTGCGTGTCTGCGGGGGAGGGGCACCAGATCAGCACGTCGCACCGGGCATCACGTAGCAACCGCCGGGAAACGCTGCCGATAAAGGCGCGTCGGATCAGGCTGTCGCGCCCTTGGCCAACGGTGATCAGATCAACATCCGGGGTCTTGCAAAGCCGAGTCAGGGTCCGCAGCGGATCGCCCTGCAAAACCCTTGTAGCAACGCGCCGTTTCAGTCTTGAGGTGACATCGCCCAGGTAATCTTCGGCGGCCTTGACCAATTTTTTCCGGTGCGCCGTCAATTCGGCCTTACGTGATCCAACCCGCAGCATGGCTTCTTTCAGTTGCGGCGGTATCTGCACGGCCTGAACAAGCGTCAACTCCGCACCCGGCAAGATCTCGGACACGAAACGGGACATCGCCAAGGCGCCATCCGCGCCGTTGGTCGCCAAGACGACGTGTCCATAGGGATGCTCGACCGGTCTTTTTACCACAAGCACCGGAACATCCGCCGCGGCGATGACGCGGTCGGTGGTGGAGCCAAGCAGGCGCTCGGTGATCTTTAACTTTTGGTGCGCACGCATGACGATCAAATCCGGCGCAAGTTCTGCACTCAGGTCAATCAATTGCAGGGCATGGGATCCCGACATGATATGTATCGTAGCAGCCTGCGGATCGGTGCCCAGAGTGAAAAGCGCAGCCTCAATCTTCTCGCGGGCGGCCAAAGCCGCTTGCCCAAGAAGGCTTGACCCATCGTGAAGATCCGCGACGTCGCCGGGCAAATCCAGAACGTGGGCCACGTGAAGGTCGGCGCCGCGTGCCGCAGAAATCTCCACCGCCCGTGCAAGGACGGAGACGTCCTGAGGCAAGTTGGCGACGGCGGCAAGAATGATGGCATTCGTCATGTCCGTTACTCCGTGAGCGCCGATCGTGAGATGCCCATTAGGCAGGCTCATCAGCTGTTTCAGCACCCGTGTCATTGGCGCTGACCAACTGTATCCGGCGATAGGGGGCGATGCTGCCCGCGCGGCGAAGCCCATCATCAATCAGGCTGAAAACCTCATCACGGCAATCCACGGCACGCTCAAACCTCGGCACCCAGTAGCGGATCGTATAGCTGATGCCGCCTTCTTCATAGGCGTTTACCCTTATATCCGGGGCTGGATCCTGCTGGATCAGTTTACCCTCGCGCAGGGCCGCCACCATGATCGCGCGGGCCTTTTCAATGGGCAGAACGTGATCAAGGGTGATCTTTACCTGTGCCCGAAACTCTCGCTTCGGAGCAGAGTAGTTGGTGATGCGTTGTCGCGATATCTGGCTGTTGGGCAGGATGACGTAGGTCACATCGAGGGTCTGCAACCGGGTTGTACGCCAGCCGATCTCGATCACCTTGGCCTGCGCCAGCGTGTCAATGTCGATCCAGTCACCGATCCGAAACGGGGCCTCAATGGCCAGTGCGATGCCGGATAAAGTATCGGCGACGACGTTGCGGATGGCGAAGCCGATCAAGGCCAGAATGACCGTGGAGCCTGCCACGGCGCCAAATGCGCCCTGTCCTATATAGAAGGAAGCGGTCGCGATGAACGCGCACAGAAACAGGAAGGCTGTGATCAGGTCCTTGAGCAACCGAGGGTAGGGACGGTTGCGGCCAGCCTTGTCGAGGACCATCGCCGTGATCCGGCTTATCACCCAAGCGCTTGCAAAGTAGATCGCGGCCGTGCTGATCAGGGACAGCAACTCACTGTCCGGAACAATTTCAGGGTAAGCCTGTCTTGTGAAGACAAGCCCGATGCTTGCCAGAAGAACCAGAATCGGCAGGATCAATCGCCGCGCATGGTATTTCATACTCATGGTAGGTGTCCTTGTTTCGTCGAAGCGACACCGTCGGAAAAACCGGTTTTATCGGGCGTGCTGTTTGCCTGTCGTCACCGGGATTATATGAGCTGCGCCGTCAACTTCAACGGCGCAGCATGGGTCGGCCTCAGGTAGTTATGCCGCTTGATCCCACGGCTCCGAGACCTTCGGCGGCGTCTGAGCAAGTGGCGCCATGTCCAGCTCCCGCGTGCTCAGGCTGTCAACGAATTGCTCAATCTGGGTGCGGTGAATGCCGATATCACGCAGTACGTGATCGTCCATTGCGTTGAACGCGGAGATCATCCTGTTGCGTTTCCAACGCAGGCTCGCGGAGGTCAGCAAACGGGCCAGCATGCCGGAACGGCTTGGTGGATGGTTGATATTGGTGGCGCATGCGCTGGTCGATTGCGCCAGTTCATAACGGTGAGATGCGATAGGGTTCATGTCATCCTCCATGGCAAAATATGGTGAACTATGACGTTTTGTCCGGGTCATCATGGGGCGCAGGCGATTGAACGTTTGCCTGAATTGCCTTGCACGTGGCCCGACGTTGTCTGAGCTAGACCGTAGGGGTCTGAGGGGCCCCGAAGCGTAGGCAGCACGGATATGCGCCCCGCCCGGGGCTACCGGCGGTTCAGTGTCTGCCCGGCGAAAGCCAAAGCCCTTATATGGAAGCTGCCCAACATCATGGGCCTGAGGTGGGCCGAAGCGCGGAGGCTTTCAATGGCCACCCGAAGATATGCGACGTTCGGTGTTGAACTGGGCCATTAAAGTCACAAACAGCCGGTTTGCGTGATTTCCACGCCACCAGATTGACCCCTGCCATGGTCGTGCCTACATTTGCTGCATGTTGGAACACGTAGATCATTTTCGCTTTCTACTGCTGAACCGCCCGTAACCCCGGGCGGTTTGGGCGCGTGTGCGCCCGCCACACCCCCGGGGCCTCCTCACATTCCAGAAACGTGAACGCGGCGATCTTCGCCCGAGGAGATTACAATGCTTTTGTCTGTGCAGCACAACGACACTCGAACCCATTCCCCCTCTATCCTGAAGGCGTTGGCCAACAGGTCGCTGTCTCTGCCCGAGGCGGACTACCTCAAATTGCAAGAACACCTCGAAGCGTTCGAAGGAACCTCGCACCGTGGCGCGACGCTCCTGCGCTATGTTCTGGCTAACAAGCTTATGAACGCGCGGCCAGCGGTCGATATGTCTGACCGTGATGTCGTGGTGGGCGGCAGCCTTGTGACCTACGCGATCGACTCGGGCGCGTCGTATATGGGGTTGCTGACTCACCGGGCCAGGGCAGGCGCTTCAAGCGGTGTCATCCCCGTCGCGTCCCTGCTTGGCGCGACGCTGATCGGGATGCGGAAAGGTGAGCGTGCGGCGCTGCTTTGCGAAGACGGTTCGATTGCGCGACTGCGTGTGACCTACGTCAACCAATCGGTCTGAATTTTCTACAATTTTCCAATTTCTTGAAAGGATATCTCCCATGTCCACCGAAACCAAAGTGCGCGCCAAGCCGCGCAAGCGCAGCCCCCGTGTCGTCATCAATGCCGATGATATGGAACATCTGGAGGGGCTGGCAGACGGTTTGCAAAGACGCAACGCGGCGCTTGCGGATCGTCTGTTTGGCGAGATCGCACGTGCGCGCGTTGTCTCGGCCGCGAAGATGCCGGCCAATGTCGTCAGCATGGGTAGCACCGTAACCTACCGCGATGAGACCACACAGCAGGAAAAGACCGTCACGCTGGTTTACCCCGAAGAGGCGGATATCGCGCAGCTTCGCGTCTCTGTCATGACGCCCATTGGTGTGGCGCTGCTGGGTTTGGCCGAGGGGTCCAGTTTTGACTGGGACACGCGCGAGAATGAACGGCGCTTGCTGACCATTATCAGCGTGGAGCAACCTACCGCAGGCAGTTAGGCCCCTTTAGCGGACATCGTTCCCGTGCCATGGTGCAGCACCAAAGGTTGTTACGCAGCGGTCGCGCCCCCTCGGTCGGCCGCTGCACTCGAAAGGCATTATCCATGAAAGTCGTTGTAATGGGCGCGGGCGTCATCGGTGTCACCACTGCGTATTATCTTGCCAAGCAAGGCGCAGAGGTGGTGGTGATCGACCGCCAGACCGGGCCGGGGTTGGAGACCAGCTACGCCAACGCGGGTCAGCTGAGTTACGGCATGACTTCGCCCTGGGCGGCACCGGGCATTCCGATGAAGGCGTTCAAATGGATGTTCATGAAGCGCCGTCCGCTTTTCATCTGGCCACTGATGAGCCCCACGATGTGGAAATGGTGCGTGCAACTGGTACGCAACTGCAATGAAGACGCCTATGCCACCAACAAGGGGCGCATGGTGCGCATCTCTAGCTATTCGCGCGACGTGATGCCGGATTTGATAGCGGATACGGGCATCGAATACGACGGGCGCGAGCAGGGGACTTTGCAGCTTTTTCGAACGGCCAAGCAGATGAAGGGGTCCAAGGCAGATCAGGACGTGCTGGCGGAATATGGCTCTCCTTACGAAGTGCTTGGTCGCGACGCTTGCATCGCCGCAGAACCGGCCTTGTCCGAGGTTCGCAACAAGTTCGTCGGCGGTCTGCGCCTGACCGCGGATCGCACCGGCGATTGCCGGATGTTCACCATCGCCCTGACTGAAAAGTGCGTCGAAATGGGGGTGGAGTTCCAGTACGGCCAGTCTATCAAGTCTATCGCTGTGGAAGACGGCAAGATTGCAGGCGTAGATACCGAGATTGCGGGCCGCGTCACCGGGGATGCCTACGTCTGCGCCATGGGCAGCTTCGCGGTGAATGTGCTCAACCCCATCGGGATCAAACTGCCAGTGTATCCGGTCAAGGGCTACTCGGTCACGCTCCCCGTCACCGACGATCGCTTTGCGCCGCAATCGACGATCATGGATGAGACCCACAAGGTCGCCATCACCCGGCTTGGCGACCGCATTCGTGTGGCCGGGCAGGCCGAGATTGCGGGCTATTCCAACCGCCTTGGCCCCCATGCGACCGATACGGTGAAGCACGTGATCGGCGATCTGTTCCCCAAGGGCGGCGATATCTCTCGGGCCGAAGGCTGGACGGGCCTGCGCCCGATGACACCGGACGGCACGCCGGTTCTGGGGCCGACCCAATACGATAACCTGTTCCTGAACACCGGCCACGGCACGCTTGGTTGGACCATGGCCTGTGGATCGAGCCGCGCTGTGGCGGACGTCGTGCTTGGCAAAACGCCTGAGATTTCGATGGAGGGGCTGACCGCGGCACGGTACTAACGATGAACTGGACAGCATCGGCCTAATGGAACCAATCATGGACCTCACGCAATCCATCCCGTCCCTTGTTATCGCCAATTGCGTGGTCGTGTTGGCAGCAGTGGTCCAGACCTCCACGGGCATGGGGTTCGGGATGATCGCCGCACCTATGCTTGCGTTGGTGAGCTTTGAGTACGTGCCCGGCCCGATGCTGTTCATCAACCTTTTCCTCTCGCTGCTGATGCTGGGTGACGGACGTGCCCACGTGGTCCGGGCAGAGGTCAAGGTTTTGCTGCCAATGATTTTGGCCGGGACAATGTTGGGCGCTGCGATCTTGTTGCTGGTGCCAGCCGATACCCTTGGCATTCTGTTTTCCGTCTTGGTGCTTGTGACCGTAGCCATCACCATTTTCGCCCGCGCCCTTGCGCTGACGCCCCGCAATCTTGGCATCTGCGGCGCGGCGGCTGGTCTCATGGGGACGACGACGGGCATCCCTGGCGCACCGTTGGTTGTGTTGTACCAGCACGAACCGCTTTCCAAGACACGTCCCACCATGGCGGTGGTTTTCACCTTCTCCTATGTCGTGTCGCTGATCGCCTTGGCCGTTGCGGGGATGTTCTCCGTCGGTCTGGCGCTGCTTGGCTTGCTATTGCTCCCCGGTCTTGCAGTGGGCTTTTGGATCGGGAAACGCGTGCGCGGCTATCTTTCCGCCCGTATCGGCCGCATCCTGATGTTATCCATTGCATCGGCTGGCGCGGTTTTGCTTTTGATGCGGTCGATCTGACCACATGCACCCCACCGGCAGATTGCCCACCGCGCCTGATTGGACACGTAATGAACACCTGGATTGCAAACGCCATCGCTCAGATCAACGCCGACGCGCATCGCTCGGCGGATACGCATCTGTTCAAACTGCCTCTGCCGCGGCTATTGGATGTCGACATTTACCTCAAGGATGAGAGCACGCATCCGACCGGCAGCCTCAAGCATCGCCTTGCGCGGTCGCTGTTTCTTTATGCGCTGTGCAATGGCCACATCGGCCAAACGACGACTGTCGTCGAGGCATCCTCCGGCAGCACGGCGGTGTCCGAGGCCTATTTCGCCCGCATGATCGGCGTGCCCTTTATTGCGGTTGTTCCCAAAAGCACAGCGCGCAGCAAAATCCGGCAGATCGAATTTTATGGCGGCCAGACCCATCTGGTTGATGCAGCTCCGCAGATGCACGACGCTGCCGTCGCGCTGGCGGCATCGCTGAACGGCTACTTCATGGATCAGTTCACCTACGCCGAACGCGCGACGGACTGGCGCGGCAACAATAATATCGCTGAAAGCCTGTTCACCCAGATGGAGCGCGAGCCCCATCCCATCCCCGCGCATCTAGTCATGAGCGCAGGTACCGGCGGCACCTCCGCCACGTTGGGGCGCTACATTCGGTACAAGGGCTACGGGACGGAACTGACCGTCGTGGACCCGGATAATTCGGTGTTCTACGACAGTTACATGACCGGCGACCGAAGCCTGACGTCTGACACCTCCAGTCGGATCGAGGGCATCGGGCGGCCCAAGGTAGAGCATTCGTTTCAGCCCGGCGTGATCGACCATATGATCCAGGTCCCCGATGCCGCCAGCATTGCCGCGATGCGCTGGCTCGAGCGCCTGATCGGGCGCAAGGCGGGGCCGTCTACCGGCACGAACCTGTGGGGGGCGTTGCAAGTGGCGGAAGGCATGCAAAAGGCAGGGCAGGAGGGGGCCATCGTGACGCTGCTTTGCGATAGTGGAGAGCGCTACCTCGACACCCATTACAACGCCGATTGGGTCAGCGAGTGCATCGGCGATTGCCGCGACTACGCGGATCAGCTGACGGAAAAATTTGGCTGACGGTCACGAGAGCATATCAACAATGGCATCAAACTGAGCGTCCCGTTCGCGCAGAGCGGACCAAACCAGAACGATGTCGGATCTGGCGGCGGGCGTCACGATCGGGATCGTTACAAGCGGCTTGCCATCGTAGGTGATGTCGGACGGTGGACGCGCATAGCTGATGCCGATCCCGCCGCCGTAGGCCGCGAGCGAGCGCATCAGCTCCAACGATGTGACCTGTTGGCAAACGGTTGGCGCCAAGTGTTCTTGGGCGAATAAATCGCGCATGTGCGCGTCGGATCGTCCCTCGCTGAACAAGATGACCGGGTGGCGTGCAACTTCGTCCAGTTCCAATGACGCGCGATCAGAAAGCGGGTTGTCCGGCGAGAGGAATGCAACCGGTTGTGCGCTTTTGATAACGCGGCGCTGGAAAGCCGCGTCGAAGCCCACATCGTAGCAAATCGCCAGGTCCATCCGTCCTTCAGCCAGATCGGAGGAAATGCTGGCAAACCGACCCTCGGCGCTTTTGAATGAAGTTTCCGGGAAGCGTTTTGACAGGGTTGCCATGGCAGGCGCCAGAAACCACGGGGCCAGATCCTCGAAACATCCGAGGGTGAAAATCGGTTGCGCGTCCTGCTTTCGTTCAATCGCTGTCGCCATGTCCAACACTTTGCGAGCGTTCGCAATCAGACCATGACCAAACGGCGTGATCGTGATTGACGCGCCTTTACCGCGCGCGAAGATCGCAGCACCCAGGCGTGCTTCAACCCGCGTGATCGCAACCGAAAGCGAAGGCTGCGATACATTAAGCGTAGCGGCCGCCTTGGTGAGGCTTCCAGCCTCGGCAATTCCGATGATGTATTCGTATTGGCGCAAGGTGAGGTATAGCATAAAGCTAATATTAGTATGCCGTAATATTATTTGAAACTAAAAAGAGGCCCGCATACTAACGATAAAAATCGGAGGAACCCACCATGCACGCCCTTTTGACCCAAGACCATATTGATGCCTATCAGCGCGACGGTGTTGTGCTTGTAAAAGGGCTGTTCGCCGATCATGTCGACGCGATCCGCGCGGGCATCGAGCGCAACATGGCAGAGCCCGGCCCCTATGCGGCCGAGAACCTGAAAGCGGGCGAGGGTGGGCGGTTCTTCGACGATTACTGCAACTGGACTCGCATCGCCGAGTTCGAGGAGGTCATTCGCACCTCTCCGGCCGCCGAAGTTGCCGCCGACCTGATGGGATCGAGCCGCGTGCAGGTGTTCCACGACCATGTGTTGGTGAAAGAGCCCGGCACATCCAAACCTACGCCTTGGCATCAGGACGGGCCGTATTACTTCGTCGATGGCATCCAGAATGTCAGCTTCTGGTCGCCCATGGACCCGGTAAAAGGCGCCAGCCTGCGCTGCGTTGCGGGCAGCCATGCCTGGGAAAAGCAAGTGTTGCCAACCCGTTGGCTGGCCGAGACCAGCTTCTACCCCAATGAGGACGACTATATGCCCGTCCCGGACCCCGATGCGGAGGGCATGGATATCCGGGAATGGGAAATGGAGCCGGGCGACGCGGTGGCCTTCAACTACGGCACCCTGCACGGGGCGCGGGGCAACACGACCGACACGCGGCGCCGCGCATTTTCGCTGCGGCTTTTGGGCGATGATGCCCGCTATGGGGAACGCCCCGGCCCGACCTCTCCGCCGTTTCCCGGCCATGACATGACGCCGGGCCAGGTACTGCGAGAGGACTGGTTTCCCGTCGTTTATCAACGCTGATCTGGGCCTTTCCGGCGCCTGCCAGCTCTATTAGAGTGCACCCATGACAGACTCACGCCTTGATGCCCTGCCCACGCCCTGCCTGCTCGTGGATGAAGCCCGTATGGTGCGCAACATTGATCGGTTGGCTGATCGCGCCGCGCATCTTGGCGTGACGCTGAGGCCGCACCTGAAGACGACCAAAAGCGTCGATGCTGCGCGTCTTACGCTGACCGGCGGCACCGGGCCGGCTACGGTCTCTACCCTCGCGGAGGCGGAGGTTTTTGCGCGCGCGGGCATCACCGATATCCTATACGCCGTGGGCATCAGCCCCGACAAGTTGGACCGCGTCGTGGCCCTGCACCGCGCGGGCTGCACCCTGACGGTCCTGCTGGATAACGCGGAACAAGCACGCGCCGTCGCTGAAACGTCGAAGGCTTCTGGCTTGAAACTACCGGCTCTGATTGAGATTGATTGTGATGGCCATCGCAGCGGGCTGACTTCCGACGATCCGGCGCTTATCGAAGTCGGGCGTATCCTGCATGACGGCGGCGCAGATCTGCGCGGTGTGTTATGCCACGCAGGCGACAGCTACGCCGCAGTAGGCCACGCGGCCCACGCCGAGTGCGCCGAACAGGAACGGCAAGCGGTGGTGAATGCGGCCAACGTGCTGCGAGACGCCGGATTGCCTTGCCCCGTGGTCAGCGTCGGCTCCACCCCCACGGCCCACGCGGCACAGGACCTGACCGGCGTGACAGAGTTGCGCGCCGGCGTCTACGCGATGTTCGACCTGTTCATGACGGGCATCGAGGTCTGTGACGTCGACGACATCGCGTTGAGTGTTTTGACAACGGTAATCGGCCACCAGAAGGCGCGTGGCTGGACGATTTGCGATGCCGGATGGATGGCCATGTCCCGTGACCGGGGCACAGCGGCGCAACGGGTCGATCAGGGTTATGGTGTCGTGTGCGACGCAGACGGTCGGGTGATCCCCGGCCTGATTGTAACCCAAACCAATCAGGAACACGGCGTGATCGCGCGTCGTCCGGACTATACCGGCGATATCCCTGACTTTCCCGTGGGAACCAAGCTACGCATCTTGCCCAACCATGCCTGTGCCACGGGCGCTCAGCACGGCCAGTATCACGTGATCCCGAAAAACACGGACGCGGCCCTCAAAGTGTGGCCGCGGTTCGGAGGCTGGTAGGGCTCAATCCGCCATTTGCGCGTTAACCTCTGCGCCTTCTCGTCAATCATTGCCTGTAGCTGCCTGCGGAAGCCAAGGCGATCCTTGAGACAGCCACCCATGATCTCGGACCCGCTGCCCTGCAACGCCGCAGCCGAAAATCGGTCAATCTCGGTCCGAGCGTTTCTGGAAACGGAAAGAGAGTCCGCTTCACTAAATGGATGATCCGGCCCGCCAGTCAGCGCCCGATCGGTTGCAAGAAGTCATGCGGGAAGACGCCGGTGTGGGGCTTGGCAGCTTTTCTCACCGGGCGTCGGATGGGCAGGGTCCCCAGACATGGGCGCACCGAAAGCGACCAAGGCCTTGGGGGGTAATTGACGGAGCCGCGATGATAGTTCAATAAGTGAAGCAAGTGGGATTCGCCTTTGGGGAAAGGCGTGCATTCGTTCGGGGTCTTTCCTGGGCGTGATGAGGTTCGGGGAGAGGTCCGATATGCTTTACGCTTTCACATTTTGGCTCGTTTTCGCCGCAATATGGCGCATTGCCATGCCCGCAGAGGCCCGTGGCCGTACTTGGAGCTATGCGCATATGGCGGTGCCGGGGGTGGCGCTTTGCGTTTACTACGCTTCTCCTGCTTCCCTTGCTGAACCTTTGAGCTTCTGGCTCTGGGGTGTGCTCGCGATGGGCGTGCTCGGTGCGATCGGCTGGTCTATCGGGATGGCGAAGAAGAACCATAGCATTATGGATGTGGTTTATCCGTGCATCAGCTTGGGGATCGCCCTGACGGTTGTTGTGCTGGCCGCCCCTGAGATAACGCTTCGGCTTGTGGTGCTTTTGGGGCTGATGGCGATCTGGATGCTGCGCATGGTGCACCACGCCTACGGCACCAACGTCGGCGCCGAGCAGCAGCCTTACGCCGCGCACCGCAAGCGGTTTGGCAAGCGCTGGCCGTTGTGGAGCTTTTTTGCTGTCTACATGTTGCAGGGCATCCTGATCTGGATCTGGTGCATGCCCTTCGCTTTCGCGGCCTCGGTCGAAGGCTCGGCACTGCGCGCGACGGACTGGATCGGTGTGGTGGTGTGGCTTGTGGGTTTTGGCTTTCTTGTCGTCAGTGACAGTCAAATGAATGCCTTCAAGGCGAACCCGGCCAACAAGGGCGGGATCATGGATCGCGGCCTGTGGGCGTATTCGCGTCACCCCAATTATTTCGGCGAGTCGCTGGTTTGGTTCAGCTATTTCATGTTTGCGCTTGCGCATCCGTGGGGCTGGCTCAGCATCATCGGGCCAATCTACACGACGTGGTTCATGGGGTGGGGATCGGCCACGCCGGGGAATGAGCGGCACATGGCCAAGACGAGAGGCGAGGCTTGGAATGACTATGTGCGCCGGGTGCCGATGTTCTTCCCGGGGCTGCCAAAGCGTTGAGTGCCAGGTGGGCGCAGCGCGGGCCTGATCTGTAGCGCGGCCTGCGTCATCGGCGTTGCGGATATGAATTCATTTAAAAGACTTAGTTGTGAACGTGATGGCTGTGAGAGGGCGATTAAATCTCAGTAATTAAGGGGTGATCGCCTCACATAATGCTTGATCGTCTATTTTTAATGGTCCATTAATTGAACTAACAAGGTCAGAATCGGAGGGAGCACGCTCATGCAGTCACTCATCATCGACGCAATTCGGACACCACGTGGGCGCGGCGGTAGCAAAGGGGGCGCGCTGACGGAAATCCGTGCATCGGACCTTCTTGCGGGTCTGTTTGCCGAAATCGCGCGGCGCCATCCCGGTGTGGAAGACGCCGTTGAGGACGCAGTCATCGGCTGCGCCACGCAGTTCGGCGATCAGGGGGGTAACGTTGCCAAGACGGCAGCGATCCGCGCGGATTGGCCTGCGACCGTGTCAGGTCTGACGGTCAATCGTTTTTGCGCATCGGGCCTGTCGGCGTTGAATATCGCCGCCGCGCAAGCTCATGCCAATGATGCCTGCTATCTTGCGGGCGGAGTCGAGATGATGTCGCGCACGCCCATGTTCGCCGACAAAGGGGCGTTGTTCGTTGATAAGGACGTGGCTGCCTCTGCCAAGTTCGTCCATCCTATCCTGGGTGCGGACCTTGTCGCCACTTTGCATGATATCAATCGCGAGGATTGCGATGCCTACGCCGCGATGTCGCAGCAACGGGCGGAAGCTGCGCGCGCAACTGGACGCTTCACGTCAATCGTGCCGGTGCGGGGTGCCGACGGAACTGTTTTGTTGGAGCAAGATGAAACCATCCGCGCCGGAGCGACGGCCGAAGGCATGGCCGCCATGGAGGCCAGCTTCCCCAAGATCGGCAACCCTGAAGAGGTGGAGCGCCTCAAAAGCGCATACCCGGACCTTGACGACATCCGCCACATCCACCACCCCGGCAGCTCACCTGCCATGGCGGATGGTGCGTCGCTGATCCTTTTGGCAAATGACGAGACCGCGCAGCAAAACGGCCTGCGCCCCCGGGCGCGCGTTTTGGCAACGGCGGAGGCCAACGTCGCGATTACCCAGACGGGCGCCGTCGACGCGACCCTGAAGGCGCTGAAACGCGCGGGTCTTAGCGTCGAGGATATCGACCTGTGGGAGGCACGCGACAGCTTCGCCGCCGTCACCCTGCATTACATCCGCACCCTCGGCCTGAGCCTTGACCGCTTCAACGTCAACGGCAGTTCCATCGCCCTGGGTCACCCGCTTGGCGCCACGGGCGGAATGCTTGTCGGCACGCTGCTGGACGAAATGGACGCGCGCGATCTGCGCTATGGGGTTGCCGCAATCGCCGGGGCCGCTGGTGTCGCCTCGGCCTGCGTGATCGAACGTTTGCCCCAATAAGCCTGAACAGAATTCATCGGAGGAAAGACCCATGGTAGATATTTTCAATCACGGTCATTCGACCCTGGAATACCCCAACGACAACCCCTACCTGAACGGCCCTCACAAGCCGATTGATCTGGAATACACCGCCAAAGGCCCGGACCTTGAGGTGATCGGAGACATCCCGAAGGACCTGCAAGGCATGTATGTGCGCAACGGCCACAATCAGGTGCATGAGCCCATCGGTAAATATCACCCCTTCGACGGCGACGGCATGCTGCACGCCATCTGGTTCAACGAGGGCAAGGTCGAATACCGCAACCGCTATACCCAGACCACGGGTTGGCTGGCCGAGAAGGGCGCAGGCAAGTCCCTCTGGCCCGGCATCATCGAGCCGCGCCGCCGTCAGCGCCGCGGGTGGGGCAGCATCAACGCGATGAAGGACAACACCGGCACCGATGTGATCGTGCACGCGGGCAAGATCATCGTGGCGATGTCCCAATGCTCCGAGCCGTACCGGATCGACGCGGAAACGCTGGAGACCCTCGGGCCGGACACCAACTGGGCCGCTGCGCTTGGAGATCGGGGCATCTGCTCTCACTTCAAGGTGGATGAGCATACCGGCCATATGATGTTCTTTAACTTCTCCGAAAAGCCGCCTTACATGAACTATGGCGTCGTCGATGGGGACAACAACCTTGTTCACTATGCGCCCATCGACCTGCCGGGGCCGCGCTGGCCCCATGACATGGGCATGACCGAGAACTACTCGATCCTGCACGATCTGCCGATGTTCTTCGACCCGGAGAGCCTGAAGAAAGGCGGCCACCGCCTGCGGTTCTGGAAGGATATCCCCGCGCGCTTCGGCGTGATCCCGCGCTTCGGCACCAATGAGGACGTGAAGTGGTTCGACGCCGAGCCGTGCTACATCCTGCACCTCGCCAACTGCTACGAGGATGGCGATTGGGTCGTGCAGGAAGGCTGCATCATGCCCAATCCTGTGCCGGACATGAGCGATCTGCCCAAGGAAGGCTACGACCGCCTGTGCCGGATGCTCGACATGCACACGCAAGGCACCCACATGCACCGCTGGCGCTTCAACATGAAGACCGGTGAGACGCAGGAAGAAACGCTGGACGACCAGATCTCGGAATTCCCGATGGTCAACGGCCTCTTCAACGGGCGCCCCACGCGCTACAGCTACAACGCGCTGCCGGTGCGGGGAGAGTGGTTGCTGGATGGTCTGAAGAAGTACGACTTCCAGACCGGAGAGACCAAGACATTCATGATGCCCAAGGGCGAGTTCGTCAGCGAGGCGCCTTTTGCCGCCCGCATCAACGCCAAGTCCGAAGATGACGGCTACATCGTCACCTTCGTGACGAACGAGAACACGGGCAAAGGCGAATGCGTGCTGTTCGATGCGCAAAACATCGAGAAGGGGCCGATCTGCCGGATCATCATGCCCTATCAGGTGCCCACGGGCGCGCATGCCTTCTGGGCGGGCTCGCACATGCTCTATGAAAACGGCGTCAGCCTCGACAGCTGACCCGACCCCGGTACTGCCCGCGCAACCCTTCGATTTCTGACGCTCGGGCAGGATACCTACCGTCATAACACCCTCAACTTTAGGATTGAGAATGGACTTCAACGGTCAAACAGTTCTTGTCACAGGAAGCGCATCCGGCATCGGTCGCGCGATTGCTCAGCGCTTTGCGAAGGCGGGTGCGAACGTCGTGCTGCACGGCATGGGGGAGGCGGCCAAGACCGCTGAACTGGCGGTGGAGATGCAGGCGGCAGGCGTGCAGGTGCTGGAGGTCGACGGAGACCTCACCGATCCCGCCATACCGAAAGCGATTATCGAACGGATCTTGGGAAGGTTTGGAAAGCTCGATGTGTTGGTCAATTGCGCCGGGGCCTCGCCGTTGAAGAACAAGCTGGAAGATGTGCCGTTCGACGATTGGAACCGCGTCATGGCGATTAACATCAACACCCAGATGTTGATGTGTCAGGCGGCGCTGCCGCTCCTGCGCAAGGGGCAGGGACGCGCGATTGTGAACATTTCCTCATCGGTCACGCGGGTCGGCGGCGTGCCGGGCGGCATTGCATACACGTCCGCAAAGGGGGCGGTGGATAGCTTCACGCGGGCGCTCGCGCGGGAATTGGCGCCCGAGGGTATTCGAGTGAACGCGGTGGCGCCGGGGCTGGTAGACTCTGACTTCCACGCCGTCTCCGCCGCCGAGCACTATGGCTCGGTCGCTGATGTGACACCGTTGGGCCGTCTGGGCCTGCCCTCCGATCTGGCGGGGCCGGTGGTTTTCCTGGCCTCAGCCGAGGCCGCGTGGGTGACGGGTGAAGTGCTGGAGGTCACAGGTGGCCTGCGGCTGTCGTACTGATTGGCATCTAGGTCGAACGCGGGGGATGGAACGCATGAACACACAGCTGCAAACCGAGGCTCCGCTTGATGACGGTGCCCGCCTTTTGTTCGACCTGTTCGAGCGGAACTGCCGCGCCTATCCCGATGCAGAATGCCTTGTCGACCCTTCCGACCGTTCACGGATTGCGGAGGGCGTGCCGCAAAGGCTGACCTGGGCGCAGATCAGCCAGCGCGTCGACCGGATGGCATTGACCCTTGTGGACCATAAGGTCGGGAAGGGTGATGTTGTCCTGTCAGTGGCCCCAACGCTTCATGAAACGCTGGTTGTGCAACTGGCCTGCCTGCGCCTTGGGGTGATCCTCGCGCAGGTTCCAGTCCAGTACCGCGAGGCTGAAATAGCCAGTTTCACGGATCGCCTGCGCCCCCGGGTGCTGATCGGCCACAAGCGGCTTGGGAAGCACGCCCATGCGGCGATGCTGCGTCAGATCGCCAATGCTCATGATGCGCCTGTCACGGTGATGGCGTACGGCGGCGATGTGCCCGATGGCGTGGTTGATCTGGATGCAAACGCGGCGCTTGCGCTTGATGAGCAGGAGGCCGCGCGCTTGGACGCCGCCATCGTCCGTGCCGATATGCAGCCCGATGATGACGCGTTTATCGTCTTCACCTCGGGCACCTCTGCCGCACCCAAGGCAATCCCACGCACCCAACAGGACCTGTTCGACATGCGCACGTTCCTGACCGATGCGGCACGGCTATCGGTGGGGGGCGGGTTCCTCTGTCCCCGTATGCTCAACACTATCGGGGCCGTCGCAAACGGGATTGCGTCGTGGCTATATTCCTCGGCCCGGATCATCCTGCATCATCCTTTCGACATCGAGGTCTTCCTCGAGCAGATCGCGCAAGAGAAGCCTGAGGTCACAAGCTGCCCACCGGCGATCCTGACGACCATGTTGCAACGCATTGACGCAGGCGCCGAAGTGGACCTGTCCAGCCTGCACCACATCACCACGGGTTCTGCGCAACTCAACCCGCAGCTCATGATCGACTTCCGCGACCGTTTCGGCATCGCCCTGGTCAATGTCTTTGGCTCCAGCGAGGGCGTGATGCTGCTGGCCAGCGAGGATGACATCCCCGACGCGGAAGACCGCGCGCACTATTTTCCGCGCCTCGGCAATGGGCCGTGCCCCTCGACACTGGGGATATTGGCGAATTATCAGACCCGTCTTGTGGACCCGGCCACTGAACGCGAAGTCCACTCTGCCGACGTTATCGGTGAATTGCGGGTCAAATGCCAAACCATCCTTCGCCACTATTGGGACGATCCCAAAGGCACCCAGGATGCCTTTGACGCCGACGGCTGGTTTCGCACCGGCGATCTGTTCGCCTATGCAGGCGATAACTGCGCCTACCTGAGGTTTGTTGGCCGCCTGAAGCATATCATCGTGCGCGGTGGTCTGAACATCTCGGCCGAGGAAGTGCAGGCCTTTGTGCAGTCGCATCCCGCCGTCTCCGAGGTTGTGGCCGTCGCTGTTCCCGATGACAAGATGGGCGAGAAGGTTGGCGTTGCCGTCACCCTGCGCCCCGGCGCCAGTCTGACCCTGCCGGACCTGTGCGACCACCTTAAGACCGAGGCCAAGATCGCCGTTTTCAAACTGCCCGAACATTTGCGTGTGCTCGACGCGCTGCCTGTCCTGCCTAGCGGCAAGACGGACCCCTCCGCCGTGCGTGCGCTGTTTGCGCCGCAAGCCGACAATGGATGACACTATGACACGAACACTCCCCGACTATTCCGTAACCGGCGAAGGCCCCGTGACGGTTTTCATGCTCCACGGAGCGTTTGGCGCGAAGGAATACTGGCGCAATCAATTGCGCGCATTCAGTGATGCGGGTCTGCGGGTCGTCGCATGGGATGCGCCGGGGTATGGATGCAGCCCGTTGCCCGCAAATTTCTCGGTTGAAGTTGCGGCCGAGGCGCTGGCAAGGCTGATCGCCCACGAGAAAACCGAGACCAACATCGTCCTCGGCCACTCCATGGGCGGCATGATCGCGATCCGCACCTACGGCATGGTGCCCGAGATGATCGACGGCCTTGTCTTGTCGGCCACCAGCGCGGCGTTTGGCAAATCCGAGGGCGACTGGCAGAAAGAGTTTGTTCGCGCCCGCGTTGCCCCCCTGGATGCCGGGCGGACCCTGGAGGAGTTCGCACCCAAGATGCTGGGCAAGATGTTTGCGCCAGGACTGTCCAATGACGCGACCGATATGGTGGTCCGCGTCGTGTCGCAGATGAAGCCCGAAACCTTCCGCGCCGCGATTGAGGCGATCACAAGGTTTGATGCACGCGAGGTGCTGCCAAGTATGAATGTGCCAGTCCTGTGCATCGCCGGTGGCCACGATTTGGCTGCTGCGCCACCGAAGGTGATGGAAAAGTTGTCCACCAAGATTGCCAATGCAGAATTCCAGTGCATGGACCATGTGGGCCACTTTGGCTGGGCTGAAGATGCTGACGATTTCAATATGCGTGTTCTGGACTTCCTCAAGTCCCGAATTGCGGCGGTTGAACAGGTTATGACCCGTGAAAAAACTGACGCCTGAGATGATGTCGACACAGTTGCCACTTCCGTTCCACACCCAAGAAACGCTGCGCTTCGGCGATCAGGATGTGCAGGGCCATATCAACAACGCCGTCTATTCCACGCTGTTGGAATGTAGCCGCGTGGCTTTTCAGTCCGACCCCGAGCGGTTCAATCTGGCCGCGGGTCAGATTGTCGTGATTGCCGCGCTGTCCGTTGAGTTTCTGCGGGAACTTCATTGGCCCGCGACCGTCGATATTCGCTTGGGCGTCACCCGTATCGGGCGGAGCAGTTTTGGATTTCGGCAAGAAATCTGGTTGCAAGACACGCTGATCGCCAAGGCGCGTTCAACGCAGGTCATGATTGACGCGATCGCGCGAACATCGGTGGCACTGTCAGACGACCAGCGCCAGCAACTGCAAGCTTGGGTAGTCGACGGCGAAATACAATAAATGGACCTATTGTAAGCGGGCATATTCTCTCCATCGTTTTCAAGATGTTGAAATAGTGCGCTTAAAGGCCGTTGTTAGCTGCTGGTGCGTGATTTTAAAGTTCGCACGGCGATCAGAAAAGGTTTTACTAAAGGTTCGTTAAGTGCACTATGACGTCGGGAGAATGGGCGAATCGCTAAGGTCGCCAGCCGTCAATCAGACGGGACAACTGAGGGAGAATCTCACATGAATACCCGGAACATTTTTGCAGCAGGTATGGCTGTCAGCGCGATGGCCCTTTCGGCAGGAATGGCAAGCGCGCAGGAGCGCGAATTTAGCCTCGCTACCTACATTCCAGCAAGCACATCATTCGTGACGGACTTGCTGACGCCCTGGGCGGAATGGCTTACTGAAAACTCGAATGGCGAGTTCTCCGTTGAAGTCTTCGCCGGTGGCACGCTGGGTCGTGACCCGAACCAGCAGGACCGGATCGTGTCCTCTGGCATTGCTGACATGGCTGTTCTGGTTCCGGGCCGTAACCTGGGCGCCTACCCGCACTACTCGGTGTTTGAGCTTCCCGGTTTCGCCCGCAGCGCTGATGAAGGCAGCTATGCCGCATGGCAGATGCACCTTGATGGTACGCTTGAGACAGGTGACGAATTGCAGGTCGTGACCGTTTGGACGACGGACCCCTACATGGTTCACACCTCCGAGCCTTTGGGCGACATTTCCGAGATTTCCGGCCAACAACTGCGCGTTCTGGGCCAGACCCAGACAGCATCGGTGCTGGCTTTGGGCGGTGTCCCACAGGCCGTCAGCATCACGGAAACGCCCGAGGCGATCAGCCGGGGGACGCTGGATGGCTCTCTCGCGGATTGGGCGGTTTTCGACGTGTTCCAACTCGGCGAAGTGGCCGACAACACCTACACTCTTCCGATGGGCGTTCTGGCCATGTCCGTGGTGATGAACCCCGACAGCTACGCCGAGCTTTCCCCGGAAGGCCAGGCCGTATTCACGCAAGCCGGTGACGTCTGGCAGCAGATGGTCGTCGACTATTATGCACGTGAGCGCGGCAGCATCATCGAGGAATATACCGGTCGCGGCCACGTCATTGTGGAAGCAGAGGATGCCGCGGTGAACGCATTGATCGAGGCCACTGGCGACTTGGCGGGGAACGCCCGCGAAACTGCCGGTGATGCGGTGATGGACGCCTACATGGCGCGTCTGGAAGAGCATCGCGCGCAGTCCAACTGATCGCGTTGAGGGGAGGCACATCATGTCCCGGATAGTCGACACGTTGCACCGCGTCGTGACGCAAATCAGCAAGCCGACCGCCATCATTGGCATCCTCGGGTTGCTTGCCATCGCCTGCGTCACGCTCGCGTCGGTGACGGCACGCGCGGTGTTCAACAGCGCGATTGTCTGGGCCCATGATGCGGCCAGCCTGATTATCATCATCGTCGTCGCTACGTGTTTTCCAACGGGCGTTCTGCTCAGGAAACACGTGGCGATTGAATTTCTTGGCGGGGCTCTCGGGCCTCGCTGGACACGCATCCTCGACACTTTCGGGGCAGTGATCACCACTGTCGCGCTCGCCGTTCTAGCCTGGCAGATGACCGTCATCGCGGGCCAGGAAGTAGCCTATAACTCCACCACGACCGTCGCACGCATCCCCACTGGGCCGGTGTGGTGGGCGGCGGCGATTATCGTCTGCGTATCGGTTCCGATGCAGGTCATTGTGACGCTCCGGATCGCGGCAGGTACATCCACAAGAGATGCCAAGGAAGATCACGTATGACATCGGAAATGATCGGCCTTTTAGGCGTTGTTGGGTTGCTGTTGATGATCACCCTTCACGTCCCCATCGGCATTGCCATGGGCGTGGCAGGCGTTGTGACCTTCGCCGTGTTGCGCAACTGGGACGCGGCGTTCTCCATCGTTGGCACCGAAGCGTCGACCGTTTTTGCCAGCCTGGAGTTTGCGATCATCCCTTTGTTCCTGATCATGGGCAGCTTTGCCGCCTCCGGTGGCATGGGGCGTGATATTTACCGGCTGGCTTATGCCTTCCTTGGCCACTATCGGGGCGGACTCGCGCTGGCGACCATCGGCGGATGTGCGGGCTTCGGCGCTGTTTGTGGCTCTTCCATCGCGACAGTATCGACCATGACGCAAGTGTCCCATGGGGAAATGGTGAAGCGGCGCTATTCTCCGGCGCTTTCCAGCGGCAGTATCGCTGCGGGGGGCACGTTGGGGATCCTGGTGCCGCCGTCGGTCATTATCGTGCTTTATGCCGTGTTGGCCGAGCAATTCATTCTGACGTTGTTTACCGCAGCACTTATTCCGGCGTTGATTGCCGTGGTGGGGTACATGATTGCGATCCGGGTCTACGTCGGCCTGAATCCTGATGCCGGGCCGGCTGGTGAGCGGTCGTCATGGCGAGAGCGGGGCCAAGCCCTGAAGGAAAGCTGGTCCACGCTGCTGTTGGGTGGCGTCGTGGCGGGCGGCATCTATTCCGGGATTTTCACAGTCACCGAATCCGCCGCCGTCGGGGCGCTATTGGCGGTTGCCATCGCCATCTTCAAAGAGAAGATCAGCCTCGAGGTGTTCTGGCAAAACCTCTATTCCACCGCCGCCACAAGCGCGATGCTCTACGTAATCCTGATCGGTGCCACGGTTTTCGGCTATGCGCTGGCATTGTCCCGATTGCCTGACGGTATTGTCGAGGTTCTCGGCGCACTGGAGGTTCATCCGCTGATAATCATCGCGGGCCTCATGGTGATCTATATCATCCTGGGTGCCTTGTTTGACACGGTCTCGGCGATGGTTCTGACCATGCCGTTCGTCTTTCCACTCATCCTGGATCTCGGGTTCGACCCGATCTGGTGGGGGATTGTCATGGTGATGGTGATCGAGATCGGAATGATCACTCCGCCCATCGGGATCAATGCGCTGATTATCAAATCCATGCTACCCGACAGCCGTTTGGGGGACATCTACAAAGGAATCGTGCCGTTCCTGATCTCGGACTTTGTCCGCCTTGCACTGGTGATCCTTCTGCCCGCATTGACCCTTTGGTTGCCGACAATTCTTGATCTACCGCGTTGATAGACGGGCGGGAACGGGGTTAGGTGGCGCGCAAAGGTGCCCGATTGTGCCTTGCGTATCAATGAAAGCAGCGCTGTGACCGCAGACACGAAAGCAAATGATCGGATCGAAGAGGCGATGGTCGCCAAGTTTTCTGTCGTCCGGGCGCTTGCCGTCATGGGTGATGGTTGGACGCTTCTGATCCTGCGTCAGGCCTTCCACGGAACGCGCAGGTTTACGGATTGGCAGGAAGAACTGGGCCTGCCCAAAGCCGTCTTGTCCAATCGGCTGGAGCGGTTGGTAGAGGCGGGCGTTCTGAAGAAGAAGCCTACGCAGACGGGCGGACGGCGGATGGAATACCATTTGGACGAGGCGGGACTGGCCCTGTGGGAGCCGCTTTGCTCAATTCTGCGGTGGGCCAACACGTGGTCGGGGGACGACGGTAAGGAAGGGCCTTGGTTTCACCATGTGTCCTGCGGAAATGATTGCGATCTGATCATCAGCTGCGACACCTGTGCGCAGCCCCTGACCCCCTATGACACCTTCGCCGAAGCCGGGCCCGGTGCCGGCTTGGAGGAGCGCGTCGAAGCACATTCCCGCCGCCGCGCCAACTCCGCTGCGCGCCACGGGCAGCAATATCTTGGCTCGGCTGAGGTCATGGCAATGTTTGGCGACATGTGGTCGCCCGCGATCATTGCCAGCGCGTTCCGCGGCGCGCGCAGGTTCAATGACCTCGTGTCGTATCTGCGAATTCCCCCACTGGTTCTGTCGATGCGCCTCAAGGAACTGCTGGCGCTTGGTGTCTTGCAGCGCAAATCCGTGGAAGACAGTGAACGCTATGAAGCCTTCCACTTGACCAAGAAGGGCAGGGACCTTTTCCCTTA
The DNA here is from genome assembly GCF_038396845.1 of Gymnodinialimonas sp. 57CJ19. Lineage (NCBI taxonomy): Bacteria > Pseudomonadati > Pseudomonadota > Alphaproteobacteria > Rhodobacterales > Paracoccaceae > Gymnodinialimonas > Gymnodinialimonas sp. 57CJ19. Next base: position 1,881,171 of record NZ_CP151587.1, read on the forward strand.
TATTGCGATGCTCGCGAAGTGGGGTGATCAGTGGTGCGATGATCCTTCTGGCGTGCCGCTTGTCTTTCAGCACCGGACCTGCGGGCACCGCTACACGCCAAACTACCGATGCTCTGCCTGCGGCGGTCGGGTGACACGGTCGGAAATTCGACTTTTGGGCGCCTATCGCTAAGGCGCCCTTGGTTCGACGCAAAAAGTCGCGCGCGAACGCCTGAATGCGACCTGATGTGCCGCAAATTTAATTGTCCGGCCCGTTTCGTGGTGGCATTCTGCGCCCATGGGCGAGCGATGGCGTCGCCAGCACTTTGTGCATGCCCTTCTTCACCGTCCTGAACGCCGGGATCTTGCTTTGTCGCACGGGCGATGGGGGGGATCACGACCCCTGTTTGCGCCACGCGCTTGTTAGGAGTCGGTTCGATGGAACGTCCGCAGTTTTACCGTTTTCACCAGGGTGAGAAGACCCTTCCGTTTGCAGATGCCGAATATGAGGCCCGCCTGAGCAACCTGCGGGCCGTCATGGCCGCAGAGGGTGTCGACGCCTGTGTCATGACGTCCATGCACAACGTCGCCTATTATTCAGGCTTCCTCTATTGCTCTTTCGGGCGCCCCTACGCGCAGGTCATCACCGCAACTGAAACTGTCACGATGAGCGCGGGCATTGACGCGGCACAGCCTTGGCGGCGCGGTTATGGCGACAATATCACCTACACCGACTGGCAGCGGAACAACTACTGGCGCGCGATCCTGTCGGTCACCGGCTCTGGCAAGGTCATCGGCTTTGAGGGCGATCACCTGTCGATCACCCAAATGGGTCTGCTCAATGAGTTCCTCGCGCCGTCTGCGACGAAAGACATCGCCCCCGCCACAATGCGCCTGCGGATGCATAAGTCCGAGGCCGAGATCGCGCTGATCCGCGCCGGGGCGAACACTGCCGATATCGGCGGCTATGCCATCCGCGACGCGATCAAGGCCGGCGCGCGCGAAGTCGATATCGCCATGGCGGGCCGCGACGCGATGGAGCTGGAGATCGCCCGCCGTTTCCCCGACTCCGAAATCCGTGACAGCTGGGTCTGGTTCCAGTCCGGCATCAACACCGATGGCGCGCATAACCCTGTCACCACCCGCCAGTTGCAGCGCGGCGATATTCTGAGCCTCAATACATTCCCGATGATCTCGGGCTACTACACGGCGCTGGAGCGGACATTGTTCGTGGAAGAGGTCGATGACGCGAGCCTGAAGATCTGGGAGGCCAATGTCGCGGCGCACGAGCTGGGGATCAGCCTGTTGAAGCCCGGCGCGACGTGCGCGGAAGTCACCCACAAGATCAATGACCTCTTTGCCGAGCGGGATCTGCTTCAGTACCGTACGTTTGGCTATGGCCATTCCTTCGGCGTGCTGTCCCATTACTACGGGCGTGAGGCGGGCCTGGAACTGCGCGAGGACATCGACACAGTGCTGGAGCCTGGCATGGTCATCTCGATGGAGCCGATGCTGACCATCCCCGAAGGCCAGCCCGGTGCAGGCGGCTACCGTGAGCACGACATTCTGGTCATCGGCGAAGACGGCAACGAGAACATCACCGGCTTCCCCTACGGCCCCGAGCACAACGTGATCGGCTAAGCAACAAGGCTGACCACCGCGTGAAAGGGTGGTCAGCCTTCCCGCGTCTTGCGGCCTTTCCGGGTGCCGTAAGGCGTCTGACCGTATCGGTCGCGAAATTGCCGCGAGAAGATCTGGGCAGAGCTGAACCCCGTCGCGGCCGCCACTTCGTTGATGCTGTGGTCGGTCTCCACCAACAGGGACCTCGCCCGTTCCAGCCGGATGTTCATGTAGGTTTTTGCGGGTGTTTCCCCAAGGTATTTGCGGAAATGACGCTCAAGCTGGCGACGCGACAGGCCCGCTTGTTCGGCCAATTCTTCCATCAGCAACGGCTCTTCAATACTGTGGTACATCTGCTGCACCACGCCCACCAGCTTGGGGTTGCGCGTGGCCACCGCCGTCGCGATGGAAGACCTTTGCGGACGGCTGCCACTCAGATCAGGGTCGTTCAAGCACATGTCCGCCACGACCACCGCAAAGTCACGGCCGTAATCGCGGGCGATCTGCACCAACATCATCTCGGCGGCGGCGGCCCCCCCGCCGCAGGTTAACAAATCGCCGTCTTCCTCAAAGCGGCTCCCCGTGGGAGCGAGATCGGGGAATTGCTCGATGAAGCCAGGCTGGTTCTCCCAGTGGAGGGTAAACTGTTTGCCCTTCAGCAGACCGGCCCGCGCCAGCGTCGCCGCACCTGTGCAAATGCCACCATGAACTGCGCCGAACCGCGCCCGGCGGCGCACGGTGCCCAGTGTCTTGGTACTGGCCGCATCGCTCCAATTGTTGCCGGAGCAGATGAACAGGGGGAGGTCGTCGGAAATCTCTTCAAGTTTGCCGTGGACGCCGACGGGAAGGCCCGACGACGATGAAGCCGGCATGCCGTCCTCTGAGACGACATGCCAGCCATAGAGAGGATGCTGTGCCAACTGATTGGCAATGCGCAGCGGATCAAGTGCAGAACTGAACGCCAGCAGTGTAAACTCCGGCAACAGCAGGAAGCCGAACCACTTTGTCGGACGTGGCTCCTTGATCGTGCTGGTGAAGGCCCCGTCGGGGATGACAGCCCGATCCGCCCACATGGGGTCACGGTCCGTCATAGGAACTTGAGGCACGAACGTTGACCAGGTTGCGCCGCACCGGCGCGGGCCCGTTGCAATGAGGCCAAGTTAGCGACCGACAGGTGCCGGGCCTTTGGTGAAGCCAGCCGTCGGAAAGGCGCGCTCTGGGCGGTGGCTGCCAAAACTCGAGCGTCGCAGTGCAGTGCATTTGGCCCGCCACGGCGTGTTCTGTTGCACGGCCGTGACGACTTTGTAGTTTGCACGCTGCGCATTTGTGGCCTCTTTTTCTCCATGGCGACGGCGACCATTCTGGCAACTTTACCGCCTTGACGCTCCACCAAACGTATCGCGGTGACCGCGGTCCCGCCAGTCTCAACTCACGGATCAAACAGAAGGCCGCGCGCGACCGCTGCAGAGGCAAGGGGCGCACGCGTGGGGGTATGGTTGCGTGCGCTGACAAACGACCGCGAGGTCATGGGGCGGTTAGGACCAAGGGTGCCGTGATCCGCCCGCCTGACGCGGGCTTCGCCCGGTTCTCAGTCGTCCGAGCGGTCTGTGCTCAGGCCTTGGGCTTGGTGGCGCATTCTTGGAAGCACCGGATCGTACAAGATCGACAGACAGCGTCTGAGGCCCGCGCGACGGCTGGCCGGATCGCATCTGACTTGTTTGAATGCACGTTTGCAGGGCCCAATACGTCCAGGCAGTGCAGCTGACCAAGAGTTGTGAGAACGCTTGGGTTGGCGGCGATCAAGTGCAAATCTTTCCCATGCGCTCGGGCTCGTCGCGCTTCCGAGAGGATGAAATCTGCCCCGGCCAGATCAATCTTGCCGACACCTTTGAGGTTGAGAATGCAGGTCTTGAAGCCGTCACGCTCCTCCATCTGGCGGAATTCGCGCTCGACATGCTCGATCGAGGCGAAGAACAACGGGCCTTCGATCCGAACAAAGCGGATCTGCGGGCATTGGGGCAGGTCATAGGTCAAGGCATTCATGAAGACACGGCGCCCGTTGACTTCGGTCAATGCACCGACCGCCACCAAAGGGTGCGCACTTTTGTTCAGAAACACCGAGAGCGAGGCCACGACACCGACGAGGATGGCGAACTCAAGACCCGAGAAGATGCCGACCAGGAAAGTTGCGGCAAGGATGAAGGTTTCAGACCGGCTGGTTGCCACGAGGTGGCGGATCTCGCTGAAGTTGATCAGTTTCCAAGCCACGAACAGAATGATTGCCGCCATGGCCGGCACCGGAACGAAGCGCACGAAGGGGGCCAGCACGATCAGGAGAACGGCAAGGATGGCCGCCGCGAAAATCGCCGAGAACGGAGAGGTCGCGCCACTTTCTGCGTTCAAGCCGGAACGGGTGAAAGACCCCGAACCGGCGTAACACTGAAAGAAGCTGCCGGTCAGGTTCGACAAGCCTTGGCCGACCATTTCCTGATTGGAATCGTAGGTTTCACCGCGCCGGATGGCGAAGGATTTGCCAATGGATATTGCCTCCAGCAGACCCACGAAGGCGACCGCAGCAGCTGCGGGCAGGAGCGTGCCGATGGTGCTGAACTGCACCTCTGGAGCGGCGAAAGAGGGCATGACAGCGGCCAGGGGCGAGAACATTGCCACGCCGGTCGCCTCTGAACCGAGCGCCAGGGCGGCAAGGGAGCCGACCACAAGGGCAATAATGTAGCCGGGCAGCTTGCGACTGATGCGGGTAGAGATAATCAACGTGCACAGGGTCAATCCGGCTATGATCACCGCGTTGATGTTGATGTTGCCAAGGTCCGATGTGATCTGCGTAATGCGGTGGATCACGCCCCCTTCGCCACCCGCCAGCCCCAGGGCAGGGCCCAGTTGCGACACGCCGATCAACACGGCGGCGGCAGCGGTGAACCCCACGATCACGGAGTGAGAAATGAAGGCGATCAACCCGCCAAGCCCCGCCAGACCGGCGGTCAGTTGCAGGATGCCGACTAGAAACGTCAGAACCAATGCCAGCGCAATATAGGCCTCGCTTCCCGGCACGGCGAGGGTGCTGAGCGATGCAAACATCACTGCGGAGATCGCGGTCGTTGGCCCCGAGACCATGACCCGAGAGGACCCCCAAAGGGCTGCCACGATTGTCACGATGATCGCAGTGAACAGCCCGTATTCTGGCGGCAGGCCCGCGATGATTGCAAATGCCACCCCTTGGGGCAGCACGATGGTGGCGTTGGTCAGGCCCGCAAAGGCGTCGGCCTTCCAATCTGCCGCAGACCTGCCACGGAACCACGGACGCACCGGTGACAGTCGCTGCAAGGTCTCGCGCGCCGAGGCCATTGGGTCAGGACGCCTTCTGGGCGGGTTTGGCCGCGGTCTCTGGCAGGACGTCGTGCAATTCAGCCTCATTGCGGTAGCCAATCAGGATACCGGCCTTGGCCTCGCCTAGGACCGTGTCGCGCGCGGCGATCCAAGCGTCCGAGCGGGTTGTGCGCTGCGCCGTGCGTCGGGTCCAGTCGAAGAAATGCCGCTCCAATCGGGCCGTCTCATCGGCGTGGGCGGGGTCTGCGCCCAAGTCCGTCAGCTCTTGCGGATCGGTGTCTAAATCAAACAGCATCGGGCGGAAGCCTTCCGCGAAGACGTATTTCCAGCGCCCGTCGAAAAGCATCGTCAGCTTGGCATCCTTGACCTCGACCCCCAGCCTGCGGCGCACATCGCGCATGGAATAGTCGTACTCGGACACGGCGACATCGCGCACATCCTCCACTTGGCCGTGCAGGATGGGACGTAGGGAGGCACCTTCAAGGATATGGGGCACTTCTTCGCCGCCGAAATAGTCAAGGAAGGTGGGCACCAGATCAATCGCTTCCACCAGTGCGGCGGAGGTCATGCCACGCGTGGCGTCGGCCTCGGGGGCGGGGTCCACCACGATCAACGGGATGCGGGAGGAGGCATCGTGGAAGAGCTCCTTTTCGCCCATCCAATGGTCGCCCAGATAATCGCCATGGTCGGAGGTGAAGACGATCATCGTCTCGTCTGTGAGACCTTGGGCATCGAGGAACGCCATCAGGCGTCCCATCTGGTCGTCGATCTGTTTGATCAGACCCATGTAGGCTGTCAGGACGCGGGTGCGGGTGCCGTCATCGCAGAAGGCGCGGCTGACGCGTTCTTCCATGAAGGCGCCATAGACGGGGTGGGGATCGGTGCGCTCGGCCTCGCTGCGTACCGGGTCCAGATGCGTCTCGGGGCCGTACATGTCATGATAGGGCGCGGGCACGATATAGGGCCAGTGGGGCTTGATGTAGCTCAGGTGCAGGCACCAGGGTGTGTCGCCCGCCTCCTGGATGAAATCCATCGCGCGGTCGGTGATGTAGGGGGTCTCGCTGTCCTCATCGGCGGCGCGGGCGGGTTTGTCGGCGTTGTCCATGAACCAGCCGCTGAGGATGTTGCCATCCTCGTCTTCGGCGGCATTGGCGACGGTATCCCATGGGTTCTCGTCGGGGTAGCCCTTGGCTTTCATGTGGGCGTCATAAGCCTTGTTGCGGGCATAGCGGGGGCCGTCGGGGTGCAGGCCGTCGTCACGCTCATAGGGTTCAAACCCGCATTCCGAGACCAGCGCGCCGATGGTGCTGTCGGGAGACAGGCCAAGGCGCTTCATCCCGTCCACGTCGGCGGTCATATGGGTCTTGCCACACAGCGCGGTGCGCACGCCAAGGGGGCGGAGGTGATCGCCCAGGGTCATTTCGCCGACCTTCAGGGGAATGCCATTCCACGTTGACCCGTGAGAGCTGACATAGCGTCCGGTGTAAAACGACATCCGGGACGGGCCGCAGATGGGCGACTGCACGTAGGCGCGGTCAAACAGGACACCGCGTGCGGCCAGCGCGTCGATATTGGGCGTATGGAGGTGGGGGTGCCCGGTGCAAGACAAGTAGTCCCACCGCAGCTGATCGCACATGATGAAGAGAACGTTCTTGGTCATATCCGGGCATCCTTTTTGTCTATGTGGCCGGGGCGAGACCGCCCCGGCCTGAATTTGAATTAGCCGCGGCCGACGTCAGGGATCGTCACACCCAGTTCCTCAAGCGCACGAAGCGCACCGGGATGAAGCGGCATGTTGAGATCGCGCACGGCACCTTCCGGCGTCACGGCTGCAAGCCACGGCGCGCCTTCGCGCATCTCGGCTACGCCGTTGAAGAAGCTGCGCGTCATCTCGTAGACCATCTCTTCATCGGCCTCGTCATTGGTGACGATGCCCACGGTCACGCGGAGCGTCGTGGTGTCTTCCTCGTTCACCTGATTGTCGCCATAGATGCCAGCGGGCAAGGTGCCGAGGCCAAAACCGGGGCGGCCGGCGAGTGCCTGGATGCCCTCGGATTCCAGCTGATCGGCGGGGATGCCCAAGAAGCGGATCTCGTTGGTGACGGCGATCTGCGTCAGAACCGGGCTCGGCGCGTTCGTTGGGTTGCAGTAGATGTCGAGGTTGCCATCCTGGAAGGAGGCCGCGGCGGCGTCCCAACCCAGTTGAACGGCCTCATAGTCCTCACCCGCAACAAGGCCGGTAACGGCTTCAAACAGACGCGACATGGTGGAATAAGCGGCGCCGCCGGGAGGGCCCAGGAAGACGCGCTTGCCAGCGGCGTCGGCCATCGACGTGATGCCGGAAGAGGCATAGGCCGCGATGTGATAGACACCCATGGGGAAGTTCAGAACCGTGCGCAGACGTGTCGCCAGTTCAGGGGCCTGCTCGATGGTCTCGAACATGGCGCGCTGGTTGGACATGAGCGCGTGCAGCGCTGGCGAGGACATGCAGAACGCGGTGCGGCCCATGGCCACTTCCAACACGTGGCGCGTGGCGGCCCCGGTGGCGTTGATCTGGATTTCGTAGTCGTCCAGATCGGCGTTGATGATGTTGGCGAAGGTTGTCATCACCAGGTTGGGGCTGGTGCCGGGCCCAAGCGTCGACATGCGCAGCAGGGTTTGGGCGAAGGCCGAGCCGGGCAACATGCTGGCAGCGGCAAGGGCCGTGGTGCCTGCCATGATGGACCGGCGGGTGAGGTTTGTTGTGGTCATTGATCGGGTCTCCCAGTTTTGATCACGTGGTTTGGTTTTTAACGTTGATGTCCAGCCGGTCGACGTACATCAGCCCAAGGGCGGCGATGGCGGCGATCCAGGACACCATTGGTCCGAAGAAAATCAGGGCAACAGCAAGCCCGAGGCCCACAGGAACCATGTAGGACTTGCCCCGGCGCGGATAGCAGGCACGAGAGATCAGCACGGTGGCGAGCAGGACGAAGAGGATCGCCTGAACCGACTCTGCCAGAGGGAAACCTGTCCCCAATAGAAGCGCGGGTTGGTAGATGAACGCGAACGGGATCACGAAGCCCGGTAGCGCCAGCCGCGAAGCCTCGAACGCTGTGGCCATGGGGCTGGAGCCCGCGATGGGGGCGGCCGCGAAGGCCGCAAGCGCCACGGGCGGCGTAATGGCAGACAGGACGCCAAAGTAGAGCACGAACATATGCGTGTGGACGATCGGCACACCGAGGTTCTGCAAGGACGGTCCCATGACCAGGACGATGATCAGGTAGGCTGGCACCGTCGGCATCCCCATGCCCAGAAGCAGGCACGCGATGGCCATCAGCACCAGAGACAGGATCAGTTGGTCATCGGCCAGGCCGGACAGGAGGGACGCAAACCGCAGTCCCACGCCGGTCATATTCAGCACGCCGATGACGATCCCGACGGCGCCGACGATAACGACAAGTTGCGCCGAGATCAGCCCGGCGGAGCGAACGAACTTCAACCACGCCTGCCCATTGCTCAGCAGGTCGGGCCGGATCGCGAAACCTAGAACGGCGGCAAGCGCGACACCGATGAACCCTGCATAGGCAGGAGAGGAGCCCCCGACCATGGTGATGACAATCCCCGCGAGCGACAGGACGAAAATGCCCATCTGCGTCAGCTCGCGCCAGTTGAAGGTGATGCTCGGGCGCGGCTCTTCCGGCAGGTCCATGTTGCGCGCGGCACTGGAAATCGCCACGAACAGGCCTCCGTAATACAGCAGTGCGGGCACGGCGGCGGCGGCACAGATTGTAAGGTAGGGCATGCCCGTGACATCGGCCATGATGAACGCCACGGCCCCCATGATCGGCGGCGTGATCTGCCCGCCACTGGAGGCCGCAGATTCAACAGCTGCCGCAAAGCGCGCCGTGAAGCCGCGTTTCTTGATCAGCGGGATCGTGATGACACCGGTGCCGACCACGTTGGCCACGGCACTGCCGGAAATGGTGCCGAACAAGCCGCTGGCAACCGTTGCCGCCGCTGCCGGGCCAGAGCGCATCCGGCCCGTAGCTGCCATCGCAAGACGCACCAGAACCACGTCGATGGCGAGCAGTTCAAGTAGCGCGCCGAAGACGATGAAGATCAAGATCGTGGATACAACCGTCGCCATCGGGCGGCCAAATACGCCGTCGAACGAGAACCACAGGACGGTCATCAACTCTTCCGTGGAGATGCCCGCGTGGCGCAGGAAGCCCGGTGCGATATGCCCGAATGCCCCATATGCCAGCAACGTGCCTGCCACGGTGGCCATGACTAGGCCGACGGAGCGGCGCGTCAGCTCGATGACGGCGATCAGGCCCAGAAGGCCCATCCAGATGTCTGCATTGGACAGGAAATAAAGCCCTGTTTCGATTTGTGTCGCAGCTTGGAAGTATTGGTAAACACTAAGGAAAAGCGCGATTGCTACCGCGCTGAGCAGGGCGCGGTCGAACAGGTTTCGGGATCGCCCAAAACCCGACAGGATAATCAGCAGGCCGCCCACCAGCAACATTCCCACCCGCAGGTAGGAATCCGAAAACACGCCGAAGACGGACACGTAAAAAACGACGCCGATCACAAGAAGTGACAACGCAGCGATGACGTATTCTAGAAACGGATTCTTTTTGACGTCTGACACGGTGTCCTCCCTCGCGTGACTGATTTAGCTGCCCCAATCTCCTCATTGGGGCCACCAAACACTTGAGAAACATCTATTGATTGCCGTCGCCCAAGTCGATTTAGTGTTACACTAGGTGGAACGCATTTATGACAAAATTAAATAGATCTATCGAACGCGGGCTGTCAGTTCTTGAAACCATCCATGGGGCCGGGGCCACTTCGCTTGCGGCCCTTGCTGCGCAAACGGGCCTGTCAAAGCCGACGCTGCTTCGAATCTGCGCCACTTTGGAAAATCAGCGCTGGCTGACCCGGCGCAGCAGCGATGGTTGTTATCAGTTAGGCACAGGCTTTCCCAATGCCGGCGGCATGCCTGACCTGGTTGACCGCTTGGTGGGTGTTGCGAAGGAAGATGTCGTGACGCTCACCTCTGAAACCGGGCTTGGGGTGGATCTGGCCGCGGCCATCGGTGAGGGCCGGGTCGAGATTGTGGATACGACGCGGGTGTTCAAGAAACACGGGGTGTATCCCGACGCGGTGGGTTTCCGCCCGTCACCGGTATTCTCGGCTCTTGGACCCGCCTACCTGTCGGGACTTTCGCAAACGGCGAGGCTTCAGGCGCTGAACGATCTGCTGCCGAAGCTGGCGCGCAAGGACGCAGCCGCTTTGCCGCAACTGCCGAAAATTCTGCACGAAGTCGCGGAACGGGGCTATGCGACACGCGCCCCCGGGCATTGGGGCCGGGCGGTTGATTATGGAGAGCTACCCTCTGCCGTCGCGGTTCCGATTCTGGCGGATTCAGAGCCGGTCGGCGCCATCAACCTTGTCTGGAATGCCAACGATCACTCGGTAGAAGCAGTGGTGGAAAAGCATCTTGAACAGCTCCAAACCACTGCAAGGGCAATTGGGCGGAGTTTCGCGGATCAGGCCTGATCGCGGTGCCAGTTAACCAGCTAAAAGGCCGCCGATGTTGCTGACCGATCGGCCCGCGCGATGGCTGACCTTGGCGCGGTTCGCCGTAAGTTCCGTCGCCGCAATAAACTGCGGCGACGGGGTCTGCATAGGGGCGTCGATCACGAGCCCTCCTTTTCAGGTGCCTTTGGCCGGAAGCACGGTGCCTGTGCAGGGGCCAAAGCCAATGCGGTAGCCGTTGCCTTGTGCATGGCCGTGCAGGGCCAGCGTGTCTCCATCTTCGATGAACGTGCGGGTTTCACCGCCCTCAAGCGTCAGGGTCTCCTTGCCGCCCCATGTCATTTCCAGAAGCGAGCCGAACATGCCCTTCTCGGGACCCGAAATGGTGCCCGACCCAAGCAAATCGCCCGTGCGCATGGCACAGCCCGAGGAGGCGTGGTGCGCCAGCTGCTGCGCGGCGGAGTAATACAAAGTGTTGTAATTCGTCTCGCAGATCACCGTGGGCGCGCCGCCGGGGGCGGTCATCGTGACTGACAGGTCGATGTCATAAAGCATCGGCCCGGTGTCCTTGATGTGGGGAAGGAGTTCCTTTTCGCGCTCGGGGGTGTCGCAGCGGAACGCGTGAAGCGCCGCTTTTGTCACAACCCAGGGACTGATCGTGGTGGCGAAGGCCTTTGCTTGGAACGGTCCGAGGGGCTGGTATTCCCACGCCTGAAGGTCGCGTGCGGACCAGTCGTTTAGCAGGACATAGCCAAAGATCATCTCGTTGGCCTCATCCACGCTGATCGGCGCGCCCATTTCCGAGGGCACGCCCACGACCGCGCCCATCTCCAGCTCGATATCGAGGCGCTTGCAGGGGCCAAAGCTTGGCATGTCGTCCTGCGGGCCCTTCATCTGCCCCATGGGCCGGTGGAAATCGGTGCCGGAAACGACAACCGTAGAGGCGCGGCCGTTGTAGCCGATCGGAATATGCAACCAGTTGGGCGGCAGGGCGTTGGCCGGGTCGCGGAACAGAGAGCCGACGTTGAACGCGTGCTGACGGCCAGCGTAGAAGTCCGTGTATTCAGCGACGGTGAAGGGCAGGTGCATAGTGACGCTGTCCATAGCGTGGAGCGCGTCTTTCACGACGTCCTGTTCAGCGCCTTCGCGCAGCAGGTCGGTCAGGGTCTGGCGCACGTCGGCCCAAGCCTCTTTCCCTTTGCCCATGAAGGAGTTGAGCGCGGGCGTGTCAAATCCGTGGTCCGGCAGCAGACCAGCCGATTGCAGGGCAGAAAGGTCTAGAACCTTGTCGCCAATCGCGGTGGCGCAGCGCGGTGTGTCGCCCGCTGAGAATACACCAAACGGCAGGTTGTTGAGGGGGAAGGGGCTGTCCGCGTCATTCGCGGTCTCAACCCAAGAGCGGATCAGATCAGTCATCGGAGTATCCTTCTTGAAGGCTTCAGGAGGCGTCAGGTTGTGTTTCGGGCCGCGCGCGGTCGAATGCGGGCAGGGCAAGGCAGCGCGCCTCGATCTCGGTCAATCGCGCGAAAGGCGTCAGATCGCAGCCCCAGCGATGCGCGTTGTAAAGCTGCGGGACAAGGCAGAGGTCGGCCAGCCCCGGCGCGTCACCGAAGCAGAATGCGGTGTCGTCCCGGATCAGGCGGCTGAGCGCGGTAAAGCCGCGCGTCATCCAATCGTTCATCCAATCTACCGCTTCATCCTGGGAATGGCCCATGGATTTCAACTTGCCCACCACCCTGAGATTGTTCACCGGGTGCACATCCGTAGCCATGGTCAGCGCCGCCGCACGCACCTGCGCACGCGCCACGGCGTCCCCGGGCAACAGTGCCGGATCGGGGTGGGTTTCTTCCAACCAGTCGAGAATGGCCATGGATTGCGTCAGCACGGTGCCGTCGTTCAACACAAGTGTCGGCACGCCTTGGCCGGGGTTCAGCACCGCGTAATCCGGTGCGCGCTGCTCGCCCGCGACCAGATCCACCGGGACCGCCTCATAGGCGATCCCCTTGAGGTTCAGCGCGACCCGCACGCGGTAGGACGTGGTAGATCGCCAATACGTATATAGTTTCATTTCTTGCCCGGCGTGCCATCGAATTTCTTTTCGATGTCCTTCCAGCAATCAATGTAGTCGTCTTGCAGCGGTGCTTCCTTGCCTGCGAACTGGGTCAGTTGCTGGGGAAAGCGGGTCTCGAACATGAAGGACATGGTGTTGTCCAGCTTGTCGGGGCCCAGGTCGGCATTGGAGGCTTTCTCGAACGCGTCACGGTCCGGCCCATGGGGCAACATCATATTGTGCAGGCTGACCCCACCGGGGACAAAGCCGTGCGGCTTTGCGTCGTACTGGCCATATATATTGCCCATCATCTCGGACATGATGTTCTTGTGATACCAGGGCGGGCGGAAGGTATCTTCCATGACCATCCAACGCTCCCGGAACAACACGAAGTCGATATTTGCTGTGCCTTCCTGTCCTGACGGCGCGGTCAGGACTGTGAAGATTGACGGATCGGGGTGATCGAACAGGATCGCGCCGACCGGGCAATAGGTGCGTAGATCATATTTGTAGGGCGCATAGTTGCCGTGCCACGCAACGACGTCGAGCGGACTTTGACCGATCGTTGTTTCGTGAAACTGGCCGCACCACTTCACCGTCACCGTGGACGGAACCTCGCGGTCCTCGAACGCCGCAACGGGGGCTTTGAAATCCCGCGGGTTGGCCATGCAGTTGGCGCCGATGGGGCCGCGGCCCGGAAGTTCGAATTTCTGGCCGTAGTTCTCGCAGACGAAGCCACGGGCAGGCCCTTCGAGCACCTCGACCCGGTAGACGAGGCCGCGCGGGATGATTGCAATTTCCTTGGGTTCAACGTCGATGATGCCCAATTCGGTGGCAAATCGCAGACGACCCTCTTGCGGGACGATCAGCATCTCGCTGTCGGCCGAGAAGAAATATGCGTCCTTCATGGATTCCGTCACGAGATAGATGTGAGAGGCCATGCCGACTTGGGTATTCACGTCGCCCGCCGTGGTCATCGTGCGCATGCCTGTCAGCCACGTAAGCTTCTCGCCCGAATGGGGCACCGGATCCCAACGGTACTGGCCCAAAGATGTGACATCGGGATGGATGTCGGGGGCGGAACGGAAATGCGGCAGATCAATCTTGGTGTAGCGGTGGGAGTGCTTGACCGAAGGGCGGATGCGGTAGCACCACGTCCGCTCGGGCCGCACGTCGGTGAAGGCGGTGCCGGAAAGCTGCTCTCCGTAAAGACCGTAGTTCACCTTCTGCGGAGAGTTCATGCCTTGGGGCAGGGCGCCGGGCAGCGCCTCGGTTTCAAAGTCATTGCCAAAACCGGGCATGTAGCCGGGGGTTACGGTTGAGCCGTCGGCCTGCGTCAGCGTCGATGCGTCCTGAGCGTTCATTTTATCCCTCCAGTTTGCCTTGCACGGCCTGAATTTGGGGCCGCAACCTGGATGCAGGATAGTTGGACGCTACCGGTACCGTCGACATGGCGTTTCACCAAGTGGAACTCTTGAGCAAGCTTGGCGGTCGTGTCGGGATCAAGTTCCGGGGCCGACGTCAGCCGATCCTGGGTCACGGCATCCAGGGAAGCTGTTTAGATGCTGCAACCAAATGATCGACGATCAGGCGAAGCCTTGTGGGTTGAAATCGGCTGGGCGGAAACACCGCAAAGATCTCGCGTTTGGGGAAGGTCGAAAGGTGGGGCAGAACGATTTGCAGATCTTCGGACTTGAGGTGCCGGGCCACATAGAAGATTGGCAAAATCACGATGCCGATATGTTTCAGCGCGGCCTGACACAGGATCTCGCCCGAGTCCGATTTGAAATTGCCTTGCAAGGACACTTGGCCGGTTTCCCCGGCGCTATCGGTATACCGCCATTCATGGGGCCCTCTGTTCCCGGTGAAGGCCAGAACATTGTGATGCGCCAGATCGTCGGGCTGTTGCGGGACCCCGTGCGTCTGGAGATAAGCGGGACTGGCGCATAGCACGAGAGGACAATCAGCCATCCGGCGCGCGATCAGGCTCGTATCCTTGAGCGAGCCGATGCGCACCGCAAGATCAAACCCCTCAGTGGCGATATCGACAAGGCGGTCGTCGAGGCTCACGTCCAGCTCTACCTCCGGGTATTGGGCGGCAAACGACGCGATGGCGTCACCGTAATACTTGATCCCGAGGCTCTGAGGCAGACTCACCTTCAAGGGGCCGCGCGGGCGGGATTTCAACTCGTTGATCTGGTCCTCGGCTTCTTGCAAATCCTCCAGTGCACGGGTGGCACGTTCATAATATATAGCGCCCTCTTCGGTGGGGGAGACATTGCGCGTTGTACGGTTCAGCAGTTTGATTTGCAGGTCGTGCTCCAGGTTCTGTATCTGCTTGGACACAGCGGAACTGGTGATGCCCAAGGCGTTCGCAGCGCCGTTGAAGCTGGCAGCTTTGACCACGGCCAAGAAGACGCCGACGCGTGAAATATGATCCATGTCTATTATCAACCAAATGGAACGAGTTATCTTCCGAGGGGCAGTATTATCAATCAGGTGGTCACGTGCAATATCACTCCCAGAACAAAGCACACATCTGGAGCAAGAAAATGACGAACGAAACTGAACTGAACTACGGCGCCTTCATCACCCGCGTTTCCCTTGGCGTTGTCCTGTTGGCCCACGGCCTCCTGAAACTCCTCACCTTCACGATCCCCGGCACAGTCGGCTATTTTGAAAGCCTCGGCCTGCCCGCGATTGCGGCATATCTGACGATCTTCGCCGAACTCGCGGGCGGGACCGCTCTGATCCTGGGCCTCTATTCCCGGATTGTTGCCCTGTTGTCGCTCCCGCTCCTGATCGGTTCGGTCTGGGTCCACGCCGCAAACGGTTGGCTGTTCAGCGCGCCCAACGGCGGTTGGGAATTCCCCTTGCTGTTGGTAGCACTTAGCGTTGCTGTCGCGGTTCAGGGCGGCGGTGCGTTTGCGCTTCGCAAGTTGCCGATTGTGGACGGTTTCATCCCACAAAGCCTGAAGGCCTGATTGTCGGCGACAAACCCGTTGTACGGAAAGCAAATGCCATGACCAAGCTACTTATGTTCGCCGGAAGTGCGCGCAAAGCCTCGACCAACAAGAAGCTCGCAGCCTTGGCTGCGAGCACCGCCAAAGCGGCGGGGGCAGAGGTCACTTTGATCGATCTCGCGGATTTCGTCATGCCGATTTACAACGGCGATATCGAAGCGGCCACGGGCCTGCCAGAGGCCGCAAAGCGCCTTAAACAGTTGTTTGTGGACCATGACGGGTTCTTCATCGCGTCGCCGGAATACAACAGCTCTGTCGCGCCTTTGCTGAAGAACGCCTTGGACTGGATCTCGCGCCCGCACACGGAAAGTGAGCCTGTCTTGTGGGCCTTTTCCGGCAAGGTTGCGGCCCTCGGATCCGTCGCGCCCGGTGCTCTGGGTGGTTTGCGCGGCCTCGTTCACCTTCGGATGATCCTGGGCAATATCGGGGTCACTGTCGTGCCCGCCCAAGTCGCTGTTTCAAGTGGGGCAACTGCGTTTGACGGAGATGGCGCCTTGGTCACGGAGATGCAGGCGAAATTCCTTGAAACGACCGTGACGCAGCTGGTCGAGACTTCAACGGCGTTGGCGCGCAAATCGTAGCGCTCAACGTCCACTCTTTCGAAAGGAATGACAAAATGACACTTCACTAAGACATCACTCACCAAGATACCCTGAAGCTGACCCGCCGCCCTGCCGACGCGCGTGGCAAAGCGGACTTCGGCTGGCTCAAGTCCGCCCATAGTTTCAGCTTCGGTGAATACTACGACCCGGCCCACATGGGCTTCGGCAACCTGCGCGTCATCAACGATGACCTTGTCGCCGGGGGCAAAGGCTTCGGGCAGCACCCGCACAAGAACGCTGAAATTTTCTCCTACGTCATGGGGGGCGCGCTTGCGCACAAGGATAGCATGGGCAACGGCTCGGTCGTGGACGCCGGTGGCGTGCAATACATGAGCGCAGGGTCGGGTGTGACCCATTCCGAGTTCAACCCGTCCGAGACTGACGAAATGCGGTTCTTGCAGGTCTGGCTGCTGCCGGACGTGCAGAACACAGCGCCTGCCTACGACACCATTGATCTCTCACCTGCGGACAAGGACGGCAAACTGAAACTGTTCTTGTCCCACGACGGGCGGGACGGTTCCATGGCGACACAGGCTGACGCCAGCGTCTATGCGGCCACTTTGCGCGGCGATCAGTCGTTCACCGCCGATGTGCCTGCGGGCCGCAAGGCCTGGGTGCAGGTGGCAGACGGGGCGTTGACTGTGAACAACGTCGCCCTGTCAAAAGGCGACGGGCTTGCGATTGAAGGCGATGGGACGCTGACGTTTGCAAATGGGGCTGACGCCGAAATCCTGTTCTTTGATCTTGCTGCCTGATGACGGTGACATGCAAGGGTAGGCCCGCCTCGGACCCGAGGCGGGCTTTCGCGCGTTCGGCTTAATTCTCGGACACGGCCGCCCTTAGCGCCTCCAGAAACGCGATGCTCGCCGGGGATAGGCTTGCCTCGCCCCGATGCGACACGCCGACCGAGCCCGCACCGAACGGAACGTCCCAATCAATCCGCGTTAAAAGGCCGTTCTCGATATCCAACGAAGGGACGTGCTCAGGCATCAGTCCGATGAAGTCACGGGTTCGCAAGAGCGCCCGGTTCGCCAAAAACGAAACTGACTCCACAGCGATTGCGGGTGCGTATTGCTCCCGTTTGACAAAGTACTGATCGACCTGGCGACGCAGCGTGGTTTCCAACGGCGGCAGAATCCATGTGAACCGTTTCAAGTCTTCAAACGTCACGCCCGTTTTGCCGGCCAACGGATGTTTCGGTCCCGTCACCGCAAGCACCTTTTCGCCAAACAGCCGTTCCTGCACCAGCTTCGAGCGGTGCCGCAAGTTGGGCAACCTGCCAAGCACGATGTCGATTTCGCCAGCCAGAAGCGCCGGCATCAACGCGTCGTTTGTCCCCTCGACAACCTTGATCATCACTTTTGGTCGGGTCCGCAGCACCGACTCGATCGCCGTTGGCAACAGCTGCGACGACGCCGCCAGAAGCGTCCCGATGACGACCCTCCCGCTGTTGCCCACGTTGAGGTCGTCCAATTCCTGCGCGGCATTGGACACTTGCGAGAAGATCAATTTGCCGTGGCGGATAAGGGTCTCTCCAAACACCGTAGGGAGGGCGCCGCGGTTGGTGCGGCGGAACAGCTTTACCTCAAAATCCAGCTCAAGATCCTGAATCATCTTTGTTGCTGCCGGTTGGGATATGCCGACCTCGGTCGCCGCGTTCTGTATGTTTCCATGCTGACCGACGGCGATCAGCAATTGCAATTGGCGCAACTTCAGCCTTGTGAGTGCGCGTTCAACGATGCGGGAATGGTGTGGTGCCATTGGGGGTCCTCGGGGATGCGCCTGGTCTCTCTGAAAGGGTAAGATGAATTCCATCTGATATACAATTAACGAATAGCAACATAGGGCTGATTCATGTGGCGTTCAGGCCCGCCCTTGGTGCTATCTTCTTCAAAGTCACAGCGGATTGCGCGACAGCAGGAGCCAACGTCATGAAATACGAAAAGCACCAGGCCAAAGCCTATTCGCGGGAAACCATGCGCGGCATCTGGGCGGCGGCGTTGAACCCGTTTGACGACGACCTGAACCTTGATGAGGCCGGGCTGCGTCGAAACATCCGCCACTGGATCGACGATCTGGGCATTCAGGGCCTGTTCGTCGCGGGCAAGCAGGGCGAGTTCTGGTCGATGTCGATGCAGGAACGCAAAGACAACATGACGATTGCGGCTGATGAATGCGGCGACAAAGCCGGGACGATCATGTCGATCTCGGACCAGAATGTGAACAACGTGCTGGAACTGGGCTATCACGCGCAGGAGTGTGGCGCGGATTACGTGGTTGTGCACGCGCCGATGCTGAGTTTTGCCAGCGACCGCGACGAGCTGCTGTATAACTATTACAAGTACCTCTGCGACCGCCTGGATATCGGCATCGCGATGTGGAGCCACCCTGACAGCGGCTACCTGATGCAGCCCGAGACCTGCGCCCGCATTGCGGAATTGCCCAACATCATGGCGGTGAAATACTCGGTCCCGCGTGCGATGTACGCGAAGCTGACGGAAATGGTTGGCGACAAGATCCTTGTTTCCACCTCGGCCGAGCCCGATTGGCTGGACAATATCGAGGAGTTGGGCTGGCAATTGTACCTCTGCTCCTCCCCGCCGTACCAGATTCAGACGGCCAACGATTTGCGGATGCACGAGTATACGGAATTGGCCTTTGCGGGTAAGTTCGATCAGGCGCGCAAGGTGCGCGACAGCCTCGATCCCGTGCGCGACGCGATCCACCGCACCAAGCCGGGCGGCAAGCCGACGGCGCACGGCAAATACTGGCAGGAGCTGTTGGGCCAGACCGGCGGCCGCGTACGCCATCCGATGCTGGAGCTGACAGAGGCCGAGAAGTCTGCGACCCGCGCGGCGTTTGCATCCTGTGGTCTGAAGCTGTGATGCCACGCATTTGTTATCGCGAAGGTGAATAGCTCGATCACTGATCGAAAGTGTAGCTGGGGGTCACCGTATCTTCGGCAGAAGGGAGGATCTCATGTCACGACTAGCCGCATTCAATTTCAAGCAGTGGATTGATGAGCACCGCCACTTGCTCAAGCCGCCAGTGGGCAACCAGCAGATCTGGGAAGACGCGGACTTGATGGTGACCGTCGTGGGCGGCCCCAACAAGCGCACCGATTACCATGACGATCCGGTGGAAGAATTCTTCTATCAGATTGAAGGCGACATGGTCCTGAAGCTCTATGACGGCAAGGAGTTCTATGACGTGCCGATCCGCGAGGGAGAGATCTTCCTGCTGCCGCCCCACGTCCGCCACTCGCCGCAGCGCCCGCAAGAGGGCTCCATCGGCCTGGTCGTCGAACCCAAGCGCCAGACCGGAGAATTCGATGCCATCGAGTGGTATTGCTTCGAGTGCGGCACGCTGGTGCATCGCGCCGAGTTGCAGCTGGAATCCATCGTCCGCGACCTGCCGCCCGTCTATGAAGCCTTCTATGAGTCGCAAGAGGCGCGGACCTGCCCCAACTGCAACGCCGTCCACCCCGGCAAAGAGCCGCCTGAGGGCTGGGTTACGCTCTGAAAATTCCCCAATTCCCTGAAAGCACCCGATGACTGATTTTGCCAAGACCCGCGCCATGTTCGACCTGCCCGAAGGGGTGATCTACCTCAACGGCAACTCGCTGGGGCCGATGCCCAAGGCCGCGCCCGATGCGATGAACGAGTTCCTGATGGACGAATGGCGCACGGAGCTGATCCGAGGCTGGAACACCAAGGATTGGTTCATGCAGACCAATACGCTCGGCGACCGGGTGGGCAAGCTGATCGGCGCGCCCGCAGGCACCACGGTGGTCAGCGACACGCTGTCGATCAAGGTATTTCAGGCCGTCGCGGCAGGTATCGCACTGGTGCCGGACCGCAAGGTGATCCTGTCGGACAACGGCAACTTCCCCACCGATCTTTACATGGTCGAAGGGCTGATGAAGCTGAAGGACGCGGGCTATTCCCTGCAGATCCCCGACCCGGAGGACGTGCTGGACGCGATAACTGAAGAGGTCGCGGTGGTGATGATCACCGAGGTTGACTATCGCACCAGCCGCAAGCACGACATGAAGGCCATCGTGGAGAAGGCCCACGCCAAGGGCGCCGTCGTTGTCTGGGATTTGGCGCACTCCATCGGTGCGGTGCCGGTGGACGTGGCGGGCACAGACGTCGATTTCGCCGTCGGCTGCACGTATAAATATGTGAACGCAGGCCCCGGTGCGCCGGCGTTCATCTATGTGGCCAAACGCTTGCTCGACGTGGTCGAACCGGCGCTGTCGGGCTGGTACGGCCACGAGGCGCCCTTTGCCTTCGACACATCGTTCCGCCCCATGCCCGGCAAGATCGACCGGATGCGCATCGGCACGCCGTCGATTGCGGCTTTCTCCTTGCTCAAGGCGGCGCTGGATGTCTGGGACGAGGTCGACATGGACGACCTGCGCGCCAAGTCGATTGAATTGTCGGAACTGATGATCGCCGAGGTCGAGAAGCGCTGCGAGGGCGTCAGCTTTGCCGGCCCCCGTGATCCGCACACCCGCGGCAGTCACGTCGCCTTCCGGTTCGAGCACAGCTACCCGCTGATGCAGGCGCTCATCGCCAACGGTGTGATCGGCGACTACCGCGAGCCCGACATCATGCGCTTCGGCATCACGCCGCTGTTCATCAACGTGGACGACATCCACAAGGCCGTCGACACGATGGAGCGCATCCTGACCGATGAGGTCTGGAAACAGCCCGAGTTCCAGCACCGCTCCCGCGTGACCTGAAGCACCATGGCAAAGCGTCCGCCAAATATCCTGTTCATCATGTGTGATCAGCTGCGGTTTGATTACCTGGGCTGCTATGGGCATCCGACCCAACGCACGCCCAACATCGACGCATTGGCGGCGCAGGGCGTGCGCTTCACCAACGCCTACGTGCAATCGCCCGTCTGCGGCCCTAGCCGGATGAGCACCTACACCGGGCGCTATCCGCGCAGCCATGGCTCCACCTGGAACTCGTTTCCCCTGCGTGTGGGTGAGATGGGCATTGGCGATTATTTGCGGCCCCTCGGTGTGCGCACGGCGCTCTGCGGCAAGAGCCACGTGGTTCCCGATGGGGAGGGGATGGAGCGCCTGGGCGTGGACCGCACCACCGCCGAGGCCAAGTTAATGGAGCAGGCGGGGTTCGAGTTGTGGGACCGCATGGACGGCGTCCACCCCGCGAAAGGCCGCGCGCCGTCGCACTACAACGACCACCTGCGCGCCAAGGGGATGGAGGGCGAAAGCCCTTGGGAAAGCTGGGCCAACGCGCCTGAGGGTGACAAGGGTGAGGCGCTTTCCGCCTGGCATATGGAGCATGCCAACCGCCCCGCCAAATGCCCCGAGGAAGATAGCGAAACCGCCTATACCACAGACCGCGCCATGGCGTTCATCGACGACGCGGGCGATCAACCGTGGTGCCTGCACCTCAGCTACATCAAGCCGCACTGGCCTTATGTTGCCTCCGCCCCGTACCACGACATGTATTCCGAGGCCGATGTCATTCCCGCCCATAGATCCGAGGCGGAACGCGAGAATGCCCATCCGTTTCTCGCCGCGTTCCACGACACCCGCGTGGCGAAGGTGTTCAACCAGCCCGGCGTGCGCGAGCGGGTGATCCCGGTCTACATGGGGCTGATCACACAGATTGACGATCATATCGGTCGCCTCCGGGCGCATCTGGAGGCGACGGAGCAGGCCGACAATACGCTGATCGTCTTCACTTCGGACCACGGTGATTATCTGGGCGATCATTGGCTGGGGGAGAAAGACCTGTTCCACGAATGCTCGGTCAAGATCCCGCTGATCGTCATGGACCCGTCTCGCGACAGCGATGCCTCGCGCGGCACCGTCAGCGATGCGCTGGTCGAATCCATCGACCTGCTGCCCACCTTCATCGAGGCCTGCGGCGGCGAGGTTCCCGACCACATCATCGAAGGTAAATCCCTCAAGCCGCTGCTGGCGGGCGACACCACGCCGCTCCGCGAGTTCGTGATCTCGGAGTTCGACTATTCAACCCGCATCGCCCGCAAGACGCTTAACATGCCCATCGCCGATTGCCGCACGCAGATGGTCTTTGACGGGCGCTACAAGCTGATCAACATCACCGGCTTCCGCCCGATGCTGTACGATCTGCATGAAGACCCGGACGAGTTCACCGATCTCGGCACGCACCCGGATTACGCACAGACGATTACCCGCCTGCAAGGGCATCTGTTCGACTGGGCGCTCCGCCACCATTCCCGCGTCACCATGTCGGACGCCGCCATCGAGGCCGATTTCGGCTCCGAGGCGCGGGTGGGCATTTTTATAGGCGTCTGGGACGAGGCTGATGAGGCCGAAATCCACGCCGCGGGCCATTCCAATTACTAACGCAACGCAAACTCTCACCCGTGAGGATACCATGTACGCCTATCCAGATCTCCAACTCTATATTGACGGCAAATGGCGCAAGACGGCGGAGGATATGCCCGTCGTGAACCCCGCGACAGGGCAGGAGATTGGCCGTCTGCCAAGCGCTGGAAAGTCCGATCTGGAAGATGCCATGGCAGCCGCGGAAAAGGGTTTCCGCATCTGGCGCGATACCGCGCCCAAAGAGCGGGCCGATGTTATGATGCGCGCGTCAGCGCTGCTGCGCGAACGGCAGGAGGAAATTGCCCAGTCGATCACCGCAGAGCACGGCAAACCACTGGATCAAGCGCGCCTTGAAGTCATCCGAGGCTGCGAATTCTTCGAGTGGGACGCGGGCGAGGCGACACGACTTTATGGCCGGGTCATCCCTTCGGCCCCTGACACCAAATACACCGTCCACCATCGCCCGCTGGGTGTCGTGGCGGGTCTGTCGCCGTGGAATTTCCCGATGAGCCAGCCCGCGCGAAAGGTGGCCGGTGCCATCGCTTCGGGCTGCTCCATCATCCTGAAGGCTGCAGAAGAAACCCCCGCTGGTGCACTGCACATTGCGCGGGCCTTCCACGACGCAGGACTGCCCGCGGGGGTCCTGAACCTTGTATTCGGCGAGCCCGCGATGATCTCGGATTACCTGATCCGACAGGATGCTGTGCGTCTTGTGGCGTTCACTGGGTCCACCGCCATTGGCCGTCAGCTGACGACGTTGGCGTCCGAGCATATGACGCCGGTGCTGATGGAATTGGGCGGCCACGCGCCGGTGATTGTCTGCGAAGACACCGACGTGCAAAAGGCCGCGATCAGCGGGGCTGTACGCAAGATGCGAAATGCGGGGCAGGTCTGCACTTCGCCGACGCGGTTCTTTGTCCATGAGAGCATCTTTGACGAATACGTCGAGGCTTTCGTCAAGCGGGCCTCGGAAACAAGGGTGGGTGACGGTACCGAGGACGGCGTGGAAATGGGGCCGCTGGCCAATGAACGCAGGGTGCCCATGCTGATGGGCCTGGTGGAGGACGCCCGCGCCAAAGGTGCAACTGTCGCCACTGGTGGCTCTGCGATGGATCGCGCCGGGTACTTCATGGAGCCCACCGTTCTGGTAAACGTGCCCGACGATGCGCGCGTCATGCAGGAGGAACCATTCGGTCCGCTGGCCGTGATCAATTCGGTGGCGTCCCTGGATGAAGCGATCGAGAAGGCGAACTCTGTGCCCTTTGGCCTTGCCGCTTATGGGTTCAGCAACCGTGCCGATTATATTGATCGAATGGCGGAAGGGATCGAGGCGGGCAACGTCTCGTTCAACACGCTCGAAGCCTCCCTGCCGGAAACGCCATTTGGGGGCGTCAAATCAAGTGGTTACGGGCGTGAAGGCGGTACAGAAGGACTGCACAATTACACCTACGTCAAGAACATCTCCCATAGCATGAAGATCCTATGAGGCATTGGACGTGCTGGGCGACACCCGGGGCGTGGCAAGGTCGAAGTGCCGCCGATTGACGCCCCGGTAAGCCGTCAGAATTTGACCAGACGGCTCGATTGAATGCGGAGTTCTCCAGCCTTGAAAGAAGGTTAATGACGAGTGAGGTCCAAGGCTGAGTAGCCGGGCCGCCATCGCCTACGTTACTGCAACTACTGCATGGCCCGTCGCAGCGCCCATTTTCAACATTTTGCTGATCGGGCTCTGGACGGTTGCGTTGGGCACGGTACTTGCCTCGAAGGCCATCCATCCTTGAGGTGCAAAACAGAAACGATGATCCTTGCGTCGTCGGTATGCTTGGGCCGCATATCGGCCATTCCAGCGGGGCATTTGCTTGCCTGCGTCCCGGCCTATATCCAACACAGACGGTAGTTCCCACGATGGCGTCGTGGGCATTTGCCTTTACTCACACATCCTGAACGCCCGGATTTGAACAGCCATTCTCAGTGGCTGTTTTGATGCTTGGAGGTTCTACGATGATGTATGATGCAAACCCACGTTCCGGTGCACCGTTCGCAGGTCTTCAGGCCAATGCCGGAATGCTCTTCATGATCGGTGCGATGCTTCTGCTTCCGGTTGGTGACACATTCGCCAAACTCCTAAGCGAAACACTGTCGCCCGTCGGCGTGACCATGTGCCGGGTTCTGGCACAGGCTGCGTTTCTTGTGCCAGTGGCCTATCTGCTTCGCCACCGCCTGAAGGGCGCGATGTTTTCGCCCATTATTGCGGTGTCGGGTCTTTTGCTCATCATCTCGCTGACCAGCCTGATCTCCGCCTTCGCCGCCATGCCCATCGCCACGGCCATCGCGATCTTCTTCGTGGAGCCGTTGATCCTGACGGTTCTGGCCGGCGTATTGTTGGGTGAAACAGCAGGTCCGCGCAGATTGATAGCCGTCGGGGTCGGCCTGATCGGTGCGATGATCGTGATCCGCCCGGGGTTCTCGGACTACGGGTGGGCGACGGCCTTGCCTCTGATCTCTGCTTTTGCCTACGCCCTGAACATGGTCGTCCTGAAGGTTGCAACCGTCACACGTTCGGGCCTGACGGTTCAATGCGGCTCGACGGTCTATGCATCTTTGGGACTGGTCGTTTTGGCGGTGGTATGGGGCAAAATGGGTGGCATGGATCTTGTTCCACAATGGGGCGACACCACGACCATGTTCTACATCATCGGTGCAGGTGGGGCGGCGGCGATCAGTTTCGTGATGATTGCGGAAGCCTACCGCTCGGCGGATGCCACGGCACTGGCCCCGTTCCAGTATCTTGAGATCATTATGGCGACGGCCCTGGGCTTCCTCATCTTCGGTGATTTCCCGGATATGCTGACATGGGTGGGTATCGCGATTATCCTTGGGTCTGGCATCTACGTCTTCCACCGGGAAGGGCGGTCAGACACCGCCGCTCCGCGTCGGAAGCGTGCCAGTCGGTGATTTATCCCCGCCGGTTCCAGCGGCCCTATGGGGGAGGTTGTATCCCGGCCAGTGCGGCGCTGCTTATCGCGGTGCAAGGCCGCGAAAGCAATCCACCGGTGCGGCGGCCGGAGCCAACGTCGTGATGCTGACCGGACCGTGATCCCCCAAGCCTTCGGCGAGAAACAATTGGACAGCCGCAATCGCTTGTATGGGGTTCCTTTTTGGCTTCGCACTAGGGCACATTCTGTAGGACCTAGGAGAAGGACGCCGAAAGCGAATGTTTGACCGAACGGGCCTATATGTGCTGCCTCTGTTTCTGGGACTGTTGTTCTTCGCAGCCTCATTGACGCCGACGCTCATCCCTCGAAGCTGGCTGGTGCAGGGTGCCTTGGGTGGCATTGTCATGGGCATCGGCTACCTGATGGGGCGGTCCATGATAACGCTTTGGCGGTTGCTTGATCTGCCCGAGTCTACGGGGAAGCCGGTTTTGATCGCGCGTATCGTGGTCGGCGTACCTGTCACGATTATCTTCGTTTTGTGCCTGCTACAGGCCCGCGACTGGCAGAATGGCATCCGCGCCCGTATGGATATGGACCTCGTGGACAGCACCCATACCGTGCAGATGATGTCGCTGGCTGTGGCCGTGTTCGCGCTGCTCGTCTTGATCAGCTACGGCTTGAAATGGCTCTTCGACCGGGTTCGGTTCAGGCTCTATCGCTACATGCCCGCCCGTACGGCAAACGTCGCCGGACTTATGCTGACGGTGCTTCTCGTCGTGATCGTGACCCGCGATGGCCTGCTGGACCGTGTGATTAATGCGCTCGATAACTCGGTCACCCTTGCCCAGAACCTTTTCGATACAGCACCCCCGATCCCGGAAGGCACTGTCACCGGGGGCGAAGCATCCCTGGTGGATTGGGGGGCTTTGGGGCAACCGGGGCGCGACTTCGTGCTGAACGGACCAGATGCAGAGGATATCGCAGCCCTCACCGGACGCGACGCAATGGATCCGATCCGCGTTTACGTCGGCCGCGCGCAGGCCGACACGCCGCAGGAACGGGCAGACATCGCCTTGGCAGAGTTGCAACGCCAAGGTGGGTTTGATCGAGAGGTCATGGTGATTGCCCTGCCACCCGGGACCGGATGGTTGGATCCCGGCGCGATGGACCCGGTGGATTACATGCACAATGGTGACATCGCGACAGTCTCCGCCCAGTATTCCTACATGCAATCGCCGCTTGCTCTCATTCTGGAGACCCGGTCTGGCCTTGATCAGGCAGAGGCGCTTATCAGCACGATCCATACGTACTGGCGTGACTTACCCCAGGATGCTCGACCACGGCTCTACATCCATGGGCTCAGCCTTGGGGCGTGGTCGTCGATGCACGGTACCGATTTGTTTGCGCTGCTCGATGATCCTATTGACGGAGCGATGTGGGCCGGCCCGCCGTTTCCGTCGCTGATGTGGCAGGGGATTGTTGCTTCCCGGGAACAGGGAAGCCCCTACATCGCCCCCAATCTGGGCGACGGTCGTCTGGTTCGGTTCGCATCCCATTATCAGGATGCAGGCGGAGCCGATGGCTGGGGTGATATGCGGATCGTATTTCTGCAATACTTCAGCGATCCGATCGTGTTCTACGAGCCGGCATCGCTGTGGAGGGCACCCGCCTGGATGAACGAGCCGCCGGGGCCAGATGTATCACCTGATCTTCGGTTCATGCCGATCGTGACGCAGTTCCAACTGGCCGTCGATCTGGCCTTGGCCAACACAGCCCCCGCCGGTCATGGCCATGCCTACTATGGCCGCGACTATGTTGGACCATGGGTTGCGGTGACAGACCCCGCGAATTGGACGGATGCAGATACCGCGCGGCTTATGGCCCATTGTGATGCGGGATTTCAGGAAGGATGCGATCATGACTGACCCGACCGCCACAAAAATCGGCGCGCGCATCGCCCGGATTGAGCATAATGCCCACGGCGTCATTTATGGCTCTATCACCGTGTTGGCGTTGCTGTTGGCGATGGGGCATTCCCACGATGGCCCGATCCAGACGGCGGGAATCCTGTTTGGCTCCATCTTTGCGATTGTTCTGGCTGAGACATTTGCCAAGATTTCCTCGGACGCGGTCGCGTCCCGTCGGGTTTTCGGTTGGGCCGAGGTGCGCCTCGGCTGGCAGCACAGCCGCCCCACGCTGATCGCGGCCAACGTGCCGACGCTGTTGGTCGCGGGTGCTGCGACAGGGATCTACGGGTTTGATGTCGGCGTGGGTCTGGCAGAGGTTGCAGCCATCGCAATGCTGTTCGTCTACGGCTATTCCATCGGCTTGGTGATCTACCAACGCGTGGTTCCCGGCCTGTTGCACGCGGCATTCACTGGCGGGATCGGGTCGGCATTGGCTGCGGTGAAATATCTCCTTCATTGAACGACCGACCATGGCAACGGACCGTAACCCTCAGCGCCCTGCACCCGTCAGCGTATCGGCCAAATCGCTGAAGTGGGGGCCATCGCCTCAGGTGCGGGCATCAGACACCGAGCTATGGGGGCGGAATACTCCCGACGGGTCGGCGCAGAGCCACCGGCGAAGTTCAAACTAACGGACCACCACCTGTCGCCTGCGCGTGGTCTGCGAGAGCATTTTCGAGCTTCTGAATGGCATGACTACGGGTCGCAAAATATTGGCGGCTTACCGGGATCGAGGCTTTCATGGACCAGATATCCACAAGCACTCTTGCGAAGGCGGGGTCACCTGTGAAGGCGTTGTCCAAGCAATTGATCGCAATGCCAATGTTAGAATGATGGTGCGGGCGGCGGGACTCGAACCCGCACGGGCACAAGGCCCAACAGATTTTAAGTCTGGTATGTCTACCAATTCCATCACGCCCGCAGCAGCCATAGCCCTACCGATGTGTTGAGAGGATGACAATGCAGGAGCGTCAGCAAAAGGTGCTACGCGCCCTAGATTGGGGATAGGGCGCGTAGACTTTGCAATTTACTCGATTACTGATCCGCCACGTACTCAGCGGAACACCTTTATGGTACGAGATGCTTAACCTAAGGTTAAAACGGAATTGATAATCGTCCTGTCAGAATATTTTTTTTACAGTCCCTCATAGGCGCAGATCGCGTGGACCGGGACACCCATCGCCTCCAGTTTGGCGCGTCCGCCCAGGTCGGGCAGGTCGATCACGAAAGCGCAGCCAATGACCTCGGCCCCGAGTCGCTCGATCAGCTTTATACCCGCCTCAGCCGTGCCGCCGGTGGCCAAAAGATCATCCACAATCAAGACCTTATCGCCCGCTTGCACGGCGTCATCATGGATCTCCACAATCGCTTCGCCATATTCCAACTTATAAGCCTGCTCGATCGTGGCGGCGGGCAGTTTGCCTTCCTTGCGCACCGGAATGAAGCCTTTGGACAGCTGATGTGCAACGGCGCCGCCAAGGATAAATCCCCGCGCCTCCAGCCCTGCCACGGCGTCAATGGTCTCGCCCACGTAGGGCGATAACAGCTGATCCACGGCCAAACGGAACCCGCGAGGGTCTTGGAACAGGGTTGTGACGTCCCGAAACAGAATCCCCTCGTGGGGGAAGTCGGGGATTGTGCGGATGTAGTCGCGCACGGTTTTCTGGGCGTTCATAAAGGGGGCTCCGGCGTTAATTGGTGGTCGGCTCGGGGACGCCGGGGCGGGGGTAATGACGGCGCAGGGCGCTTGCGTCCTGGCCGCGCAGACGGGTCATGGAATTGCCGTTCTCGGCAAAAATGGACAATTCATAGGCGGGGGAGGCGATATCGGTGACCAACCCCAGAGATTGCACCAGCTCCTCCAGAATGACCGATGCAATTTCCCGGCGGCGGATGTCTTGGCTGATGGCGATGGTGGAGGCCACGATATCACCGCCCCGCGACCGGATCGCGACCCTGCCGATAGCGATGGAAGACCCATCGAGTTCCTCGACCCCGGTGCCGGTGATCGTGCCGCCTTGGGGCGTGTCGACAAGGTAGAAGGGAACGTCCATTTCACCCTCATAGACGCGCTCTAGAAAAAGGTGGGCGCCTGCGCCGTTGATCTCGGCAATGGCGGCGTCAATGGCGGCGTCAACGATATCGAAACGGTAATCCTGGAAGCTTTCAGC
Source organism: Gymnodinialimonas sp. 57CJ19 (assembly GCF_038396845.1). Lineage (NCBI taxonomy): Bacteria > Pseudomonadati > Pseudomonadota > Alphaproteobacteria > Rhodobacterales > Paracoccaceae > Gymnodinialimonas > Gymnodinialimonas sp. 57CJ19. The sequence goes on from NZ_CP151587.1 coordinate 1,910,745, forward strand.
GGTGCTGGCGATGCCCACTCGCAGGGCAAGGCGGCGCTCTTCGGGCCAATAAATCAGGGGCTTGTTGCATTCACCGCCGGGACGGGCGGCACAGGCCACAAGGCGATAGAAGGCCTCGTCCGAGATCCGGTCGGGCACGGCAATGAACTCCTGCGCAAAGGCTGCACGGGGAACCGAAAGGCTGATGAGCAGAAGAAAAAGCAAGGCACGCCACATGGCGAAGTGATGGCAAGGGGCGGGGCAGGGATCAAGCGCAGGGCTGCGCTTTGGCACAGACCTGTTGCGCGGGCGCATGGTTTTGCGCAGGGGCTAGACGACCCTATAGGCCCCAGCGGGTGACATTGCCGGTAACGTTTTCCCACTGGCCAAGGCCCAAAACCCGCGCGGGGTTGGTGGGGGGGGGCATGGTGACGCCATGAAGCGGCGTGAAGCCGAACTTTTTATAATAGGGCGCGTCGCCAACCAGCAGGATACGATCACAGCCAATGGTGTGGGCGGCATTCAAGCTGGCGTTCATCAATAAACCACCGAGCCCTTCGCCCTGACGTGTCGGGTGGACGGCGATGGGGCCGAGGAGCAGAGCGTCCGAGGCCCCCACATGCACGGGCCAGAAGCGGATGGCCCCGGCCACAATGCGGAGGTCATCCCGGGCCACAAGGCAGAGCTCGGCCACCGGTGACACGCCTTCGCGCAGACGGTAGCTCGAGAGCGCCTCTCGACCCGGCGCAAAGCAGGTATCGTAGAGCGCCTCGACCTCGGCGCGGTCGTCTGCCGTTTCTTGGGAAAGCGTATACATGCTCGGCCCGGTTCTCCTCCCTTTGAACTCTGGCGTCTCGCCTAACACGGGGGTAGGCCTTTGCCAAACCAACGCAATTCATGGGATGCGCCCGAGATGTTCTATCGTCCAGAAAACGGCCACGGCCTGCCACACAACCCGTTCAACGCCATCGTCTCTCCGCGTCCGATTGGGTGGATTTCAACGCGAGGGGCAGGCGGGGCAGAGAACCTGGCGCCCTATTCGTTCTTCAATGCGGTGGCCTATGAGCCGCCGCAGGTCATGTTTGCATCGACTTCGGCGAAGGAGGACCGAGGCGACACGAAGGATAGCGTGGCGAACATTCGGGAGACGGGGGTCTTCTGCGTGAACATTGTGGAATTTGGCGCTCGTGACGCGATGAACGAGACGTCCGGGCCGTGGGCGAAGGAGGAGGATGAGTTCTCGAAGGCGGGGGTGGAACGAGCGGATTGCACAGAGATCGCCTGTTCCCGCGTCGCGTCGGCCCCCGCGAACCTGGAGTGCCGGGTGAGGCAAATCGTAAAGCTGGAAGGCGCCAATAACTTCGCCGTTTTCGGGGAGGTCGTGGGGGTGCACATCCGAGAGGATTGTTTGGTGGACGGGATATTCGACGTGACCCGGTTCAACCCCTTGGCCCGCATGGGATACCGAGATTACGCGGTGGTCCGAGACGTGTTTGCCCTGAAACGGCCTGGTGAGGCCTGAGCCGGGCAAGGGGGCGCTTGGGGCTGACCGACCCTCCGGGGGGAGGTGTATTTGCCAAGATGAAGGAGGGAGCCCCTCGCCGGCGCCGATCATGGGCGCGGCGAGGAGGCTTTGGCCGAGGAGCCGTTTGAGGCGTTAGTGATCGCCGAGGATGCCGGTGCGAACGGAGTAATCGGTGGCGATTTCGTAGTCGGGATCATCGTCGCTATCGACCACGAGGTGGCCCGCTTTGGTGAGCAGGGCGTGGCAATCGCGCGTCAGATGGCGCAGTTCGATTTTTTTACCGGCGCTCTCGTATTGGCCGGCCAGCTTCTCGATCGCTTGCAGGGCGGATTGGTCGGCCACTCGGCTATCGGCGAAGTCGACGACCACGCGGGAGGGATCGGTTTCAGGGTGGAAAAGTTCACCGAAGCCCGCAGCGGAGCCGAAGAAGAGCGGGCCTTTGACTTGGTAGACGCGGGCGCCTTCCGGTGTCTCATACGTAGTGGCGCGGATGCGGGTGGCGTTTTGCCATGCATAGGCGAGGGCCGAGACGATGACCCCTACCACAACGGCGGTTGCAAGGTCTGTGGCGACCGTGACGACCGTAACGAGGATGATGACGAAGGCATCGGTCAGGGGCACTTTGAACAGGATCTTCAGGGAGTTCCAAGCGAAGGTGCCGATCACCACCATGAACATCACACCCACCAGCGCCGCCAAGGGGATTTGTTCGATCAGGCTGGAGCCGAAGAGGATGAACGACAGAAGGAATAATGCCGCAGCGATGCCTGCCACCCGGGTGCGCGCCCCGGATTTCACGTTGATCATGGATTGCCCGATCATGGCGCAGCCGCCCATGCCGCCGAAGAAGCCGGTTACTGTGTTGGCCACGCCTTGGGCCACGCATTCCTGGCTGGCGCCGCCTTTTTCGCCGGTGATTTCGCCGACGAGGTTCAGGGTCAGCAGGCTTTCGATCAGGCCAATGGCCGAAAGGATCAGTGCGTAGGGAAGGATGACCTGGAATGTCTCCCAAGTGAGAGGGACGCTGGGGATATGGAACCGGGGCAGGCCGCCTTCGATCGAGGCGAGGTCACCCACGCGCGGCACGTCGATGCCAAAGATCAGCACGATGGCAGCGGTGATGCCGATCCCGGCCAAAGGCGCGGGGATGGCGTTGGTGATTTTTGGCAGCACCCAGATGATGCCCATGGTCAGCACGACAAGAACCAGCATCGTCGCCAATTCAACGCCTTGTAGCCATTCGCCCGACGCCATGCCGTGGCCCGAGGCCTCGGCCGAGCCGGGGACTTGGAATTGGCCCAATTGCGCCAGGAAAATAACGATTGCCAGCCCGTTCACGAAGCCGAGCATCACTGGATGAGGCACGAGGCGGATGAATTTACCCCAGCGCAGCACGCCCACGGCGATCTGGATCAGGCCCATGAGCACCACGGTTGCCAGCAGATACTCCAACCCGTGGGAGGCCACGAGGCTGACCATAACCACAGCCAAGGCGCCCGTTGCGCCCGAGATCATGCCGGGGCGACCACCAATAACGGCAGTGATGAGGCCCACGATAAAGGCCGCGTAAAGGCCGACCAGAGGGTGGACATCGGCCACGAAGGCAAAGGCCACGGCCTCGGGCACCAGCGCGAGGGCGACGGTCAGGCCTGCGAGGATTTCGATCCGCATCCGGGCCGGGCCCCAGCCGTGTCCCATGTTGGACAGCTCGGGGGATAGACGGCTTTTGGCGGCAGCCAGGAGGATGCGGGGCATAGGGTACCTCTTGCGGAACGGAATTTCGGGTGGCGGCGGAAGAAGCTCCGCGCTGTTGCGGCTCACCTACGCCTGCAAGGGGGGTAAGTCACGGGTTAGTTGCGAAGTGGTCCAAGGGGGCGTTGCGAAAACCCCACGGCTATCGCGCCCGTTGCAACGGGCAGGGCAGGATGCGACGCTATCCGAAACGGGGTTAAGGAGCGGTAAATGGACAGACATCTCGGGATCATCGGCGGATCGGGTCTCTATCAGATCGCGGGGCTGGAGGACGCGCAGTGGCGCAGGGTCGAGACGCCCTTTGGCGCACCATCGGACCAAATCTTGACGGGGCGCATTGGCGCGTTGCCCCTCTCGTTTCTGCCCCGTCATGGGCGCGGCCATGTCCATTCCCCCACCGATGTGCCGTACCGGGCCAATATTGATGCGCTCAAGCGGATCGGGGTGACAGACGTGGTGGCCGTGTCGGCTTGCGGATCTTTCAGAGAGGAGATGGCGCCGGGCGATTTCGTGATTGTAGATCAGTTCATTGACCGGACCTTTGCGCGGGAGAAATCCTTCTTCGGGTCAGGATGTGTCGCCCATGTCTCGGCCGCGCATCCGGTCTGCCCGGCGCTGTCCGCCACCGCACGCGATGCCGCAATGGCTGCGGGCGTCACGGTGCATGACGGGGGCACGTATCTGGCGATGGAAGGCCCGCAGTTTTCCACCGTAGCGGAAAGCAAAATGTACCGCGCCTGGGGGTGTGATGTGATCGGCATGACCAACATGCCGGAAGCGAAGCTCGCCCGGGAGGCAGAGCTTTGTTACGCCTCGGTTGCCATGATCACCGATTATGACAGCTGGCACCCGGATCACGGGGCAGTCGATATCACGCAGATAATCGAGACGTTGCACGGCAATGCCGCCGCCGCCCGCGCAATGGTCAAGGGCATTGCCGAGGCCCTTTCGCCGCAAAAGCCCCTATGCGAGGCCCAATGCGACCGGGCGTTGGAGCACGCAATCATGACTGCCCCAGAGGCCCGAGATAGAGAGGTTGTGGCAAGGTTGGACGCCGTGGCCGGGCGCGTTCTGGAGCAAGCACGTTGACAGGAGGTTCCAACTGGGGATTGCTCGGCGAGCTATATTGAATGGAGAGCGCCCCAATGCCCCTAGACACATGTATAACCTTCGTGGCCGCAACAACGGTTTTGCTGCTGATCCCCGGCCCGACGATCTTGTTGGTGCTGAGCTATGCGATCAGCCAGGGCCGCAGGGTCGCGGTGTCCACGGCGGCGGGGGTTGCTGTGGGGGATTTGGTGGCGATGACCGCCTCGCTCGCGGGGTTGGGGGCGGTTGTTTTGGCCTCGGCCACGTTGTTTGCGGCGTTGAAGTGGGCGGGGGCGGTGTACCTTGTTTATCTGGGCGTGAAGATGATTGTCTCGGCACGGCGGGTAAATTTTGCCTTGCCGCAGACCGACGCGATATCGACCCGGCGCACCTTCACTCATGCGGCGGCGGTTACGGCGTTGAACCCGAAATCCATCGCGTTCTTCATCGCTTTCGTGCCGCAGTTCATCCAACCGGGCGCGCCGTTGATGCCGCAATTCGCCATCCTGGTCGGCACATTCGTGACCATGGCGGCGCTAAACGCACTGGCCTATGCCTTGTTGGCGGGCAGCTTGCGCGATCGGCTGGCCCGGCCCGGCGTGATTGCTTGGCTGACCCGAGCGGGTGGCGCGACGCTGATCGGGATGGGGGTTCTGACAGCGACGTTGCGCAGGAGCTAAAGGTCATCAAGGCGCACGCGCTTCATGGCTTGGGTCAGGGGCGCAAGGGCCGGGGCGGTCAGGCGGTTGACGTGCCAGAACAGCGGTGTGGCGAAGGGCATGTCGGGGGCTAGGTCCACCAGATCGCCGTTGGCCAAAGCGTCGCGGACCAAGGAGAGCGGGTTCAGGCCCCAGCCGATGCCAAGGCGGGCGGCCTCTACAAAAGCCTGTGAATTGGCAATGTAATGGGTCGGCATTGGCACACTTGTCCCCAGTTTTTCGGTGACCCAATCCCGTTGCAGCCGATCCTTGGCGTTGAATGTCAGGGCAGGGGCCCGCGAGAGGGCGGCGGCGGTGATACCATCGGGGAAATGCTCGGCCACGAAGGCGGGGCTGGCACAGGCGATATAGCGCAGATCCCCAAGGGGGTAGCAGTCACACCCCTGCAAAGCCTGCGAGCGAGAGGAGATGGCGGCTGCGACCTGGCCGCGTTTCAGCCAAGCCTCGGAATGATCTTGGTCGTCGATGATGAGATCAAAGAGGAACCCCTTCAGGGGGGCGAGCATGGGAAGAAGCCATGCCGCCAAGCTGTCGGCATTGGTGGTGATCCGCACCGTGGCAAGGGCGGCCCCGGATTGGCCCAAATCCTTGGCCAGCGTCTTTTCAAGCAGGTGCATCTGGTCCCGGTGCCGTAAAAGCTTTTCGGCCGCCGATGTCGGAAGGCAAGGCTGGCCGCGTTCGACCAAGATCATTCCCAGGCGGTCCTCCAATTGCTTGATGCGTTGGGAGATGGCCGAAGGGGTCACGGCAAGATGCGCCGCGGCACTGTCAAAGCTGCCAAGACGGACAACGGCGTAGAGAGCTTCGAGTTGGGGATGTTCAAACATCAATCATACTTATGCAGCATAAGTTATTGCGATTTGCCTAATGTGGCCCGCCGCCGTACTTCCCGCAAGCACAATGGAGAAGGTCGCGGCGATGAATGCGTTTTTTGTGGGGTTCGGGGTCAGTATCTCTTTGATCATGGCGATTGGGGCGCAGAACGCTTTTGTCCTGAAACAAGGTTTGCAGCGGCAGCATGTGGCGCTTGTGGTGGCGATCTGCGCTGTGACTGACGCGCTGTTGATCGGCGTAGGTGTCACCAGCATCGGCTGGATGACGGCTGAGGCCGCGTGGATGACCAATGTGCTCCTTTTTGGCGGAGCTGCGTTCCTGATCTTCTACGGGGCGAAGTCGTTTTATTCCGCGTGGACAGGATCAGGGGCGCTTCTGGCGGCGGGCGAAGTGGTGCAAAGCTGGCAGTCGGCGGCGCTGACCTGCATCGCGGTGACGTGGCTGAACCCGCATATGTATCTGGATACGGTGGTTTTGGTCGGCTCTGTCTCGGCCCAATACCCCGATGCGAAACTGACATTCTGGCTGGGCGCGGCGGCGGCCTCATTCACTTTTTTCGTCACCTTGGGCTTCGGGGCCCGGTATCTGGCCCCGGTGTTTTCCAGCCGCCGGGCGTGGGTGATCCTGGATGTCGCTGTGGGCTGCGTGATGTGGGTGATTGCGGCAAAACTGCTGCTTAGCTCTGTCGCTTGAGCCAATCCATTACCGCGCCGCGCACCGATTGCGCGCCGGAGCCGCGTGCCTCGGTAATGACGCTGCGAGCTTCGCGCAGATCGACCCGGCGCAGGAGCGATTTCACCGGTCCGATAGAGGCAGGGCGCATCGACAGATTGCGCAGCCCCATGGCGGCAAAACAGACCGCTTCCACAGGGCGGCCCGCGTCCTCGCCACAGAAGCTGAGCGGCGTGTCGGCCTCGTCGCAGCGGTGAACGATCTGCTCCATGAACGTCAGGAACGACACGTTAAGCGTGTCATAGCGACGGCGGACCCGTTCGTTTTCGCGGTCAGCGGCAAAGAAGAATTGCTTCAGGTCGTTGCCGCCGATGGAGATGAAATCCGCCATCTCGAAGAATTGATGCGGGGCAAAGGCCAGTGAAGGCGTTTCCAGCATCGCGCCAACCTTGAGGTCCGAGGGCAGGACGTGCCCGAGGGAGGCTTCGCGGTCCATCTCGCGCATCAGATGATCGCGGGCGGCGGTGAATTCGTCGAACTGGGCAATGAAGGGGAACATCACCGACAGGGGCCGTCCGTTTGCGGCCCGGATCAGCGCCTGTAATTGCATCCGCATCACGCCGGGCTTGTCGAGGCCCACGCGGATCGCACGCCAGCCCAAGGCAGGGTTCGGTTCATCCTGCGGCTTCATATAGGGCAGCACTTTGTCCGAGCCGATATCCAGGGTGCGGAAGATCACGCGCTTGTCGCCCGCAGCGTCCATCACCTTGGCGTAGAGTTGTGCCAATTCGCCCCGACGCGGCACGCGGGCACGGGTGAGAAATTGCAGCTCGGTCCGAAACAGGCCCACCCCTTCGGCCCCGGAAGACGGCAGCGAGGGCAGATCTGCCATCAGACCCGCGTTCATCTGCAACGAGATCGTCGTGCCGCATTTCGAGGTCGCCGGTTTGTCGCGGATCGAGGCGTAGCGTTCCTGCGCCTCGGCCTGCATCGCCAGCTTGTCACGGAAAGCAGAGGAGACGGCATCTTCGGGGCGCAGGTGCACGATACCCTGATCGCCGTCCACGAGGATGGGGTCGCCGTTCAAAGCCTCGGTGCTGATGCGTTTGGCATGGATCACCAAGGGGATCGCCAAAGCCCGCGCCACGATCGCCGCGTGGGACCCGACAGAGCCTTCCTCGAGCACCACACCGCGCAAGCTGCGGCCATAGTCCAACAGCTCTCCAGGACCGATGTTTCGGGCCACCAGAACGGGGTCTAACGGCATATCCGCGCCGGTGTCGGTGCCCTGACCGGTCAACAGCCGCAGGAGGCGGTTCGACAGGTCATCGAGATCATGGAGCCGCTCACGCAGATAAGCATCGGGTACCGTTTCCATACGTGCTCGGGCGGAGGATTGCTCTTTTTCCACAGCGGCTTCGGCGGAAAGGCCCCGCTCAATGTCTTCTTCCATCCGGCGCATCCAGCCGCGAGAGCGGGCGAACATGCGATAGGCCTCCAGAACCTCGGCCTGATCTTTGTCACCCTTCGAGACATGGGTCAGCATCTGGTCAATGTCGGTGCGCAGTTGATCCACGGCCTCGTTCAGCCGCACCCGTTCCACGGCGGGGTCGTCGGCGACGGGGTTGGTGACCACGACGCGCGGCTCATGGAGCCAGACGTGCCCCATCGCGGCGCCTTCCTGGGCGGTGGTGCCCTTGAACATGAATTGGCTGGTGTGACGAGCCGACAGGGCGGCGCCCTCGCCCACGAAGGCCCCCAACTCGGTCATTTCCGCCAGAACCATGGCGACAACTTCGATGGCGTAGATTTCATCCTCGGAATATTCACGTTCGTCCTTGGACTGTACTACCAGAACGCCGAGGCGTTCCCCAAGACGTTGGATGGGAACGCCCAGGAAGGAGGAATAGGCTTCCTCGCCGGTTTCGGCCATGTAGCGAAAGCCCCGCTCTGCCGGGGCGTTGGCGGTGTTGATCGGACGGGCTTGGCGGGCGACACGGCCCACGAGGCCTTCACCGATACGCATTCGGGTGACGTGGACCGCCTCGGCCGCGAGGCCTTGGGTCGCACAGAGTTCCAGCGTTTCCGCGTCGCGCAACAGGTAGATGGAGCAAACCTCTGTGCCCATGGAATCGGCGATCAGATCGGTGATCTTGTCCAAACGCTCCTGGCCCTCGCCAGCCTCGGCCATGATGGCTTGAAGGCGCGACAAGAGCTTGCGACTTTCCGTTTCAGAATTCTGCGTCATTCGTCCCCGCACCGGCGGCGTACTGCCACCCTGACACAAGATGTAGCGCGTGGGGTGTTTGTTCGGCAATCCCGTTGTGTCGCCTGTTTGCGGTAACCGGGAGGTCAGGGCGGGCAGAGGGGGCAGGAGTCGATATTTGTAAAAAGGTGAAATAGGGCACTCGCGGAAGAGTGAGTGCCCTGCCTTGGAGGCGGTGGGTGTTTCGGTGTATGGCTCGGCGCGAGCAGGTAGTGGGGCGGGACATGACAAATCAGATGCGCGCAGCCGACGTGGTTGCGAAGAGGCTGTATGAGGCGGGATGTCGCCATGCTTTCGGGATGCCCGGCGGCGAAGTGCTGACCATCATCGACGCGCTCGAGTTGGCCGGGATCACGGTTCACTTGGTCAAGCACGAGAACGCGGGCGGCTATATGGGTGAGGGCGTGCATCACGTCGATGGCGCGCCGGTTATTCTGGTCGCAACGGTCGGGCCCGGACTGATGAACGCGGTCAACGTGGTGGCCAATGCCGAACAAGACCGGGTGCCGATGGTGGTGTTGACGGGGTGCCTCGATGCCGATGAGGCGCTGACGTATACGCATCAGGTGTTGGATCACCGGGCGGTTCTTGCGCCGATCACCAAGGCGACGTTCACCTTGACGGCGGGAGAGGCTGACACGATTGCCGACAAGGCGGTGGCAATTGCCACGGAGCGGCGCATGGGGCCCGTCCTGATCGACGTGCCAATTTCTGTGGCCGATGCGCCTAGCGGCGTGAGTGGGCGCAGGCGCGCGCCCGCGGGGTCGGTGGCGCCTCATGGCACGGATTTGGAGAAGGCAGAGGCGTGGTTGAGTGAGGCCAAGAAACCGGTGATCATTGCGGGCCTTGACGTATTGGCCGATGGGGCAGCCGGTGATCTGCGGGCCTTTGCCGAGACGTACTCGGTGCCGGTTGTTACGACCTACAAGGCGAAGGGCGTGTTGCCTGAAGACCATCCACTGTCCCTTGGGGGGGCGGGGCTGTCGCCGCTGGCCGATACGCACCTGTTACCCTTGGTGCAGTCGGCGGACCTGATCCTATGTGTGGGCTATGACCCGATCGAGATGCGACCGGGCTGGCGAGAGGTCTGGAACCCAGAAACGCAACGGGTCATTGATCTGCAAGCGGTGCCGAACCGGCATTACATGCATCAGGCGACGTTGAGTTTTACTTGTGACATTGGGGCTGGTCTTGCGGCCTTGTCGGTGGCCGAACCGCAAAAGACGTGGCCGGGGGGAGAGCCTTCTGCCACAAAGGCAGCGCTTGCGGGCGCTTTCCCGGTGGACGACGCTTGGGGCCCCGCCGCCGTAATCGCAGAGGCGCGCGCCGCCTTGCCCGCCAGCACAAGGGCGGCGGTGGACAGTGGGGCACACCGCATTTTGTTAAGCCAGATGTGGGAATGTTCGACACCGCGTAGCCTGATCCAGTCCACAGCGTTGTGCACCATGGGTTGCGCGGTGCCGATGGCGATGGGACTTGCCCTGGCGGATCCTGAAAGCCCATCGGTCGCCTTTGTGGGGGACGGCGGATTTCTGATGGTTGCCGGAGAATTGACGACAGCGGCGGACATGGGGCTGAAGCCGATTATCATCGTATTCGTTGATGCCTCGCTTGCGTTGATCGAGTTGAAGCAACGCCAGCGCCAATTGAAGAACCTGGCCGTGGATTATCCGGCAAAGCACGACATCGCCGCGATGGGACGGGCCATGGGCGGCGCGGGCGTGCGCGTCTGCAACCGGACCGAACTGCGCACGGCTATTGAGGACGCGTTGACAGCGGATACATTCACCGTGATCGCCGCAGAGATTGACCGAGGAGGCTATGATGGTCGCATCTAAGGGACCGCTGGACGGAATAATTGTCCTCGACTTGTCGCGTATTTTGGCGGGGCCGACCTGCACACAGGCTTTGGGCGACTTGGGGGCCACGATCATCAAGATCGAGCATCCTGAGCGTGGTGATGACACCCGCACATGGGGTCCGCCCTTTGCAACCGATGCCGATGGTCAAGCCACCGACCTCTCCAGCTATTTCATGTGCGCCAACCGCAACAAGTTGTCGGTTGCGGTGGATATCGCCACGCCTGAAGGGCAGGACATGATCCGCCAGATTGCGGCGCGGGCGGATATCCTGATCGAGAATTTCAAACCCGGCGGGCTTGAGAAATATGGTCTGGATCACGGCAGTATGCTCACAGCTTATCCACAACTTATCCACTGCTCGGTCTCGGGGTTCGGCCATACCGGACCGAACCGGGAAAAACCCGGCTACGACCTTATGGCACAAGGGTATTCCGGTATCATGTCCCTCACCGGAGAGGCCGATGGCGCACCGGTAAAGGTGGCCGTGGGCATCGCTGACGTCATGACGGGAATGTACGCCAGCGTCGGCATTCTGGCGGCGCTGCGTCACCGGGATCAGACGGGCGAGGGGCAGCACATCGACCTGTCGCTGGTCGATGCCTCCCTTGCGTGGATGATTAACGAAGGTGTGGCCCATCTGACGACGGGGCAGCCGCGGCCTCGGCGGGGGCACCAGCACGCGACAATCGTGCCTTATCAGACTTTCGCCTGCTCGGACGGTTTCGTACTAATCGCGGTGGGCAATGACCTGCAATACACGCGGTTCTGTGACTTTCTGGGGCGGCCTGATCTGGCGGACAATCCGGAATTCGCCACCAACTCGGCCCGCGTGGTGAACCGCGAAACCCTGATCCCGCAGCTGGAGGCTTTGGTGGCCACCCATACTCAAGCCGATGTGGTGGAAGGGCTAGAGGCACGCAAAGTGCCCGTGGGCCCAGTGAATACGGTCGAGCAAGCCTTCGCCTCGGATCAGGCGAAGGCGCGCGACATGCGCATTGATATGCCCAAAGATGGGATCGACCGGGGTGGGGTGGAGCTTATAGGGAACCCTCTGAAATTCTCGGCCACACCCGTCACATATCGCCGACCGCCGCCGCATTTGGGCGAAGACACGCAAGCCGTCCTTGATTGGCTGGCCGGGAAGCGGGAAACGCCTGAAGTATAGGCAACAGGGCTGAGAAAGCGCGAATCTTACACCTTTAGCGCCTGTTTGCAGCGGTATCTCGCCCAAAACTCAGGTCTTCGTGGAGGGGTGAAAATTACCTCTTCACGCGGGCCTCTCTACGGCTCACATGTCCGTCATAACACTGCAACGACCCTTCGCGGGGGCCGACCCTTGGGCTACTCAAAATCCAGGGGACATTATCAGAATCGGAATAGGCATGGCGCAGATTGATTGTTTTGGCCAACCCACTACGATCGCGACAGCTGCGGGGCTAGAGGCGTGGAACGCGACGCAGATGGCGTTCCTGGCCCATGGGGCGGCAACGCCCGAGCATCTGGGCGCCACCCTAACGGCGGACCCGGAATTTGCCCTGGCCCATGCTGTGAAGGGCATGTTCATGCTACTTTTGGGGCGCGGAGAGCTGATCCAGACGGCCCGCGATGCCTGCGCTGCGGCGCAAACATCCGCCCGCAACCTTCCCGTGTCGCCCCGTGAACAAACCTTTGTGGCCGCTCTTGAGGTGTGGCTTGAAGGCCATCCGCTCAAGGCAGTCGCGCTGTTGGACAGTGTCTTGGAAGCCGCGCCTGAAGATGCGTTGGCGATGAAGCTTGCCCACGCGTTGCGGTTCGTCCTGGGCGACGCACAGGGTATGCGCCGTTCCATCGAGGCCGTGATGCCGGCCTATGGCGACGATCATTTGGCCCGTGGATACCTGATGGGCTGCCATGCCTTCACCCTGGAAGAAACCGGTGAATATGGGCGTGCGGCGGCCACCGGCGGGGCCGCATTGGAGCTGTGCCCCGATGACGCCTGGGGCCTGCACGCCGTGGCCCATGTCTACGACATGACATGCTCACCGGAGAAGGGCCTGAACTGGTTGGCAGGGCGAGAGGCCGCTTGGGCCCATTGCAACAATTTCCGCTACCACGTGTGGTGGCACAAGGCGTTGATGCATTTGGACCTAGGGCAGACAGAAACGGTTCTGCACCTTTACGATACGCTGATCCGGGCCGACAAAACCGACGATTACCGCGATATCTCCAACGCGACCTCGCTGTTGATGCGTCTGGAGCTGGAAGGCATCGACGTGGGCAATCGGTGGGGCGAGTTGGCCGAAACCTCCGCCACCCGTACAGACGACGGCCAGTTGATTTTCGCCGACCTACACTACCTTTTGGCGCTGGTTGGGGGACGCCGCGAAGACGCTGCGGCCACGTTGGTGGCACGGATCGCGGCCGATGGCGCCCGCTCGGCCAATGAGATGGAGATGCGGATGAGCAGCCCCGGCGTTGCAGCGGCCCAAGGGTTGGAAGCCTTTGGCGAAGGCAATTACGGCGCGGCATTTCGCGGGCTCAGCACAGCGCGGCGGCATATCCAATTGGCGGGCGGCTCCCACGCGCAACGCGACGTGTTTGAGCGTTTGACGATTGACGCAGGCATCCGGGCGGGCGCTATGCAGGAAGCTTTGGGGATCTTGGACGAACGCACCACGCGCCGCGCGGGGCGAGATGACAGCTTTGCAAAAGCCCGGCGCGCGATGATAGCCACCGCCACCGCGTCCTCTTTGCATGCGTCGATGAACTAGGGGACACGCGCGTTTGGCCATGGTCAGTATCTCTTCAGACGTCTTGTCACCTTCGCCGCAAGCAGCAGCCCCCGCCGTTTCTGCGGCGGCGCCCGCGACCGTCCGCGATCCGCGTTTGGATTTCTTCCGCGGCATCGCGATGATCATCATCCTTTTCGCCCATACGCCGGGGAATTTCTTTACCTCCTGGATCCCGGCGCGTTGGGGGTTCTCGGACGCAACCGAGATGTTTGTCTTCTGCTCGGGCATGGCATCGGCCATTGCCTTCGGTCGCACGTTTGAAAGGGCGGGCTGGGGACTGGGCACCATGCGCGTCGCCTACCGCTGTTGGCAGGTCTATTGGGCCCATATCGGCATGTTCTTCGCCATCTCGGCCCTGATGGTCGCGCTGAACGCTTCGGGTCCGTTTGAGAGGAACTATGTGGGGCAGCTTAACCTGTTCCCGTTCTTCGATGGGATCACGCGGGGGGGAGAACTGGTTTCCTCCACCACGGACCAGATGTTGGGCCTTGTGACGCTAACCTACGTGCCGAACTACTTCGACATTCTGCCGATGTATCTGGTCATCTTGGCGATGATGCCCGTCGTTATGGGGCTCAGCCGGATCAGCCTGCCCCTGACGGCAGCGGTGGTGCTGACGGTATGGTTGTTTGCACAATCGCGCATCCTCGAAGCCCTTGGCGCGGGGCATTTGGCGTTGTCGTTGCCCGCGGAACCGTGGAGCGACCGTCAGTGGTTTTTCAACCCTTTCGCCTGGCAATTGGTATTCTTCACGGGCTTTGCTTTCATGATCGGCTGGCTGCCAAAGCCGCCCGTCAACAAATGGTTGATTTTGATCGCGGCGTTGATCGTCCTTGCCAATATCCCCCTCTCCAACATCGGGGTGCGGGCGGTGAACCGGGAATGGTTGGGACTGGCGTTCGAGAATAACCCGGTCGTCGATTGGCGGGTCGCGAACCAGATGTGGATCACCAAAACCGACTTTGGCCTCTATCGCTATGCTCAGTTCCTGTCGCTGGCGTATTTGGGCTGGGTGCTGGTGGGGGAGGGCGGAAAGCGCCTGATCGCGGAAGGTGGCGGTTGGGCGGCAAGGGCGTGGACGCGGGTGGTGACAACGCTGAAGAAGATCGGCCAGCAAAGCTTGGCGGTCTTCGTGTTCTCGATGCTTTTGGCGCGGCTCAACGGGTTTTGGCTGGATCAATGGGGCCGCGAGGCGGCTTGGCACACAGTGTTTGTTAACCTTGTCGGCGTAGCGCTATTGGTGGCTGTCGCTTACGGTGTCGGTTGGATCAAATCGCAACCATGGCGGGTGACACGATGACGAGTTCAGCGCCCTTCGCGCAGATGACGCGCCGCTCCTCGCTTGCGCTCCTCGCCGCGGCAATGGCGCAACCCTCCTGGGGGATGCCGATGGTGCGGGCCGGGTCGACCCATGCATTTGACCGCGCGTGGCTGGAGGCCGAAGCGCAGCGCTTGGCGCAAGCGCCCCACGTGCCGATGCCCCAAGTGCCCGAGGGCTGGCGCGACCTGAGCTACGATGAATACCGGATGATGTGGTTTAACCCCCAGCGGGGCCTTTGGACCGACGAAGACCGCCCTTTCAAGGTGGATTTCTTCCACCCCGGCCTTTATTTTCCGCGCCCGGTCGAAGTGAACGTGGTGGAGAACGGCCAGGCCCAAACTCTGGCCTTCGACATGTCCCTGTTCGACATGACCGATCAATTCCCCGACCTGCCCGTGGATGACTCCATGGGCTATTCCGGCCTTCGCCTGCGCGCGGCGATGGAACACCCTGATCTCTTTACCGAATTCGCGGTATTTCAGGGGGCGAGCTACTTTCGGGCCATTGGGGCGGGCATGAACTATGGTCTCTCGGCAAGGGGGCTGGCGATCAACACGGCCGGGCCCGAGGGTGAGGAGTTTCCCGAATTCACCCGTTTCTGGCTGGAGGCCCCACAACCGGGCGATGCGCGGCAGGTGCTTCATGCGCTGCTGGATGGCGACAGCTGCACCGGCGCGTACACCTTCCGCATTGATCCCGGCGACGCGACGCTGATGTCGGTTGAGGTCACGCTTTACCCGCGTGTGGACCTTCCGAACGTCGGTTTGGCACCGTTGACCTCCATGTTCCTGTTCGATCAGACCAACCGGGCGGGCCACGATGATTTCCGTCCTGCGGTCCACGACAGCGACGGGCTGATGATTCACAATGGCGCAGGTGAGCTGCTTTTCCGTTCCCTGAAGAACCCGGCGCAGCTTGAGGTGTCCTCTTTCGTTGATGACAGCCCACGCGGCTTTGGCCTGATGCAGAGGGCCCGTGATTTGGCGGATTTTGAGGATTTTGAAGCCCACTACCAAAACCGCCCCTCCCTGTGGATAACTCCGGGAGAAAGCTGGGGAGAAGGTTCCGTGCAATTGGTGGAAATCCCCTCTGATCTAGAGGTTTACGACAATATCGTTGCCTTCTGGCGCCCGCGCGACGGATTGCAGGCAGGGGCGGAATATCGCTTTAGCTATGACATGGAATGGAGCGCAGAGCCGCCGCGCCCCCGCGACGTTGCTCCGGTGTTGAATACGGCGATTGGCGGCAATTGGGACCGCTCCCGCACCTTGGTTTCCATCGACTTTGCCGATCACCCCGCGCTGTCCGATAGCCCTGACGCGTATACGCAGGTCATCCGCAGCAACCGGGGCGAGGTGACGGACGGGGTGTTGGAACGCAACCCGCGCACCGGTGGTCTGCGCCTGACGTTTGCGTTGGAACCCGGCGAGCATCCGTCGATGGAGTTGCGCGCGCAGGTGTTGCTGGGGGAAGAGCCTGTCACGGAAGTTTGGCTATATCGGTGGTCCCCATGACGACCCCGCTTCGCGCCGAGCCCTATATGCCGCCGGACGCGCCCTTGTCGCGTCCGATCCAGGATCTCGGCAGCCGCTACCACGATACCAGCGCCCCGGGCCTTGGCCGGGGGCAGGCGCGGCTATGGCGGCTGGCGACCTTCCTGCCCGCCTTCGCGACGACCTTTGCCCTTGTGGCAGCCTTCACCAACTGGTTCGCCATGGGCGGGCTGACGGGGTTTGAAGCGGCCCTTATCACCCTGATTGCAATTACCTTTTTCTGGATATCCCTGTCTGTCTCTACCGTGACGGTTGGTCTTCTCCGCCTGTGTCTGACCCGCAAACGCGCCACCCCTGCCTTGGGTCCGGCGATGGATGTGGCGCTTCTGGTGCCCTGCTATAACGAGGTGCCCTGGGATGTCTTCGGCAATGCCTGCGCCATGCTTGAAGCGCTTGATGCGCACCCCACGGATCACCGCTACACGCTGTTCATCCTGTCGGACACCCGCGATACCACCACGGCAGAGCAAGAGCTTCGTGCCTTCGCCACCCTGCGCGCGCGCCTGCCTGAAAGCATCCGCATCCACTACCGCCGACGCGCTGAAAATACGGACCGGAAAGTCGGTAATCTTGCGGATTGGGTGGAGCGTTGGGGCGGCGGTTATGGGGCGATGGTCGTGCTGGATGCCGATAGCCTGATGTCGGGCGAGGCGATTGTTGCCCTGACGGATGAGCTTGCGACCGACCCCACCGCGGGCCTGATCCAGAGCTTCCCAAAGCTCTACGGGGCCGAAACGGTCTTTGCCCGTGTGCAGCAATTCGCCTCGACCATCTATGGCCCGGTGTTGGCCGAGGGGCTTGCCACATGGAGCGACCGGGAGGGCAATTATTGGGGACATAACGCGATTATCAGGACGGCGGCCTTTGCCTCTTGCGCGGGATTGCCGAAGATCAAAACCCTGTCGGGCAAAGGCGCGTTAATCCTTTCCCACGACTTCGTGGAGGCGGGCCTGTTGCGCCGCGCCGGGTGGGGCGTGCGGTTCTCTCCGCGCATCCAAGGCAGCTATGAGGAAGTACCCGCAACGCTGATCGACTATGTCATTCGCGACCACCGTTGGTGCCAAGGCAACCTGCAACACCTGAAACTTCTGGCGACCAAAGGCTTTCACGGTATCAGCCGCTTCCACCTGTTCCACGGCGCGATCAGCTACCTTCTTAGCCCCGCATGGTTCGCCCTGCTGATGGTTTGGGCGCTGATCGGGGCCGGCGCAGAGCAGAACGTGATCCGTTACTTCTCGGGTGTGAACCCACAGGTGCAATGGCCCGAGATGACAGCCATTCACGCCACGGCACTGCTGGTCTTCATGTACGGAATGTTGTTGGCTCCCAAAGCTTTAGGGGCTGCCGCATTGGGCGGCATTGGCTTGCGCTTGTCCGAGCTTGGCGGGGTGACGGGCTTTGTCACATCGTTTGTAACGGAACTGACCCTGTCCATCCTCTACGCGCCAATCTTGATGGTACAGCAGACCGTGGCGGTCCTGAAAACTATGGCAGGCGTCAAGGTGGATTGGCGGCCACAGACCCGCGCGGGGGGGCAATATTCCATACGGGCGATGCTGAAATTTCACTGGTTGGAAACCCTGTCAGGGGCCGCAATGCTCGCGGGGATGTTTGCGGGGATCGTATCGCTCTGGCTGCTGCCGATTGCGATCTCGCTGGCTTTCGCGGTGCCACTCTCGGCCTTCTCGGGTCTGCGCTTGACGCGGTTCCGCGCCACGGCCCGCGCCTTGGGCACGCCCGAGGTTTACGCCGCGCCCGCAATCATTCGCGCGGCCAAAGCCCACCGGGCGGAACTGCGAGAGAGCCTGTCCAAACTGCCCAGTGCGGCGGAATAGACCGAGCGCGCCTCAGACCAAACCAGGGCCAGATGAGTCCAATCTCGGGGCACGGCAGCCCAAGCCGTGGCAGAGGACAAGGGGTGGTTCATGGATTGCGGTCAAGGGGAAGGCCCGCGTTAATCCAACCCGGCCCCGCCGCGGAGCCGAGCATGCCTTCGGGGACATCTATGACGTTCGTGAACCCGGCGTCGATCAACCGATTGGTCAGCCGGGACGAGCGTACCCCGCGCATGCAGATCAGCGCGATCCTTGCGTCAGCGGAACCGCCCGTCAGGTCCATCAAAGCATCAGTGAAATCCTCTCGCCGCATGTCGAGCCGATGGCCCGAGGCGGGGCTGCCGGTGGCGGCCCATTCATCGGGGCGGCGAATGTCGATCAGCAAGACCTCTCCGCTGCTGGCCAAATCGTGGGCCGTTGCCACGTCGATCTGCGCATCGACGCTTTCCGACAGGGCGGTGTAGAACAGGTTGCGCCCCTCGGTCGCGGCAAACGCGCCGCCGACAAGGGCCAGAGCCCCGGCACCGAGCAGAAATCTACGGCGGTTCACGTCAGCTTGCCTCCAGATATCCGGTGACGATGCTGGCCATCGTCTCGGGGCCCAAGACGGGGGGAAGCAGAGTTAGCACGGTTCCATCGCCATCGAGCAGGTAGACGAAAGAGCCATGAGAAAACACAGCGCCGTAGAAGGGATCGACGAAAAGCTCCTCAAATTCAACGGAGTAGCCGGTATATGCCTCTTGCAAAGCGGCCTCTGTCCCGGTCAGCCCGACAAAGTCGGGATGGAACACGGACAGGGCCTCGGCCATGGCGTCGGGGGTGTCACGCGTGGGGTCCACGGTGATCATGACCGGGCGCAGAGTGCCGCCCGCCGCTTCCACGATCTCGACCGTGGTGGCCATAAGCGGCAGCGCGGCAGAGCAGATTTCCTGACAATTGGCGTAGCCGAAGAACACCAATTGGTGGTGCCCGTCGGGGTCCGCTTGCGTCCGCTCAGACCCGGTCTGGTCGATCAACGTGAACGCCCCGCCGAGATCAACGGTCAACGACTGTGCCTGGGCTGTGCCTGCACATAGCAACAGGGCGAGCAGAGCCAGCTTGTTCACTGGACTGCCTCCCACGCTTCTTGCCAGGTCTCGCCGGTGCCGAGGTATCCATCGGCCTCGATCAAGACCAACACGCGCGGGTCATTGCGATACCAGCGGCCTTCCTGGCTTGCGGCCTCGGGGTTGGCTTCGGCCCATGCGTCTGTCCAACCGTTGGCCGTTGTCCAATCTTGCGTGCCCGCAAGGCGGACCATTTGAACGAGGTAGACGTTGGTGGCGCCGACGTAGTCGTCTTCGATCATCAGGCCATCGACCTCGACCAGTTCCCCGCAGAAAGGGGCCAGATCTACGGCCGCTCCGGTAAAAATGCCTTGGCCGTTCTTGTTGGGGTAGGTCAGCACGCCGTCAGCGGTCCGCAGCAAGCCCAACTGCCGACCCGTGGCGCATGCATTGGTGCAATCGCCGGCCACTTCGCAGAGCATATCCACGACCGTGGCTTCAAAGCGGGCGGGTTCTTCCCAAGCGAGGTTCCAAGACCGTGCCTCGGACCCGGCGGAAAAGGGGCCTTCTTGGGCGGTCGCCGGGGCCGCGGCGGCTGCAATAGACGTGGCGAGGAGGGCGGGTTTCATCATCTGGCGCATCTTCAACCCTCTGGGTTGGGGATTGCGAAGCCGGGGATGGCGCCGAAATCGGTATGGTTAATGTTGGTGATGCCGTGATCTTCGACCAGCGTGTTGATCACGAGGTAATTCAGCCCATCGCGGGCAAACAGATCACCCTCGACCGTGACCTCGTGAGAGGCCAGTTCCAGCTGCGTCTGGCCCGAGGCGCTTTGATCGTCGCCGCCGATCGCCAAGATCATGTAAACGGTGCCGTCTTCGCCAAGCAGACCCACGGGAATGCCGCCAGCGGAACACCAGATTGCACAGGTATGATGCGCAGTGCCTTGGACCGCATCGGGGCCGCCCATGACACCTGAAAAATAGCACCAAGTGTCGATGACTTCGCCTCGGATCGTGACAGCCTCGGCTTCCGCAAGGCTTGGCGCGGCAGCCAAAAGCAGTGCTGCGGGAAATAGGTGTTTCATTGGAAAAGCGCCCCCTTTGTCGTGCTCCTTAAGCGGAGCGTAGCAGGGAAGCGACGACAAGTGCGGTCACGTTTTTGCGCCTTTGCCGTGACCGTGCTAATTATCGCTTCAAGCAGGCGTGGACACACAAGGAGAGGCCCCAGTGGCAAGACAGGCGATAAGTGTGGGGTTATTGGCCCTGGCGGCGGTACTGCTTCAGGGCTGCGCCGCCGTGCGCGTCGCTGACACGGCGGTTGATGCCACGGTGTTTGCGGGCACCACGGTTGTGCGCGGTGCAGGGGCTGCGGGCCGTGTGGTTACTGGCACGACCCGCGAGCGTTGCGAAGATGGGCAGCGCAGGCGGCGCTGCTGATCAGGCGGCTGTTTCCAGCCCGAACGCATCGTGCAGGGCTTGCACGGCCAGTTCCATATACTTGCGGTCGATCAGGACCGAGACCTTGATCTCGGACGTGGTAATGACTTTGATGTTCACCCCTTCGTCACGCAGGGTCTGGAACATCTTCGCGGCAACGCCCGCGTGGCTACGCATGCCAATCCCCACGATGGAGACTTTAGCCACATCCGTATCGGCGATGAGGGAGGCGAAGTTGATATCACCCGCCGCTTTCGCGTCATCCATGGCTTTTTCGGCCCGGGCGACTTCGCCCACCGGGCAGGAGAAGGTCATATCGGTGATGCCGCCGTCGGAGATGTTCTGGACGATCATATCGACGTTCACGCCTGCCTCGGACAGGGGACCAAAAATGGCGGCGGCGATGCCGGGTCGGTCCTCGACCGATTGCAGCGTCATCTTCGCTTCATCGCGGGAATAGGCGACGCCGGCTACTACGTTGGATTCCATGATCTCTTCCTCCGGGCAGACGAGGGTGCCGGCATCATCGGACGGCTCCTCAAACGATGACAGAACGCGCAGGCGCACGTTGAAGCGCATGGCCAGTTCGACCGAGCGCGTTTGCAGGACCTTGGCCCCGAGCGAGGCCAGCTCCAACATTTCCTCGAAAGCGATGCGGTCGAGCTTGCGGGCCTTGGTGGTGATGCGCGGATCGGTTGTATAGACGCCGTCCACATCGGTGTAGATATCGCAACGCTCGGCCCCGAAGGCCGCGGCGAAGGCCACAGCGGTGGTGTCAGAGCCGCCGCGCCCGAGGGTTGTGATGCGGCCCTCGGGCGAGATGCCCTGGAAGCCTGCCACCACGGCCACGCGCATGCCTTCGCCGAATTTGGCGTTCAGGTTGTCGGTCGGGATTTCCTCGATCCGGGCGCTGGCGTGGGTGTCGGTGGTCAGCAGCGGCACTTGCCAGCCTTGCCAGCTGCGCGCCGGCACGTCCATGTCCTGCAATGTCAGCGCCATGAGGCCCGCGGTCACGTTCTCGCCCGAGGATACCACGGCGTCATATTCACGGGCATCGTAGAACTGGCCGGTTTCTTCGACATAGCCCACGAGCTTGTTGGTCTCTCCGGACATGGCCGAGACGATGACGATCACGTCATAGCCGTTTGCAACTTCGCGGCCGACGCGCTTGGCTGCGCGGCGGATGCGGTCGAGGGTTGCGACAGAGGTGCCGCCGAATTTCATCACCAGAAGGGGCATGATTGGTCCCATTGTTCAGTCGCGCACGGACTTACCCCTGTGGCGCCCCAAGGGCAAGCATGGGTTGGGACGGAAGCATGGGTGGACGAGGGGAGACAGGGTTTGACGAGAGGAGGCGGGGTCTGACGGGGCCAAGAGGGGACGAGAAGGACTGTCTGAGCGGAGGGTGCGGGAAGGGGGCCAGCCCCCTTTGCGCATCCGAGGGATGCGCATACCCCCGGAGGTGTATTTGCCAAGATGAAAGAGCGGGCACGCGGGATTCAGGGCAGGTAGCGGGCGGCCTCTTTGGCGGCGAAAGGTTTGAGGCGGGCGCCGTGGGTTTCCAGCCATCCGCGCGCGGCGTCTTGATCGCGTTTGGAGAGGTCACGCAGCCACCAGGCGATGGCCTTCTGGATGAACCATTCGGGGTCTTCTGCGAGAGTTTCAGCCCATCCCAGCACGCGGGTGCGGGCGGCTTGTTCGGTGGCGGACGGGTGGCGGGATTTAAGAAATGGCTGGGTGAAGACGAAGGCGGCGCGGCGGGTCCACATGTGATCGGAGTGTGTCCATACCTCGAGCTGATCGAGGCGGCTGGGATCTTGGATCAGACGTTTCTGGCCGCCTTGGGCGACGGCGTCAGCGATGGCCCAGGAATCGAACTGGGGCACGCAAGAGGCGATCCATTCCCAAGCCGCTTGATCGTCGGGACGCATCCGGGCTTGCAGGAACAGTTTTCCGGCGGCGATGCGGGCCTCAAAAATATCGGTGTCCCAAAGGGATTGAGCCAGCGCGACGAGGTCATCGTGATCCGCTGCTGTTTTGCGCCATTGGGTGGCAAGGTCGCCCGTCACGGCGTTGGAAAGGCCCAGGTATTCCCGGTCAGCCTTGTGATAGGCGGCCATTCCGGCGGCCTTTTCCGGGTCCGCATGGGCTCGGAGGGTTTGGAGGGCGTCATCAATGTTCATCGGGGTTTCGCGATCTGCCAATCAAGGTGGGTGCGCACGACGGGCCATTCCGGGGCGGTGATGGAATAGACGGCAGTGTCACGGATCGTGCCATTGGGGCTGCGCATATGGGCGCGAAGAAGGCCGTCGAACTGCGCGCCCAACCGTTCAATGGCCCGGCGCGATTGCTGGTTCAACCGGTGGGTGCGGAATTCCACGGCGAGGCAATTCCAAACCTCGAACGCATGGGTGAGGAGCAAGCGTTTGGCCTCGGTATTCAGGGGGCCGCGTTGGGCCGTAGGGGCGATCCAGGTGGCGCCTATTTCGACACGCGGGGTGCCATGGTCGATGTTCAGAAAGGTGGTCATGCCGATGGGGGTTCCGCTGGCATCCACTTGGGTGAAGGGGATCATGGTGCCCGCGTCACGTGCGCCCAAGCGGCGGTCGATCTCGGCGGTCATCCCTTCAGCCGACGGAATGTTGGTGTACCACAGGTGATGCAGACTGGCGCTGCTGCTGGCCGCGGCCAGGGCATCGTGGTGGTCGTGGCTTAGCGGCACGAGGCTGACGTGCTGACCCTTGAGCGTCAGGTCGGTGGGGCCAAGGCGGGCGGAGGCGATCATTCCACCGTCACAGACTTCGCCAGATTGCGCGGTTGGTCCACGTCCGTGCCTTTGTGAAGCGCCGTATGATAAGCGATCAACTGGGCGGCCACGGCGTAAAGCATGGGGGCCAGAACCGGGTTCACTTTCGGCATGACGAGAGTGGCCCATGTGCCGTCACCGGCCTGTTCCGCGCCTTCGACATCGGTCACCAGCCAGACCTGACCATCGCGGGCCATGACCTCTTGCATGTTAGAGATTGTCTTGTCGAACAGCGCGTCTTTGGGGGCGAACACGATCACAGGAACTGATTTGTCGATCAAGGCGATGGGGCCGTGCTTCAACTCTCCACTCGCGTAGCCTTCGGCGTGGATGTAGCTGATTTCCTTCAGTTTCAACGCCCCTTCCATGGCGAGCGGGAACATCGCGCCGCGCCCTAGAAACAGAACTGACGAAGCCTCGGCCAGCCTCGCGGTGTGGGTGGCAATCTTGCTTTCCAGTGCCAACGCCTGATTGATCAGGCCGGGCATGCCGCGCAGGGTTGCCAGCAGTTCTGCCGCGCGTTTGGCGTCGATCTTGCCCCGCTGGCGCGCGGCAAAAATGGCAAGGTTTGCCAGTACGCCCAATTGATTCATGAAGGCCTTGGTGGAGGCAACGCCCACCTCTACGCCCGCCAAGATCGGCAGGGCCAAATCTGATTCGCGCGCGATGGAGGAGCCGGGCACGTTCACCACAGACACGACCCGATCCACCTTTTCTGATACATAGCGCAGCGCGGCGAGCGTGTCGGCAGTTTCGCCCGATTGGCTGACAAAAAGGGCGGTCGCCTTGTCAGAGACCGGCGGTTCCCGGTAGCGGAATTCCGAGGCGATATCGACATCGCAAGGGATGCCCGCGATCTGTTCGAACCAGTATTTCGCCACGGCGCAGGCGTAGTAGGCGGTGCCACAGGCCACAAAGATCATCCGGTCGGTCTGGGTGAAATCCAGCGTCTCGGGCAAGGCGACTTCGCCGTCCACCAAGTAGTGACCCAGGCAATCGGCCAACACGACGGGCTGCTCAAAAATTTCTTTCGCCATAAAGTGCTTATGGCCGCCCTTGTCCAACTGCATGGACTGCGCGGGCACGTTTATCATCTCGCGGTTGGCCAGTTTCCCGTCGGCGTCGTAAATCTCTGCGCCAGCGCGCGTGACGAAGGCATAATCGCCTTCCTCCAGGTAGGTGATCTGGTTCGTCATTGGCCCAAGGGCGATGGCGTCAGAGCCAACGAACATCTCCCCTTTACCATGGCCAATCGCCAGTGGAGAGCCCATGCGCGCGGCGACAAGAAGATCCTCTTCGCCGTGGAACAGGAAGGCCAGCGCATAGGCGCCTTCAAGATGTTTAAGGGTTTCGACGGCGGCTTCACGGGGCGACAGGCCCTTATCGAGGAAGTCTTCGCACAGCTGCGCCACGGTCTCCGTATCGGTTTGGGATACGAAAGTGCGGTGCCCTAGACCGTCACGGAGCTCCTTAAAGTTTTCAATGATACCGTTATGAACAACGGCCACGCGGCCCGCTTGGTGGGGGTGTGCGTTGGCCACAGTCGGCCCGCCATGGGTGGCCCACCTTGTGTGGCCGATGCCTGATTTTCCCGCCAAAGGCTCATGCACAAGAGTGTCGGACAGGTTCACCAATTTCCCCACGGCGCGGCGGCGATCCAGAACGCCGGCTTGTACCGTAGCAATCCCGGCGCTGTCATAACCGCGATATTCCAGACGCTTCAGCGCTTCAACAAGGATCGGTGCAACCTCGTGGTTGCCCAGAACACCAACGATTCCACACATGGGTTAATCCTTTGACTTTGCGGCTTTAATGGCTTTGAGCCGGTTGCGCAGCTTGACCGCTAGACCGGTTTTATTCACTTGTTTGGCGCGACTAATGGCCAAAGCGCCGTTTGGAATGTGGTCGGTGATGGTGGAGCCGCTGGCAGTCATCGCCTCGATCCCGACGGTTACGGGGGCCACCAGCATTGTGTCCGATCCGATGAAGGCATCGGCGCCGATCGTGGTGCGATGTTTCATGAAACCGTCGTAGTTACAGGTCACCGTGCCCGCGCCGATATTTGCTCGCTCTCCCACGAAAGCATCCCCGATATAGGACAGGTGATTAACCTTCGCGCCCTCGGAAATCTCGGCGGCTTTGACTTCCACGAAATTGCCGATTTTGGCGTTGTTTCCAATTTCTGCGCCGGGGCGCAGGCGGGCATAGGGGCCGACGACGGCACCCGCGCTGACGTGGCAGCCTTCCAGATGAGAAAACGCGCGGATCTGCGCGCCGGACTCTACCGACACATCGGGGCCGAAGACCACATAGGGCTCGATCACCGCATCGCGTCCGATATGGGTGTCGAGCGCGAAATGAACCGTATCGGGGGCCTGCATCGTTACGCCCGCGTCGACCAACTCGGCCCGGCGTTGGGCCTGAAACTGCGCCTCGGCACGAACCAGTTCAGCGCGTGAGTTGATGCCGATTGTCTCGGACGGGTCACAGGCAATGGCGGTGGCGGTCAACCCGGCCTTGTTGGCCAGTTCCGGCACATCCGTCAGGTAGTATTCGCCCGAGGCATTGTCGTTGGTGATCTGCTTTAGCAGGCCCATCAACGTGCCTGCATCGGCGCAGAGAACGCCGGAATTGCAAAAGGTGATCGCCCGCTCGTCGGCGTCGGCGTCCTTATATTCCACGATTTTTTGCAAGGCGTCGCCGTCCATGACCAAGCGGCCATAACGGCCCGGATCATCGGGGCGGAAGCCGAGCATCACAACGTCATGAGCGTTCCGCGCGATCCGCATGGCTTGCAATGTTTCGGGCGTGAAGAACGGACTGTCTCCGTAAAGGACCATTGCGTCACCGTCGAAACCGTCCAACGCCTCGGCGGCTTGCAGGACGGCGTGGCCGGTGCCCAGTTGCGGCGACTGGCGTACGGTCACGGCCTCTGGCGCGATGTCTTGCAAAGTGGCCTCCACCTGTTCTGCCCCATGCCCGGTGATGACAATCAAACGCGCCGGCTCCAGCGCCGTGCCCGCCGCGATCGTATGGGCCACCAAGGGCGCTGCCCCCAGCGGATGCAACGGCTTGGGCAGATCAGAGTTCATCCGCGTGCCTGCGCCAGCGGCGAGCACGATCAGGGCAAGGGGGCGAGATGTGGCCTGCATGAAACGTCTTTCCTTTGCGTTTGCTGCCTATTAACCGTGCATTGACCTCGGGCATAGCCCCGATACGTTCAATTTGACCGACAAGCTGTAATAGCTGTGGGCGGAATAATGCCGATAGGGCTTGGGGTTTTGATGCGAACAGTGGTTTTTGATCTGGATGGAACGTTGGCCGACACGGCGGGCGACCTGATTGCCTCGGCGAATGCGGCGCTTGCTGAACTGGGCCATCCGCCGCAATTGGTCATGGGCCAAGACGATGCCACTGCCTTTGCGGGCGGACGTGCGATGTTGCGGTTGGCCGCACAGCGCATGGGGATTGCGGAAGCCGAAGCCTTGGCCGATGCCGGGTACCAACCCCTTTTGGCTGCCTATGGGCGCGATATCGACGTGCATACCACGCTATACGACGGCGCCGTCGCAGCCGTAGACCGTTTGCGGGCGCGGGGCGATGCGACAGGCATTTGTACCAATAAACCCGAGGGGTTAGCCGTTAATCTGATCGCCCGTCTTGGCTTGACCGAGCGTTTTCCTGCCCTGATCGGAGCCGATACCCTGCCCACGCGCAAGCCCTCTGCGGCCCCGCTGAATGAGACGATCGCGCGCCTGGGCGGTGACATGTCGCAAGCGGTCTTGATTGGGGATACGATCACCGACCGGCAGACAGCGCAGGCGGCGGGCATCCCCTGCATCCTCGTGACATTCGGGCCAACGGGCCGTGATGTAGAGGCGTTGAACCCAGAAGGGTTGCTGGATCACTACGACGATCTGGAGCGCGTGATCGACGAAGTTCTGGCCTGATTGGCGAACTGCGTTTCGCCCATTGACGCGGGCGGGCGGGCGCTCAATCTTAGTGCCATGAGCAAAACGATTTTTACCGGCAATTTCACTCAGCAGGAGCCGATCCCCGAAGCCGCGATAGACGCGGCGGTCGCGGTCATGCGCTCGGGTCGGCTGCATCGCTACAACACGGCCCCCGGCGACGACGGAGAGGTCGCGCACCTGGAGCAGGAATTTGCGGAAGCGGTCGGGGCGAAATACTGCCTCGCCGTGGCGTCGGGCGGCTACGCCATGGGCGCGGCGCTGCGGGCGGTGGGGGTTGGACCGGGCGACAAAGTGTTGACCAACGGCTTCACCTTGGCGCCCGTGCCGGGGGCAATAGCGGCAGTGAACGCGGTACCCATCTATGTCGAGGTAACCGACGCACTGACCATAGACCTTGATGATTTGTCTGCGAAAGCAAAGGCTTCCGGGGCGAACGTGCTTCTGCTTAGCCACATGCGCGGGCATCTGTGCGACATGGATCGCCTGATGGAGATTTGTGACGCCGCGGGTGTGATGGTGATCGAGGATTGCGCCCACACAATGGGCGGCGCTTGGCGCGGTGTGCCATCGGGCAGGCATGGGCTGTTCGGTTGCTATTCCACCCAGACCTACAAGCACCTCAATTCGGGCGAGGGGGGACTTCTGGTTACCGATGACGCCCTGATGATGGCGAAAGCGATCATGTTATCAGGGTCTTACATGCTGTTTGAACGTCACAAAGCGGCCCCTCCGGCCGAGGCGTTTTCGCAGGTGAAATACGTGACCCCCAACGTGTCGGGCCGGATGGATAACTTGCGTGCCGCGATCCTTCGGCCTCAGTTGGCGGATTTGCCAGCGCAGGTCGCGCGGTGGAACGCGCTGTACCGTGCGGTGGAAGAGGGGCTGCGCAACACGCCGGGCCTGCAAGTCATTGAAAGACCAGAAGAAGAGAGCATCGTAGGGTCTTCCATTCAGGTGCTGGTGCCGGGGATTTCGGCGTCACAGATCGAGGCCGTGGTGGCGGGATGTCTGGCCCGCGGGGTAGAACTGAAGTGGTTTGGCGCGCCAGAGCCGGTGGCGTTCACATCAAGGTACGACAGTTGGCGCTATGCACCCGCGCAATCTTTACCCGAAACGGACCGGATCTTGGCGGGGCTGTTGGACATGCGTTTGCCGCTGACCTTCTCGGTTGAAGATGCTGCGGTGATTGCAGAGATCATACGGGACGAAGTGCTGACGGCCCGCGCCGACTGAGCCAAGCCATAGACCCACAAAAAAGCCCGCGTCTTTCGATGCGGGCTTTGTCGTAAGTGATGTGGGTGGGCTTAGAAGTGCAGCGCGACCCCAAGGCCAACAGCGTTAGCGTCGATCTGGGCATCACCCGCAACACCGGGCAGGGTTCCTGCCTCGGGGTTCATGTGGGTGGATGTGTAATCAAGGCGCACGGAAACCTGTTCGTTCAACAGCATCTCAACGCCAATCCCGTAAACAAGACCATCTGCGGAACCGTCGGTCGAAAGCGTGCCGGAGGCGCCGTAATTCACCATCTGGTATCCGAGCGAGCCATAAACCAGAGCGTTGCCAACAGCGTAGCCACCTCGCACCCGTGCATTCAACACGTTTTCGAACTCAAAGTCGGGGTTGCCGAGAGCTGTCTGAAAAGACGCAGGACCGCTCAATCCTACCTCTGCACCGACCACGAAGTTGTCGCCAACGGCGTAGTTATAACCGCCATATGCGCCAAATCCTGTGCCCTCTTGCAGCGGAACCATCGAGGTGGAGTTATCAAACTCGGGCGAGATGATGTTGGTCGCGAAACCTGCATAGAAACCAGTCCATTGGCTGGCGTCTTGCGCGGCGGCGCCGGACGCGGAAAACGCGGTGGCGAGGGCGATGGCTGACAATGTGAAGCGCATGGCGTGTCCTTTTACGACCTTCAATCGGTGGCGGTGCTCGATTCCACCGGTTTCTTTTATATAACGGCAAGCCCTCTGCCTGAAAAGGGAGGCCACCAGCCCCATCCGTCCAATTCGGCGCATATGTGGCACATTCATCCCAGTGTGCCCGCCACAGGTTGAGACATCGTTAACGCAGCGTCCTTAAACGAGGCGCGAGTTGTCCTTTGCGGCGCGCACGAAGTCGCGGAAAAGCGGGTGAGGGGCGAAGGGTTTGGACTTCAGTTCCGGGTGGAACTGCACGCCAATATACCAAGGATGATCCTTCACTTCGACGATCTCGGGCAGGGCGCCGTCAGGGGACATGCCAGAAAAAATCATGCCCTTTTCCTCCAGCGCTTCGCGGTATTTTGTATCCACCTCATAGCGGTGGCGGTGGCGCTCTTCGATCGCCGTTGTCCCATAAGCCTCGGCTACGCGGGAACCTTCGGTCAGCACCGCATCATAGGCGCCAAGGCGCATGGTGCCGCCCTTGTCATCGCCCACCTTGCGTTCAACCTTGTGGTTGCCCTGCACCCATTCCTTCAGGTGGTAAACCACTGGCGTGAAACGCTTCTTTCCGGCCTCATGGTCGAATTCTTCCGAGCCGGCATCGCCCATGTTCGCCAGGTTGCGAGCGGCCTCGATCACCGCCATTTGCATGCCAAGGCAAATCCCAAGGTAGGGAATTTTCCGGGTGCGGGCGAATTCTGCGGCCTTGATCTTACCCTCAGTTCCGCGCTCTCCGAAGCCGCCGGGAACGAGTATTGCGTGGAAGCCATCGAGATGCGGCGCGACGTCCTCGCGCTCAAAAATCTCGGCATCGACCCATTCAACCCGAACCTTCACCCGGTTCGCCATGCCGCCGTGGGTCAGCGCTTCGGCGATGGATTTATAGGCGTCTTCCAACTGCGTGTATTTACCGACAATTGCGACCTTAACTTCACCTTCAGGATTGTTAATCCGGTCGGCCACGTCTTCCCACGTGCTGAGGTCTGGTTTGGGGGCGGGGCTAATGCCGAACGCGTCCAGAACGGCCTGATCCAGCCCCTCGCGGTGGTAGGCAAGTGGCGCGGTGTAGATGGACGACAGGTCCTGCGCGGCGATCACGGAATCAGGGCGGACGTTACAGAACAGCGCCAGCTTTTCACGCTCTTTTTCGGGGATCGGCCCCTCGGACCGGCACACCAGAATGTCCGGTGCGAGCCCGATAGAGCGCAATTCCTTGACGGAGTGCTGCGTCGGCTTCGTCTTCAACTCACCCGATGCCTTGATGAACGGCAGCAGCGTCAGGTGCATGAAAATACACTGGCCGCGCGCCTTGTCCTGGCTGAACTGGCGGATCGCCTCAAAGAAAGGCAGCCCTTCAATATCGCCGACTGTGCCGCCGATTTCGCAGAGCATGAAATCAACGTCGTCTTCGCCAATGGAGATGAAGTCTTTGATTTCATTGGTTACGTGGGGGATCACCTGAATCGTCTTGCCCAGATAATCGCCGCGCCGCTCTTTTTCGAGAACGTTGGTGTAGATTCGCCCGGACGAGATCGAATCCGTCTTGCTGGCCGGCACGCCGGTAAAGCGTTCGTAGTGGCCCAGGTCGAGGTCCGTTTCCGCGCCATCGTCTGTCACAAAGACTTCGCCATGCTCGAACGGCGACATCGTGCCCGGGTCCACGTTCAGGTAGGGGTCCAGCTTGCGCAACCGCACCGAGAAGCCGCGCGCCTGCAACAAGGCACCCAAAGCCGCCGAAGCCAATCCCTTGCCAAGCGAAGAGACCACACCCCCGGTGATGAAAATAAATCGCGCCATGCCTGTTTAGTCCCCCGTGCGGATGGCGCGGCCATGTTGCCTGCCCATCAAAGTTATTGTCACGGGATTTGAGAGTACCCGGATTCGGGTCGCGCGCACAAGCACGGACCCACGTTGCGACGCAATATCATGTGGAAAACCCCAATCCCCACGCGAAATCGAGTGGGGAGGAGGGGAGAGAGTTTACTCGGATACGGGCGGAAGGGCCGGGCCGTCCGTGCCAACGGGTGGCAGCATCGACTCGATCGGCGGCAATGCGCTGTCTGCGTCGCCTTCGACCGGGGGCAAACCGCCCAAACCGTCAAGCACCGACGATGTCGAGGAATTCTGCGCCGCGATAATCGTCAGGGTGATGGACGTCACCAGAAACGCGATGGCGAAGAACCATGTCAACTTGCCCAATGCGGTCGCCGCTTGGCGACCTGTCATAACGCCGCCGCCACCGCCGCCGCCGCCCATACCAAGGCCACCGCCTTCAGAGCGTTGCAACAACACGACACCGATCAGGCAGATTGCCAAGATCAAGTGAATGACGAGGATGACGTTTTCCATGTTCAGGCCTTATCCCAGCGACCAATTCTCTGGTCCGCGCCTCACATATGAGATGCGACAGGGGGCCGCAAGGGCGTCCCACACAGACAGAGGCATGATTCCTATTTTCTCGTTCACTTCTTAGCGTCCCACATGCAGCCATTCGACGCAATCAAACTCACTTTTCCCGCATATTACTTAACGAATGATGAATGATCTCGGTGATATTGTGTGCGTGAGGCACGGAAAAGGGGCCGCGGGTGCGGAATTAGGTTTCCTCCTCCTGCGCCGCCCGCTATGCCGCTTGCGGGTTTTGCAAACTACCTGAGGGGAAGCACATGGCCAATGTTGTAGTTGTCGGCGCTCAATGGGGTGACGAGGGCAAGGGCAAGATCGTTGACTGGCTCAGCGAACGCGCCGATGTCATCGCGCGGTTCCAGGGGGGGCACAACGCGGGCCATACGCTGGTCATTGACGGCAAGGTTTACAAACTGAACGCGCTGCCCTCGGGCGTCGTGCGCGGTGGCAAGCTTTCGGTGATCGGCAACGGTGTCGTCCTGGATCCTTGGCACCTGGTTAAGGAAATCGAAAGCATTCGCGCCCAAGGTGTGGAGATCACGCCAGAGACGTTGATGATCGCGGAAAACACGCCGCTGATCCTGCCTATTCACGGCGAATTGGACCGGGCGCGCGAAGAGGCGGCTTCTTCTGGCACCAAGATCGGGACAACGGGGCGGGGCATCGGCCCGGCCTATGAAGATAAAGTGGGCCGTCGCTCGGTCCGGGTGGCGGACCTTGCGGACCGTGCCACGCTAGAGGCGCGCGTTGATCGCGCCCTGCAACATCATAACCCGTTGCGTCGGGGGCTTGGCATCGAGGCGATCGACCGTGACGCGCTGATTGAGGCGCTTTCGGAAATCGCGCCGCAGATTTTACAATACGCAGCACCGGTCTGGAAGGTGTTGAACGAAAAGCGGAAATCGGGGAAGCGCATCTTGTTCGAAGGGGCGCAAGGCGCCCTTCTGGACATTGATTTCGGCACCTATCCCTTCGTGACATCCTCTAACGTGATTGCGGGGCAGGCCGCGACGGGCGTGGGACTTGGTCCCAACGCGATCGACTACGTCTTGGGTATCGTGAAGGCCTACACCACCCGTGTAGGCGAAGGCCCATTCCCGACTGAGTTGGACGACGACGACGGTCAGCGTCTGGGCGAGCGGGGCCATGAATTTGGCACCGTCACTGGCCGCAAGCGCCGTTGCGGGTGGTTCGACGCCGCTTTGGTGCGCCAGACCTGCGCCACATCGGGGGTCACGGGGATCTCGTTAACGAAATTGGACGTGCTAGACGGCTTTGAAACCCTGAAAATTTGCGTCGGCTATGAATTGGACGGAGAGCGGTTGGATTACCTGCCCACCGCCGCCGAACAACAGGCCCGTTGCACGCCGATCTACGAGGAAATGCCCGGTTGGTCCGCCAGCACCGAGGGCGCGCGATCTTGGGCGGATTTGCCCGCTGAAGCCATCAAATACGTGCGCCGGGTGGAGGAATTGATCCAATGCCCCGTCGCTCTTTTGTCCACCTCGCCTGAGCGTGAGGATACGATCCTTGTAACCGATCCCTTCGCCGACTGAAGCGATTCGCAAATTAGAGAGGGGTCGTTACGGCGCACCCTCTCGATCAAAGGAGGCCGTTATGGCATTAAGCTACAAGGCACGAAAGCGGTGGTCTCTCTTCATCCTTTTGGTCGGCCTGCCGGTCTACATCGCGGCGGTCTGGTACATTCTAAGCCTTTTGGAAGGCTGGAATATTTGGCTTCAGTTGATCATTTGTCTGGTATTTAGCATGGCGTGGGCCTTCCCGTTGAAGGCGGTGTTCCTGGGGGTCGGCAAGGCGGACCCGGACGCGCCAGAGGAATAAGGGGCACGCCACGGCCCGACGCTCATGAACGCAAAAAAGGGCGCCCGTTTGGAGCGCCCTTTGCCGTGAAGACTTCCGGTGCGGATCAAAGACCGCGGTGCATCCGGTATTGGTTGCCGCCAAGGGCTTCGAGCACTTTGTCCTCGGTCAGCTTATCAACGGCCGCGATGGCTTCCCCGCGAGAGATCGAGCCATCGGTCGCGATCCGGACCAGGCGCAACAATTGCATGCGCTTGAATTCCACCATCCCGGCTTCCTCGGTAAGGTATTCTGCACCCATTTCAATAACTTCTTCGATCTCGGTCGCCGTCGATTCGTCCAGCATTTCAGCGAAGCGTGCGAAGTGATCTACATCATCCTCGGCCGCGGGGGCCGCCGAGGGAGCGGTCGCAACCTCTTCGTCGATCTCACGGGCCAGTTGAGCTTCCAGGGCGGCAATTGGGTCGCTGTCTTCTGCCTCGGCCGCGGGGGCTTCCACGACGTCGACCGCAGCATGCGTCTCAGGGGTGGCTTCAACCGCTGGCTCCAGATCAGGCGTGATTTCTGCAACGTTCGCTTCAACCTCCGGGTTTTCAGCATCAGCGGAGGTTTCTTCTTCCTCAACGGCGACCGGAGCAGGGCGGTTCAGGCCCACGGCGATCTGCCCGGCGCGTTGCGCCAAATTGGCCAGCGATGCGGCCATCTTGCGCGGTGCCGTGCGGGCCTGTTCGATGGCTTCTACGTCGACGTTCTCAGCTTCGATTGTTTCAAACACGGGCGCTTCTACCTCTGCTGTTTCTACTTCGGTGGCTTCCAGTTCTGCGGCCTCCTCGGCGAGGGGGGTATCCAGAACCAAGGGCGCGGCTTCTTCCGCGATTGCGGCGGAAGAGGTCGGACGCAAGGTCGTTGCGGTATCGACCATTTCCGGGGCGACGCGGCGCGGCATGATGGTTGTCGTGTCGCTACCTGCCTGGCCTGCATCGGCGTCCACACGCTGCTCGGACACCAGCACAAGCGGTGTGGGGCGCGAATCTTCGGCGACGCGACGGCGCGTCACGTCTACGCGGACCCGACGGGGGCGCATGACGCGGGCAAGATCGTCGCGGTATTCTGCGGCAGAGTCCTGCTCCCCGGCGTAGTCGGCGGAGGATGCGCCTTCTGCCGCCAGTTGCGTGTCTGCCACGCGGGCAGCAACGGCGGCCTTCAAATGCTCGATATTCGCACGGCGGCGGGTGGTCTCGTCGGTGGTCAGGCGGCCTTCGGTCGCTGTGAACAGACGTTCCATATCGCCTTCGGACTGGGGCACGATAGTATCGTATTCAGGCTCTTCTTCAGCCTGTTCAGCCACTTCGGCGTCACCGGCCGGCCCTGTCGTGTCGTCCAGGTCATCCTCGGCGACATCGGCGGGGCCGTCAGCCAAGGCGGTGTCTTCGTTGTCAGTCTCGGTCTCCGCTTCCGTTGTGGCGACGTCCGAGTTGAACGCGGCCACCAGCGCGGCGACGGCGGTGTGGTCGTCGGTTTCCATCACAGGTTCGGGCGCGGCGTTGTCGCCGCCGGCCGAGATCAGTTCGTCATCGGGTTGGATCGTCACCGGACGGTCGCCGTTTTCCGCCAGAGAGGCGCGGCGAATACGGGCCAGACGCGCGGCAACAGAGGCCCCGTCGAAGGCGTCGTCAGTTTCCGGCTCGTTCGCAAAGATCGAATCGATGTCGTCATCGTCGATGTCATCGACGTCGGCACTCAGGTCGCCAAGGTCGGTTTCCGTTTCGTCATCGTCCTCGAGAGCCATCGCGCCACCACCGGCAGCCAAAGCGGCAGCAACGGCGATCAACGTGTCGGCACCGGCCACACCGTCTTCTTCGGTGCTCTCGGGTTCAAGAATTGTGTCGTCGCCAGCAGGCGGTTCGTCGACATCTGCTGCGTCGGCGTCTGCGTTTGCTTCGGCGTCTGCGGCTTCGTCGGCCTTATCACCGTCGGCGGCCATGAGGGCGGCGACCCCAGCGATGGTGTCTTCGGCCTCGTTCGCTTCGACCGCGGCTGTTTCCGCTTCGTCTTCCGCCTCACCTTCAGGAGCGGCTTCTACGACCTCCTCCTCCGCGGCGGCCGCGTCTTCTATGGCGTCTTGCTCGGCCGCGTCATCTTCAACGGGTTCTTCGGTCAATTCTGTTGCGGCGTCTTCTTCCGTGTCGGCGGCGTCAGCGACCAGAGGCGTGTCTTCCGCTTCCGGCGTAACGCTTTCAATGGCGTCTTCAATGTCCAAGCCAGCGTCCAGACCGGCGCTCGTGAAAGCGGGGGTGTCTTCTGCGGGTGCGCCTTCGGGGCGCATGATCATGCCGGATTCCAGCACGCGCGCCTCAACCCGGCGCTCGATCGCAGCCTCGGTGATGCGGTGCAGGGTGTCGGCGTCCGGCGTGGGGGGCTCGGCCCCGAAATAGCGATCTTCCGCTGCGAGGTCGCGGAAATATTCCGCGATTGCTTTCATCGCCTCGAAAGGGCGGTCAAATCCCTCTAGGGTACAGGAAAACGTGCCGTAGGAGACCGTTAGGATCTTGTTTTCGTCACTCATTGCTCTGCCACTCTGCTCGTCCGGCCCACTTTGTTCGTCAAGATAGACACCGGAATTCAACTTTCTCCGGGTCGACCCCGAAATTATCATCGCCTCAAAAGGTGTAACAAACTGTTTCCAGTAAAAAGCGACGCGAATTTGACCTTTCTGGGGAGATTGCCCCAGATCATGGCGTCATTGTGCCGAGCCTCCAAAGGAGAGCATTTACATGTCATTGAAATATAAAGATTCCGTTGTTCTCGTCGGCGGCGGCGACTTGGCGGCGGATGTGTTCAACCTTGTGCAGGATCGCGCCAAGGTTTTTGTGGCGGCCGATGGTGGCGCGGACGCGCTGCTGGGATTCGGCGTGATTCCCGATGCCGTGATAGGTGATATGGATTCGCTGTCCGAGGCGGGAAGGGCGGCGATACCCGAGGATCGCATTTTTGAAGTGTCCGAACAGGAGAGCACCGATTTCGACAAGGCCCTGCGCCTGTCTGAGGCACCCTTGGTCTATGCGATTGGCTTTACTGGGGGGCGACAGGATCACGAGTTGGCGGCCCTCCACGTCTTGCTACGCTACGCCAATCGCCTTGTGGTGTTGGTCGGAGACGAGGACGTGACGGTGCATCTGCCCGCATGTATCGCCTTGAACTTGCCGGTTGGGATGCGGGTTTCGGTGTTCCCGATGGGGCCAGTCACGGTGGGAATGGCGGGGTTGCGATGGTCGTTTGAAGCGCTGGCGCTGCACCCGATGCACAAAATCGGGACCTCCAATGAAGTGGCAGAGATCGGAGCAGGGGCGCCCGTTGTGCTGACCAGCGACGCACCGGGGGCGTTGCTGATCTTGCCGAAAGAGGCTTTGGACGCGCTGGTGACGGGCATGCGTGAGGCGGATTTGCACTCGCTACAACCGGAAGGGTCCGTTAAGACATGGGCCAACTGCTGCCCTTAAGAAAAGAGACCCGCCCATGACGGCCGAGCTTTCCCCCATTGATAAAGCCAAATACGTGGCCGCGCGTCGCGCGGTTGAATATGTAGAAGACGGAATGCGCGTGGGTCTGGGGACCGGCTCTACCGCTGCATGGATGGTGCGCTGTCTGGGAGAATTGGTGCGCGAAGAGGGCATGATGATCACCGGGGTGGCGACCTCGACCCGGACGGCGGATCTGGCCCGAGAGGTGGGCGTGACGATCAAGACGTTGGATGAGGTGCGCTGGCTGGACCTGACCATTGACGGAACGGATGAGTATGATCCGAACCTCAACCTGATCAAAGGCGGCGGCGGCGCGTTGTTGCACGAGAAGGTCGTGGCGACAGCCAGCGACCAGATGATCGTCATCGCCGACCCCACCAAGCAAGTTGACACACTAGGGGCGTTCCCCCTGCCGGTGGAGATCATCCCGTTCGGGTGGCAGACGACGAAGGCGTTGATCGAGGAAATGCTGTCTAATCTGGACGTATTGGGGCGGTCGGCCTCTTTACGGCTGTCGGGCACGGAGCCGTTCCGCAGCGATGAGGGTAATTTCATCCTCGACCTGCATTTGCGGCGCATTGCGCAGCCGGCGCAGTTGAGCCTTGTTCTCAACCAGATCCCCGGCGTGGTGGAGAATGGGCTGTTCCTTGATATCTGCGACGTGCTGGTGATCGGCAATTCCGACGGCACCGTGGAGGTGCGCGACATCAACAATGGCACGATCGAACATGAGCGTGTGGATGTGATTGATACCGACAATCTGTTCGTCGATATCCGCGACTAGGCGGTTTGCCGCGGGAGCAATGGGGAAGAGCTTTGGTGGCTGTGCCTGTAGCATCGGTCAGATGGGGGGCGCTGCCCCCCTGGCCCCCCGGAGTTGTACGGCCAAGGTGAATGTGGGGTGCCGGGCCTCACGCAGGCGTGCGCGGGTGCGGCGGGCGGGCTACTGGTCTTGGGGCGGGCGGTGTGAAATACCTGCGCGCGACTTGTTTTGCCGAGAGGAACCCGTGCCATGTCCGAATTTGACTACGACCTGTTTGTGATCGGTGGCGGCTCGGGCGGCGTGAGGGCGGCGAGGGTCGCAGCGGCAGGCGGCGCGAAAGTGGCGCTGGCCGAGGAAAGCCGGTTGGGCGGCACCTGTGTCATTCGGGGCTGTGTGCCAAAAAAGCTGATGGTATTTGCATCGAGCTACCGCGAAGGATTTTCCGAGGCACGGGCTTATGGCTGGGACGTTGAAGATGGCGTGTTTCAGTGGCCTGTTTTCCAAGGGCATTTGCATGAGGAATTAACCCGTCTGGAAGGCGTCTACGGCAAATTGTTGGTCAATTCCGGAGTGGAAGTCTTCGACAGCCGTGCGACGGTTTCAGGCGCGCATTCGGTGCGGGTCAGGGGCGAAGAGAAGACGGCCAAGCACATCCTTGTCGCCACCGGAGGGCGGCCTACACGGCCTGACATGCCTAACGCGGATCTCGGCATTGTGTCGGACGACCTGTTTGATCTTGAAGCGCTGCCCGAGCGCCTGTTGGTGATTGGCGGAGGCTACATCGCGTGCGAGTTCGCCTGCATCATGGCGGGTTTGGGCGTGGAGGTGACGCAGTATTATCGGGGTGCTCAGATCCTGCGGGGTTTTGACGAGGAAGCCCGCGGGCTGATTTCCGAGATGATGATAGAGCAGGGCATTGATATGCATCTGGGCACCAACATTCTTGAGATGTCCGAGGATGGTGGCAAGATTGCCGTGCGATCGACCGCCGGTCATGAGGAGACCTTTGACAAGGTCCTTTTTGCGACGGGACGCGCGCCCAATACCGATGGGCTTGGTTTGGAGGAGGTCGGCGTAGAGCTGGGCCGTGGCGGTCAGGTCATTGTGGATGAATACAGCCAGACGGCGGTGCCCTCCATCTATGCCATTGGCGACGTCACCGATCGGGTGAACCTGACGCCGGTGGCGATCCGCGAAGGTATGGCCTTTGTGGAAACGGTCTTTAACGGCAATCCAACGCCCGTGGACCACGAGTTGATCCCTTCGGCCGTGTTCACCACGCCGGAATATGGCTCCATTGGTATGACCGAGGAAGCCGCAAGAGAACAGGAGCCGATTGAGGTCTATTGCACGTCGTTCCGCCCGATGCAGACGGCGTTCGCGGGCAAGCCGTTGCGGGTCATGATGAAATTGATCGTCAGCAAGGAGTCCCGAAAAATCCTGGGCTGTCACATTGTGGCCCCCGCCGCCGGAGAGATGATCCAACTGGCCGGGATCGCCGTGAAGATGGGCGCTACGAAAGAGGATTTCGATCGGACGGTTGCAGTCCATCCCACGATGTCGGAAGAGATTGTGACGATGCGAGACCCAATCCGGACGTCTTAAACGACGCGCCGAAGCCGATTCTGCGGGTTTCTAGGTGCAATCCGAATTTTTCGCCCCATATTGGGCGGTAACAACGCGACCTTTGTGAGGGGTAAGAGACACATGGCGGGCAACAGCGGCGGACCTTGGGGTGGCGGCAGTAACAATGGTGGCAGTGGCGGCGGCGGCAATCGCGGCACTGGCTCTGGCGGGAATGGCAACGGCAACGGGCCACGACGTCCCGGCGGCGGCGAGGGGCAGAACATCCCCGAACTCGACGACATCATGCGCAAGGGGCAAGAGCAACTACGCGTTCTGATGGGCGGTCGCGGTGGCGGCACGGGCAATGGGGGCGGCCAGGGTGGCGGCGATCCAGTCAGCCCGCGTGTCTTGTGGATCGGCGGCATCTTGGTTGCGGCCTTGGCTTGGCTCTACGCCTCTTTCTATTCGGTTCAACCGGGCGAGCAGGGGGTGGAGCTGTTCCTTGGCTCTGAATACCGCATCACG
Source organism: Gymnodinialimonas sp. 57CJ19 (assembly GCF_038396845.1). Lineage (NCBI taxonomy): Bacteria > Pseudomonadati > Pseudomonadota > Alphaproteobacteria > Rhodobacterales > Paracoccaceae > Gymnodinialimonas > Gymnodinialimonas sp. 57CJ19. The sequence goes on from NZ_CP151587.1 coordinate 1,950,715, forward strand.
GGCGACGGCCCTCACTTGGCGCCATGGCCTTTGTTCACGGCGGAAGTGCTCGGTACCGAGCAAGAGCGCACAGAAGCGATTGGCAACAACCGGTCAGGCGCGTCGGACACTGGCCTGATGCTGACCACGGACGAAAACATCGTCGATATCGACTTTGACGTTGTGTGGAACATCAACAATGCAGCTGACTACCTGTTCAACCTGCGCGACCCCGAGGCAACAATCCGCGCCGTGGCTGAATCCGCCATGCGGGAGATCATTGCTCAGTCCGAGCTGGCCCCGATCCTGAACCGGGATCGTCAGTTGATCGGTGATCAGGCGCTTGCCCTGATCCAGACGACGATGGACAGCTACGAATCCGGCGTGAACATCATTCGTATCAACCTTGACCGGGCCGACCCGCCGGTAGAGGTGATCGACGCTTTCCGCGAGGTGCAAGCCGCCGAGCAGGAGCGCGATCGTCTTGAGCGTACGGCGGATGCCTATTCCAACCGCGTGACCGCCGGTGCCCGTGGTGAAGCCGCGCAGGTGCTGGAAGAGGCCGAAGGTTACCGCGCCCGCGTGGTGAACGAAGCCTTGGGTGAAGCGAGCCGTTTCCTTGCCATTCTTCAGGAATACGAAGTGGCGCCGGAAGTGACCCGCCGTCGCCTGTATCTGGAAACGTTGGAGCGTGTGCTTGGCGATACGGATTTGGTGATTATCGACAGCGAAACCGGTGGATCGGGTGTAGTGCCTTACCTGCCGCTGAACGAACTGCGTAGCCCGTCGGGCAATTCTACAACAGGGGGCTCGAACTAAGATGCGCCGTATTACTTATCTTATCCCTGCCGTGGTTGTCGTCTTCGGCCTTCTGTCATCTGCGATCTTCGTGGTGGATGAACGCGAACGTGCATTGGTGCTTCAGTTCGGTCAAATCCGTCAGGTCATTGACGAGCCAGGCCTGAACTTCCGCGTGCCGATCATTCAAGAGGTGATCTATTACGAGGACCGTATCCTGTCGCTCGATACGGCGGCTACGGAAGTCACACCGTCCGATGACCGTCGTCTGGTTGTGGACGCTTTCGCGCGCTACCGGATCACCGACACGCGTGTGTTTAACGAACGTGTCGGCTCGGGCGGTATTCGCCGCGCGGACGATCTTATCGAAGACATCCTGAACGACCGTATTCGGGCGGTTCTTGGTGCGGATGGTGTCACCTCCAACACGATCTTGTCGGAAGAGCGGGCCGGTTTGATGCAGCAGATCACACGTCAGGCACGGGCCCGTGCGGCCTCGCTCGGGGTGGAAATCCTGGACGTACGGCTGAAGCAAACCAACCTCCCGGCCCAGAACCTTGACGCGACCTTCGCCCGTATGCGGGCCGAGCGGGAGCGTGAAGCCGCAGATGAGATCGCCCGTGGTGAAGAGGCCGCGCAGCGTATCCGCGCGACCGCAGATCGGACGGTGGTAGAGCTGGTTTCAGACGCCACCCGGGAGGCCGAGATCACCCGTGGTGAGGCAGACGCCGAGCGGACCCGCATCTTCGCCGAAGCCTTTGGCCAAGATACGGAGTTCTTCGACTTCACCCGGTCGCTCACCGCGTATGAGCGGGCCTTGGGCGACAACACCAGCTTCGTCATCAGCCCCGACAGCGAGTTTTTCGAATACTTCGATGGCTCGGCCCTTGGCGGCGGCAACTCTTTGACGCCAGCGGCAGAGTAACCGGCCCATGGGGCTGGCGATATTGATGGGCCTTGGCATGGTCCTCGTGATTGAGGGGCTGGTGTTCGCACTGGCCCCTTCGCGTTTGGAAGACCTTCTGCGCGCCATGCAGGCGATCTCGCCCGAGACACGGCGCCTGATCGGCCTGTGTGCTGTGGCGGCGGGGGCAGTGTTAACCTCTTGGGCGGTGAGCTTGCTTTAGGGCGGGTTTCTGCCTTCGCGCCTGAAATAGGCGTTGGTTTGCGCGTATCGCCGTGCAAATCTTGCGGCCAGGGACGATATTCACGTCCATGTGACGATCCGCGAGGCAAGGGTTGGGAAACCCGAACTTGAAACCACGCAGAAGAACCCAAATTATAATAACAGGACAGAGGTGCCTGTCCGACGGTTTTGCAGGAGGCCTTTTACCGTGACGACCCATTCAAGACTCTCCCTTTCCCCCCAACAACAGAACCGCAACCGTCCTTATGCGCGGCCACAAGACCGCCCCCAGGTAAGGGCCCGCGCTATTGCCGCGGCTCCCCCAAAAACCCATGAAGCCCGCTTCGCTGTCGGCGCCTTGCTTGCCCTTCTGGTGGCTTTTGCCGTGGCGCTTTCGGCGTTGCCGGCGCGGGCGCAGAACGCGGGCTTGCCCGGTTTCGCGGATTTGGTGGATCAAGTCGGCGACGCGGTGGTGAACATCACGACGTCCTCGGTCGTGGCAGGGCGCACCGGCGGCCCCGCGCCGGTGGTGCCGGAAGGTTCGCCGCTGGAGGATTTTTTCAACGACTTCCTTGGTCCCAATGGCGGCGGCAATGGTCCCGCCCCGCGCCGCAGCCAAGCGCTCGGGTCAGGGTTTGTGATCTCGGAAGATGGATTTCTCGTTACAAACAACCACGTCATTGAAGGCGCGGATGAGATCATGATCGAATTCCGCAACGGCGTTGAATTGCCGGCGGAACTGGTCGGCACAGACCCGAACACCGATATCGCGCTGTTGCGTGTGCAAAGCGATGAACCGCTTCCCTTCGTGCCGTTTGGCGTCGCCTCGGATCATCGTGTGGGTGACTGGGTGATGGTTATGGGCAATCCTTTGGGGCAGGGGTTCTCTGTCTCGGTCGGGGTGGTCTCGGCGTTTGGACGCTCACTTTCGGGCACCTACGATGATTTCATCCAGACCGACGCGGCGATTAACCAAGGTAACTCCGGTGGTCCCCTGTTTAATCTGGAGGGTGAGGTAATCGGCGTGAACACGGCCATTCTGTCGCCCACCGGTGGCTCTATCGGGATCGGCTTTGCGATGTCTTCGGATGTCGTGGTGAACGTCGTGGATCAACTGCGCGAATTCGGGGAAACCCGTCGCGGCTGGTTGGGCGTGCGTATACAAGACGTGACCCCCGAAATGGCCGAGGCCCTGGGCCTTGATGAAGCCCGTGGCGCCATGGTCACGGATGTACCCGACGGTCCGGCTCTGGAAGGCGGCGTTGAAGTCGGCGATGTGATCTTGTCGTTCGATGGCAATGAGGTTGAGGACACCCGTGGTTTGGTGCGGGTCGTCGGCGACAGCACTGTGGGCGAAACGGTCCGCATGATGGTGTTCCGCGATGGCGGCACCGAAACCCTGCGGATCACCTTGGGGCGCCGTGAAACCGCAGAGGCCAGCGCCACACCGGATGCCGATGGCGAAACGCCCGAAACGGCCCCGCCTGCCGTTGTGCTTGGTATGACCCTGACGCCCCTGACCGATGCCATGCGGGCCGAGTTGAACGCGGCCAATGTGGCCGGTGGTCTGGTTATCACGCAGCTCGATCCGGTCTCGGACGCCGCTGAAATGGGCCTTCAGGTGGGCGATATCATCACCGAAGTCACGCAAGCGCCCGTCACCACGGTGGCCGATTTCCAGCAGCGTATCGAAGCAGCCGACGCGGCGGGGCAGGAAACGATCTTGCTGCTGATCCGCCGCGATGGGAACCCTCGGTTCATGGCGTTGAGCATCAAGGACTGACCCTAGGCTGATCTTCGGTCTCGCAAACGAAAGCCCCCGGCAGTGTATCTCCTGCCGGGGGCTTTTTTGCTTTCAATAGAGTGCGCTTGCCTTAGTTTTGGGCGAGCTCAGGGTCCCAGACCGATAGGCCCAGTTGGCGGGCCGCGGCCAATGACAGCACGCCGCTGTCGAGCCCTTGGGGCTGCTGATAGGCCCGGATCGCGTCGACGGTGGCGCGGTCCATCACGCCGCTGGCAGCCCCTGCGAAGTGTCCTCGTGCGCTCAGCGCCCGTTGCAGGTTGGCGATATACTCGACGTTACCCTCCATCGCGCAGGGGGTCTCAAACCACGTCTCGGTCCGGTCTTCGACAATACGCTGCTCAGTCGCGGTCACGAAGACGGCGGGACGGCGAACATTGCCGTCTCGATCCAATTGCTCGGGTTCAACCATGATCTGCTCGGTCACGGTTTCAATCACTGCGGGCTCGATCTCTCGGCCATAGCAGCTTTGGGGATCGGCGTTCGGTGGTCCAACCCCTCGTGACACCTGCACCCCGCCAGAACCGGAGTTGGTGGAGGGCGCAATCACCGAGGTAAAGCTCTCGCCCTCAGGCGCGGTCGATTGACACGCGGCAAGGCCAAAGACGCCGGTTACAGCGGCCAGAAGAAGTGATTTGTGCATGGGACTGCTCAACGTCCTGATTTATTTTGCCCTATGGTAGCGGAAAACGCGGCCTCGGGAAAGCGTTACGGCTGGGGGGCAGCGGGAGATGGCTGATGTTGGGTCAGCAGCTCATCCAACAGGGGCGAGATATCCTCCACATGCTCGGCCACCACATGGGTCACGTCCGAGTCGCGTTGAATGCGCCCGGTCACCCGCAACAGACGCCCCGAAATCACCGCGCGACGATATTTCTGGAACAGTTTCTGCCAAACGACAACGTTGCAGACGCCGAACTCATCCTCCAGCGTGATGAAAATAACCCCCTTCGCCGTGCCGGGGCGTTGGCGTACCAACACAAGCCCCGCCACCGCGATCCGCGCCCCTTCAGGCGGAAGGTGCAGCAGGTGGTGTGGCAGGCACGAGGGCGGACGTGGCCAAGTGGGGGCGTGAGAGACGGGTTCCATATGGGAACAAAAATAGAACATACAGGTATGAACACAAGGGGGCGCTTTCGTGCTGGAAAGGCGGAGGCGGGCGTATTACCTAGTTGAAGAACCGAAATTCAGGGACGGACCATGGCCAAGATCACTTACATCGAACACAACGGAACCAAACATGAGGTCGAAGTCGCCACCGGCATGACCGTCATGGAAGGCGCGCGTGACAATTCCATTCCCGGGATCGAGGCCGATTGCGGCGGCGCCTGCGCCTGCTCCACCTGCCACGTCTATGTGGACCCCGCCTGGGTCGAGAAACTTCCCGCCATCGACCCGATGGAAGAAGACATGCTGGAATTCGCCCATGAGCCGGACACAGCCCGGTCTCGTCTGACCTGCCAGCTGAAAGTGACCGATGAATTGGACGGTCTGGTCGTACAAATGCCCGAAAAGCAGATCTAAGCGCCCATGGCGCCGCGTCTGCCACCTTCGAGCAGGAGAGGGCGCATGCGCGGCGCGTGGATGGGCCTGTGTCTGGGGCTGGCGTGGTCAGGCGTGGCGCTTGGATGCACCGTACCGCCCCATGTGGCGACGCAAATGCCCGATACCCTTAGCGCGCCCTACTTAGACGGTAGCCTCGCTTGGTATGACGGGCCCACGACGCGCTATACCCATGGCGTACTTGGCGACACCATCGAGGCCACGCGACTCCACGCTTACGCCACAACGGCCCAAACACCCTGTGGCGATCAATCGATCTCCTTGCCCCCCGACTTGGTGTTCGAGGATACCACCCCTCGGCTCGCCGATATGGACGGCGACGGCACGCCCGAAATCATTGTCGTACAAAGCCACCAACGCCTCGGCGCCCAACTCGCGGTCTACCGCTTCTCTGATGACGGCGTGGGCCTTGATCTGCTCTCCGCGACACCCTTCATCGGGCGCCCCAACCGCTGGTTGTCTCCCATAGGTATCGCGGATTTGGACGGCGATGGCAGAACAGAAATCGCCTATATCGACCGTCCCCACCTCGCTCGAACCCTTCGCGTCTGGCGCTACTTGCCCGACCACGCCTCAGCTGCCGGGCTCCTTCAAGAGGTCGCCTCACTCCCGGGCCTGACCAACCACCGCATCGGGCAAGACTTCATCTCCGGTGGTATTCGCACCTGCAACGGTGCGCCCGAAATGATCACAGCCAACGCCGACTGGACCCTCCTGATCGCCACGCGCCTCTCCTCCGGCGCCCTCACATCTCGCGCAATTGGCCCCTTCTCCCCCTCCGCCATGACCGCTGCCCTTTCTTGTTCCCAATGACCTCCCCCTTCATCTTGGCCAATACAACTCAATCCTCCCCCCCTCGACCCAAACCTCCCTCGGAAATAGCGTACCAACCCCGCCGCTCACACTTCCGACCCTTGACTTAACGAGGCTTGCCCTGTCTATCCGTCCCGCACACCACACCATGCTTATCACCGCCGGAGACCTCCCGATGCACGCCTATCGCAGCCATTCCTGTGCCGCCCTGACAGCCGCCAATGTTGGCGAGACGATCCGCCTTTCGGGTTGGGTGCATCGCCGCCGTGACCATGGCGGCGTGATCTTCATCGACCTTCGCGACCACTACGGCATCACGCAGATCCTCTGCGATCCCGATAGCCCGGTATTTTCGGAGGTGGAAAAGCTGCGCGCCGAGTACTGCATTCGCATCGACGGCGTCGTGAAGGCCCGTGCTCCAGAGCTGGTGAACGAGAAACTGCCGACCGGCGAGATCGAGGTCTATATCCGCGATCTCGAAGTTCTGGGCGCCGCGGCCGAGTTGCCCTTGCAGGTGTTCGGTGATCAGGAATACCCCGAGGAAACGCGCCTGAAGTACCGCTACCTCGACCTGCGTCGGGAGAAGATGCAAAACAACATGATGCTGCGCTCCGACGTCGTGTCGAGCATCCGCAAACGGATGTGGGAAAAGGATTTCCGCGAGTTTCAGACGCCGATCATCACGGCCTCCTCTCCGGAAGGCGCGCGCGATTTCCTCGTGCCGTCCCGTCAGCACCCCGGCAAATTCTACGCGCTGCCGCAAGCGCCTCAGCAATTCAAACAGCTGCTGATGGTCTCGGGCTTCGACAAATACTTCCAGATTGCGCCCTGCTTCCGCGATGAAGACCCGCGCGCTGACCGCTCACCCACTGACTTCTACCAGCTCGACCTGGAAATGAGCTTCGTGGAGCAGCAAGATGTCTTTGACACGATCGAACCGGTTCTTCGTGGCGTGTTCGAAGAATTTGGAGAGGGCGCTTCCGTCGATCAGGATTGGCCGCTCATCAGCTACGCCGACAGCGCGTTGTGGTACGGCACCGACAAGCCCGACCTGCGTAACCCGATCAAGATGCAGGTCGTGTCCGAGCATTTCGCGGGCTCCGGCTTTGCCATCTTCGCCAAACTGCTAGAGCAGGAAGGCACTCAGGTTCGCGCCATTCCCGCGCCCAAGGGCGGATCTCGCAAGTTCTGCGACCGGATGAACAAGTTTGCGCAGGAGCAGGGGCTGCCTGGAATGGGCTACATCTTCTGGCGCGATCAGGGCGAGGGGATGGAAGCCGCCGGCCCGTTGGCCAAGAACATAGGGCCGGAGCGGACCGAAGCGATCCGCCAGCAGCTTGACCTCGGTGTGGGCGATGCGGCGTTCTTCCTCGCCGGCAAACCGTCTCAGTTCGAGGCCGTTGCAGGACGTGCGCGCACGGTGATCGGTGATGAACTCGGCCTGACTGAACAGAACCGTTTTGCCTTCGCTTGGATCGTGGATTTCCCCATGTACGAGGCCGATGAAGAAACCGGCAAGATCGACTTTTCCCACAACCCCTTCTCCATGCCGCAAGGCGGGCTAGAGGCGCTGAACGGTGACCCTCTGACAGTGCTCGGCTATCAATATGACCTTGCCTGCAACGGGTACGAGCTCGTTTCCGGTGCCATCCGTAACCACCAGCCCGAGATCATGTTCAAAGCCTTTGAACTGGCAGGATACGGCGCGGACGAGGTGCGAAAGCGCTTTGGCGGCATGGTAAACGCCTTCCAATACGGCGCTCCGCCCCACGGTGGTTGTGCGGCAGGGATCGACCGGATTGTGATGCTTCTGGCGGATACCGCGAATATCCGTGAGGTGATCCTGTTCCCCATGAACCAAAGGGCCGAGGATCTGATGATGAACGCGCCGTCTGATCCGATGCCGGATCAATTGATGGAGCTTGGCCTGCGCGTTATCCCGCAGGACTAAACCGCGCCTGCCACGGCTTGAATACGCCCCGACAAGATCGCGCGCAGAGCCGCGCGGTCTGGGGCGCCGAGCGTCTCTGACATGTCGTGGGCGTGCGCCTCCAGCGAGTTGTCCTTCACGGCGCGCGCCAGACCGATCAGAAAGCGTCTCAGGTAACTGACGGGTGGTCTGTCCAATGCCAGAAGGTCCATGGCGTGGCTAAGATCTTCGCGTAAGGCGAGGGGGTCGGGATCAACACTGACGATATTGGCCTCACGCGGGCCTGTGGGGCGCTGTGCGTCCGGCAGGTGGGCGAGGATCGCGGCCTGATAAGCGGCGACGGTGGAGACGGGCTTGGCAATGAACCCATCGGCACCGCATGCCAGAACGGCGGCTTCAGATGCCTCTCTCTCTGCGCCGGAGGTGCCCAGGATGACCTGCACGCGGGGTTTCGTCTCCGCCATGGATTTGATCAGATCCAGACCCGAGCCATCGGGCAGCCCAAGGTCCACGATGGCGACCGTGGGGGAATAGACGTTCAAATGCCGCTCTGCCGATGCCAGACAATCGGCCCGTCGCAAACGGGCGCCGGAACGTAAACTCATCAGTCTTATCGCCTCAGATGCATAGCGGCTGTCTTCAACCACCAGGATCGTGATGCCCAGAAGAGGGCGTTCTGCCGTGGGCTGGGGGCGAAGATCAAACTCCGTCAATCTGTCATCCATCGCTGTTTTCCATTGTGAGAACGCGATTCCTTTCGCGCCCTCCCTGTTTGACACACTTAAGGTTTATGATCGGTAAACGCGGACCCTGATGCGACATCGCCTGATCTTGCCTTGGTGGACCCGTCGCGCCATATCCGTTGAGACATTACATGATCGGATTTCCCTATGATCGGACGCCTTAACCACGTTGCCATCGCCGTGCCTGACCTCGACGCTGCGGCTGCGCTCTACCGTAACACCCTCGGGGCCGACGTTGGCCCGCCCCAGGACGAGCCGGACCACGGTGTTACCGTGATCTTCATCACCCTGCCCAACACCAAGATAGAGCTTCTCTACCCCCTTGGGGATAACTCACCCATTAGTTCGTTTTTGGAAAAAAATCCGGCTGGAGGCATCCATCACATCTGTTATGAGGTTGAAGATATCCTAGCTGCGCGAGATAAGTTGAAGGCCGATGGCGCCCGCGTCTTGAGCAGTGGGGAGCCAAAGATCGGTGCCCATGGGAAACCGGTTCTGTTCCTACATCCAAAAGATTTCACCGGCACTTTGGTCGAGTTGGAGCAGGTCTGATGGGGGTCGTTACCGGGATCGTTCTATACGCCGTTATCTGGTTCATGACGCTGCTGATCTCGCTTCAGGTGCGTGTCACCAGCCAAGATGAGGCGGGCGAACGGGTGGCTGGAACTCACGGGTCCGCCCCCGCCGATGCGCAAATGAAAAAGCGTGTGATCTGGACGTCCATCGTCGCCGCGGGCATCTGGGCCGTCATCGCGTCGATCATCATCTTCCAGCTGATTTCGCTGGAAGATGTCGACCTCTTTACCCGCTTCGGGATGGGGTCGTCGGCGCCGCGTTAAGCATGTGGTAAAGGTGCGTGAACGTGGCGGCCCCAAGGATCGGGACCAGCAAGTTCACCACCGGAATCGTCAACGGCACCGCCATCAAGACGCCTGCGGCGAACAATGTTGGCCGGTTGCGCTTTCGAAACGCCGCAGCGCCCGCTGCGGTTTCGCGGCGCAAGGCAACCATTTGCCCGTATTCCCGCCCCAACAATACGCCATTCACAACCCAAAACAGGATCGGGGCCAGAGGGGCGAAGATCAGGTAGAGGATCAGCGCCACAAGGTTCACCAGCGTCAGAACCCCCAAAAATTTCGCAACATCTACAAGGGCTTCACCAATCGACAGGCCGCGCGAGGGGGGCAGGCCCTTGTAGTGTCTGTCTTCTACCGCGCTGGCCACGCGCTCCAGAAAAATGCCCATGAAGGCCGAGGCGACCGGCACCATCAGAAAGATCGATAACACCAACATCAAAGGGATGCCCGCGATCGTTAACGCATCATCCACCCATGTGATTTCGCCAATCCACGGCAGCGAGAAGCTGTCCGGCAGCATCCATCCGATGAACAGGGCAAAGGCCCCGTAAAACGCCACCAGCAGGCCGACGGTCAGGCCTATGCCAAGGGCCAGCACGCCGATGAAGCGGCTATCGGTCAACTGCCGGAGGGATTTGAAAAAAGCGTCTAAGATCATGTGTCTACCCAAGTGGTGAGCGCGTCTGTGTTGGGGCGAGGGCGGTCGGGTGGCACGCGCACCTCATTGGCAATGTGGATGTAGCCCGCAACGGTTTCATGGGGGAAAAGGTGTAAGCCCTGCGTCAGAAACGGCCGATCCGTGGCGCGCCACCCCGTCAGCCAGACGGCGCCCCATCCCGCCGCCAGGGCGGCGTTCAGGAGGGACAGGCAGCACGCGGCGGCAGAGGCATATTGCTCCGCCTCGGGCACAATCGGATGCGGTTTGGGGCTGGAAATGACGGCCACAATCATCGGGCTCTCGCGAAAACCGGTGACATCCTTGGCAAGCCGTTTTGGATCAATGCCCAAGGCCTCGCCACGGGTTTGCGACAGATCCGCAAGGCGTTGGCAAGCCTCGGCCCTCAGCACGATGAAGCGCCATGGCTCCAGCTTGCCGTGATCGGGCACGCGGCACGCGGCGGTGAGAAGGGTCTTCAGCGTCCCATGATCCGGGGCCCGATCGCCCATCATCCGCGGCGGCCGGGAGCGACGCGACAACAGGAATTCCAGGGCTTCAGGGTTTGATGCAAGGGGGCGCGAGGTCTTGGACATGCACTGCATTTCGGGGGTGGTGGCGGGAAGATCAAGCCTTAACGGCCCAATATCCTCCCGCCGGGTGCGTTAGTCCGCGTCTTTCTTGGCGGCCGCTTTCTTCTTGGGGGCCGCTTTTTTCGCCGCTGGCTTCTTTGCCGCAGCTTTCTTCTTTGGGGCGGCCTTTTTCTTGGCGGCTGGCTTCTTCTTGCCAGACTTCGCCGCCCTCTCCTCGATCAATTGTACCGCTTGGTCCATGGAAATTTCTTCTGGATCAATGGTTTCGGGGATCGTCGCGTTGATTTTGTCCCATTTCACATAGGGGCCGTACTTACCCTTCATGACGTTCACCGGACCGCCCGCATCGGGGTGTTCGCCCAATTCACGCAGCGGTTTCGCAGCTTGGCCGCGTGCCCCGCGTGAGGCGACTTTCTCGGCCAAAAGCTGCACCGCACGGTTCATGCCGACGGTGAACACCTCGTCCAACCCTTCCAGGTTGGCGTTGGTGCCGCCCCGGTCCGAGGTGCTTTCTGCGTGCTTCAAATAGGGGCCATAGCGGCCGATGTTGGCCCAAACCATCACGCCATCTTCGGGATGCGGCCCAATTTTGCGGGGCAGGGACAGCAGCATCAACGCGCGCTCCAATTCCAGCTCCTCCGGTGGCCAGTCCTTGGGAACTGACTGGCGTGGCGGCTTTTTGTTCTCTTCCGTTACCGCGCCGCGCTGCACATAGGGGCCGAAACGACCCTTGAAGACGCGGATTTCGTCGCCCTGGTCTTCGCCCAAAAGCTTGCCTTCGGGCGGGATGGCGGATGCTTCTGCCTCGGGATTGGGCGGACCGAAGGGGCGCGTGTAGCGGCATTCTGGATAGGCAGAGCAGCCGATGAAAGCGCCGCCTGCGCGCGCGGTGCGCATGGACAGCCGGCCGACTCCGCAGTTTGGGCACAGACGGGGATCGGTGCCGTCACCGGGATCGGGGAACAGATGCGGCTCCAGCACCTCGTTGATCTTGTCCAAAACCTCGGTGATGCGCAGCTCTGAAGTCTCATCAATGGCGGCGTGGAAGTCCTTCCAGAACCGCTCCAGCACATCCTTGTAATGGCGGTCACCGGCGCTGACTTCATCCAGCTGATGCTCCAGATCGGCGGTGAAGTCATATTGCACGTAGCGGTTGAAATAATTGGACAAAAACACCGTCACCAGACGGCCCTTGTCTTCGGGGATCAGGCGGCCCTTGTCCTTAAGCACGTAGCCACGGTTCTGGATCGTATCCATGATCGACGCATAGGTGGAGGGGCGCCCGATGCCGAGTTCCTCCATCCGCTTGACTAGCGTTGCCTCGGTGTAGCGGGGCGGGGGGGCCGTGTGGTGTTGCTGGCCCAGAACCGCGCCCGATGCGGCCATGATCGCGCCCTTGCAGCGTTGCAGGTCGCCGCCGTCGTCTTCCACCACATCATCGCCAGAGAACTTGGCGTAGTCCGCCGCCAGAGCTTGCGCCGTCGGCGTCAGTGGATCGCCCGCGTGGACCTGCGGCAGGCGCTTGCTGTCTTCGTCGTCGCCCGCATCGTCGCGGCCTTCCTCATAGACCTTGAGGAAGCCGTCAAACAGCATCACCTGACCTGTCGCGCGCAGCTCCACGTCGCGGTCATCCGAGGCGATGGTCACAGTGGTGCGCTCAAGCCGCGCGGCCTCCATCTGACTTGCGATCGTGCGCTTCCAGATCAGGTCATAGAGCCTGCGCTGATCGTCTTCCGTCAGGCTCAGATCGCTGGCCGCCTTGGTCATGTCGGTGGGCCGCACGCATTCGTGGGCCTCCTGAGCGTTCTTGGCTTTGTTCTTGTAAATCCGGGGCTTGGCGGGAACATAATCGTCGCCGTAACGATCCTTGATTGCCCCACGCGCCTGATCGACGGCTTCGGGCGCCATGTCGATGCCATCGGTCCGCATGTAGGTAATGTGGCCCGCTTCATAAAGGCGCTGCGCCGTGCTCATGGCCTGCTTCGCCCCCATGCCTAACTTGCGCGAGGCTTCCTGTTGCAAGGTCGAGGTCATGAACGGCGGGGAGGGATTGCGGTTGGCGGGCTTGGCCTCCACATCGGCGACGCTGAGTTTGCGAGAGGACACAGCCTTCACCGCAAGGCCCGCTTCTGCAGCAGAAGGCAGGTCGTAGCGATCCAGTTTCTTGCCGCCCAGAACGGTCAGGCGGGCCTCAATGGATTGCCCACGTGGCGTATCGAGAACGGCGCGCACGGACCAATATTCGCGGGGGCGAAACGCCTCGATCTCCATCTCACGCTCGACCACAAGGCGCAGGCAAACCGATTGCACCCGACCCGCAGATTTTGCGCCGGGCAATTTGCGCCACAGAACGGGAGACAGGTTGAAGCCCACCAAATAATCCAAAGCGCGGCGCGCCAGGTAGGCCTCCACCAACTCCATATCCACTTGGCGTGGCTCGGCCATGGCTTTGGTCACGGCGTCCTTGGTGATCGCGTTGAACGTCACCCGGCTGACGGGGGTGTCTTTCTTGATCGCCTTGCGCGATGTCAGCGCTTCTTGCAGGTGCCAAGAGATCGCCTCCCCCTCGCGGTCGGGGTCGGTCGCGAGGATCAAGGCGTTGTCTTCCTTCAGCGCGTCCACGATCGCTTTGACGTGCTTTTTGGAATCACTTCCGATCTCCCACTTCATCTCGAAACCGTCTTCGGTGTCGACGGAACCGTCCTTGGAAGGCAGGTCGCGGACGTGACCGTATGAGGCGAGGACTGTATAGTCGCTGCCTAAATACTTGTTAATTGTCTTGGCCTTAGCTGGGGATTCGACAACGACAACAGGCATATTTTGATCACTTTCGAACGGAATGGGACTGGCGGCGGAACATGTGGGCGCTTGGGGTAAGATGTCAATGCGCGACGCCGCATGGATATTGTGACGATGAATTGAGCAGGCCCGATAAGCGAATTCCGAACGGCTTAACAGTGCCTATCTTCTTCAGTTTGTCCGGGCTCTGCCGCGCGGCTCACTATGAGTCGCCCTGGTAAGCTGAACTATGGAACGGGTTCGCACCCCGGTCGCGGTGTATGACTTGGGCGCGGCGGTGGAGTTTCGCGTTCAGGACCCGACGACGAGTGGCGTATGGTGCTTGCGCGGTAAATGGCACAACATCCCGGAGAAGCAGAGATCCACTTGGCCACGATGCCCGTCGTAGAGTGGCGGTTGGGGGTGCTTTGTGACGTGTTCGGACGTATTTTCGCGCGGTGCGGGGGTTAGCTGGCGCTGATCATGCCCCCCGCGGTTCGGGTGACGCGGCCAGACATCTCCAATACGGCCAATGCCTGCGCCATCTCGCGCGGGGTAGCGCCCAGATCCCGGATGATCTGATCCTCGGGCACCGGAGATGGGCCCAGGTGCGAGAGTATCCGCGCCTCCCACCCGCCGTCGGGACGTTCCGGGGCAGGGGCGGGATGTTGGAAGTCCCGTACCATGGCAGAGGCGCTGTTGAGCGGTTGCGGCGGGATGCCAAGGGCCTCGATCACATCGTCCGCGCCCCGGATCAGGGTGGCGCCGTCGCGCAGCAGGATATTGGCGCCGGAAGCCCGGCTATCCATCGGGTGGCCAGGGACGGCCATGACCTCCCGGCCTTGATCGGCGGCACACCGCGCGGTGATGAGTGATCCCGACCGCGCGGCTGCCTCCACCACAATCACGCCTTGGGCTATGCCCGAGACGATACGATTGCGGCGCGGGAAGTGACGCGCTTGGGGGTGCAGACCAAGGGGTTGCTCGGACAGTAGCAATCCTTCGGCAGCGATTTTCGCCGTCACTTCCGTATTCTCAGTGGGGTAGACGACATCAACGCCACCCGCGACGACGGCAACGGTGCCGGTCTCAAGACTGCCTGTGTGGGCGATCGTATCGATGCCGCGCGCAAGGCCAGATACGACAGTGAAGCCCGCTTCCCCAAGCTCTGCCGCCAGTTTCCGCGTCATTCTGGCCCCAAGGCTAGAGGCATTGCGCGTCCCAACAAGCGCCACGCAAGCCCGCGCCATCAGGCCGACGCGACCGACGGCCCATATCACAGGTGGCGCGTCCGATATTTCGGCCAGCGTGGCGGGGTAATCGGGATCGCCCAAGCAGATCATCCGTGCGCCTACCCGCGCCGCGGCCCGCAGTTCCGCCTGAACAACGGCTTCTGGGCAGACTTCATACTTCTCGACTCCGGCCGCTGCAGCGACTTGGGGCAAGGCCTCCAACGCGGCTGCGGCGCTGCCGTGTTCAGACAGAAGCCGCAGGTAAGTTGCCGGGCCAACCCGCCGGGACCGAATGAGGCGCAAGCGCAGCAAGCGGTCATCGTCGCCTTGGGCAGGCGGAGGGACATATGCCACAGGGGCGTCGTGAAACGCGGCATCAAACCAATCGTTGGGTTGTTGCGTTGCGGCCCATTGGCCTGCCAGGGGGGAATCGGGTGCTGTCCACATGTCCTCAGGCTTGCGCGGAGTCGTTAATGAAGCCTTAACAAAAGTCGTCAAACGCGCAGACTCTTTGCCTAAAGTTAGCTGGAAGGCGCGATAAGTGCCTCAGGACAGAGCCAGCGCGTCGCAATCCACATGAATGCCCCATGCACGAGGCTGACGGGAACAAACACAAACATCGCGTCGATTGTTTCGGATGTGGGGGCAGACCACTGCATTAAGGCACCGATCGCCAACGGGGCCAGGAACGCCACGATCAGGGCAGTCCCCCATCCGGCCACCCCAAGACGCATGGCCCATGCCCCTACCAAAAGCGCCAAAGGCACCAACATGATGCCCGCCAAAGGGGCCAGCAGCATCATACCGCCAATCGTCGAGACAATAGTCCAAGGGCTGTCAAAATTGTTGGGCTCATATCCGTACAGTGCCAAAGCAAAAATCAGCCCACCAACCAAGGTGGGGGCGAGCCACGTAATCACCCCGATGAGGACGACTTTCTGAGGCGCCAGAAGGCGATGGCCAAAGCGTCGGCTGCGGAAGATGGGGGAAAAGAAGCTCATGTTAGTTTCTTTCTTTCGTGCAGATGTGCCATGCCACGGGCGAGCGTCCAGAACGACAATGCGTAGGCTGTGCCGAGCGTAGGCAATTGGGCGAAAAGGCATAGGAAGACCGGCAGTCTCATCAGCCCTGAGGCCACAGGACAGTCGGAGCGGGGCGGCGCAAGACGACCCACGGCTTAGGCGGCCGAACCGCCGACCGTCAGGCCGCCAATCAAGAGCGTTGGTTGCCCCACGCCCACCGGCACCCATTGGCCTTGTTTGCCGCAATTGCCCATGCCGGGATCAAGCGCCATGTCGTTGCCGATGGCGCGGATCTGCTTCAGGGCGGTCGCACCGTCACCGATCAGCGTCGCCCCCTTTACTGGCGCCCCCACGACACCGTTCCTTACTCGGTAGGCCTCGGTGCAGGAAAAGACGAACTTGCCGTTGGTGATATCCACCTGTCCGCCGCCAAACCCGACCGCGTAGATGCCGTCCTTCACGTCGGCCACGATGTCACCGGGCGCCACGTCACCGCCCAACATGTAAGTATTGGTCATCCGCGTCATCGGCGCATGGGCGTAGCTCTCGCGACGGCCGTTGCCCGTTGGCGCGACCCCCATCAGGCGGGCCGACTGGCGGTCTTGCATGTAGCCCACCAGCACACCGTCCTCGATCAGCGTCGTGGCCTCCGACGGCGTGCCCTCATCATCGACGCTGATCGAACCGCGCCGATCCGGGATCGTGCCATCGTCCAGTACTGTCACCCCCTTGGAGGCGATCTGCTGCCCCATCAGTCCGGCAAAAGCGCTTTGTTTCTTGCGGTTGAAGTCGCCCTCCAGCCCATGGCCAATGGCCTCGTGCAGCAAGATGCCGGGCCAACCGTTGCCCAAGGCCACGTCCATCACGCCCGCAGGCGCGGGTTCCGCGCTGAGGTTCACGACAGCGATACGCAGCGCCTCACGCGCGGTAGCTTCCCAATGGTCCCGGGTCATCAACCCGGTCAGGCCCACGCGCCCGCCACCGCCCGCCGAACCGGATTCGCGGCGGCCGTTCTCTTCGACGATGATCGACACGTTCAGGCGTACCATCGGACGCACATCGCTGACGCTGCCGCCTTCGGGACGCAGAATCACCACTTCCTGATGGGATGCCGCCATGGAGGCGCTGACCTGCACGACGCGTTTGTCCAAGGCGCGCGCATAGGCATCAATCTCGGCCAAGGTCTCTAGCTTCACGCCAAATTCCGCACCCGCCATGGGGTCTTCATCGGTGTAAAGCTTCTCATTGGTGCCGCGTGGCGCATCGGCCAGAGTGCCGCCCCCGTCACCCACAGCAAGGCGCGTGGTTTCTGACGCGCGTAGCAAGGCGGCCTCGGAGATTTCGGTGGAATGGGCGTATCCGGCGACGTCCCCCTTCACGGCGCGCAGGCCAAACCCCTGCACCGCGTCATAAGAGGCGTTCTTCACGCGACCGTCGTCAAACACGAGAACTTCCGAGCGGCACCGCTCCAGAAAAAGCTCTCCGTCGTCGGCACCCTGGGTGGCAGAACGCAGCACCCGCAGGGCGGTGGCCTCATCAAGATGGGTCTCAAACGGACGGAAGGGCGTGGCGTCAGACATTTAGGGCTCCTTAAGGTCGATCTCTATATAGTGTGTTTCGAGCCGGGTGCGACACCCCGTCTCAACCATTAGGTGAGACAATTTAGGCCACTGCCTTGTGTGGCACGGCGCTATATGGTCTGGCACAGCGTGAACAGATGACGGCACCGCGGCTTAGGGCATTGCGCCCTTTGGGGAGCGGACCGGACGGACAACAGGACAGACCACATGGCAATTCGCAAGACGCTCAGCGGCGTTATGGCCGCACTTGGCGCAACCTTCACCGCCACGATGGTGGCCGCGCAGACCACCGGAATGCGCGACGGGCTCGAAATTCGCGGCGCACCGATTCCCGGCGGGATTGATTTTCAACCCGGCGTGACCAACGGCGCACTGGATATTCGGGCGCTCGATAATTTCTTGCTTTGGATTGCAGGGCTGATCACACTCTTCGTGTTGGCGCTGATGATCTATTCCGCGATCAAGCATAACGCGAAGGCAAACCCGACGCCTGCGTCGTTCACACACAACACCCAGATCGAAGTGGCTTGGACGATCGTGCCGCTCATCATCCTTGTGGTGATTGGCGCGTTCTCCCTTCCGGTGTTGTTCCGTCAGCAGACAATTCCTGATGCGGATGTTGTCGTTAAGGCGACGGGCTATCAGTGGTACTGGGGCTATGAGTACCCCGAGCACGGGATTTCCTACGACAGCTTCATGCTGGCCGAGGACGAGCTGGCTGAATTCGGCTACTCTCGGGATGAGTATCTGCTGGCGACCGACACAGCCGTTGTTGTGCCAACAGGCCAGCGCGTTGTGGTTCAGGTGACAGCCGCGGACGTCATCCACTCTTGGACAATCCCCGCGTTCGGCGTAAAGCAGGACGGTGTGCCCGGCCGCTTGGCTGAACTGCACTTCGAGGTTAACCCCGGCGAAGAAGGTGTCTACTTCGGTCAATGTTCCGAGCTGTGCGGCGCATCCCACGCCTATATGCCGATCACGGTTTTTGCGGTGACACCGGAAGAGTATGAAGCATGGCTGGCCGGTGAAGCGGCAGAGTTTGCCTCTCTCGGCGGTGCACGTGCCCCTCAGTACCTTGAGTTGGCAGCGGCGGAGTAAGCCCAGATCATGAGTGATTTTGCTGCACAAACGACACCCGAGCCTCGCGAGTACGACGCGGGGTTTGGTGACTATTTCGCGCTGCTCAAGCCGCGTGTGATGTCGCTTGTGGTGTTTACGGCGCTGGTCGGCCTTCTGGTCGCGCCGGGCGGCACGTCGCCGATGATCGGATTTACCGCGATCTTGTTCATCGCGTTGGGGGCAGGGGCCTCGGGCGCGCTGAACATGTGGTACGACGCGGACATTGATTCCGTGATGAAACGCACCGCCAAACGCCCGGTCCCCGCAGGTAAAGTCCCGGCGGGTGAGGCTCTGACGCTCGGGTTATGGTTGTCGGCATTGTCTGTTGTGATGCTTGGCTTGGCGACCAATTGGGTCGCGGCGGCGCTTCTGGCCTTCACGATCTTCTTTTACGCCGTCGTTTATTCGATGTGGCTTAAACGCTCCACACCTTGGAACATCGTGATCGGCGGCGCGGCGGGTTCATTCCCTCCGATGATCGGATGGGCAGCGGTGACTGGCGATATCAGCATCGCCTCGGTCCTGATGTTTGGGCTTGTCTTCATGTGGACGCCGCCTCACTTCTGGGCCTTGGCGCTGTTCATGAAGGGCGACTACCACAAGGCAAACGTGCCGATGCTGACCGTGACCCACGGTCGCCGTGAGACGCGCCGTCAGATTCTGATTTATACCGTGCTGCTGGTGCCTGTGGCGCTTGGCCTGGTGCTGACAGATGTGGCCGGGCCGATCTATTTGGTCACGGCCGTCGTGCTGAACGCGCTGTTCTTGAAAGGCGCCTACGACATCTGGAAGCGCGAAGAAGCGCAGGCGGAGGCTGATAACTACGCAGTGGAGCGGCGCGTATTCAAATTCTCGCTGCTGTATTTGTTCCTGCATTTCGGCGCCTTGCTGCTGGATGCACTCTGGAGGCTGATCTGATGGCAGAGGTTAAGGGGCTCACTGAGACCCACGAAATCCACAAGCGCCGTTTGGGCCGTAACGTGGGCACAGCTTTGTGCCTGCTGAGCTTTTGCGCGATCGTTTTTGGCCTGACCATCGCCAAAGTGCGCGAAGGCGGCTTGCTGGAAGCCAGTGACCACGTGCCTCGCGCTTCGATGCTTCCGATCACGGAGGAAACGGAGTGAGCGAGACGCCACAGAAGATGGACCCGAAGACCAAGACCGTACTGCAATTGTGCGCGGTGGTGGTTTTCATGGGATGCATGACGGCAGCGGCTGTTCCTTTCTATGATTGGTTCTGCCGGGTCACCGGCTTTGGCGGTGCTACAGTGACGGCTGATGCCGGCAGCGAGATGGTGCTCGATGACATGATCCGTGTCCGGTTTGATGCCTCTACTGCCAGCGATATGCCTTGGGAATTCCGCCCCGTTGTGCCCCATATGGATATTGCCATCGGAGAGACGGGCCTTGCATTTTACGAGGCATATAACCCCACCGATCATCCGATCGCCGGGACCGCGAGCTACAACGTTGCCCCCTTTGTCACTGGCGGCTACTTTGTCAAAATCGCCTGCTTCTGCTTTGAGATGCAGGTGCTTCAGCCCGGTGAGCGGGTTGAGATGCCCGTCACATTCTATGTCGACCCCGAGATCCGGAATGATCCCGAAACCGTCGGCACGCCCGCTATCACCCTGTCGTATACGTTTCACGTAACCGACATGCCCGAAGACTACGCCGCCCTAGAGGCGGGGAATTAAGATCAGTCCGGAGAACCAAATGGCCCACGTAAAACGCCACGATTACCACATCCTACCGCCGTCGATTTGGCCGCTTATGGGCGCCGTTGGCGCGTTCGCCATGTTGTTTGGCGCGGTGAACTGGATGCACTCTGGCTCCCCTTGGTTGTTCCTCGCGGGCTTTGTCGCCGTGCTCTATGTGATGTTCGCGTGGTGGTCCGAAGTCGTGACCGAAAGCGGAGAGGGCGA
Source organism: Gymnodinialimonas sp. 57CJ19 (assembly GCF_038396845.1). Lineage (NCBI taxonomy): Bacteria > Pseudomonadati > Pseudomonadota > Alphaproteobacteria > Rhodobacterales > Paracoccaceae > Gymnodinialimonas > Gymnodinialimonas sp. 57CJ19. The sequence continues at coordinate 1,971,228 of NZ_CP151587.1, forward strand.
TCACACCCCGGTTGTGCGTATCGGCCTGCGTTATGGCTTCATCATGTTCATCATGTCGGAAGTCATGTTCTTCGTGGCGTGGTTCTGGGCGTTTTTCAAACACGCGATCTACTCGATGGATACCTATGAGGCGTCGACCTACATCCCGCCGGAAATCCACCAGGTTGATCCGTTTCACCTGCCGTTGATCAACACGCTTGTTCTGCTGTTGTCGGGCTGTCTTGTGACTTGGGCGCACCATGTGCTGGTCCATGGCGGTGCGCGCAAGGATATTGAATATGGCCTGCTTGGCGCCGTTGTACTGGGCGTTGCTTTCACTGGTTTGCAGGCGTTCGAGTATTGGGAACTGATCGCCCATGAAGGCTGGCAGTTCGGTGGCCCCGATGGCGACCGTTTCTACTCCACCTTCTTCATGGCTACGGGTTTCCATGGCTTCCACGTGGTGATCGGGACGATCTTCCTGTTCATTTGCTATCTTCGTGTGCGCAAAGGCCATTTCACGGCTGAGCAGCACGTGGGCTTTGAAGCCGCTGCTTGGTACTGGCACTTCGTTGACGTGGTGTGGCTGTTCCTTTTCGTGGCGGTATATATCTGGGGCCAGTAAGGCCCGGCGAGGTTGGACGGGGGAGGCGTCGGAGCCCACCCGCCCACCCCTCCGACACCTCCCCCGCGCCTTAACGAGGCGGTGCCTCTGGTGGGGTCTGTTGGATGTCGATATTTTTGAAAAGATGAAGAGAAGGCCTGCCGCAAGGTGGGCCTTTTGACCGTTAGGGGGATGTATGTCGCGGGTGATTTCTGTTGTGATTTTCGGGCTGATGGGGGCTGCTTTTCTGAGCGCTCTTGGGGTGTGGCAGTTGCAGCGATTGGCGTGGAAGGAGAGCGTTCTGGCTGAGATTGCCGATCGGATCGAGGCGGCACCAGTGGACTTGCCAGAGCAGGTGGACCCGGCTGCGGATCGTTATTTGCCGGTTGTTGTCGAGGGGCGCTTTGAGGGGGATGCGGTTCGGGTTCTGGTGAGTGTGCAGGGATCTGGTCCCGGATACCGCGTGATTTCAGCGTTTGAGGCGGAGGGGCGCCGGGTCATGGTGGACCGGGGGTTTGTGTCGGAAAGCGTTGATTTGCCGGAAGCACCGCAAGGAACCGTTACGGTCATCGGCAATCTGCACTGGCCCAATGAGGTGGATGGTTTTACGCCGGAAGCGGATTTAGACCGCAACATCTGGTACGCCCGCGACGTGGGCGCATTGGCCACGCAATTGCAGACCGAGCCGGTTTTCATCGTCGCGAGGGAGCTTTCGGCAACAGACGCGCCGTTAACGCCTCTTCCTGTGACGGCGGATGGCATTCCGAATAATCATTTGGGCTATGCAATCCAATGGTTTGGCCTTGCTCTTGTGTGGTTGGGGATGACAGCGTTCCTGCTCTGGCGTATCACGCGACGAAGTGTTTGAGGGAGCCTGGAATGCAATACGTCTCGACCCGTGGGCGCGCGCCCATTTTGTCTTTTGAAGAGGCCATGCTAACGGGGCTCGCGCGGGATGGCGGGCTCTATGTGCCGGCGGAAATTCCGCAGATGTCGCAAGGAGATATCGCGGCGTTGGCCGGGCTGTCCTACGAAGAAATCGCATTCCGCGTGATGCGGCCCTTTGTGGGCGATACCTTTGGCGACGATGAGTTTGCTGAGCTGATTGAAGCCGCCTACGCCGGTTTTGGCCACAGCGCCCGCGCGCCAGTGAAGCAGTTGCAGGACAATCATTTCCTGCTGGAGTTATTCCACGGCCCCACACTGGCGTTCAAAGACTTCGCCATGCAGTTGATTGGGCAGATGTTCCAAGCCGCTCTGACGCGGCGCGGGGACCGGGTGACGATTGTGGGGGCGACGTCGGGCGATACAGGTTCCGCCGCGATGGAGGCGTTTCGCGGCCTTGATGCTGTGGATGTCTTCATCCTGTTTCCCCATGGGCGCGTGTCCGACGTGCAGCGCCGCCAGATGACAACCGTGTCCGAGGCCAACACCCATGCGCTTGCGCTGACCGGCGATTTTGATGATTGCCAAGCGCGTCTTAAGGATATGTTCAACCATTTCGAGTTTCGTGACCGGGTTCGGTTGGCGGGCGTGAACTCGATCAACTGGGCGCGGGTGTTGGCGCAGGTTGTGTATTTCTTCTCCTCTGCGGTCTCTCTGGGCGCGCCGCATCGGAAGGTCTCGTTCTGCGTGCCGACTGGCAACTTTGGCGATATCTTTGCCGGATACATCGCAAAGCGCATGGGACTGCCGATTGATAAACTGGTGATCGCGACCAACCAGAACGACATTTTGCACCGCGCGATGGTTTCGGGCGGCTACACGACTGAGGGGGTTGTGCCCTCGATCAGCCCGTCGATGGACATCCAGGTGTCGTCGAACTTCGAGCGGGCGTTGTTCGATGCCTATGATCGCGACGGTGACGCTGTGGCGCAGTTGATGGATGAGCTGAAGTCCGGCGGCGGCTTCAAGATCAGCCAAGGGGCGATCGGTCATTTGCGGGACACCTTTGCCTCCGGGCGGGTGTCCGAGGCCGAAACTTCGGCCATGATCGCCCGCGCCTTGCCCGAAATGGGAGAGCTTCTGTGCCCCCATTCCGCCGTGGGCGTGGACGTGGCGCAGGACTTCCTTGGGAAGACGCCCCTTATCACCTTGGCCACAGCGCATCCGGCCAAATTCCCCGACGCAGTCGAAGCAGCTTCGGGCGTCCGACCTGCACTGCCAGAGCGGATGGCAGATCTGGTCGACAGACCCGAAAGGGTGCAAAGGGTTGAAAACGACCTGCACGCTTTGGAGAAAGTGATCGAAGGAGGCATCCGCACGTGACCGTCGAAATTCACACGCTCGCCAATGGTTTACGCATCGTGACCGAGCATATGCCAGGCCTTGAATCCGCGGCATTGGGCATTTGGGTTAGCGCCGGTGGCCGCCACGAACGGGTTGAACAGAACGGTATCGCGCATTTCCTGGAGCATATGGCGTTCAAGGGTACGAAGCGGCGGACCGCACTGCAAATTGCCGAGGAAATTGAAGACGTTGGCGGCTACATCAACGCCTATACATCGCGTGAGGTTACGGCCTATTACGCTCGTGTCCTGAAAAACGATGTGGCGCTGGCATTGGATTTGATCGGCGATATCGTCCTCAATCCCATCTTCGACCCGAGAGAGATTGAAGTAGAGCGCGGCGTCATTTTGCAAGAGATCGGCCAAGCCGCGGACACGCCCGACGACGTGATTTTCGATTGGTTGCAAGCCGCCGCGTACCCCGAACAACCCTTGGGCCGCACGATCCTTGGGCCAGCAGAGCGGGTGCAAAGCTTTGGTCGCCCAGATTTTGATCGTTTCGTAGCAGAAAACTATGGTCCCGGTCAGTTGATCCTGTCGGCCGCAGGTGCCGTGGATCACGATGAGATTGTGCGCCTTGCGGAAAAAGCCTTCGGCCACCTCAAGCCAGTGCCTCAAATCGCTCCTCAACCCGGCACCTTCGGCGGTGGAGAACATCGCGTTGTCAAGGGCTTGGAGCAGGCGCACTTCACGCTCGCGCTAGAGGCGCCGGGCTACCGGTCGGACGATATTTATACCGCTCAAATCTATGCCACGGCCCTTGGCGGCGGCATGTCCTCGCGGCTTTTCCAAGAGATCCGCGAAAAACGGGGTCTCTGCTATACAATTTATTCACAGGTCGGCAGCTACGATGATACGGGCCTGCTGACGATCTATGCGGGCACCTCGGCGGAGGATCTGCCGGAACTAGTGGGTCTGACAGTTGATGAGCTGAAGCGCTCTGCCGACACGATGACAGAGGCGGAAGTTGCGCGGGCGCGCGCGCAGATGAAGGCCGGCCTATTGATGGGGCTGGAAAGCCCCTCGGCTCGGGCCGAGCGTTTGGCGCGTCTGATCGCGATTTGGAACCGCATTCCACCGTTGGAAGAATCGGTGGCCCGAATTGATGGTGTCACGCTGCAAGGATTGGGCGAACATGCCAGCGCGTTGGGCCACGCGGGTGCGGCAATGGCGCTATACGGACCGGTTGAAAAGGCCCCTGACCTTGCCACTGTGAGGGAGCGTTTGGCTGCCTGATGATCGCGCGAAAACGCAACCTTCGCCTAGAGACGGAGCGTTTGACGCTTCGCCTACCGCATCATTCGGACTTTCGTCCGTGGGCCGCGTTACGGCATCAGTCGCGTGATTTTCTTGTCCCATGGGAGCCGGTTTGGGCCGACGATCATCTGACACGGAAGAGCTTTACAGCCCGTGTCTATTGGGCGCAGCGCTCGGTCAACCAAGGCTCCGCCGTGCCGCTTTTCATCGTGCGTCGTGCCGATGATGCGCTTCTGGGGGCGATCACTTTAGATAATATTCGCCGAGGTCCGGCGCAGTCGGCGACGCTTGGTTATTGGATCGGTCTTCCGTTTGTGCGCCAAGGCTACATGCGTGAGGCCATCGGTGCGGTCTGCCATTACTCCTTCCATTCCCTGGATCTCAGCCGGTTGGAAGCTGCTTGCCTTCCCGAAAACGCCGCGTCACGCGGTGTGCTGGAGAAGTCTGGGTTCAAGTATGAAGGCGTCGCGCAGAGCTACCTGCAAATCAACGGGCGCTGGCGTAACCACGTTCTTTACGCAAATTTGCGCAGTGACCGACGGGGGCGTACCGAAGTCGGGTGACGCGCGGCAACGGCTAGGGTAGGTCTGTTTCCATGACATGTCTTGATCGCCTGAAGGCTGAACTGCCGCACGCGTTGCGTGATGTTGAAGACCGGTATTTGGAAGAGCCTCGGGGGCGTTGGCGGGGCAAAGCCTTGGCAGTGGTCGCACCGTCCAGTACCGATGAAGTGGCGCAGGTCCTTCAAATTGCTGGGGAAAAACGGACGCCGGTTATCCCCTATTCTGGTGGCACGGGATTGGTGAGCGGCCAGATCAAAGAACACGGCGCGCCGCCGATTTTGTTGTCGATGGAGCGCATGAGCGCCGTGCGCGCAATGGATGCGCAGGCGGGCACGATGGTCGTGGAAGCTGGGGCGATCCTGCAAAACGTCCATAGCGTGGCCGAGGCCGATGGCTGGATTTTCCCGTTAACGCTGGCGTCCCAAGGCTCAGCCAGGATCGGTGGATTGCTGGCCACCAATGCGGGCGGCGTTAACGTCATTCGTTACGGAAACGCCCGTGATTTGGTCCTTGGTGTCGAAGCCGTGCTGGCGGATGGCACCGTGATTAACGGCCTGTCGCCTTTGCGCAAGAACAACATGGGATATGACCTGCGCCACCTTTTGATCGGCTCGGAAGGGACATTGGGCGTCATCACGGCGGCGACTTTGCGTTTGTTTCCAATGCCCTCGACCACAGGGGCCGCGCTGATGGCCGTGCCGTCGGCACAAGCCGCGCTAGAGCTTTTGCGTATGGCGCAGTCGCAAATAGGGGAGGGGATTTCCGCCTTTGAGTTAATCGGCCGAGCGGGCTTTGACTTCCTCGCAGAAGTGGGACCAGAGGTACGGGTGCCGCTTTCAGAGGTGCCGGATTGGTGCTGCCTGATCGACCTTGGCCTTGCGCAAGGCGCGCCCGAAGAGGCTTTAGAAGCTCTATTCGCGGAAGCATTTGAGGCCGGCTTGGTCACCGACGGCGCCATTGCGCAATCAGAGCAACAGCGATTGGATTTCTGGAACATTCGCGAAAGCATCCCCGAGGCGAACCGCCGGATCGGTTCAGTCTCGTCCCACGATATCGCGGTTCCGGTGGCCCAAGTCCCGGCGTTCATCGCGGAAGCGTCCGGGCGGTTGCAGAAGATAAACACGTTCAGGATCAACTGCTTCGGGCACTTGGGTGACGGAAATTTACACTACAATGTGTTCCCGCAGCAGGGAAAAACGAGGGCGGACCACCAGGGCGAAGCCGCGGCGGTGAAGGCCTGCGTCCACGATCTTGTGCACGAAATGGGCGGCTCTGTATCCGCCGAGCACGGCATCGGGCGCCTTAAGGTGGGCGATCTGGAACGTTACGGCGACCCCGGAAAACTGACTGCGATGCGGGCGATCAAGCAGGCGCTGGACCCACTCAACATCCTTAACCCCGGCGCGGTGCTCCGGTCGGAGTAAGCCGCGCTGAGGCAAAGATATCAGTGCGTTAGCTCCGCACGCCCGAGAAGCGTTCCGCCCATTCGTCGCGTTGCTCATCGGCGATTTTCGCGAACAAGACCTCGGGCACCGTGAAGGCATGGCCACCGGAGAGCGCGGAAAGGGATGTTTCCGCATCGGTCGGCCACGCGACATCAACGTTCATACCTGCCGCCATCGCCTCAGCCGCGTCGGGGATGAAGGGCGCGGAAAGGCCGGCGTAGAATGGGATCAAGTTCAGGGCGAACCGGGTGACGGCGGCCGCCCGGTCAGGGTCCGTTTTGAACGCGGTCCACGGGGCAGCGGATTGCAGATACTCGTTCCCTGCGACCCAGATTGCACGCAGTTCTGCGGCGGCTTTGCGCACGTCGATGGCGTCCATATGGGCTTGGTAAGCGGTCAGACGGGTTTGGAGATCGGCGATCAAAGCTGTCTCTTGCTCACCATAGACGCCCGCGTCTGGGACCACTTCGCCAAACTTGGAACGGCAGAATTTGGTGATCCGGCTCACAAAGTTGCCCAACACATCGGCGAGGTCTTTGTTAACGTCCTGTTGGAAGGTTTCCCACGTGAACTCGGAATCCGATGTCTCGGGCGCATGGGAGAGAAGCCACCAGCGCCAGTAGTCCGACGGCAAAATCTCCAATGCTTGATCCATGAAGACACCGCGCCCCTGAGAGGTGCTGAATTGCCCCCCGTCGTAGTTCAGATAGTTGAACGACTTGATGTAATCGACCAACTTCCAGGGCTCGCCTGATCCGAGGATCGTGGCGGGGAATGACAGGGTGTGGAACGGGACATTGTCCTTCCCCATGAATTGCACATATCGAACGTCATCGGCGCCTTTATCCACACGCCACCAGCGCTCCCAATCCGAAATCGTACCTTCCTCCACAGCCTCGGCAGCGCAGGCGATATACTCGATCGGAGCGTCAAACCAGACGTAGAAAACCTTCCCTTCCATGCCCGGCCAATCCGCATCTCCGCGTTTGACGGGCACGCCCCAGTCCAGATCCCGGGTGATGCCCCGGTCCTGCAATCCGTCGCCGTCGTTTAACCATTTCTTTGCGATCGAGGTCGTAAGAATAGGCCAGTCGGTCTTGGAAGAAATCCAATCGTTCAACTGTCCGCGCAGTTGCGATTGACGCAAGTAGAGGTGTTTTGTTTCGCGGACTTCAAGATCAGTGGACCCGGACACGGCAGAGCGCGGTTCTATCAGGTCAGTGGGATCAAGCTGTTTGGTGCAATTCTCGCATTGGTCACCACGGGCTTTGTCGTAGCCGCAGTTGGGGCAGGTGCCCTCAATATAGCGGTCGGGCAAGAAACGGCCGTCGGCGTGGGAATAAACCTGTTTCTCCTCCACTTCGGAGATCAGGCCAGCGTCTGCCAGTTTACCCGCGAAATGCTGGGTCAACGCATGGTTCTGCGGCGAGGAAGAGCGGCCGAAATGATCGAAGGACAGGCGGAAGCCTTTGGCTATCTCGGCCTGTACCGCGTGCATTTCGGCGCAAAATTCCGCGACAGGCTTGCCTGCTTTAGCGGCGGCAAGCTCTGCCGGGGTGCCATGCTCATCGGTGGCGCATAGAAACAAGACCTCTTGCCCGCGCGCGCGCAGATAGCGGGCGTAAAGATCGGCCGGCAGTTGGGAACCCACAAGGTTGCCCAAGTGTTTGATCCCGTTGATATAGGGAATGGCGCTGGTGATAAGCGTACGGGTCATAGGTGCGGCCTTCGGAACATGCGGTTGCGCGCAGCTTTAACGCCGCAGGGCGCGCAAGACCAGTGGCGGCGTCACATCCGGCTTGCAATCATCCGGCCAAGCCCCGTGTCGGAAGCCGATACGCAAACGCCAGTCCAATTGGCGGAGAAGACCACCCCATCGCCACGGGCGTGAAAATAGGCGCCGGTGCCGGTGCGGTCGCCATTGCAGAACGAGCCAGCATGGGAAACCTGAGCCCCATCGCCGCGCCCCTCGATCGTATATCCGACCGAGTAGTTGTCATGCATCGGCCGATCAAACGGACGCGCCACAAGACCGCTCCCGGCCGAGAACCAATGCTGCGCAAGGCGCGCGTAGCTTTCGGCGGACATCTCCCAGCCGCCATAGGACGACCGAGACCCCATGCGGCCGTGGATCGTAGCGTCGGTAATGCCTGCCGGCGCGAGGACGCGGTCCATGCAGGCCTCGGAATACGATTGCCCGGTCAGGGCTTCGATCGCGACCCCAAGCACGGCGTAATTGGTGTTGTTGTAGAAATAGCTGCGCGCGGTGCCCCGCATATTCTCTTCGCGCAGGGCTTCGGAGGCGATGCGGCGATGCAGGCCAAGGGCGCCATGAAGGGTGCTGCCCATGGTGCCTTGGGTCAGGTCGGGCGCCAGGCCAGAGGTATGATTGGCCAGCGCCGCCAGGGTGATCTGGGCATTCCAGGGCTGCGGCGTAACACGCACGGCGGACATCTGCGGGGCGATATCCCCCAAGGAGGTGTACCAGCCAAGCCCTTGATCTTGCAGCACAACGTCCATGCAAATTCCGGTAATCGCTTTGGACAGGCTTGCCACGGGGACGCTGGCATCGGTGGCCTGCGCCAGGCCCGCGCGGTGCATCGTGCCATCGGGAAACAGCACCACCATAGCGCCTTGCGTCAGGCCATTGTCGGCCATCCAGCTGCGCCAATCCCCCTCAATATCGGTCGCGAGAGAAGAGGGAGCAGCAGCGTCCGCTTGCGGCATTGGGATGATCGGCGCGGTCGTGGGGGACGTGGCCTGAGGCGGGCTGATGCCAAGCAACGATGTGGCCATGTCGCGCAGGCTGACCTCGGCTGCGGGCGGCGCAAGAGGTGCGCTTGCGGCAGAGGCAACCTCGACTTGCTCTGGGCTTCCAGGAAGGCCGGAAATGGCGAGATTGGCCACGGCAAAGAGGAATGCGGTGCCGATAACGACACAAAGGGTGCGGAGGATGAAGGTCATGGGATGCTCTGCCTGTTTTGTTGGGCAGAATATCGCGGGCGATGGCGTCAGAATTGAGACGCGGATGGGGCGTTATTTGTCCTGATGGCGCCGAAAGATGCGCCCGACCTGAAATGAGGTGCGCGGTATCCAGATGTAGGGTTGTCGCGTATCCGATGCGGCGCGGCGGCCCATGCGGATCAGGCCGAATACGATCAGCCCGACATGGGCGACGGAAATGAAGTAAAACAGGGCCGCGGGGCCATAGGCAGAGATCAGCCCCGAGGTGGCCAGTGGCGCGACGATGGCCCCGCAGGCAAAGAAGAACATCAGCGCGGCTGACAGCTCGATCCGTTGGTCATCGCGGGCCCAATCGTGCGCATGGGCCGCCGAGATCGAGTAGATCGGGAAGGTGGTAAATCCAAACAGCAACGCCGCCCCGAAAACGCCCGTTGCCCCAAGGACCGGCACGGCCACGGTCACGGCACATGACACGATGGAGGCCGCCGAAAAGCCGATCATGATCCAGCGCCGGTCAAAGCGATCCGCCAACCAACCCGCCGGCCATTGCGCCAGGGCGCCGCCTAAAACGAAGGCGGCCAGAAACAGGCCGATGTCGCTGGCGGCCAAGCCCACTTGTTGGCCGTAAAGCGGCCCGGTCATCCGCAGCGAGGCCGAGGAAACCCCCGCTACCACCACGCCGCTGACCGCCAGGGGCGACAGACGCCAGGCCAGCCAGGGGCGAAGGCGCGGCGTGCCGTGGCTTTCTGGTTGCTTCAGGCGCGTCAGCGTCAGCGGTAGCAGGGCGGCGCAACACAAAATCGCCAACAGGTTGTAGGACACATAGGAGGCCGGGGCCAAGACGCCGATCATGAACTGTGCCACGAGTTGGCTGCTGGTATCGACCATCCGGTAAATACCCATGGTGCGGCCGCGGTTCTCGTTCGTGGCCTTGGCTTGCAACCACGCCTCAATCACCGTGTAACATCCCGCGATGCAAAGCCCGATCGCGACCCGCATCAGCGCCCAGGCATAGGGGTTGATGATCAGCATATGGGCCATCAACCCAATCGCGCCCAAGGCCGTGCAAACCGCAAAAGCGCGCGAGTGGCCGACCGTTCCCATCAGACGCGGAGCCCACCAGCATCCGGCGAAGAAGCCCAGGAAATGCGCCGATCCCAAGAGCCCAATATGCCCGTTGGTAAAGCCAAGCTCTGTGCCCGAAAGCACGTCCAAGGGCCCCACACCGCTGGAGGAAAGTTGCAGCAGGATGACCGAAAGGAACAGGGCGGCGAAGGAAATCAAAAGACGCATGGACAGCCTTGTTGGCTAGGGTGCGGTTTTTGTGCGCTTGTGGGGGCAGGGGCGCAAGTCCGTTTGCGTCATGCTGGGTCGTTTGGGGCGGGAATGCCGCGCCTCAGGCGGGCTCCAACGCCGTGGGTCGCACGACATGAACCGCGCCACGCGCGCTTCGGGTCACGGCCCAATCGGCCACCGGCGCGGTGCGCGCGCGCAGCCGCGATAGCCGCCAGCGATCCGCGTCGGTGGTGTGGTCTGGCATCAACTGCCATCGGCTCTCGACCCCGGCGGCTCCGCCATCGCCGGGGGTCAGGATCACGCCCACAGGGGCGCGACCCGTCTTCTCGCGTCCCGCCTCGGCCGCCAAATGCAGACGACGCACGGGCGTCAGGCCCGGAGGCTCTGGCAGGTCCAACACCACCAGACGGTTCAACCCACCCCGCAGAGCTTCTTCCATGCACCACAAAAGATCTCCGGGGCGGCAACATTCCACAAAGATCAGGCGGCCGGGGTCAATCTCTTGCCGGACCCCCGCCAGATGCAGGCGATCGGGGTGCCACTCGGGCCTGATCCACAGGATCTGGCTGGCGATATCGGTCTGCTTGTCGGACGCCGCCAACCAAAGGGCCAAGCGCCGCCGCCCGTGGCCGCAGAACTCATGGGCGCGCGCACCTGCCAGATCAAACTGATCCAGAAGCCGCAGGCCGGGCCGGGCCTTGTGGTGGGATTGACGGGTAAGCGTGGTGATATCCATGGGGGCAGTATAGATGTTCTTGCTATGTTCTCAACCCTTGCACCTGCCCGAAAGCTGACTAGGTTGGCCGCAACGCAGCCCGCCCCAAGGCTGCCTGAACACCGCTTCACGAAAGGCCCCCCTATGCGCGCGATCCCCCTAGGCTCGACCGACGAGACGATTACCAACTACTGCCTCGGCACCATGACGTGGAGCACTCAGACCCCCGAAGCGGACGCCCATCGCCAGATGGACATGGCGCTGGAGGCCGGAATTGACGTGGTCGACACCGCCGAGATGTATCCGGTCAACCCCGTCAGCGCCGACACGACCGGGAACACGGAAAAGACCATCGGCAACTGGAACGCCGCCAATCCGTCGCGGCGCGGGGAATATAAGCTGGCGACGAAGCACTCGGGCCTGAACGATGGGTTCGCGCGCCCCGGTCAGCCGATCTCCTCAGCCACCTTTGCCGACACGCTTGATGCCTCGCTCAAGCGGCTGCAAACGGATTACGTGGATATCTACCAACTGCACTGGCCCAATCGCGGCAGCTACATGTTCCGCCAGAATTGGACCTACGCCCCCCAGGGCGATCGGGACGAGATCCTCGACAACATGCGAGACGTGCTGGAGGCCGCAGCTACCGCGCAAAAGGCCGGCAAGATCAAGCATTTCGCCCTGTCCAACGAAAGCGCATGGGGCACCGCGCAATGGCTGCGACTGGCCGAGGAACATGGCCTGCCAAGGGTGCAAACGGCGCAGAACGAATACTCTTTGATGTGTCGGGCCTTCGACACCGACATGGCTGAACTGTCGTACCACGAGAAGGTGACCCTTCTGGCGTTCTCGCCGTTGGCGACCGGCTTGTTGACCGGCAAATACAGCGGCGGGGCGGAGCCGGCGGGGTCTCGTCAAACTCTGTCGCCGGGCCTCGGCGGGCGCATGACGCCACGCGCTTTGGTTGCCGCCGATGCCTATGTCGCCGTGGCGCGCAAACACGGGCTGGACCCCGTCCACATGGCGCTGGCCTTCACCGTGCAACGGCCCTTCGTGGTGTCTACGATCTTCGGCGCGACCACGTCCGAGCAGTTGGCCCACATTCTTGAGGGCAAAGACATTGCGCTGTCCGATGAGGTCATGGATGATCTGAACGAGACTCATCGCCAACACCCAATGCCGTATTGATCGCCCATGTCCCGTATCCTGATCTTTGGTGATAGCAACACCCACGGCACCGTTCCCTTGCGGGCGTTGGGCCAATCCGACCGTTTCAAACCGGGCGTGCCTTGGCCTGATGTTTTGGCCGACCTGACGGGCCACACGATCTTCACCGAAGGTCTGCCGGGGCGCACCACCGTCCATGAAGACCCGATTGATGGCGGCGCCCGTAATGGCGCTGCGGTACTACCCGCCGTATTGCTCAGCCATGTACCGTTGGACGCGGTCATCATCATGTTGGGCACCAATGACCTGAAGCCACGCTTCGCCACATCCGCCTTCGATATCGCAAGATCGGTGGAGCGTTTGATCGGCATCACGCGGGCCTTGGTGCCATCGGCCCGCATCCTCGTGATTGCCCCGGCGCCGGTCACGGAAACCGGCGTTCTGCGCGATGCCTTTGCCGGTGCGGTGACGCGACAGCAGGGCTTGGATCAGCATCTGGCCGAGGCCGCCGCCCGCACGGGTGTGAAATTTGCCGCTGCCAAAGATTACGCCGCCGTGTCGCCCGTAGACGGCGTCCACTTGGACGAGGCAGGTCACAGCGCCTTGGCTCAAGGTTTGGCGCCGCTTGTGGCCTCGCTGCTTGACGGGTCAGGCTGAACGCAACCCGCGCGGGGGCCGATGCGACCGGAGCGGCGGCGGCGCGTTACGGATAATGGATTTCAGACCGTAGACGCTCAAGCACTGCTAACACATCGTGGGATGCCACCGAGGCGTCTCGGACCAAGCCATCAAAGTGCTGCGTCATCGTTCGCACGCGATCCTTGTCGCGAAACGCAAGGTAGTGGCGGCCAATATAGAGCACCGCCATTTTCGGCCCAAACACCGTGACCGGGGCCGAATAGGTGCTGCGCGCGTCGAACAGAACGATCCGCAGGGCCGGATACAGGCGGTTGTAGATATCGGCCATCCAATCAAGCTGCTCGGCGCGAACATCCGCGCTCAGCCCCGTGTAATACCCTTCCGCACGGGCAAAGCTTTCCAACTCGTGGACCGGCATCGCCATCTCATAATCGCTCAGGGTCAGCGCCAACCAATCAAGGCGTTGGGCGGCGGCATCAATCGCCTGATCGGGCCTGCGGTGGGTAAGCGGCGCGTATTCCCACCGCAACACGGCATCGGTTTTCAAGATGTCTGGCAGGGTCGCGGGTACGTGGCGGATCTTGTAGCCCTCGGCCTCTCGCTGCCATTCGAAAATCTGGTCGTCCAGCGTCGTCGCCCGCCCGGTTTCCGAGATAGACAGGCTGGTCGCCAGCAACTTTCCCGCCTGTTCCGGCCTGTCCGACAGGCCAAGCAACCAATCCGCCGACACGTCGAGCGTTTGGGCACAGGCCGCCACCACATGCCCTCCGGGCACCCGCGCATCGCCCAAGGCCAGCATCTGCGTCACGGTGGAGCGGTCAATGTTCACCGCCCGGGCCAAGGCGGCTCTGCTCATCCCGGACGTGGTTAATGCGGCGATCAATCGCTCTCGAAACACCTGTGCCCGTGTGGCTCTGCTCTGAGAACTCAGCATTGTTGATTTTTTCCAGCAAAGTTTGATTTGTGTAGAGAAGACCCTGACTGCTCCTGACAATCAAGGTGCCTTATCACCGAAACATGATGACACGAGCCGACAAGTTGCACCCAGAATGGCCGACTCTGGCCTTGCTTATTGCGTGTTACGGCACCTGGGCCGCCACCTTGTTCTGGGTCCCGTGGAGCGTCGTGGCGGTGGCAATCCTGATCCCGGTGATCGCCCTGCAAGCCTCGCTCCAGCACGAGGTTATCCACGGCCACCCCTTCGCCAATCGCCGCTTGTCCGAGGCACTGGTCATGGCATCCCTCAACCTTGCCGTGCCATTTCTGCGCTTTCGCGACACCCATTTGGCCCACCACACCGACGAAACGCTGACCGACCCCTATGACGACCCCGAAACCAACTATCTGGACCCGGTGCGTTGGAGCAATCTTCCGCCAGTGTGTCGCGCCGTTTTGCAAGTGAACAATACACTCCTTGGCCGTATTCTCATCGGGCCCCTTCTGGGGCAAGCAAGCTTCATTGCATCCGAAGCCCGCCTGATCCGCGCCGGAAACCGTGACGTCCTTCGCGCTTGGGGCTGGCATGTCTTGACCTCGGTGCCGGTGGTGGCGCTTATCATCGCCTCACCCACGTCGCTTGGACACTACCTTTTCGCCAGCTACGGCGCCCTATCGGTGCTGAAAATCCGCACCTTCCTGGAACATCAGGCCCATATCTCCGCCCCCGGGCGCACCGTTGTGGTCGAAGATCGCGGGCTTCTGGCGTTTCTCTTTCTCAACAACAACTTCCACGCCGTGCATCACATGCACCCCGGCGTGCCCTGGTATCGCCTGCCGAAGCTCTACGTGGCCAATCGAAGTGCATACCTGAGCAGCAACGACGGCTATCGCTACGCCAGCTATCGCCAGATCTTCCGGCACTACCTATTGCGCGCCAAAGATCCCGTGGCCCACCCGCTCTACCCGCAAAAATAGCTTGGCATCTCTTTGCTTGGGGCCCATGGAACACCCATGCCCCTTTGGATCATTGCCACCCTCTTTGCCGCATTCATGCAAAACCTCCGGTTCGTGCTACAACGCCACCTGAAGGTCACGACACTTTCCACCGGTGGGGCCACCTGGGCCCGCTTCGCCTTTGCCGCCCCCCTCGTGGCGCTGGCCCTGCTGATCTATAAATCCGTCAGCGGACAGGCTTGGCCTCAGATCGGCTCCGGCTACTGGAACTACGCCATTTCCGGCGCGCTCGCGCAAATGACGGCAACGGCCTGCGTCGTTGCGCTCTTTTCGCGCCGTAACTTCTATGTCGGCATCACCCTGAAGAAATCCGAGGTCATCCTGACTGCGCTCATCGGCCTTCTGGTCTTGGGCGAAGCCGTCCGCGGCTCGGTCCTTGTCGCCATCGGCGTGGGCTTTGTGGGGGTGCTCGTTCTCTCCGATCCGCCCCAGGAAGACGGCCTGCCCTGGCGTGCCCGGATCTTTAACGCGGCCTCCGGCTTCGGCCTCGCCTCGGGGCTTCTCTTTGGCATATCCGCCGTGTGCTACCGGGGCGCAATCCTGTCGCTGGAGGGCGGCGATGCGCCGCTCCGTGCCGCCATGGCGCTGCTCACGGCGACAATCGTGCAAACCGCCACCCTCGGTCTCTGGCTCGCCCTGCGGGAGCCAGGGCAAATCAGCGCCGTCTTCGCCTCATGGCGCATCTCCTCGCTGACCGGGCTTACCTCCATGCTTGGCTCCATGGGGTGGTTCATCGCCTTCGCCCTGCAAACGGCGGCCTATGTCAAAGCCCTGGGGCAGGTGGAGCTTCTGTTCACCTTCCTCTTCTCCGCCTTCTGGCTGCGTGAGAAAACCAGCCGCACCGAAATCATTGGCATCGCCCTCATCATCGCGTCCCTCGCCCTGGTCCTGTGGGCAGGCTTCCGAGTCTAGGCGGCCTCCTTCATCTTTTCAAAAATATCGCGGGGGGTCAGGGGGCTGGCCCCCCTTGAACGGCGCTTCCAACACCCCCTTGCACGCCGCTTTTACGCGCCCAGAGCCGCCATCCAGGTTACAGCCTGTAAAACCGGCTTTCTTCCGTGCCGTTGTCAAAGAACGGCACGCCGGGGGCCGCGCGGCCCTCTACCTTCGCAGCCAGTTCTGCAAGGACCACTTCGGTAATGAACGGCATGTCGAAACTGCGCACTTCATCCAGAGGAATCCACTGCAGATGGCTCAACTCATCCTCCGCCCCCGAGAAATCATCGGGATCAGAGGCCAGACCCTCAGCATCAACCAAAAAGAACCGGGCATCAAACCGTCGGCTGCGACCCGGTGGCGTAATGGCGCGGAACACATATTCCATCGCCGCGCCATCTGGCAGATGACCCGTCGCCAAGTAGCCGCGCCACCCCTTGGGGGCGTCCATCGCCTCGGCACGGGCGTCTTTGGCGCCCAGTAACAGACCCGTCTCTTCCCAAATCTCGCGCACGGCGGCGGCCATCAGCGCGGTGCCATTGCCACCATCGTGGGAAAGGCGTGCGGCGCAATCGGGGGCAGGGGGGCGGGCAAAGGGGATTTTCGCGTCCACGGCATCCACAGCCCCGCCGGGGAAAACAAATTTAGACGGCATGAACGCCGCATCCTTGCCGCGCTGTCCCATCAGAACCCTTGGGCGTGTTGCGGCATCGCGTAGCACGATCCCCGTGGCCGCGTCGCGAATGGCTGTCTTGTCGATCAAAACCCGTACATCCGTTTGGCCCATTGTACGCCCACGATCAGCCCCTTGAACCGAGGTAGCAGGGCGAGCGCCATCACCACGACGCCAATGGAGAACGTCACCGCCATCACCCAGGCCGAGGGTTGAAACAACTCATACACCAACAGCTGCAACGACCCCATTACATGGGCCGTCGCAAGGATCGACATATAGGCCGGGCCGTCATCGGCGCGGGCGCGGCTTAGATCCTCGCCGCATTCCGAACAGGTCTTGTTCAACTTCAGGTACTTTTCATACAGCGCGCCCTCACCGCAGTTGGGGCAACAATGCTTCATGCCTTTGCGGATCGCGGGCCAGACGGGCCGCTCCGCATCTGCGTCCAACACGGCGTGAACCGCAGGCGCTGTCTGAGTGTGTTGTGTCATGGGCGCAAAATGGCCCTTCCGCTGAAATAGGTAAAGGGGATGCCCGTGCGACTTGAAAGCACGTCCCCCATCGCAGCACTTAAAACTTTTTCCGACGGAAGTGCGCCCGCCCCCCGTGAGATTAAGCAGACGAGCAAAACAAAGGAGACACTCGTATGACTTTCCTGAAAGCAGGCACATTGGCCCTTTTGATCCCACTCGCGCTGAGTGCGCCGGTTTTGGCCCAGGAAGCAGATCGCCAAGGTGGGCCGCGGATGATCTTCTCGGAGATGGATGCCGATGGTAACGGAGCCCTGACCTTGGAAGAGCTTCAGGCCGCAGGCTCCAACCGTTTTGAGACAGCGGACGCCGACGGCAACGGTGCGTTATCTCGGGACGAGCTACTGGCGCAGGCCCAAGACCGGGCAGAATCCCGTGTGGACCGTCTGCTGGAACGCGCCGATGCCGATGGTAATGGCGAGCTGACAGTGGCCGAGATGGAAGAGGCCCGCGAAGAAGGTCGCGGTCGAGGTCGGGGCCATGGGCGTCGCGGCGGGCGCGGTGGCCCGAACCCGGAGCAGATGTTCGAGCGCATGGACGCCAATAGCGACGGGTCCGTGACACAGGCCGAATTCGACGAAGCCGTTGCCCAGATGCTAGAGCGGATGGGCCGTCGCCACGGTGGCCGTGGGAACTAAAACGGGGTGGGGCCTGCCGATTGGCGGGCCCCCTTCATCGGGCAGGGGCCGCATCGTTCCAATAACGGCGGCCCATTTCCTGAAGACGCGCAGCAGGATAGACAGGCAGAATGACCACGGCCGACACACAGCTTGGCGCGTTGGATGATGGGGCTTTGATGGTCCTGTTCGCCAATGGCGACCCACAGGCCGCGCGTCTGTTGAGCGAGCGTCTGCTGCCGCGTGCGTATCGCCATGCGGTGCGGGTGTTGGGCCATGCGTCGGATGCCGAAGACGTGGCGCAAGAAGCCATGCTACGCCTGTGGCGCGCGGCGGCGGACTGGCGCACGGACGGGACGGCCAAGCCCTCGACTTGGTTGCATAAGGTGGTGGCCAATCTGTGTGTGGATCGGCTGCGCCGGTCCGGGCGCTCGGTTGAATTGGGTGACGATGATTTTGCAGATGACAGCCCCAGCGCGGATGCCCGCCTGCAAGACCAACGCCGCATGGTGGCCCTGGATGCCGCGCTGGCCGAATTGCCTGAACGGCAGCGGCAGGCAGTGGTCTTGCGCCACATTGAAGGCTTGTCGAACCCCGAAATTGCGGCGGTTCTGGAGATTGGCGTGGAGGCTGTCGAAAGCCTGACAGCACGCGGAAAAAGGGCGCTGAAGGCGGCGCTGGAAGGTAAGAAGGAGGCCTTGGGATATGACGGATGAGCATAACAAAGACCCGCTGGAGGCGCTGTTTGCCGAGGCCAAGGCGGATGGCTTCGGGCCCGACTTGATGGCCCGCGTGTTGGCGGATGCCGAAGCTGTGCAAGGCATCAATGCGGCAAGCGTGCCCATTGTGCGGGACGGTTCGGGCGCGACATGGTGGGCGGGCTTGCTTGGCGTGCTCGGCGGTTGGAGCGCGGTTTCCGGCATCACGGCGGCGGGGGTGATGGGGCTGGCGGTCGGGCTCTATTCACCCGATACTGTATCGGGTTTGCTGGACGGCCCAAGCCTGTCTTTCGGCACCGATGCGCTTGAAATGACCCCCGACATGGCAGATTTCTGGACGGAGGACGGTGATGTCTGAGGGCAATGAACCGCGAAGCCCGAAGTGGGTGAAGGTGGTGCTGGTGATCTCGTTGGCGGTGAACCTTGCAGTGGCCGGATTGGTGTTTGGCGCCTTCGCGCGCGGCGACGGAATGAGAGATCGGGTGGAACACTCCATGGCGCTGCGGTCCTTGGGGCTGGGGCCGTTCTCTCGGGCCTTGTCGCCTCAGGATCGTGACGAACTGCGCGGACGGGTTACCCGAAACGGGGTGGAACTGCGCGAAGAACGCCGCGCAGTGGGCCGTGAGTTGCGCCAGATCGAGCAGGCGTTGCGGGTGGAGCCGTTCGACCGAGCCGGTGTGGAAGCGGCGTTAACGCGGTCCCGCAACCTCGTGGTCGCTTTGCAAGAAGTTGGCCACACGGCCCTGCTGGATCAGATCGAAACGATGAGTTTCGAAGACCGTATTGCGCTTGCCGATAGTTTGGATGAGGTCACGCGCCGCAACCGCCGTCCGTAATCAGGTGGGAGGAACCGAAGTGGCGGGCGTTAGGCCGCGGCCCCGCAGATATGGCTAACTTGATTACGTCCATGGGCCTTGGCGCCGTAAAGGGCGGTATCGGCCTTGTGGATCAATGCCTCTGGCGTGATGGATGAGATATCTTCCAACCCCTCTGGCAGAGCCAGACCGACGCTTGCTGTCACCCGAATGGGGAAGGTGTCACCCCCCAGATCAAAGCTAGTCCCGCCGATGCACGACCGCAACCTTTCGGCACATTGCTTGGCGGTGTGCACACTGGCCCCGGTCAGGGCGACCAAAAACTCTTCCCCTCCGATGCGGGCCAAGAGATCGTTGGCCTGAAGTTGCCCCCGCAAACGGGTCGCAACCTCTTGCAGCACCGTGTCACCGGCAGCATGGCCAAAGGTGTCGTTAACGCTTTTGAAGTAGTCCAGATCTATCATCATGACGGCCAGTCCCGCGCCGGGCCGGGCGATCATTTGTTCCATGCGGTGAAGGGCGAAGCGACGGTTATATAGCCCGGTCAGGGGATCGGTGATGGAGGCTTCGATACTCGCGCGGACACCTTCGCGCATCCGGTCGAATTGACGTTTGCGGTCCAGTTGCGCTGAAATTCGGATCGCCAGTTCTTCTGCGTCGAACGGGTCGTGCAGCACGTCACTGGCCCCTAGGTCCAACGCGATTGCGGCTCGTTCGCTATCGCCTTTTGGCAGAATCATAACGCAGGCGGCGTGGCGTGTGCCGGGGCGAGATCGCAGGTCGGACAGCAGGCGCAACCCTTCGTTGCGCTGGCTTAAATCGACCGAGATCACAAAAACGTCCGGCGTGTTTGCGTCCTGCGCATTTTGGGAGAGGGCGTTGTCCTTGGAGATGATCTCCACATTGGTTCCGGTGCGGGCATCAATGGCGGCTTTCCACAGGACCGCGCCACGGGGGCCGGGGGCCACCAGAGCGACGCGACCGGGGTGGGTTTTCCCCTCGAACCCAAGCGCGGCCTCGGCGAACCCAAAGGCCGACACCGTGTCGCCACGCCCGCGCAGTTCTTTTACAGAATCACTGGTCCGCAGCAGCGACCGCACCCGTGCGAGAAGCGTGACTTCCTCCACCGGTTTGGTCAGAAAATCGTCCGCACCGGCCTCCAGCCCATCCATCTTGGCAGAGCGATCCGTGAGGGCGGTGATCAACACAACGGGAATATCGGCGGTTTCAGGGTCTTTCTTGAGGGCCCGGCACACGTCCAACCCGCTCATGTCAGGCATCATGACGTCCAGCAAAATAAGGTCCGGTTTCAAGCTCCGAGCGGCCTTCAGGGCCTCCGTCCCGTTCTCTGCCTGCTCAACGGTGTAACACGCGGCCGTCAGTTTGACTTTCATCACGATCCGATTGGTCGCAACATCGTCAACGACAAGTATCCGTCCCGCCATGTGCCCTTAACCTCGTGTTACCGTTTTAAGTCGAATAAGCAGTTTTACTTATGCATTCAGAATGTGAACGCGAAAAGTTAACAAACCCTTTAAGAAGAATTGGAAGAATAAGGATGCAGCAAGAAACCGCCGAAACAAAGGCGCTGGCGTTGCTGGCATGGCTGGCAGGGCAGGATGAAATCCTACCGGTCTTCATGGGGGCCACCGGCGTCGGAGAGGACGATCTCCGCGCCCGTGCCGCAGAGCCGGAGTTCCTTGCCTCGCTCATGGACTTTCTGCTGATGGACGACAATTGGGTGATCCAAGGGGCCGAGGGTACAGGCATCGCGGCCCAGGAATTCGTGCTGATCCGCGCCGCCTTGCCCGGCGGAGAGCAGGTGAACTGGACATGACGTTGCGCATCCAGGGAATTGTCTTCGACAAAGACGGCGTGCTGTTCGACTTCCAAAAGACTTGGGGCGCGTGGGCGCACCGGATGATTGAGGCGTTGGCGCAGGGGGACGAGGCGCTGGCGCAAACCCTGGCCGATGCGCTCGCCTACGACCGCCCTACACGTACTTTTCGCCCCGAAAGCTTCGTGATCGCAGGTCCGGCCCACGAAGTGTCTCGCGTGATTGCCGATCATTTACCCGATCGTAACTTCTCTGAGATACACGAGTTTCTAGTGACCCAAGCCGCGCAGACGCCCCTTGCCCCGGCGGTGCCGCTGCGGCCCACGTTGATGAACCTCAAGTCGCGGGGGTTACGCCTTGGGGTGGCGACCAATGATGCAGAGCGGGCTGCAAAGGCGCAATTGGCCTCGGAAAACACGCTGGACGTGTTCGATCTGGTGTGCGGTTTCGATAGTGGCTTTGGCGCGAAGCCAGACCCGGGCATGTGTTTGGCTTTTGCCGATGCCACGGGTCTCGCCTCCGATGCGCTGGTGATGGTGGGCGATAGCACCCACGACATGGACGCGGGCCGGGCGGCCGGGTTCACCTGCGTCGCGGTTCTGACCGGGGTGGCGACAGCCGATGATCTGGCGCCCCACGCCGATGTCGTCCTGCCCGATATCGCCGCTCTGGGGGGGTGGCTCGATACGCTCTGACCCGGGGAAGGGCCAAATACGACGCCGCGCCGTCGCAATCGGCCAAACGCGGGCGCAGGTGCTTGGGTGATGGTTAAGGCAGCCCAGAAGGAGGTCTGCCCCATGGCCGAAGCCAAACCACCCCGCCGTCGCCGCGCCGGAGGCCGAGCTGCCGGGACCGCACGCGCAACCGCCCATGTGATCGACCAGCAGCCGTGGCGTTTGCCCCGCAACAACGACCGCCCGACCGAGCCGTTGGAAGCCGATGGCGTGCAGGCGTTGCACCGGGGGGCAATGCGAATTCTGTCAGAGATCGGGATCGAGTTTCTCAACGATGAGGCAGTGGGGTATCTGCGCGACGCGGGCTGCAAGGTTGAGGGTCAGAACGTCTTCTTTGACCCTGAATTCGTGGAGGAGATGGTGGCAAAAGCGCCTGAGACCTTCACCATCACCCCGCGCAATCCGGAGCGGAAGCTGATCATGGGCGGCGATTACATGGTTTTCGGCAACGTCTCCTCTCCGCCCAATGCCTGGGACATGGAGCGCGGCAAGCGCCCCGGCGACATGGAGAGTTATGTCGAATTCATCAAGCTGACGCAGTATTTCAACTGCATCCACTTCGCGGGCGGTTATCCGGTGGAGCCGATTGACGTGCACGCCAGCGTGCGGCACCTCGATTGCCTGTACGAGAAATTAACCCTCACCGACAAAGTCGCTCACGCCTATTCCCTCGGGGCGGAGCGTGTTGATGATGTGATGGAGATGGTGCGCATCGCGGGCGGCCTGACTGACGCGGAATTTGATGCGTCGCCCCGGATGTATACCAACATCAACTCTGTCTCGCCCTTGAAGCACGATTTCCCCATGCTCGATGGAGCGATGCGTTTGGCGCGGCGCGGGCAACCTGTGGTGGTGACGCCCTTCACCTTGGCCGGAGCCATGGCGCCGGTGACGCTGGCAGGCGCGGTGTCACTTAGCCTTGCGGAGGGGCTGGCCGCGATTGCCCTGCTGCAGTGGATCGCGCCGGGCTGCCCGGTGGCGATTGGGACGTTTACCTCGAACGTCGATATGAAGTCGGGCGCGCCCGCCTTCGGCACGCCCGAATACATGCGCGCCACCCAGATGACCGGTCAGATGGCGCGGTTCTACGGCTTGCCGATGCGGGCCAGCGGCGTTTGCGCCGCGAATGTCCCCGACGGACAAGCGATGTGGGAGACGTCCAATTCCCTTTGGTCTGGCGTGCAGGCGGGCGCCAACATGATCTACCATGCCGCCGGTTGGCTGGAGGGGGGGCTAATCGCGTCGCCCGAAAAGTTCGTGATGGATTGCGAGGTGATCCAGCAAATCCAGCGCTATTTTGAGCCGCAGATGACGGGCGTGTCCGAGGACGATCTGGGCTTCGACGCGATCAAGGAAGTGGGTCCCGGCGGCCACTATTTCGGCTGCCAGCACACCCAGGACCGCTATCAAGAGGCGTTCTACGGCCCCTTCCTGTCAGATTGGCGCAACTTTGAAGCCTGGCGGCTGGATGGCGCCGTTTGGACAGCCGAACGCGCCCACAAAACCTACAAAGAAATCCTCGGAGAGTTCGAGGCACCGCCCATGGACGTGGCGATCAAAGATGAATTGGCGGATTTCGTGGCCCGTCGAAAATCCGAGGGCGGCGCGCCGACCGATTTCTAATCTCTCGGGCGGCAAAGGGTTTGTTTACCTCTGTTCGCTAGGCTCTCCCTCAGGAGCCCCTTGAAGAGGATATAGTTGAGCCATGCACGGGATGATCAATCGCGCGCTTCAAGGGTTCATCGTCGAAACCTACGGGAAAGACGTGTGGGCAGAGGTCCGGTCTGTCGCCGACCTTCGCTTTGATGAGTTTGAAGCCATGTTGCACTATGATGATGTGCTGACTGTGTCGTGCTTCGAAGCTTTGACCCGAATCGTGCATCAACCCGAGCTTTCGGTGTTGGAAGACCTGGGCACTTACCTGATCACCCACCCACCGCTGGACCCGCTGCGCCGTTTGCTTCGATTTGGTGGGGCAAGTTTTGCTGAATTTGTATTGTCCCTAGAGGAGTTAGCCGATCGAGGTCGCATGGCGATCCCGGACATAGAGGTGCCCGAAATCACCGTGCGCCAGATCGACGTGGCAGAGTATGAACTCATCGCCCATTGGCGGTTGCCGGGGATCGGAGCGCTTTTGTTGGGCTCCCTGCGCGCTATGGCAGATGACTACGGCGCCTTGGCGTTTTTGCGGTTCGTGTCCAGTGATAGCGGGGGGGATCGCCTCAATATCGTCATCCACGACGCACATCACGCCGAAGGCCGGAACTTCGTCTTGGCCGAGGCGACTCTATGAATATTCGCACCTCGGATGCCGCCACTCGTCTCTCTTTGCCACTAGAGGTGCTGGACCTGTTGATGCCGATGCATGTGGTGCTGGATACTGACGGCTGCATCGCGCACGCGGGCCCGACGATCCTGAAAATTCTTGGCGACGCGCCCTTGACCGGTGTGCCATTGCTTGACGTTTTCGATCTCCGCCGCCCGGGCGGAATCAACAGTTTTGAGGATGTGAAGCACCGGGTCGGGCAACGGTTGTCATTGGTGCCTCGGTCAGCGGATCATCTGCCTTTGCGGGGCGTGATTATGCCCTTGCGTGGGGATAAGGGGATGATCCTCGATATCTCGTTGGGGCTGTCATTCGCGCGGGCCGTGGCCGACTTTTCCCTAACCCTTCATGACTTTTCGCCTTGCGATCAGACGATTGAGCTTCTGTATCTGCATGAGGCGAACGCCTCCACCTCGCAATTGTCTCGCCATTTGTCGGAACGACTGCAAGCTGCCCATGCGGCAGCGCAGGAACAGGCACGAACCGATGTGCTGACCGGCCTTAAAAACCGCCGCGCGATGGATGATGAGTTGGAGCATCTGCTGATGGAGCGGAACCATGATTTCTCTCTCCTCCACCTGGATCTGGATTTGTTCAAACACGTGAACGACACTTACGGCCATGCCGCAGGGGACGCCGTTTTGATGGAGGTGGGGCGCATCCTGACCGAGGAATTGCGCCGCTCCGATCTGCCCGCTCGCGTCGGCGGGGATGAGTTTCTGGTGATCCTGCGCCCCGCGATGTCCGATGATGTTGCAGGAAGTGTCGCGGCACGGCTGATTGACCGGATCGAACAACCAATTCAGGTGGAAGATACCCAATGCAGCGTGTCAGCCAGTGTGGGTATCGTATCAACCGATCAATACCGGACCCGCCCCTCGATTGAACAGGTGCTGGCGGACGTTGATGGCGCTTTGTATCAGGCCAAGAACGCTGGACGGGGGCGTTTTGTGATCTCGAACGGTGGCGGAAGAGTGCCTGTCGCGGCCCGACAACCGTGATCACGGGGCGGAGGTGCATTGCTCACCCGTGGTCAGCTTTGCGCAACTCTGCTTTCTGAACCTTACCCATCGCGTTGCGGGGCAATTCGTCCAGTATCCGTATATGGCGTGGGATCTTGAAGCGGGCCAACCTGTCTGAAAGCGCCTCGATGATCGCGGCGGCGTCGGTGATGCCCTCGGCCTCCAGCACCACAGCGGCGGCGACAGCTTCGCCCAAATCGGGGTGCGCCACCCCGTAGGCGGCGCTTTCGACGACGCCGGGCAGGGCGTCAATTTCGACCTCAACCTCTTTGGGATAAATGTTGAATCCACCAGAGATCACCAAATCCTTTTCGCGCCCGACGATAGACACATAACCATCGGCGTCCATTTGGCCCAAATCCCCGGTGATGAACCACCCGTCCTTGGTGAAGCTTTCGTCCGTCTTCTCCGTGTTCCGCCAATAACCGGGGGTCACATTCGGCCCGCGTACTTCAATCCCGCCAATGCCCGCGTCGTCGCGGTTGGCAAGGCGCAGCGAAACGCCGGGGAGGGGGTGGCCAACGGTGCCCGCGCGGCGCTCGCCCTTGTAGGGGTTGGAGGTGATCATATTCGTCTCGGTCATGCCATATCGTTCCAAAATCGCATGGCCCGTCTGCGCTTCAAACGCTTTGTGGCTTTCCGCCAAAAGCGGCGCAGAGCCCGAGATGATCAGGCGCATGTGCGACAGGGATGTACGGTCAAAGCGTGGGTCGCCGATCATTCTTGTATAAAAAGTCGGCACGCCCATGATCGTCGTGGCCTGCGGCACCAATTCCGCCAATTGATCGAGGTTGAACGAGGGGCAGAAAATCATCTGCCCGCCCACGGCAAGGATGACATTTGTGGCGACAAAAAGCCCGTGGGTGTGGAAGACGGGCAGGGCGTGCAACAGCACATCGTCCGCCGTGAATTGCCAGTGATCCTTCAGTGCAAGCGCGTTGGAGATCAGGTTATCGTGGGTCAGCATCGCCCCCTTGGAGCGTCCGGTCGTCCCCGAGGTGTAAAGGATCGCTGCCAAATCCTCTGATTGGCGTGGGACAGGCGCCATCGTCGCGCCGCCCGCATGCACCAGGTCGGCCGGTGCCGCGACAGCGACGCCACGCGCATTGGCGACGGGGCGGGCTGCTTGGGTTGTAGCGTCAAGGATCAGCAGAGCGGGTTCAGCGTCTTCTAGGAAATAATCCAATTCCGCCGGCGTATAGGCCGTGTTGAGGGGCACGAAAACCGCCCCCGCAGTGACCGTTGCCAGATACAGGATCAGCGCCTCGGGGGATTTTGCGATCTGGCACAGCACCCGGTCGCCGGGCGCAACACCCGTGGCGGCCAGCGCGGCGGCCGTGGTGGAAACGGACCTGCGCAACGCCCCGTAGCTCAACGGCGCGCCGCCGGGTTCGGTGAGAAAAACCGCTTCATCGGGCTGGTGGGTCAGAAGGGCGCTATGCAGTGGATTGGTCATCGGCTCGTCTCTTGGGCACCCGATATGACGGGTGAGGGCTTCTGGTTGGCGTTGCAGAGCAATAAACCACTCCGCACAATATTGCGCCATGCCCTTTGACGACGCCAAAGCGCCGTGTTCCCGAAGTGGATGCCTCTACAGCAGGCTTTTCGCCCCCCAAACCTCTGCCATATAGCCTCGGATCGTTCGGTCGGACGAGAAATGGCCCGAGCCTGCGATATTGCGAAGGGCGAGGCGATGCCAGTGGGCTTGGTCTTTGTAAGCCGCATCCACATCGGCCTGCGCGGCGACGTAGGCATCAAAGTCTGAGGCCACCAGGAACGGATCGTGGTTCCAGGTCGCGTCGATAAGGCCATGATATCGTTTGGGTTCCTCAGCAGAGAAGCGGCCGTCGGCGATGATCTGCAAGACCTCGGCCAGCATCGGGCTTGCCAAAATCGCCTTGCGCCCGTGGTCGGCCACACCGTAGCGCGCCTGCACAGCGTCGGCGTCCATGCCGAACAGAAAGAAATTCTGGCCCCCAACACGTTCGCGGATTTCAACATTGGCCCCGTCCAGCGTGCCAATCGTCAACGCCCCGTTCATGGTGAACTTCATGTTGCCCGTGCCCGACGCCTCTTTACCCGCCGTTGAAATCTGCTCCGACAGGTCAGCGGCCGGGATCAGGCGTTGCGCCATCGAGACGTTGTAGTTGGCCGGATAGACCACCTTCAGCCGATCCCGCATCAGCGGATCGCTGTTAACAACGGCGGCTACATCATTGATAAGGCGAATAATATCTTTGGCGACCCAATAGCCGGGTGCTGCTTTGCCGCCGAAGATTTTGACCCGTGGCGTCCAATCTGCGTCTGGATTGTTACGGATCGCGTTCCAGCGATGGATCGTCTCAAACACATTGAGAAGCTGGCGCTTGTATTCGTGAATGCGCTTGATCTGCACATCGAACATGGCGTCGGGGTTCAGGGTCACCCCAACATTGGCGGCCACCCAGTCGGACAGCGCCACCTTGTTGGCGCGTTTGGCGGCTTGCAGACGTGCGATGACATCGGTGTCGTTCTCAAAGGCTGAAAGTTCGCCCAAACGGCCAAGGTCCGCCTCCCAACCGTCACCAATAACGTCAGTAATCAGACTGCTCAGGGCAGGGTTGGACAGGCGCATCCAGCGGCGCGGCGTCACGCCGTTTGTCTGGTTTAGGATACGCGCAGGGTAGGCGGCGTCGAGTTCTGCGAAGACCGTCAGCTTCATCAGGTCCGAATGCAGCGCGGAAACGCCGTTTACATGGGACGCCATGACAAAGGCCAAAGTGCCCATATGCACTTGATCTTGATGCACAATCCCAAGGTGATCGGGACAGCCTGTTGCCACGCGATGCTCGGCATCAATGCGCTCGATTATCTGCATGTGGTGGGGCAGGACGCGGCCCATGAGCCAGGTTGACCAAGCCTCCAAAGCCTCGGGCAGAAGGGTGTGGTTGGTGTAGTTGAGGCAGCCCTGGGCGATGCGTTTGGCAGCGTCCCATTCCAGCCCGTGATCCACCATAAGGAGCCGGATCATTTCAGGCCCCGCCAAGGCGGGGTGGGTATCGTTCATCTGGATGGCCACCTTTTCGGGCAGCAGGTTAAGGTCGTCATATTCGCTGAGGAACCGGCGCAACAGATCTTGCAAAGCGGCGGAGACAAGGAAGAATTCCTGCTTCAATCGCAGCTCTTTGCCACCGTCGGTGGCATCTTCGGGGTAGAGGACACGGGACAAGGTTCGGGCCAAAGCCTCGGGGTGGGCGGCGGCGGTGTGGTCGCCGGAATTGAACCGGTCGAGGTCAAAAAGCTCGGTCGGATGCGCCCCCCAAAGGCGCAGGGTGTTGGCCCATTTGCCCTGCCAGCCCACTACGGGCGTATCATAGGCGCGGGCCAAAACGGTTTCCGCAGGCGTCCAGACGCCATCCCAGACCGTGCCCTTGAAGGGGATGGTGTAGGCGGCTTCGGGGCGCTCGAACTCCCAAGGGTGGGGTTGGTTTAGCCAATCTTCAGGGGTTTCCACCTGTCGCCCGCCCTCAAACCGTTGCCGGAAAAGCCCGTGTTCGTAGCGGATGCCATAGCCGAACGCGGGGCAGCCGATGGTGGACATGGATTCCAGGAAACACGCGGCCAGACGGCCCAAGCCGCCATTGCCAAGGGCGGCGTCGGGTTCATCCTCCACCACTTCAGCGAGCGAGATGCCATCCTCTGCCAAGACGCTGTCGATCTGTTCGTGAAGGCCAAGGTTAATCATCGCATCTTCCAGGATGCGGCCAATCAGAAACTCCATCGACAGGTAGTAAACGCGCTTTCCCTGTGCCTCGTAGGTGCGGCGCGTGGCGGCGAACCAAGGCTCCACTATCAGGTCGCGGACCGTGTAGCTGACAGCCATTCGCCAGTCATACAGGCTGGCGTGGGCTTTATCCTTGCCGATCGTAAACGTCAGATGTTGTGCGATGCGCGCGCGCATCCCATCGGAGGAGAGGTCTGACATAGCGTTCATTGGGCCGTCCCTTTGTCGATATCAGGGACGACTTGCCACGTTTTCGCGGAGGTTAACAGACAAAGGCACCGCTTTTGGGCCGCGCCCTTAGGTAATTACATTGGGCGCATCGCGCCCGGTCAGATTATGTAGATCGGAAAGCGTTAAAGCGGCGCTAACGACCGGGGCCAGCGCGTCTTGCGGCGATAGCGACAGGGCATCGGGGGCGGTCTCCAGACGCTCCAGATAGACGCGGATCGTGGCCCCCACGGTGCCGGTCCCCGACAGGCGGAACACGGCCCGCGCGCCACCTTCAAAGCCGATGCGGATGCCTTGGGCTTCGGTGCGGGCACCGTCAACCGGATCGTCATAGGCGAATTCATCGGCAAAGTTCACCGTCAGCCCCGCAACCTCACGGCCCGGAAGGTTTGAAAGCTGCGCCCGCAGCCCATCCATGACGGCTTCGGCCTTGGCAGTTTCGATATCCTCGAAATCGTAACGCGTGTAGTAGCAGCGCCCGTAATCGCGCCAGAGCGCCTCCATGATCTGAGCGACGGATTGGCCGCTTTGCGCAAGGATGTTGAGCCACAACAAAACCGCCCATAGGCCGTCTTTCTCACGGACATGGTCCGATCCGGTGCCGGCGCTTTCCTCTCCGCATAGGGTCACACGGCCTGCGTCCAGAAGGTTGCCGAAGAACTTCCAGCCGGTGGGTGTCTCGTAGCTTTCGATCCCCTGGGCCGCTGCCACCCGGTCCACCGCGCCTGATGTTGGCATGGACCGAGCGACGCCCGCCAGACCCTTGGCGTAGGCCGGGGCGCGATGGGCGTGGGCGGCCAGAACCGCGAGGCTATCGGAGGGCGTGACGTATTGGTGTGGGCCGACCACCATGTTGCGGTCGCCGTCCCCATCGGACGCGGCGCCGAAATCGGGCGCATTGTCGCCGTACATCTCATCCATCAGGGTCTTGGCCCAAACGGGGTTGGGGTCCGGGTGGCCGCCGCCAAAGTCGGGCGAGGGGGTGCCGTTAATCACGGTGCCCTTCGCCGCGCCCAGAGTATCTTCCAAAATCGCCGTTGCGTATGGCCCGGTCACGGCGTGCATCGCGTCAAACCGCATCCGAAAGCCCGACGCAAAGAGCGCTCGGATCTTGTCGAAATCAAACAGGCTGTCCATCAACGCCGCGTAGTCGGTGACCGGGTCGACAATCTCGACGGACATCTCGCCCAAGGCTGTCTGGCCGATGGTGTTAAGGTCCACGTCGTCAGCCGTGGTAATGTGGTAGGCGCTGATCTTGGTTGTTGCCTCCACGATCTTGGCGTTCACGGCCTCTGATGCGGGGCCGCCATTGGCGCCGTTGAACTTAAGGCCAAAGTCCGCATCAATCCCGCCGGGGTTATGGCTGGCCGACAGGATAAAGCCCCCCGCCGTGCCCCGTTTACGGATCAGGTGGGATGCCGCAGGCGTCGATAGAACACCGCCCTGGCCCACAATCGCCCCCGCAGCGCCGTTGGCGGCCAACATGCGCAAGATCACCTGAATGGCCCGGTCGTTGAAGTATCGCCCGTCGCCGCCCACGACCAGGTTCTTGCCCGAAACGCCGCCAATGCCGTCGATGATCGACTGCACGTAGTTCTCGAGGAAATGGGGCTCCATAAACACGCGGGTCTTTTTGCGCAGACCACTGGTGCCGGGTTTCTGGCCCGCGATGGGCTGAGTGGCGACGGTGTCATGCTGCATGGATAGATCCTTCCGAATGGGGGTGGAGCTCGAACACGACGACGCTATTGGCGTCGATGTGAGTCTCGGTGTTGTGCACCGATGGGGCATCCTGGGCGGTGTCAAAACAGCGCATCCAGACCTGTCCGTCGTGCATCGGCGGATGGGTGATCTGGGTCGCGTCGCCCACATTCAGCACCACAAGCAATGCAGGACCCCGTGCGGTATAGGCGGGGGTGCCAGAGGCCATGCGCATCTCGACGACGATGGTCTTGAGGTCGGGATTATCCCAATCCTCTTGCCGCATGGCGCTGCCGTCCGTGCGCCGCCAGAACAAGTCCGGTGCACCGTCGATGTAGCGGGACTTGGAGTGCAGAAACCGCCGTTGACGCAACACGGGGTGGGCCTTGCGAAACGCAATCGCGGCCTTGCAAAAGGCAAGAAACCCGTCGTCGCGTCCTTCCCAATCGACCCAGCCGATCTCGCTGTCTTGGCAGTACGTATTATTGTTGCCGCCTTGAGTATTGCCAATCTCATCACCCGCCAGGAGTAACGGCGTGCCTTGGGACAGCATCAGCGTGGCGATCAGGTTTCGACGGCGCCGAATACGCGCGGCGATGATGTCGCCGTTGTCGGTATCGCCTTCGACCCCGAAATTATCGGAGTGGTTGTTGGAATGCCCGTCGCGGTTCTCCTCGCCGTTGGCCTCGTTATGCTTCTCTTTGTAGCTGACCAGATCGCGCAGGGTGAAACCGTCATGGGCGGTGATGAAGTTGACCGATGCCGTGGGTGCACGCCCATCGTGGTCAAAGAACATGGAAGAGCCCGCTAGCCGCGCCGCCATGGCCGACACCATGCCCCCGTCGCCCCGCCAGAACTGGCGCGTGTCATCGCGGAATTTGTCGTTCCATTCGCCAAATGGCGCTTGGTACGCGCCCAGTTGGTAGCCGTCCGGCCCCAGATCCCACGGCTCTGCGATCAGCTTCACCCGGTTCAGGACCGGGTCTTGGCGGACGGCGCGGAAAAACGGCCCGTCGCGTTCGAACACGCCGACGGTGCGGCCAAGGGAACTGCACAAATCGAACCGGAAGCCATCCACATGCATGACCTCAACCCAATAACGAAGGGAGTCCATGACCATGCGCAGAGTGAACGGATTGTCAAAATTCAACGAGTTCCCGCAGCCCGCGTCATTCACGTAGTAGCGCTTGTCTTCGGTCAATCGGTAGTAGCAGGCGTTGTCGAGGCCACGAAACGACAGGGTGGGGCCGAACTCGGACCCTTCAGCGGTGTGGTTGTAGACCACGTCCAGGATCACCTCGATCCCGGCGGAATGGTAGCGGGCCACCATCTGCTGGAATTCGGCAATTGACCCGTTGGACATGTAGCGCGGTTCCGGGGCGAAGAAACCGTAGGTCATGTAGCCCCAGTAGTTCCGAAGGTTCTTTTCGACCAGAAAACGGTCATCCACGAAGGCTTGGATCGGCAAGAGCTCCACCGAGGTCACACCCAGATCGGTCAGGTGGTCCAGCATCGCGGGCGAAGCCATGCCGCTATAGGTGCCGGGCCGTTCCACGCCGGGGTGGGTCGCGGTCAGACCTTTGACGTGGGCCTCGTAGAACACGGTTTCATCCATCGGAACCCGCGGGGATGCATCCGCGCCCCAGCTAAACGTCGGATCGGTTACGATCGAGCGCGGCATGTAAGGTGCGCTATCGCGGGTGTCGAAGGTCAGATCATCCTCGCCATGGACATAGCCATAAAGCGCATCATTCCAGACCGGTTGCCCCGTCAGGCGCTTGGCATAGGGGTCCATGACCAGTTTGTAGGGGTTGAAGCGATGGCCGTCCTTGGGCGCATAGGGGCCGTGAACGCGGTAGCCGTATTGCTGGCCCGGCCCCATACCGGGGATATAGCCGTGCCAGACATGGCCGGTACGCTCGGGCAGGGCGATCAGGTGGGTTTCCTGACCAGCGTCATTGAACAGGCACAACATCACCTGCGTCCCATGACGAGAGAAGACGGCGAAGTTCACGCCGTTGCCGTCGAAGGTTGCCCCCAAAGGGTTAGGGGAACCTGCCTCGATCGCGTAATTTTCAAGCATTGCCTGCGGTGGCCTCATAAAGCGCGTGATAAGCGGCGGCCGAAGTGTCCCAGCCAACAGGCTGCTTCATGGCGTTACGTTGCATCGCCGTCCAGACCTTGCGGTCTGCATAGAGGTCGCAGAGTCGGCCGAAGGCATTGGCCAGCGCCTCGGCGGTGATCGGCGAGAATTGAATGCCCGTGGCCACGTTACGCGCCAAAGCGGCGGGAGAGGCGTTAATGACCGTGTCGGCAAGCCCCCCCGTCAAAGCCACAAGGGGCAGGGTGCCATAGCGCAGCCCGTAAAGTTGCGTCAGCCCGCAGGGTTCAAAGCGCGACGGCACAAGAATACTATCGCCCCCCGCCATCATCCGGTGGGACAGGGCTTCATCATAGCCGATTTTCACCGCCAGATTGGGTTCTTTGTCGGCCCTTTCCAGCAAAGCCACCTCCAGCGAAGGGTCGCCCGAGCCGAGCACAGCCACCTGACCGCCCCGCTCCAACACCACATGCAACGCGTCCAAAAGCAGGTCGATGCCCTTTTGATCCGTCAGCCGCGATACCAGCACACACAGCGGCCCCGGCGCTTTGGGAAGCTCGAACTCGGCCTGCAACGCGGCCTTGTTGGCAGCTTTGCCCTTCAGGGTCGTGTAGGGAGAAATCAGCGGGTCCGTGGCGGGGTTCCAGACATCGGTATCAATGCCGTTCACGATACCGGTCAGATCGCGGCGACGGTGGCGCAAGACGCCGTCCATGCCCATGCCGAAATGCGGTGTCATCAGCTCTTCTGCGTAGGTCTGGGACACGGTGGTGATCTGCGCCGCCCCCATCAGCCCGGCCTTGAGGGCAGAGATTTGACCCCAGAATTCATAGTGATGGGCATGGAAACGGGCCGGATCAAGGCGCAGTGTTTCGAGCGCCTCGGCCCCGGTGTTGCCATGGAAAGCCACGTTGTGAACCGTCAGCACGAAGGGCGTATCACAGCCCATCGCGGACAGATATTCCGGCACGAACCCGGCTTGCCAATCGTGGCCGTGGACTACGTCAGGCGTCCAATCGCCCAGGCCTTCCGCCGCGATATGGGCAGCAGCATAGGACAGTGCCGCGAAACGTTGCGGGTTGTCGGGCCAGTCGGCGCCGAAAGCGTCCACGTAAAGCCCGCCATTGCGGTCAAACAGGTGGTCGGCCCGCAGGATCAACAGATCCAAGCCTGCATGGGTCAATGCCTCGATCGTGGCGGGGCCGCCGAAAAGGTCGGCCAGGCGCGCCACGACTTTGCCGCCGGTTGGCACGGCGGAGTAGCCGGGGATCAACGTGCGCAGTTCATCCCCCAAGCCCGCCATTGCGCCGGGCAAAGCCCCCACAACATCGGCGAGGCCGCCGGTTTTCACCAGCGGCGCGCATTCCGATGCGACTGACAGAACCCGTGTCACTATGCTGTTTCCAAGGCTTCCGCCCGTTTATCGAGCATTTCTTGCGTAATCAGCGTAATGCCGCGGTCCGTCACCCGGAACCACTTGGCGTCCTCGGCCCGATCTTCGCCCACCACAAGGCCCTCGGGGATCGTGACGCCTGTATCAATTACCACGTGGCGCAGCCGGGCAGAGCGTTCCACCACCACGTTGGGCAAGACAACCGCATGGTCGAGCACGGCGTAAGAGTTGGTGTGGACGTTGGTGAACAGGCAGGAATTGCGCACCTCGGTGCCCGAGATGATGCAGCCCCCCGCCACCATGGACGAAATCGCCACGCCGCGTCTGTCGCGCTCGTCGTGGATGAATTTTGCCGGCGGCACGCTTTCGGAATAGGTCCAGATCGGCCAGTTCTTGTCCCACAAATCCAGATCGGGGGTGAAGTTGGTCAGGTCGATATGGGCCTCCCAGAAGGCATCGACGGTGCCGACATCTTTCCAGTAAACCGGCGCGCCCTCGGCGCGAACACAGCTCCGGTCGTAGCGGTGCGACATGGCTTTGCCGTTTTTGACGATCTCGGGGATCAGATCGTGGCCGAAGTCGTGGGTCGAGTTGGGGTCCAGCGCGTCGACTTCCAGCAGGTTGCGCAGGAAAGACCACTTGAAGACGTAAATCCCCATAGAGGCCAAAGAGCTGTCCGGATCATCGGGCATCGCCGGGGGATCGGCGGGTTTTTCAAGGAACGAGGTGATGCGCCCCGTGTCATCCGTTGCCATCACGCCAAAGGCCGAGGCTTCCTCGCGCGGGACCGTCAGGCAGCCCACGGTGACGTCGGCACCGTTTTCCACATGCTCGCGCAGCATGATCTCGTAATCCATTTTGTAGATGTGATCGCCCGCAAGGATGATGACATAATCGACGTCGTAATCGTCAACGATATCAATGTTCTGCGTGACCGCATCCGCCGTGCCCGCATACCAGGCGTCGGTGCCGGTGCGTTGCGAGGCGGGCAGAATGTCGAGGAATTCGTTCCGCTCTGCCCGGAAGAAGTTCCAACCCCGTTGCAGGTGCCGGATCAGGCTGTGGGCCTTGTATTGGGTGGCAATCGCCATCTTCCGAATGCCGGAGTTAAGCGCGTTGGACAGGGCGAAGTCGATGATCCGCGCCTTGCCGCCAAAGGGCACGGCAGGTTTCACGCGGCGGTCCGTTAACTCTTTCAGGCGGCTCCCTCGGCCTCCTGCCAGTACAAACACCATAGAGCGCTGTGTCAGTCGTTTAGTTTCCATCAAAGTTCCTCCCCGAACCTTTCAGTTAGCTTTTGAGCCGCAAGACGACCGTTGATAGCGGCGGCAGCGTCAGCGTGACAGACTGCCCGTGTCCGTCGCAGGGCGTGGCTTGCGCCGTCACAGCACCCAGATTGCCGCGATTGCCGCCGCCGTAGATCTCGGCGTCGGTGTTGAGCACTTCCTCCCACACGCCGTCGCTTGGCACGCCGATACGAAAGTCCAACCGTTCAATCGGGGTGAAGTTGCACATTACCACAACGGGCGCGTCGCCCTTGTTGCCGTAGCGCACAAACCCAAGAGTCGATTGCGACGGGTCGTTGGATATCCAGGAAAAGCCTTCCGGCACACAGTCCCCCACATGCAGGGCAGGGGTCTCGCGGTAGAGTTTATTGAGGTCGCGCACCAGCGTCTGCACGCCGCCGTGGGCCGGTTGGCTGGCGGCATCCCAGTTCAGGTCGCCATCGTGGCTCCATTCTTCGGGCTGCGCAAATTCGCACCCCATGAACATCAGTTTCTTGCCCGGATGCATCCACATATAGCCGTAGTAGGCGCGCAGATTAGCGAACTTCTCCCACTCGGAGCCGGGCATCTTTTCCAGCATCGAGCCTTTGCCGTGCACCACTTCGTCATGGCTGATTGGCAGGATGAAATTCTCGGTGAATTGCCACATGATCGGGCGGGTCATTTCATCGTGGTGATGTTGGCGATAGATCGGGTCCATCTCCATGTACGACAGCGTGTCGTTCATCCACCCCATGTTCCATTTGTAGCCGAACCCCAGCCCCCCCGTATGCACGGGTTGCGACACACCGGGAAACGAGGTGCTTTCCTCGGCCACTGTCATCACGCTGGCATCGGCACCGTAAACGGCGACGTTCATCTCTTGCAGAAAGGCGATGGCTTCAAAGTTCTCTCGCCCGCCCTCATGGTTGGGCACCCATTGGCCTTCCTCACGGGAATAATCGCGGTAGAGCATGGAGGCCACGGCATCCACACGCAGCCCGTCCAGATGGTATTCCTCCATCCAATACAGGGCGTTAGAGACTAGGAAGTTACGCACTTCGGTGCGGCCATAGTTGTAGATCAGCGTGTTCCAATCCTGGTGGAACCCCTCTTTCGGATCGGCGTGCTCGTACAGATGAGTGCCGTCGAAGGTCGCCAGCCCGTGTTCATCGGTGGGGAAATGTCCCGGCACCCAATCGAGCAACACGCCCAAACCCGCCGCGTGCGCAGCATCCACGAAGTCACGGAACTCGTGGGGCGGGCCGAAACGGATGGTGGGCGCGTAAAGGCCCACGGGCTGATAGCCCCAAGACCCATCGAAGGGAAACTCCGACACCGGCATCAGCTCGATATGGGTGAAGCCCATGTATTTGACGTAGTTGACCAGATCTTCGGCTAGCTCTTTGTACGACAGGGGCCTGCCGCCATCGTCATACTTGCGCCGCCAGGACCCAAGGTGAACCTCGTAGATCGACACGGGCGCATGGCGGTCCGCGGCATCGGCGCGGGTCTTCATCCATTCGCCATCGCGCCAGCCATAGCCGTCAATGTCACGCACGACCGAGGCTTGCTCGGGCGGATGTTGCGCCCCGAATCCCACCGGGTCCGCCTTCAGGCGGGTTGCGCCATGAGCATCGATCACATGGAACTTGTAAAGCGAACCGTTGCCCGCGCCCTCGACCACGACTTCCCAAACGCCATTCGCCTTGCCTTGGGCCATGGGGGCACGGGACGGGTCCCAATCGTTGAAATCCCCAATCACCGAAACGGCACGTGCGTTGGGCGCCCAAACGGCGAAATGCGTGCCCTTGGGGCCGACATGAGCCCCCAGAACCCGCCACAACTGTCGGTGCGTGCCTTCGCCCAAAAGGTATGCGTCGAAGTCGGAAATCATCTGGCCCGCTGGCGGCGTTGTCTTGTCTGCCGGCGTGCGATCGACCTTGGTCGCTCGGGCGGCCTTGCTTGGCTTTGCGGGTGGGGATGTCTTTTTCGCCACGGTTTCTACCCTGTCTGCGGTTTCGGCACTCCTTTATGGTAGCGCTAACATCCCTGCTCTGTCATTGCCTTTTGCCAATTGCAAGCGACTTAAGCGGTCGCATGAGGGGCAATAGCAACAACCACAGCTTGGTCTGACAATGGATTTCATGCCAGCATAAATTTAAAATCAAGGGGGAAGCCGATGGCCGAATGGTGGCGCGACGCGGTAATTTATCAAATCTATCCGCGGTCTTATCAGGATGGTACCGGCAACGGCATTGGCGATCTGGCGGGCATTACGCGGCGCTTGCCCCATGTGGCAGAGCTTGGCGCTGACTGCATTTGGCAGTCGCCGATTTTTCAAAGCCCGCAGGCGGATATGGGCTATGACGTGTCCGATTATCTGGCCGTTGACCCGCTTTTCGGCACGCTTGAAGACTTTGACCGGCTGATCGACGTCGCCCACAGCCTTGGCCTGAAGGTCATCACGGACCAAGTCTTGTCCCATACTTCAGACCAGCACGATTGGTTCAAAGCCTCTCGCAAGGACCGCACCAACGATAAGGCAGATTGGTACGTTTGGGCCGATCCGTTGCCCGATGGCGCCCCGCCCACCAACTGGCACAGCCATTTCGGCGGGCCCGCTTGGGAATTCGACCCGCAGCGGGGGCAGTATTACCTGCACAACTTCCTTGCCTCGCAGCCCGATCTGAACTTCCACAACCCGGATGTGCAAGATGCGATCCTTGCGACGGCCAAGTTCTGGCTGGATCGCGGGCTTGATGGCTTCCGGCTCGATACGGTCAACTACTACGTTCACGACGCCAAGCTCCGCTCCAACCCGCCCGCACAGGCGAAACCTCAGGTCATGGCGACCGACCTCTACGGGATGCAGGACAACATCTATAACAAGACCCGGCCTGAGAACGTCGCCTTCCTGGAACGTCTACGTGCCCTGACGGACCAATATGAAGATATCATGATGGTGGGCGAAGTGGGCGAGATGGGCCACCGCTCGATCGAGATCATGGGCGAATATACCAAAGGCCGCGACCGCCTGCATATGGCTTACAGCTTTGCCATGCTCGGCCCTGATTTTACCGCTGAACACTTCCGCAACTGCATCGAGGGCTTCCAGCAGGGCGCGCCCGATGGGCATCCCTATTGGTCCTTATCCAACCACGATGTGCCGCGCCATGTTACCCGTTGGGCGGAGTATGCCACCAGTGACGATGCCATGGCCCGCTTTGCCTGCGCCATGTTGATGGCGTTTGAGGGCACGATTGGCATCTACCAGGGCGAGGAATTGGGCCAGCTGGAAACCGAAATGGAATTCCACGAGCTGACCGACCCGCCCGCCATCCGCTACTGGCCCGGTGTCAAAGGCCGCGATGGCTGCCGGACTCCAATGGTATGGGAAGCGGACGCGCCCAACGCGGGTTTCTCGACCGGGCAACCTTGGTTGCCGGTAAAAGCGCCTCAGGCCGCGCGGGCCGTCGATCAGCAGGGAGAGGGCAGCGTGTTGGCCTTCTACAAGGACACCATCGCGTTCCGCAAATCCAGCGACGCGCTCAGCCACGGCACGACCGAGTTCCTGAACCTGCCCGAGCCGATCCTCGGCTTCCGGCGCGTGGGGGCGCAGGTGCTGACCTGCCTGTTCAACCTCTCGCCCGAGCCGGTGACGTTGCACGTGGGCGACTCAGCGCAGCTGTCCGGCCCCTTTGCGGCCAGCTTGGACGGCACAACCCTGACGCTGCCCGGCAACGGCTTTGCCTATGTCACAGATGCAAAAGAGGTGTCAGCGCTTTAAGCGCAGGCGGCCATGGTGGGTGTTGATCTGTTCGGGAAGAAAAACACCGCCATGGCAGCCCGTAGGGGAATCGAACCCCTCTTTCCAGGTTGAAAACCTGGCGTCCTAACCGATAGACGAACGGGCCACGCTTGGCGGTAGCGCGTCTTTAGAAAATGCGCGCCGGGGGTTCAAGAGGATTCTTTAGGTATTTTGAGGAACCTTCATTCCGGCGCCCATGCAGCGTCGTCCAGACGCAGCTGAACACGGGTCCGACCCTGCCAATGATTTAGCTCTACGCGGCCCGCCACATGGACCGCGCGGCCTTGGTGGGCTTGCAATTCATCAAGGCCGGAACGCACCGCATCAAAGCAGATTGCGTCAAGGGTTACAGGGCCGCCGTCGGTCAGGGTCAACTTCAGATGGCTCTCTCCGACCGGGCGTGTGTGGCGGATACGCAGGGCGGGCAGGGCGAATCGCGGGGCCGGAGCGCCGGCGCCATAGGGGCCTGCGGCTTCGATTTTTTCGATCAACTCGGGCGTCGCGGCCGAAGGCATTAACGTGCCATCTAGTCGCAGATCACCGGGCCCGCCGGTGCCTGCGCCCTGTTTGGCGAGCAATTCTGTCAGCCGCTCCATCGCCGGTTCCAGCTGAGCGCGACTCAGTGAGAGGCCCGCGGCCATCTTGTGACCGCCGCCCTTCTGGATCAGCCCCTCGGCGGCGAGCTTCTGGATCGACGCGCCAAGGTCCACCCCCGCGACAGAACGGCCCGAGCCTTTGCCATCGTCGCCGTCAAAGCCGATCACGATCGCTGGCCGCCGGGTGTGGTCTTTCAGGCGGCTGGCGACGATGCCCACGACGCCGGGGTGCCAGCCATCCTCGGCGGCCCATACCAGCGGTGCTTCCAGGCCGCGGGCCTCGGCCTGCGCCAGCGCCGCTTCGCGCACCCGTTGTTCAATCTCACGCCGGTCCGTGTTGAGGCTATCGAGCTGCGCCGCGATCTTCTCGGCTTCGGCCATGCTATCGGTGGACAGGCACCGCGCGCCCAAGTCCGCCGCGCCGATGCGCCCACCTGCGTTTACGCGGGGGCCAAGCACGAAGCCCAGGTGGTACGACGTCGGCGCACGGTCCAGCCGCCCCACATCGGCCAGCGCCACAAGACCAGGGCGTTGCCGCCGCGCCATCACCTTCAGGCCCTGCACCACAAGCGCCCGGTTCACCCCGATCAGCGGGGCGACATCAGCCACGGTCGCCAGAGCCACGAGGTCCAGAAGCCCCATAAGATCAGGGCCTTGCACCCCCGCCGCCCGCATCCGGCGGTTGGCATCCACCAGCACCAGAAAGACCACGCCCGCTGCGCACAGGTGCCCGCTGGCCCCATCCTCGTCCTGCCTGTTGGGGTTCACCACGGCAACGCAATCGGGCAGCTCTGCGGTGGCCAGATGGTGGTCCAGAACCATCACATCCGCGCCCTTGGCAGCCGCAATCGGCCCGTGGGACAGCGTCCCGCAATCGACGCAGATAATCAGATCATGGTCACGGGCCAGCGCGGCCATGGCCTCATCATTGGGGCCGTAGCCCTCATCAATCCGGTCGGGGATGTACAGCGTTGCCTGCCGCCCCAAGGCACGCAGCCACCAGATCAGCAGGGCGGCGGAAGACCCGCCGTCCACGTCGTAATCGGCGAAAATCGCAATGCGCTCATTGTTCTGGGCGGCGGCCACCAGCCTTTCGGCGGCGGGCTCCATATCCTTCAGGCTCATCGGATCGGGCAGCAGATCGCGCAGGGCAGGGGCGAGGAAACTTGTGACCTCATCGGGTTGCACGCCGCGCCGGGCCAGAATCGCGGCCACGGCAGGCTCTATATCGGCCCGTTGGATCAGCGTTTGGGTCAGCCGTTCGGTTTCGTCCGAGGGGCCAACCCACCGGCGTCCCGTCAGGGAAGTCTCTACACCCAGAAAGCTGCTCATGGACCTTCCAATAAAATGGCGTCCGTGGTCATCGCACGGGCAAATTCGCCGTGCAAGTGGCTGATCGCGGTGTCGTGGATCACCTGCGGCGACAGCGCGGCCATACCCTCGGCCCATCCGGTATCGGAATTGCCCGCGAAGGATGCGCAGGCGTCATGGGCCAGCCGCACGCCAAACCCAAGATTGGCGGCCATGCGCGTCGTGGTTGAAACGCAATGGGGCGTGGTCAGCCCGCAAATCACCACATCCCCGATGGAGGAATGGGTCAGGTGCTGTTCCAGGTCGGTCCCGATGAAGGCAGAGTTAACGGATTTCTCAAACACCGGTTCGTCGCGCTCGGGCGCAACTTTCGCCATGAATTCCGCCCCTTGGCCCACCAGAGGGCTTCCCGGCGTCGTGCTCAGGTGGCGCACGTGGCAGATCGGGACCGAGGCCTTGCGCCACGCGGCCAGCAGGCGGGCGGCGTTATCTTCGGCCTCGGGGTTGTTACGCGCCCCCCAGACGGGGCTGTCAAAGCCCCGCTGGATGTCGATCAGAATCAGCGCAGAGGCCATGTTTCAGCTACGCGGATTGCGGTAGCTCATCCGCCGGACAGAGCCGGTTTTGGAGCGCATCAGGATCGTTTCAGTCGTCAGATGCCCCGGCTCGCGCTTGATGCCCGAAAGGATGGAGCCATCGGTGACGCCCGTGGCCGCGAAAATCACGTCCTCGGTAACCATGTCATCGCGCGAATAGATCCGGTTCAGATCCGTGATCCCCGCTTTCGCCGCGCGGCCCTTTTCATCGTCATTGCGGAACACAAGACGGCCCCACATCTGCCCGCCCATGCACTTCAGCGCGGCGGCGGCCAAGACGCCCTCAGGCGCGCCACCAAGGCCCATATACATGTCGATGCCGGTCTCCTCGGCCTCGGCGCAATGGATCACACCGGCCACATCGCCGTCGGTAATCAGGCGGATCGCGGCGCCAGTATCACGCAACTCTGCGATCATGTCTTCGTGGCGCGGGCGGTCCAGGACGCAGACGGTGATATCCGCCGTTGTGCATTGTTTGGCGGCCGCGAGAAGGCGCACCCGCTCGGCCGGGGTTTGGTCCAGCGATACGATGTTTTCAGGGTAACCCGGCCCGATGGCCAGCTTTTCCATATATACATCAGGCGCGTGCAGCATGGAGCCGCGCGGCCCCATGGCGATCACCGTCAGGGCGTTTGGCATGTCTTTCGCGGTTAGCGTCGTGCCTTCCAGCGGGTCCAGCGCGATGTCCACGTCGGGGCCGGTGCCGCTGCCGACTTCCTCGCCGATGAACAGCATGGGGGCCTCGTCCCGCTCGCCCTCACCGATGACGACGACGCCTTTGATGTCTAACCTGTTGAGCTGTTCGCGCATCGCGTTCACGGCGGCTTGGTCTGCGGCCTTTTCGTCGCCACGCCCGATCCAAAGCGCCGAGGCAATCGCCGCCGCCTCTGACACACGGGCAAGGCCCAAAGAAAGCATACGGTCGTTGAAATCAGTTTTGGGCATTGGGCGCGGTCCCTAAGAGAGAATGAAACGATATCTCTGCATTAGCGGGCAGGGGGGGGGGCTACAAGGCTGGGGGCGCTAACGGAAATGAACAAGCGCCGCACCAGCCCGTCAGATCGGCAGCGCAGCAGGGGGACCACTCTTTTCAAAATGCCAGATCGCCGTCCAGTCAGCGCCACGCCGTTCCAGCACCAACATATTGCGGTCCGCCACATAGCGCAGCTTCTGGCCGGGGATGCGTCGGATGCGGATGCGGTGGCCGGGAAGGGGCGTTTCGCCCACGCGCGACAGGGCCCCAAGGGTGCGAGCCCACAGTCGGGGCGGCGGGCGGTGCGTGATGCCCGAGGCCACCAGTTGGTTCAGCACTTGGCCCCTGCCCACCGCCATTGTGGCCCGTGTCGCAAGGTGGATTTCGCCGGAAAGGATCGTCACATCCTGCCCGTCGCGTTCCTGTATCTGCATCATCGCCCGCAGCATCCGCCGCCAGCTATCGCGGTGCGCTCGGCTTTGCCACTGGTCGCGCAGATCGTCTTCGTACTTCTGCATCTTAGGGGTCACGACCATCAGCGCCTCCAGGATCGACAGGCGCGGGCCCAACAGCGGCACCGTGGAGACGACGAACGTGCGCCCCGCAAACGCGGTCTCGGCCTGCGCCCCCACATCGGCCCACCCGCCCGTGTCCATCACCTGCCGACGCGTCCGCTCGGATCGCAGGTCGGGCCCCATAAGCCTTAGCCCCGGCGCCTCGATGGTCCAATTGAGGTGATACCCTTCCGGGTCCGCAAAT
This sequence comes from Gymnodinialimonas sp. 57CJ19, assembly GCF_038396845.1. Lineage (NCBI taxonomy): Bacteria > Pseudomonadati > Pseudomonadota > Alphaproteobacteria > Rhodobacterales > Paracoccaceae > Gymnodinialimonas > Gymnodinialimonas sp. 57CJ19. The sequence continues at coordinate 2,014,807 of NZ_CP151587.1, forward strand.
CGCGGCGGCAGATCGCCCGCTATCGTGCCATGCTGGAACGCCAATGCGGCCTCTTTCGCGACCTCAAACAAGGTCTGCCCCACCGGAGAATACGTCCGCGACCGCGGCAAAGACCCCCATCCGTCGCAAATATCATGGTCATCCCATTGCGCCAGCGACGGCACGCGGGCTACCAGCCAAGCATAATCCGCTTGCGCCAGTTGCGCGGTATAGCGTTCCATGAACCGTTCGCGCAGATGGTCGCGCAGGTCGTCGATATCGTGGGGGAGGGGGTCGCTGGGGATCGTGTCGGGCCAGCCCTCGGACATCGGGTGGCCTTGGGTCGCTTCGTCGGCATAGATCTGGTCGCCCCCGTGCAACAGCAGGGCAAAGGGTGTGCGGCGGTGTTCTTGTGCCAACTTGGCCCACATCACGTTCCGCTCACCTTCGTCGCGGTCCATGTCGCCGTGTTCCTCGCCATTGCAAGAGGCAAAGGCCAGCCGCAGATCGCCTCCCAGATCGGAAGCCAGATCAAACCGCGTCCCGTTCCATTCGTAAAATGAAGGCGCATCAGCGGGCACCGCGAAGCGCGCCCGCCACAGCTGCGCCGAGCCGTAGGCGAGAAGCGGCTGCGCGGGCACGTCAGTGCCCGCCACCCGGACCGGAGGGACGGGCTGCCCCGGAGGGGCCACGAAAACAGCCGCCAGTTGCATCCGGCCCTGGGCGACATGATCGAGGATCAGCAAGGGCCCGAGGATGCGGTTAACCATGGGAAGCGCGGCCGGCGCGGTAACTCAGACGTCTTCGATCCGAAGCGCCACAGGCGTATCGGCAAGCACGCCCGTTGTGGGCAGGGCGGCCAGGGCGGCGTCCAGGTCAGGGCGGGCGCTTTTGTGGGTCACGATCAGGACCGGCGCGTTGGCGCCGTCGTGATCGTATTGGCGCATCCGGTCGATGGAGATGCCATTCTCCCCCAACGCCGTCGCCACCTTCGCCAAGGCGCCGGGCTTATCGACCAGTTCCATGCGCAGGTAGAACCGGGCGGGGCTTTCGGAGTTCGCAGGCTGCGCGGTCTTCAAGCTGGCGGCCGGTTGCCCAAAGATCGGCAAGCGCAATCCACGGGCGATATCGCATATGTCACCGACCACAGCGCTCGCCGTGGGGCCTTCGCCTGCGCCGGGGCCGCGCAGCACGATCTGCTCCACCGCGTCGCCCTCGATCACCACCATATTGGTGCCGCCTACAAGCTGCCCCAGCGGCGAGGTCGCGGGCACAAGGCAGGGCGTCATGCGCTGTTCCAGCCCGCGCCCCGTCATCTGGGCCACGCCCAAGAGTTTGATTTTATATCCCAAATCACCCGCACGGCGGATGTCATCAATGGAGACCGCACCGATGCCTTCCAAGCGCATATCGTCAAAGGCCACGCGTGTGCCGAAGGCGATCGACGACAGCAGGGCGAGTTTATGGCCCGCGTCGATGCCGCCCACGTCGAGGTTCGGGTCAGCTTCCAGATAGCCCAAGCCATCGGCCTCATCAAAGGCCTCTTGGTAGGACAGACCCGCCTCATCCATGCGGGTCAGGATGTAGTTGCAGGTGCCGTTCATCACCCCCATGACACGGGTGATCCGGTTGCCTGCAAGCCCTTCCGTCAAGGCCTTGATCACCGGAATGCCGCCCGCGACAGCGGCCTCATACCGCAGGGCCGCGCCCTTTTCTTCGGCCAGTTCGGCCAGCGCCTGTCCGTGGTGGGCCAACAGCGCCTTGTTGGCGGAAACCACGTCCTTGCCAGCCGCCAGCGCCGCTTCGGTTGCCAGCTTGGCCGGGCCATCGTCGCCGCCCATCAGCTCTAGGAACACGTCCACATCGTCGCGTTTGGCCAAGGCCACCGGGTCATCTTCCCACGCGTAGGCCGACAGGTTTGCGCCGCGATCCTTATCGCGGGAGCGGGCGGAGACGGCTGAAATGACAATCTCTTTGCCAGTCCGCGCTTCCAGCAACGCCGCTTGGCGCTGCACGATTTTCACCACGCCAATGCCGACAGTGCCGAGCCCTGCGATACCAAGTCTGAGAGTGTCGGTCATAGGGGCCTCCGGGCGCATCTTGAACAGTCGCGCCGGGTGTAGCGACTTCGCGGCAAGGCTGCAACGAAGTGCTGCACCTGTGACCGTTTAAAGAGACATTGCCCTGAGCCAAGCGGCGCGGCGGCGCAGATCGGCAGCGCGGGCCTCCAGGCTGTTGCCCTCAACCTCGGCGCTCCGCGTCAGGGGCGCGTCGGCCGAGGCCAGCAAGGGGCCAAGGGCGACAAGGCTTGGGTAATCAGCGGCGCGCGCCTCGGCGCTGAGCTCTGCGTCCAGATCCGGCATACCGGGGCCGCATGCAGCGGTGAAAAGACACAATAGGAGGGCAGAAGATCGCATAGATAACAGGTAGCGGATCGCATGGGGGCAAGTCCAGATGCGGTTTGCGGTGGCGCCGCGCCTGTGTCCATCGCCCCCAAGGCGCTTGAATTGCCGATCGCCCCCAAGGCGCTTGAATTGCCAGTCGCCCCCAAGGCGCTTGAATTGAACGTACGTTCAGATAATCATTGGCCATGGCACGTACCCAAGGCAGTCACTCCGTCACCACTGGCCCCAAGGTCCGCGCGGTCGCATTGCGGCTATTCGCGCAGCACGGGTTTGCCGCCGTCTCCATGCGCCAGATCGCGCGGGAGGTGGGGGTGCAGGCCGGGGCTCTCTACCTTTATACCCCTGACAAGCAGGCGCTTTTGTTCGAGCTGATGCGCGGCCATATGGAAGAGCTTCTGGCCGATTGGAGCCCGCCCGGCGGTGGTCCCTTGGCCGAGTTGGAGGATTTCTCGCGCCACCACATTCGCTTCCACCTTGACCGTCCTGACCTTGTTTTCATCGCCTATATGGAGCTTCGCAACCTGACGCCCGAGAATTTCGCAGTGATCGAAAAGCTGCGCGGCAGCTACGAGGCGCAGTTGGAAAATATCCTGCGCGCCGGCGTGGCCGACGGCGTCTTTGACGTGGCGGACCTGCGGTTGGCTACGATGGGACTGATCTCGATGCTGACCGGCGTGACCACCTGGTTCCGGGACGACGGTCGCCTGACGCGGGCCGATGTGGAAACGATCCACTGGGACATGGTGCGCCGCGCTGTGGGGGCGGCGGGCGGCGGCGCCCCGCTTCGGGCACCCTGAAGGGAGCCGCTCAGCGTGGCGCGTTGCCACGGAACCGGGGCGCGTGCGGGTGTCTATTCAGCAGGGATCGCGGAGGAGGGCGCGGGGCGACGCTTGGGGAAGGGGACCAAACGCTCTTGCTTCTCGTCCCAGAGCTTCAGCGTGAACGACCGCAGTGCCTCGGCCCAACCGATTGTTTGCACTTCATATTTCTCGCGCAGGGCCAAGTGGCAGCGGCGCAGGCGGTAGCTGGGGATATTGGCGTTGAAGTGGTGAATGTCGTGGTAAGTGATATTCGCGACGGCCAAATCGAACCACCACCCCAGATCCAGCGCAGATGACCCCTGAAGGGCGGCGCGCGCAGGGTTTAGATCAGGCTTTCGATCCCACCAGGTATCCTCAAAGTTATGTTGGAGGTAGACAAGGAAAACCCCGATGCACCCGGCGGTAAATATCGTGCCTGCATAGATAATCAGCGCGGGCACGCCCCCGACGGCCCATAGGGCTGCGATCCACAGGGCAAGGCCCAGATTATGCAAACACACCTGCACCGGCGCGATTTTCGCGCTGTTTTTGGGCCAGCGATAGGCCAGCGCATAGGTGAACACGCCGCCAAATGGCACCATTAGTGCGGGATTGCGGTAGAGGCGGTACCATAGGCGCGTCCAGGAACTAGCCTCCTGCCATTCGGCTACGGTCATGGTAAAAATCTCGGTCGTGTCGCGTTCTTCAAGGTTGCCCAGATGGCTGTGGTGGGCGTTGTGATTGTGCTGCATGACGGAGAACGGCGTCAGGGTGAAGATGCTAAGTCCATGACCTGCAACGGTATTTAGCCTCGATGTGGTGAACAGAGAGTTATGGCCCATGTCGTGCTGCAACACGTAAAGGCGCACGCCGGTGAAGGCATTAACCACGATCAACGGGACCACCAGCCACGCCATCGGCCACGCCCACAGCGCCAACGCAAGCGTCACAAAATAAGCGGCGAGCGTACCAAAATAGCTGATCGCGGCCAATCGGTTGTCGCGTTTTGTCCAGTCGCGGGTGAAGCGACGAATCTCTCGCTCCGCCTCTTGACGGTAGGTTGGGGTGATCTCGGGAAGGGACGATGTGGCATGCATGGGGCCGGTCCAGGTCTCGAAGGGGTTGTTAAAATTGAATCTTTTCGAGTTAACGAATGGCAGTCGGTCGAGGTGGCGTTTATCCAACACAGATAGGTGTCAGGCGAGCGGTTTTAAACTGCCATGGTAAACGGAACCTCGCAACATTGGCACGGAAGTAACTTTAACTGCGCAGAATTCGGCCCAAGGAAAATTGGGGTTTTCCTTGCCTTACGGGCACTGGTAGAGGTTTGAACGGCGTTCAAAAGGGGGCTTGGCCATGGCGGGAAAAGTTGAAGCGCGTAAGGCGGCGCTGCGGGAAAAGCTGATTGATCTGGCCGAGACGCAGATCGCGGCCGAGGGGCTGGCCTCATTGCGCGCGCGGGAATTGGCGCGGCAGGCCGGATGTGCCGTGGGCGCAATTTATACGCATTTTGAAGACCTTAACGCATTAACCCTGGAGGTTAACGGCCGTACCTTCACCCGATTAGGTGCATCGGTGGCCGAGGCGGTGGCGCAGGGGCAGGGCCAGCCGCCCAACGCGCGGTTGATTGCCATGTCTCATGCCTATCTGGAGTTTGCGCGGTCGCACCCAAAGCTGTGGCGCGCCCTGTTTGACGTGGAAATGCGCAGTGATGGGCCGGTTCCGGCATGGTACGGGGCCGCGATGGGCCAGCTTTTTGCCTACATTACAGAGCCTTTGACCGAAATCTTCCCTGATTCTAGCGCCACCGAATTGGATCTGATGACGCGCACATTGTTTTCCAGCGTCCATGGAATCGTGCTTTTGGGGCTGGAAAACCGCATCTCAGGCGTGCCTGGCGAACAGCTAAAGACCATGATCCGCTTGCTATTGGAGCAGGTTGGCCCAGAAAAATGAACGGCGTTCAAAATAATTCTTGAACGGCGTTCATATTTTGCCTATACCCAATTTGTGAACGATGTTCATTTATTGGAGAGCGATGATGTTCAAAACTCTGACAACCTTGGTGAATGGCGCCAATGCCCGCGCAGAAGAGCGGGTTAGGGACCATTACAGCATTGAATTGATTGACCAAAAGATCCGCGAGGCCGAAGCGAGCCTGAAGGCGGCCAAGTTTTCTCTGGCGTCTTTGATCCAGCGCGAACGCTCGGAGGCGCGTCAGGTGGAGGCGTTGTCGAACCGGATTGCGGACCTGACCCAGCGCACCAAACTGGCGCTGGCCGATGGCCGAGAGGACATGGCGACAGAGGCGGCGGGCGCGATTGCGCAGTTGGAAAACGAGCTGACCCTGCGCCACACCACGGTCGAGCGGTTGGAGACCCGGATCTTGCAGCTGCGTCATTCTGTTGAAGGCGCGACACGGCGGATTACTGATTTAAAACAGGGCGCTATCGCGGCCCGGGCAGCGAAGAAAGAAGCCGATATCCAAAAGCATCTGGGCCGCCACGTGTCCCAAGATACCGCGTTTGAAGAGGCGGAGGAGCTGATTGCCCGGGTCCTGAACCGTGATGACCCATTCGAGCAGACGCAAATCCTGCGCGAAATTGACGAGGGCTTTGACCGCTCGGACATGACCGAACGCCTTAGCGCCGCTGGCTATGGCGACCCCCTGAAATCAACCGCTCAGGACGTGCTGCAACGTCTGCGTGCCGACAAGTAACCAAATCTTAACCGGAGAAGACCTATGATTGACCGTCACCATAACACACTGATCATGAACCTGAATTTCCTTGGCGTCGCCGTGGCTTATGGCCTTTTGGGCATGTCGCTCTGGCTATCCACGGACATGGCGTTGGCCACTAAAGGCTACTGGGCGATGGGCATTTTGCTGCTGACCCTAAGCCTGATTAACGTGGTGAAATATCGTTTCGACATGCGCTTCAGCGACGATCGTTTGCGCAAGATTGAAGACGCGCGAAACGAGAAGCTGTTGGAGGACGCGCTTAAAGAAGACGCGTAACACCGGCCCTGCCGGACGTCACTAAAAGGGCCGCCGAGGATCAACCCTCGGCGGCCCAAATTTGCGTCGTTAACCAAGACTAACCCGCGATGGGGTATATCAATGGTATATCAATCCGAAATCCTCAGAGGTTCGGGTAGATCGGGAAACGGTCACACATCTGCTGAACTTCGGCGCGGACTTTCGCCTCGACCGCGTCATTGCCGTCCTCGCCGTTCGCGGCCAGACCATCGACCACTTCGACGATCCAATCGGCGATCTGGCGGAACTCGGCCTCACCAAACCCACGGGTCGTGCCGGCGGGGGAGCCAAGGCGCAGGCCAGAGGTGACCATGGGCTTTTCGGTGTCGAAGGGAATACCGTTCTTGTTGCAGGTGATATGGGCGCGACCCAGCGCTTTTTCCGTCGCGTTGCCCTTCACACCTTTGGCGCGCAGATCGACCAGCATCAGGTGCGTGTCGGTGCCGCCGGTAACGATGTTCAGCCCCCCCTTCACCAATTGGTCCGCCAATGCCTGAGCGTTGACGATCACCTGAGCCTGGTAGTCTTTGAACTCGGGGCGCAGGGCCTCACCGAAAGCCACGGCTTTCCCGGCGATGACATGCATCAGCGGGCCGCCCTGGATGCCGGGGAAGATGGCCGAGTTAACCTTTTTCGCGATGGCTTCGTCGTTGGTCACGATCATACCGCCCCGAGGCCCGCGCAGGGTTTTGTGGGTCGTGGTCGTGGCGACATGGGCGTGGGGGAAGGGCGAGGGGTAATGGCCCGACGCGACCATGCCCGCGAAATGCGCCATGTCCACCATCAGATACGCGCCGATCGTATCGGCAATCTCGCGCATCCGCTTGAAGTCAATGATCCGAGGGATGGCAGAGCCGCCCGCGATGATCATCTTGGGCTTATGTTCCGCGGTCAGCTCGGCGATCTGGTCATAATCCACGTCCAGCGTGTCTTGGCGTACGCCGTATTGCACGGCATTGAACCATTTTCCCGACTGGTTTGGCCGCGCGCCGTGGGTCAGGTGACCACCGGCGTCCAGCGACATGCCAAGGATCGTATCGCCGGGCTGCAACAGCGCGGTAAACACACCTTGGTTCGCCTGAGAGCCAGAGTTGGGCTGCACGTTGGCGAAATCACAGCCAAACAGCTGCTTGGCACGGTCGATCGCCAATTCCTCGGCGATATCAACGTATTGGCAGCCGCCGTAGTAGCGACGCCCCGGATACCCTTCGGCGTATTTGTTGGTCATCACGCCGCCCTGGGCCTCCATCACGGCGGCAGAGACGATGTTCTCGGACGCGATCAGCTCGATCTCGTCGCGCTGACGGCCAAGCTCCTGACGGGTCGCGGCGAAGATTTCGGGGTCACGGGACTCGAGGCTTTCGGTGAAAAAGCCCGCGTCGGTGTGGGAGGCGGTCATGGCGGATGCTCCTGCATGGCAGTGATTGTCTGGCCAGCGATGTATGGCAGATCGACCGGCCGGGAAAGCCCGGATTACGGCGCTGCAACAAGGAAATGCGGCATTTGAGGTGCCGATGTTGTCTTGATGAGCATTGTGTTTCCTATAGGCGCGGGCAATGGTCGAGGGGTAAACCACTGATCGAAAGGGGTCTTGATGCCCTCTGCGCGCAACATTGCGTTTCTGGCGTCCGACACGCCGATGGCCCAAACGGCGAAAACTGCGCTGCAACAGCGCTACGGAAGTTTCGCCCCCGAGGAGGCCGATGTGATCGTGGCATTGGGCGGCGATGGCTTCATGTTGTCCACCTTGCACGAAACCCAGGCGCTGCCGGCGCCCGTCTATGGGATGAACCGTGGCACCGTCGGCTTTTTGATGAACAGCTACAGCGAAGAAGGCCTGATTGCGCGGCTGGAAGCGGCAGAGGAGGCGGTAATCAACCCCTTGCATATGTGGGCAGAATGCGTGGACGGGACCATCGTGGAGGCTCTGGCCATCAATGAGGTGAGCCTGCTGAGGGAAGGCCCCCAGGCGGCAAAGCTAAGGATCATCGTGGACGGCAAATTGCGCATGGAGGAACTGGTCTGCGACGGCGCATTGGTCAGCACCCCCGCCGGGTCCACAGCCTATAATTACTCGGCCCATGGTCCGATCTTGCCGATCGGGTCGGATGTTCTGGCAATGACAGCCGTTGCCGCCTTCCGCCCCCGGCGTTGGCGCGGGGCCCTGTTGCCCAAGTCCGCCGTCGTACGGATCGAGGTGGTCGAGGCCGCAAAACGCCCGGTGATGGCGGATGCGGACAGCCGAGCCGTCAAGCAGGTGGCAGCGGTGGAAATTCGGTCTGAGCCGACGGTAGAGCACCGCATTCTGTTCGATCCCGGCCACGGGCTGGAGGAAAGATTATTGCATGAACAGTTTCAGTAGAACCAACGGTCGCAGGTGTCGCAGTGCTCTGGCGCGGGTCCGGTGCTAAAGACAGTTTAACGCTAAACTAATTTTTTGGGAGGGTGCTGGTATGAGCGATGAGAAGAAGGATGGTCTGCGCGAGGCGGCGCTTGCGTATCACGAATTTCCCCGCCCCGGTAAGTTGGAAATCCGCGCAACCAAGCCGTTGGCCAATGGCCGCGATCTGGCCCGTGCCTATAGCCCCGGTGTGGCGGAGGCGAGCCTTGAAATAAAGGCCGACCCGGCCAATGCGGCCCGCTATACCGCGCGCGGCAATTTGGTGGCTGTGGTGTCGAACGGGACGGCGGTTCTGGGCCTAGGCAACATCGGGGCGCTGGCTTCCAAGCCGGTGATGGAAGGCAAGGCGGTTCTGTTCAAGAAGTTCGCCAACATTGATTGCTTTGACATTGAGGTGAACGAATCCGACCCCGAAAAGCTGGCCGATATCGTTTGCGCGCTGGAGCCGACCTTTGGCGCCATCAATCTCGAAGACATCAAGGCGCCCGATTGTTTCATCGTTGAACAACTTTGCCGAGAGCGGATGGGCATCCCGGTTTTCCACGACGACCAACACGGCACGGCCATCGTTGTGGGCGCGGCCGCGACCAATGCGCTGCGGGTGACCGGCCGGAAGTTCGAAGACATCAAAGTTGTGTCGACCGGCGGCGGCGCGGCGGGGATCGCCTGCCTCAACATGCTGCTGAAGTTGGGCGTACGGCGCGAGAACGTGTATCTGTGCGATATTGACGGGCTGGTTTATGAGGGCCGCGGCGGCTCGACCCCGCAAAAGGATGCCTATGCCCAGGGCACCGAGCCCAAGGGGTTGGGCGATGTGATCGAAGGGGCCGATCTGTTCCTTGGCCTGTCGGGACCCGGTGTCTTGACGCCCGAGATGGTGGCGAAAATGGCGCCCGGCCCGATCATCTTTGCGCTGGCCAATCCGACGCCCGAAATCCTGCCCGATGCCGCCCGCGCCGTGGCGCCCGATGCGATTATTGCCACAGGGCGCAGCGATTTTCCCAACCAAGTCAATAACGTCCTGTGTTTCCCCTTCATCTTCCGGGGCGCGTTGGACGTGGGCGCGACCGAGATCAACGATGCCATGCAGATCGCCTGCATCGAAGGCATTGCCGCCATGGCGCGTGCCACGACAAGCGCCGAAGCCGCCGCCGCCTACAAGGGCGAGCAGCTGACCTTTGGCCCTGATTATCTGATCCCCAAACCCTTCGACCCGCGCCTGTCCGCCGTGGTCGCCAGTGCCGTGGCGAAGGCGGCCATGGAATCCGGGGTGGCGACGCGGCCGATAGAAGACCTTGACGCGTATCGCGCCAAATTGAACCAATCGGTGTTCAAATCCGCCCTTGTGATGCGGCCCGTGTTCGAAGCGGCAGCGACTTCCAAGCGGCAGATCGTCTTTGCCGAGGGCGAAGATGAAAGGGTGCTGCGTGCGGCCCAGGCGATGATTGAGGACACCGCCGACATGCCGATCATGATTGGCCGCCCCGAGGTGATCGAGGCGCGCATTGAACGGGCCGGCCTGGTGATCCGCCCCGACAAAGACTTTGAGCTGGTGAACCCGGAGAATGATCCAAGATACCGGGATTATTGGGAAACCTACCATTCGATCATGGCAAGGCGCGGCGTGTCACCGGATTTGGCCCGCGCGATCATGCGCACCAACACCACGGCGATCGGCGCGGTCATGGTACACCGGGGGGAAGCCGACAGCCTGATTTGCGGCACCTTTGGCCAATACCTGTGGCACCTGAACTATGTCACGGAAATCCTCGGCAGCGACATCCACAAACCGGTGGGTGCGTTGAGCCTTGTGATCCTAGAGGACGGGCCGCTGTTCATCGCGGATTCGCAGATCCACCCGCAACCGACCGCCGCGCAGATCGCGGAAACCACGATCGCTTGCGCCCGCCACATGCGCCGCTTTGGGGTCGCGCCGAAGATTGCCCTGTGTTCGGGAAGTCAGTTTGGCAACCTCGACAGCCATTCAGGCAGGGTGATGCGCGAGGCGCTGGAGATCCTGGACAGTGAGCCGAGGGATTTTGTCTATGAAGGCGAGATGCACGTCGATAGCGCGTTGAATGAGGAATTGCGGGCCCGCGTGTTCCCCAATTGCCGTCTGGAAGGCGCGGCAAATGCCCTGATCTTCGTCTCCACCGACGCGGCGGGTGCGACGCGCAACATTCTGAAATCAAAGGCCAACGGGCTGGAGGTTGGTCCGATCCTGATGGGGATGGGCAACAAGGTGCATATCGTGACCCCCTCGATCACCGCCCGGGGATTGCTGAACATCGCGGCTTTGGCCGGAACGCCGGTTAGCCACTACGGGTAAGCGGCGGAGGCTGAGCGGCGGGCTGGATTGCAGATGCACGGGACGTGTCGCAGATAGGAGAGTGGCCTGACATGCTGAGGCGGCACAACGTGAGAGGTTATTGCCATGGCTGAGGACAAGGCACTGCCCGAAGGCGCTCGGCCCCCGTTGGCGCGGGCCGACAGCGCTCCAGAGGCGTTGCAACGGTTGTCCCACGATATCCGCTCGGCCATGTCGGACGTGTTGGGCGGGCTCAGGCTGGTGGAAACCGCCCGCCTCGATCCCCACGCCCAGACCCAGATTGACCGTATCCGCGCCGCCGCAGACACCTTGGCCACACTGGTCGATGACGCGCTTTTCGTCGCCACCGGAGAGACACAGATCAGGCCCGAGGAGGATTCCGTCATCGTAGCGGATTGGCTGACGACATTAGGGCAGCGATGGGCGGGGCGCGCCGCCGAGCGGGGCGGGCGCTTCAAGGTCGTGATAAAAAGCAAGATGCCTGAACGGCTCAGCATTTCTGCCATCAAGCTGGAACGGATCGTGGGTAATCTGGTCGGGAACGCCCTTGTCCACGGAGAGAAAAGCGACGTGGTGGCCGAAATCTACTGCGAGGCCGACGAGGGCTTTTTCATCTGCGTCAAGGACGGGGGGGGCGGCTTTCCGGATCATGTCTTGAACGCCGATGACGGCGGTGTTTCCAGCGACAAGGGCAGCGGCCTGGGCCTGTCCATTGCCCGCGCCCTCAGCGCCGAGATCGCGGCGGATCTTGCGCTGTCGAATGGCTGCGACGGAGCGGGCGGTTGCGCCTGCCTGATGATCCCATGGGACAAGATCATCTGGACTGCGGACCCGGAGCAGGTGCAAGAGGCACCGGACCTGAGCGGCCTGCGCATTCTGGTGGCGGAAGACAATCTGACGAACCAAACGATCTTGCGGCAGATGCTGGAAGCCATGGGCGCGGCCCCGGTGTTTGTGACCGACGGCATTGCTGCGATGGATGCGCTCCGACGTGACGAGTTCGATATCGCTTTGCTCGACATCGAGATGCCAAGGATGTCGGGGTTGGAAGTGATGGAACAGGTTCGCGCCTCTGAAGGGGCTTTGGCCAAGATGCCAATGATCGCAATCACGGCCTACGTTCTGCGCGATAACCGAGAGGCGATTTACAGCGCCGGTGCCGATGGTATTTTCGGCAAGCCGATTGGATCAAGCGCCCAGTTTGGCCGGTCGATCCTGCGCCATGTGGGCAAGCTACCGGCCCCCGCAGAGGGGCCAGAGCACGCAGCGCTGGTGGGCGCAGGTCTGGCGCCCAACATGGACGGCTACCGCTTTGAGCAACTGCTCGACGCCGCGGGGCCAGAGGGCGGCGCCGAGTTGTTGCAGCGGATGGAGGAAGACCTGACCGCCGTGCGCTGCGCTCTGGATGGGGGCATCGCCAAAGTCTCGGTCACAGAGCTGAGGGCGCAAACCCACATCCTTATCGCCATCGCGGGGGCGGTGGGGGCCGATAGATTGTGCCAATTGGCGGAAGTGTTGAACATCGCGGCGAAGCGGGCGAAATTGGATCATTTGCCGGTGATATACAGTCATCTGAGGGTGGCGCTTTCGGACCTGCTAGACCTGATCGCGAAACGGCGCGGCACCTCGACGTAGGAGCGCTTGCACCGGCCCGCACATCGCCGCACACTCGATTACTGACGTTCCCGAATGAGGCTCCCTGATGTCCGAGACTACATTGATCGACGAAGCGACCCGCGTGCGCAAGAATGCCCATGCTCCCTACTCGAATTTCAAGGTCGGCTGCGCCCTTCGATCCGTGGAGGGAAACCTCTATGTGGGCTGCAACGTAGAGAATGTGGCCTATCCCGAAGGCACCTGCGCCGAGGCCGGGGCGATTGCCGCGATGATTGCCGCAGGCGATACACGCATCGCCGAAGTGGCGGTGATCGCCGACAGTCCCGCCCCGGTGCCGCCCTGCGGGGGGTGCCGCCAGAAGCTGGCCGAATTTGCCGATCTGGACGCGCCAATCACCATGGCCACCACAGAAGGCAAGACCGAGGCCACGCAGGTGGGCACCTTGCTGCCGGGTCTGTTCACTGCGGCGCATATGACGAAATGAGCGACGCCCGCACGATCCTGACGAAACTGCGCCAAGGGGACCGCCTGTCAGAGGCAGAGTTGGTCTGGTTTGCCACTGGTCTGGCCTCGGGAGAGGTCACGGACGCCCAAGCGGGCGCTTTCGCCATGGCCGTGTGCCAGTCGGGGTTGGGAGAGGAAGGGCGCACCTTCCTGACCCGCGCCATGTGCGCCACCGGCGACGTGCTGGATTGGCAGTTGGATGGCCCGGTTCTGGACAAGCATTCAACCGGGGGCGTGGGCGATTGCGTCTCGCTTCTGCTGGCACCTGCCTTGGCGGCCTGTGGGGCGTTTGTGCCGATGATCTCGGGCCGCGGATTGGGGCACACGGGCGGCACTCTGGACAAGCTAGAGGCCATTCCCGGCTACAACACCGATGTCTCGCCGGACGACTTGCAAGACATCGTGGCCGATGTGGGCTGCGCCATTGTGGGGGCCACCGCGGATATCGCCCCGGCTGACAAGCGCCTTTATGCGGTGCGCGATGTGACGGGGACGGTGGCATCGGTTGATCTGATCACCGCCTCAATCTTGTCCAAGAAGCTTGCCGCCGGGTTGGAGGCGATGGTGCTGGACGTGAAGGTCGGCTCTGGCGCGTTCATGGGGGCAGAAGCCGAAGCGATTGCCTTGGCCCAGGCCTTGGTGGCCACGGGGCAGGGGGCGGGGTGCATGACCTCGGCTCTGGTCACGGATATGAACCAACCCCTGGCGCGGAGCGCGGGCAATGCGCTGGAAATCATCGAAGTGATGGAGGCGCTGACGGGCACGACCCCGGACTCGGCGTTAACCCAATTGACCGTCGCCTTGGGCGGAGAGGTCCTGGCGCTAGGCGGCCTGGCCGCCGATGCCGCCGATGGCGAAGGCCGGATCAGAACCGCAATCACCAGCGGTGATGCCGCCGCCGTCTTCGGAGAGATGGTCGCAGAACTGGGCGGCCCCGCAGATTTCGTCGAACGCTGGCCCGACCGGTTGCCTGCCGCCCCGGTGATGATGGATATCCACCCCGGTCAGCCGGGCTATGTCACCGCCATTGATACCCGCGCCCTGGGCGAGGCCGTGGTGCATCTGGGCGGCGGCAGGATGCGAGAGGACGATCGTATTGATCCGGCGGTCGGCCTGTCGGAGATCGCACGCTTGGGCATGCAGGTGGACAATGAGGCGCCCCTTGTGCGCATTCACGCCGCCGATGAAGACCAAGGCCGCGCCGTTGCGTCAAGGTTGCGCCGCGCTTTCACGCTGTCGGACAAACCGATTGATACGCCACCGCTGATCCATGAAAGGATTGCCTGAATGGCAGACACCAAAGGACGGGCTTTTCTAGTCGTGATGGACTCGGTCGGGGTCGGGCATGCGCCCGATGCGGGGGAGTTCTTCAACGGGGATTTGCCGGATACCGGCGCCCATACCCTTGGCCATATCATCGAGGCCTGCGCGGCGGGCCGGGCCGACGAAGGCCGCAGCGGCCCGCTTTCCACACCGGTTCTCGATAGCCTTGGTTTGCGGGGAACGCTGGACCCCGACAATAGCAACAAGGGGCAGGGCGCGGGCCTGTGGGGCGTCGCGCAAGAGGTAAGTGCCGGCAAGGACACGCCCTCGGGCCATTGGGAGTTGGCGGGCCTGCCGGTGCCGTTTGATTGGGCCTACTTCCCTGAAAAGACGAACAGTTTCCCGATGGATATCCTGCACGAGGTGCAGCGCCTGTGCGGCACGGACGGCACTTTGGGAAACCAGCACGCCAGTGGCACCGAAGTGATTGCCCGCCTTGGCGAGCAGCACGAACAAAGCGGGTGGCCGATCTGCTATACCTCGGCCGATAGCGTGTTCCAGATCGCCGCCCACGAAGAGACCTTTGGCCTCGACCGCTTGCTGCGCCTTTGCGAAGGGCTGGCCCCGATGCTCCATGAACGGCGCATTGGGCGCGTTATTGCGCGGCCTTTCACGGGCAAGCCGGGGGCTTATGAACGCACCGGAAACCGGCGCGATTACGCGATGGAGCCGCCGCAAAAGACCGTGCTGGATTGGGCGACGGAGGCCGGGCATCCGGTTATCACCATCGGCAAAATCAGCGACATTTTCGCGGGCCGCAACACCGGAGAGGTTCGCAAAGGCCCGGACGCCGCCTTGATGGAGCACCTTTTGGATGCGGCCCGAACCGCGCCGGAGGGCGCCTTTGTCTTCGCCAATTTCGTGGAGTTTGACAGCCTTTACGGCCACCGCCGTGACGTGGCGGGCTACGCGCGGCATCTGGAGTGGTTTGACGCGGCCCTTGCCCCCGTGCTCGACGCTTTGCGCCCCGATGATCTGTTGATCCTGACAGCCGACCACGGCAACGACCCCACCTGGCCCGGCACGGACCACACAAGGGAACGCGTGCCGGTGCTTGCCAAGGGCCCCTATAGCGGGCATCTGGGCGTTCGCGCCTTCGCCGATGTGGGCGCATCTGTGGCGGCGCATTTGGGCCTGTCGGAACGCGGAGCAGGGGAGAGTTTTCTATGAGAGATCTACCAAAGGTTGAATTGCACCTTCATATCGAAGGGGCCGCACCGCCCGCCTTCATCCGCGGCCTTGCGCAGGAAAAGCGCATGGATATCAGCGGGATATTCGCCGAAGATGGCGGCTACGCCTACCGCGATTTCCACCACTTCCTTGAAGTATACGAGGCCGCTTGTTCGGTGCTGACGGGCCCGGAAGAATTTCTGCGCCTGACCAAGGCTGTGCTGGAAGAAAGCGCCTCCCACGGGGTTGTCTACACCGAGATGTTCATCTCGCCCGATTTCTGCGGTGGCGGCGATGTGGCGGCGTGGCGCGAGTATCTGGCGGCGATTGAAGAGGCCGCCCATGCGGTGCCCGACATCACCATGCGCGGGATCGCCACCTGCATCCGCCACTTCGGCGGAGAGCAAGCCAAGCAAGCCGCCCTTTGTGCCGCTGAAACGGCGGGGGATTTCCTCACGGGCTTTGGCATGGGCGGGGCCGAGGACGCCTTCACGCCCGCCGATTTCAAATGGGCCTTCGATTGCGCCCGCGAGGCGGGGCTACAGATCACCACCCACGCGGGGGAATGGGGCGGCGCAAAGTCGGTGCGCGACAGCATCGAGGCGCTTTCCCCGTCACGCATCGGCCACGGGGTACAGGCGATTGACGATCCGGCGCTCTGCGACCTGTTGATCGAGCGCGACATCACGCTGGAGGTTTGCCCCGGCTCGAACGTGTTCCTTGCCTCCAACGTGTTCAACGGCGAGACACCGCGCCTGGCCAATCACCCGATTGAACGGCTGCGCGAACGCGGCGTGAAGGTCACAATCTCGACCGATGATCCGCCGTTCTTCCGCACCACAATGACCCAGGAATACGAGAACCTCGCCCGCACCTTCGGTTATGACGAGGCGGTTTTCACAGAGCTAAACCAGGTGGCGCTGGACGCTGCATTCTGCGATGACACCACGCGAGAGACGATCCGAAAAAGGCTGACCCAATGACCGATTCCCAGACCTCCGACCATTTGACCGTCGTGGACCACCCCCTTGTGCAACACAAGTTGACGCTGATGCGCGATGTGGAGTGCTCGACCAAGTCGTTCCGGCAACTTCTGCGCGAAATCAGTCACTTGCTGGCCTATGAGGTGACACGCAACCTGCCCATGACCACGGTCACGGTGCAAACGCCGCTGCAACCGATGGAGGCGCCTGCGATCAAGGGCAAGAAGCTGGCGTTGGTGTCGATCCTGCGGGCGGGCAACGGTTTGCTGGATGGTATCCTGGAGCTGATCCCGAATGCGCGGGTGGGTTTTGTCGGCCTCTACCGCGACCCTGAAACGCTGCAACCGGTGGAATATTACTACAAGGTGCCCGACGCCATGGAGGACCGCCTGACCATCGTGGTTGATCCCATGCTGGCGACGGGGAATTCGACCGTGGCCGCCGTGAACCGCCTGAAAGAAGGTGGGGCGCGCAACATCCGGTTCCTGTGCTTGCTGGCCTCTCCCGAAGGGGTCGCGCGGATGAAAGAGGCCCATCCCGATGTGCCAATCGTCACCGCCTCGCTGGACAGCCACCTGAACGATCACGGCTATATCGTACCGGGTCTAGGGGATGCGGGTGACCGCATGTTCGGCACTAAATAACCGTTTGAAACTCTTTACTTGGCGTCACATTTCGCACTAGATATCCCCAAGCGTTTATCTGGGGGATATCGCATGTCTATCAAGCATTGGCGCAGTGCCGCCATTTTGAGTCTTTCCATGGGGCTCGTCCTGCCCAGCGCGGTTTTCGCGCAGGGCGTTCCGGCAGAAGTGCCGTCCTCGTCCTACACCGGCGATCAATATATCGACAGTCAGGGCTGCGTTTTTGTGCGCGTCGGTTTTGGCGCCGCTACCGAATGGGTGCCGCGCGTTGGGCGTGATCGCAACCAGGTTTGTGGTCAGACGCCGACCAGTGGCGTGGCGCGGACCCAACCGGACCTGACCGCCGACAGCCGCGTCACCGTGATTGGCGGGCCTGCACCTGCGCCAGCAGCCGCACCCGCACCTGCGCCTGCGCCCGTTGCAGCGGCACCGGCCCCCGTCGTGGCCGCAGCGCCCGCGCCGGTTGCCCCCGCGCCCGCCCCGGTTGTGGCCGCTCCGCCGGTGCAAGTGACTGCGCCCGCGCCCGTAACCATCACGGCCCCGCAGGTCACAACGGGTTGCCCCAACCTTCCCGCCGCCCACCAGCCCTACTTCAGCGGCGAAGGTGTCCGCTGTGGTCCGCAGGGCACTTTCCCCGGCACCGTTGGCCCTCAGTCGGGCCTTGGCGGCAGCGCCGAGCCTCGGACCGGCACACCGCGCAGCTTTGCCCTAAGCGCCCCACCGCCCGGTTACGAGGCGGCCTGGGATGATGGCCGTCTGAACCCGCTTCGCGGCCTGGGCACGCCCACGGGCCAAGCTCAGATGGAGCAGGTTTGGACCAATACCGTGCCGCGCCGTCTGGTCTCGGTTCCGATCACACGGGGCACGCAGGTGATCACCCGTCGTCAGGCTGCCGCCGCCGCACTGGCGTCGCGCACCGCCGCGCAGACCCCGTCCACGGGCGCTTTGGCCTCGGCAGAGGTCCGCACGCCAGCCCCACGTGCCCGGTTGCCACTGGGTGCTGAAGCGGCGGCTGTAGCGCCCTCGAACGAGGTGCGCGTGGGCGCGGGCCATCGCCATGTTCTGGCGGGCACGTTCCAGGGCCAGGGGGACGCAACTAACGCCTATAACCGGCTTGCGGCATCGGGGCTTCCGGCGCGGATCGGTCGGATTCAACGGCAGGGGCAAACGCTGTTCGTCGTCATGGCGGGGCCCTACAACGACGCGCAATCCCTGGGACGCGCTTTGGTGCAGACCCGTGGCGCAGGCTTTGGCGGCGCTATCACACGCAACTGAGCCACTGGGCAGATTTCTGAGAAGGGGGCGCAGGTTTTGCGCCCCTTTTTTGTGGCCACTTAGCTGGTGCAGATCTCTTGCAGGCTGACCCAATCGGCATCGCTCAGCACCGGTTCCCCGGCAATGCCGCGCATGGGATCGGCCTCGATCAGGCCCAAGACCTGCTCGCCCGAGACATCGCGAGCGAAGGCGTAGGGTTGCGACGATATCTGCGCCGCCTCGAACCGTTCCAGCAGGGCGGCATCGGGCACATGGGCCCCGTCGCGGGACAACAGGCGGGCGGCGTGGGCGTGGATCGCCTCCTCGGCGATTTCGCCGGTGGTCAGCAGGCGGAAGGTGACGCCAAGGCCCGCTTCGGACAGGAACACCTCCACCGGGTCCGAGGCCGCGACCCGCACGGATTCGGCCAGAAGATAGCCTGCGAAAACCTCGGGCGTCTCAAAATCCTCGGCCAAGGCGGCAGAGGCGGCAACGATGTTTCCGGGCAGGCCAAGCGTATCGGGGATCGTGGCGGGAAAGATCACCAATTGCGGGGCATTCTCGGCCCCAAAGGTGCGCACGGCCAGCCGCAAAAGCGCGGTGCGTCCGCCGCGTCCGGTGCAGGGGCGGCCGGAAATATGGGTCATCTGCGCGAGCAATTGCTGGCCGATCTCGACCCGTTTGGCTTCGGGCAGAAGCGAGACCGTCTGCCGGGTCAACGCGCCGGGCAGCCAGAACACCGCCAGCGCGGCGGCGGTTGCGATGAAGCCCACACCAAGCACCAAACGCAACCTGCCGGGGCGGGGACGGGCCTTGGCAATGGCCGAGCGGATACGTTCGATCGCGGCGATCATATCGGCATCCGCGATCTCCAGTTCCTCATCGCTGTCGCGAGCCGGGGCGTAGAGTGCGGGGGCCTTACCGGGGTTCAAACGCTCGACCGCGGGCAAGGACCAATGGCCAAGCGCGTCGCCCGAGGCGGAGGACATCACCAGCGTCGCCTCGCCCAACGACACGACAACCTCGCGCCGCTGTTCGTCGGCCCGTTCGCGCCAGAGACCAAGGGCCTCCAGCCGATTGTATTGCTCTAGTGCGGTCATCCGCCTGCCGATCGCCTTATCGCGTTGTTAACCCTTTACCTATAGGAGGCGGCGGCAACCCTCAATGCAAGGGCCTCAGTGTAAGGGCCTCAATGCAAGGAGACGTCAGAGGGTCTTGGCCAGCCCACGCAGCTCAAACTTCTGAATCTTCCCGGTGGAGGTCTTGGGGAGTTCGGTGAACACGACGTTTTTGGGGGTCTTGAAGCCTGCAAGACGTTCGCGGGCGAAGGCGATAAGCTCGGCCTCGGTCGCTGTCGCGCCTTCCTTCAGCTCGATAAACGCGCAGGGGGTTTCGCCCCACTTGTCATCGGGCTTGGCTACCACGGCGCACAGGGACACGGCGGGGTGGTGCATCAGCACGCCCTCGACCTCCACCGACGAGATATTCTCGCCGCCCGAGATGATGATATCCTTGGCCCGGTCCGCGATCTGGATGTAGCTGTCAGGATGTTGCACGGCGATGTCGCCGGTGTGGAAATAACCGCCCCGGAAAGCCTCGGCCGTGGCGTCCGCGTTCTTGTAATAGCCCTTCATGGTGGAGTTGCCCCGCATCATGATTTCACCGGTCTGAACGCCGTCCATCGCGACCTGATCCATGGTCTCGGGGTCCATCACGGTGATGTGGTCCATATTCGGGAAGGCCACCCCCTGACGGGCCTTGATGCCCGCGCGGGCATCGGCGTCAAGCGCGGCCCAGTCCGCATCCTGCCAGACACATTCCGTTGCTGGACCATAAGATTCCGTCAGGCCGTAGACCTGAGTGACGTGGAAGCCCATGGTTTCGATGGCGGCAAGTGTCGCGGCGGCGGGCGGCGCGCCGGCGGTAAACACTTCGACCGTGTGGGTGAATTCCCGGCGGTCTGCGTCCTTGGCATTCACCAGCATGTTCAACACGATGGGCGCACCGCCCAGATGGGTGACGCCTTCGTCGGCGATGGCGTTGTAGATGGCCGCAGCGGTGATATCGCGGCAGCAGACCAAGGTGCCGCCCACGGCGGGCATCATCCACGTGTGGCACCAGTTGTTGCAATGGAACATCGGCACAATTGTCAGATAGACGGGGTATAGCGTCATCCGCCAGCTGATCGGCGTGCCCATGGTAATCAGGTAGGCGCCCCGGTGGTGGTAGACGACGCCCTTGGGCCGACCCGTGGTGCCAGAGGTGTAGTTCAGGGCGATGCTTTCCCATTCGTCCTCGGGCATCTGCCAAGGGGCGTCGGGTGTGCCTTCTTCAAGCAGGTCTTCATAGGTCGTGTAACGCCCCGTGGCGGGGTGGCCTGCGTCGGCATCGGGCACTTCGATAATCAACGGGGCGGGGCCGTCCATCGCGGCGATGGCCTGTTCCACCAGCGGCAGAAATTGCGTGTCGGCAAGGATCAAGGACGTCTCGGCGTGGTCCAGGATATAGGCCACCGTGGCGGTATCGAGCCGAATGTTAATGGCGTTAAGGATCGCGCCCGCCGCAGGAACGCCGAAATGCGCCTCGGCATGGGGATAGGTGTTCGGCAGGATCGTCGAGACGACATCACCGGGCTTGATCCCGCGCTTGGTCAGCGCCGAGGCAAGGCGCGATACACGGGCGTGGTATTGGGCATAGGTCTTGCGGTGGGCCCCGTCGATCACGGCCAAGCGGTTGGGGAACACAAGGGCGGCACGGGCAAGGTGACTGAGGGGGGTTAGCGGCACAAAGTTGGCGGGGCTTTTTTCAAGCCCGGTCTCGTCCTTCATCCAGCCCATCGTTCTCTCCTCCCCAAGATAAATCAGCCGCCAAAACTGTCGAAATTCTTGCCGGATGAATGAAGCAAAGGGAAGGAAAAAGTCCGCCCACCCCCGTGGAGTAAAGAGAGAGAGGGGCTGGCGGAGTGGCGACAGGAGGGCATGCACCCTGTCGCCGGGGACAAGAACTTCACGGGGCAGCACCCGGTTTCCGTCGCACAAATGTGAGAAATCGGCACGACAACGCCGAAAATACCGCGACAGAAGGGAAAATGAGGCCGATGGCAGCCACAGGGAATTGTGTTGCACGGCGGTTTCGTGCAAACTTATCCACAATCAAAAAACAACAAATCACATGAGGCAAGTATGCAGTATCTCCGCGCAATCGCGTGCGTGGCTATGGTGGGAGTCTCTGCCCCCGTAAGCGCGCAAACCACAGACTGGACCGGCTTTTACGCCGGTGCTCAACTTGAGAACGCTAACGTCTCGATCGAGACGACAAGCGGCACCGAGACCAACAGTGGCAGTGGCCTGATGTTTGGGGCCGCCGGTGGCTATCGCTTCGATCTGGGCGATGTGGTCATGGGGGCGACCTTTGGGGCGCAGTTCGGCAATGTGGGCGTTACGGAATTGACGCCTTCTGCGATGCCGGACCCGACCTTGGACACGCTGCTGCGGGCGGGGATCGAGTTGGGCTATGACCTGGGGCCGGTGCTGGTCACCGGCGGGGTCGGGCAGACTTTTGCGATCATGACCGATACTTCGAACCAGCGGCGTTCCGAGTTTGGGTCGTACTTCGCTTTCGGTGCAGACTACATGCTGACGGAAGAGATCATGGTGGGCGCCGATGTGACCCGCACGATCCTGAACGACTTTTCGGGATCGGATATGTCGGCCACGTCGATCGGCATCGGGGCTGCTTACCGGTTCTGAGCCTGCTCAAGCGTGAGCAGGGCCGTAAGTGCCTGAAACCAAACGGTTTCGCATTGTTATACAAGAAAGGGCCGGGCCTGATTGCAGGCCCGGCCCTTTCGTTTGACGGGCGCGCCCCTCAGGCGGCCTTGCTGTCCACACCTTCGCCGAAGCGGCCATAGAAGCTTTGACCCTTCTCGGCCATTTCGCGCAGCAGCGCTGGGCATTCGAAGCGCTCGCCATACGCTGCCGTCAACTGGTCACACCGCTCGGCGGCGTAGGGCGTGCCGAGGATGTCGAGCCACGAGAACGGACCCCCGGACCAAGGCGCGAAGCCCCAGCCCAGAATGGCGCCGACGTCGCCTTCGCGGATGTCCATCAAAACGCCTGCCTCCAACGCGCGGACGGCTTCCAGAACCTGCGCGAACAGCAGGCGGTGCTGCACGTCGGTCAACTCGGGCTGTTCGTCCTTCACGTCGTAGCGTTCGCGCAGACCGTCCCAAAGACCGGTGCGCTTGCCCTTTTCGTCGTAGCTGTAGAAGCCCGCGTTGGCCTTGCGGCCCAGACGGCCTTCTTCTTCCATCCAGAAGATCAGCTCATCCGTGGCGTCGTCATAGTTCGGATCACCTGCCTTGGTTGCCCGGGCAATCTTGGCACCGAGATCAATCGAGGTCTCGTCGGTCAGCTGAAGCGGCCCCAGAGGCATGCCGACCAGCTTGGCGGCATTTTCGATCAGGGCGGGCTCCACCCCTTCCTGCAACATCCGCACGCCTTCGTTGACGTAAGGCAGGATGCAGCGGTTGGCGTAGAAGAAACGCTCATCATTGACCACGATGGGCGTCTTGCGGATCTGGCGCACGAAATCGAGCGCCTTGGCCACGGCCACGTCACCGGTTTGCTTGCCCTTGATGATCTCCACCAGCGCCATCTTATCGACGGGCGAGAAGAAGTGGATGCCGATGAACTGTTCTGCCCGCGCGGAGGCTTTGGCGAGCATGGTGATGGGCAGGGTGGAGGTGTTGGTGGCGAAGATGCCGTCTTCCAGCATCGCGGCCTCGGCCTTCTGCGTCACCTCGGCCTTGACCTTGGGGTCTTCGAACACCGCTTCCACGATCAGGTCACAGCCCTTGAGCGCGTCGTAGTCGGTGGTGGCGGTGATCTGGCCGAGCACCTTTGCCTTCTTCTCTTCCGTCACCTTGCCGCGCTTCATGCCCTTGTCGAGGATGCCTTCCGCGTGGGCCTTGCCCTTGTCGGCGCTTTCCTGCGCCGCGTCGATCAGCACAACTTCGATCCCGGCCAGAGCGGAGACATAGGCAATGCCCGCGCCCATCATGCCAGCGCCAAGGATGCCGACCTTCTTCACCGTCTGGTCCGGCACATCGGGGCGGTTTGCGCCCTTCTCCAGCGCTTCCTTGTTGATGAACAGGGACCGGATCATCGCCGAAGACGACGGGTGCATCAGGATTTCGGTGAAGTACCGCGCCTCGATCTTCAGGGCGGTGTCGAAATCCACCAGAGCGCCTTCATAGATAGAGGACAACAGCGCCTTGGCCGCCGGGTAGACGCCCTTGGTCTTGCCGTGGATCATCGCACTGGCGCCCACGAAGGTCATGAAGCCCGCGGGGTGGTAGGGCGCACCGCCGGGCATCTTGTAGCCCTTGGCGTCCCAGGGTTTGACGATGTCGGCGGGGGAGGCGTTTAGCACCCAATCCTTGGCGGCCTGCAACAGGTCTTCGGCCGGGACGACATTGTCGATCAGCTGCGCGGATTTGGCTTTCTTCGGGTCCAGCATCCGCCCTTCCAGCAGGACGGGGGCTGCGGCCATGGCACCGACCATGCGGGAATAGCGGGTGGTGCCGCCCGCGCCGGGGAACAGGCCTAGAAGGATTTCCGGCAGGCCGATCTTGGCCTTGGGGTTGTCGGCCATGACGCGGTGGTGACAGGCAAGCGCGATTTCGGTGCCGATGCCGGCACAGGTGCCGGGGATGGCGCAGGCGATGGGCTTGCCGCCCTTGTTGGTCTTGGGCTCCATGCCCGCGCGTTCGATCTTGCGCAGGATGCGGTGGCCGTTCATCGTGAAGTTGAACAGGCCCTCGGCGGGGTTGTCACCGGACTCGGCCCGGATCGTGGCCAGCACGTTGAGGTCCATGCCACCCGCGAAGGTGGACTTGCCCGACGTGATGACGATGCCCTTGACGGCGTCATCGGCGAGCGCCTGATCGACCAGTTGCTCGCAGGTGTCGAACGCCTCACGCGCCAACACGTTCATCGACTTGCCGGGCACATCCCAAGTAATAACGGCAACGCCATCGGCGCCAATTTCCATGGTAAAGTCGCTCATTTGCGCATCCTTTTCTGAATTTCTCGCATGGTCGGCAGTTTGTCCGTGACCTTGACGGTCGGATCGGAGGGCGTCTCATGCGACAGTGAGTTGGTGACAGAGCTGCATTTCCACTGACCGTCCGCGAACGTCAGCATCATGCGGCTTTTTATCGGGCCAAAGACGATGTCATCGTCTTTGGTAATGGTGGTGTGGTGGTAGCCAAGTATCCGATCCTCCGAGAGGAATTCGGCATAACGCGCGCTTCGGCGCATCCGCGCGGAGCCAAAGTTGTTCAACTGGGTCACGATCAGGTCGAAGAACGCACGTCCATCCTGGGGGGCCGCCACGGTGTGATCGGTGGCGAAGAAATGGGCGGAGAAAGGGAAGGTGAACAGGTCACACCAGCCCTCAAAACTTGGAGAGTTCACGACGCCGTCCAAGGAATTGAGGAACACCTGATAAATCGGCTCGGCCCGTGTCTGGTAACCACGGATATTGGACTTTGCGTCTGCCCATCTTTCTTCAAAACAGCCCGGATCGGACCGCAGAAGCGACAGGGGAAAACGGCTGCCGGTCAGTTCATGATCGGCTTCCGTTACCTTCCAGCCTCCATCCAACAAACGCAGGATCAACCGGTTGCCGTAGGCGGGTATTACCGACGTGGCATTGCGCAGCACATGGGTCGTGTGCCAGCCCTCGATCGTGGTTTCATCCAGGTAACGCGCTTGTTTCACAAGGCGGATGTAGTGGGTCACTTGCTGGGATTTCAGAGCCTGCACGACGCTTGAGACATCGCCGCGCAGGTCTTCGTCCGTCTCCAGAACCGTTTCGTCCGTACCCGTGCGAAAGATGAAGGGCAGGGCAACGTGATCCACGAAACCCGCGACGTCGTCCGCCATCAAGGCAGCAGAGGTACAATCCAGCCAGTCCTGATAAATCAGGTGCGGGTCGCGCATCAGGTCTGGCGGATCAAGGGGCATTGCATCGCTCGTTTCTTGGAAAAAGTGGTGTTCAGGGGCCGTCAGGGGGGCTCTCCCAGATTATACCCGTTCCAGAATAGTGGCGGACCCCATACCCGCCGCAACGCACAGCGTGGCCAAGCCGGTTTCCTTGTCCGCACGCTCCATCTCATCAAGCAGCGTGCCAAGGATCATCGCCCCGGTCGCCCCCAGAGGGTGGCCCATGGCAATGGCACCGCCGTTCACGTTGACCTTTGCATGGTCCACATCGAAGGCCTGCAAGAAGCGCAGGACGACAGCGGCGAAGGCTTCGTTGACCTCGAACAGGTCGATGTCGTTGATGTTCATGCCATTTTCCATCAGGATCTTGGTGGTCACGGGCACGGGACCGGTGAGGTTGATGGTGGGATCGGTGCCGATCTTGGCGTTGGCACGGATACGGG
This sequence comes from Gymnodinialimonas sp. 57CJ19, assembly GCF_038396845.1. Classification (NCBI taxonomy): domain Bacteria; kingdom Pseudomonadati; phylum Pseudomonadota; class Alphaproteobacteria; order Rhodobacterales; family Paracoccaceae; genus Gymnodinialimonas; species Gymnodinialimonas sp. 57CJ19. The sequence goes on from NZ_CP151587.1 coordinate 2,040,709, forward strand.
CGCGGGGCTTGAGGCCCCACTTCTCGCCAAACTCCTTGTTGCCGACCAGGATCGCCGCGGAACCGTCAACGATGCCCGAGGAATTGCCGGCGTGGTGGATGTGGTTGATCGCCTCCAGATGGGGGTACTTCATCAAGGCTACCGCATCGAAACCGGGCATTGTCTCGCCCATGTCCTTGAACGCGGGCTTGAGCGAGCCGAGGGACTGCATATCCGTCTGAGGGCGCAAGTATTCGTCTTTATCAAGGATCGTCAGGCCGTTTTGATCGCGCACCGTGATCACCGACTTGTCGAAATGGCCCGCGTCCCAGGCCGCCTTGGCGCGGCGCTGGCTTTCGACCGAATATTCATCGACCTGATCGCGGGTGAAGCCGTATTCCGTCGCGATAATGTCGGCAGAAATCCCCTGCGGCACGAAGTAACTGCCCATGGCAAGTTGCGGATCGACGGCCATGGCGGCACCATCGCTGCCCATGGCGACGCGGCCCATCATCTCGACCCCGCCTGCGATATAGCCGTCACCGGCGCCGCCCTTGATCTGGTTGGCGGCGAGGTTCACCGCCTCCAGACCCGACGCGCAAAAGCGGTTGATGGCGAGGCCGGGGATACTCTCATCCAGGTCCGAAGCCAGCACCGCGGCGCGCGCGAGGCAGCCGCCTTGCTCCATCACCTGGGTGACGTTGCCCCAGATCACGTCTTCGACGGCGTGGCCTTCAAGCCCATTGCGTTCCTTGAGGGTGTTCAGCGTAAACGCAGAGAGCCGCGCCGAGGTGACCTCGTGTAGGGCGCCGTCGCGGCGACCTTTGCCGCGTGGGGTACGGATGGCATCGTAAATATAGGCGTCGGTCATGGGATGATCCTTCAATTCAAGTCGGTAAGGCCGGCATGATCGCCCCAAAGGGCGACAGCGGCGGCGATGGTAATCCCGTTCAGAAACGGGGATGTGCGGGAATACAGTGGAACGGTCTTGGCGCTCTGGGTTTGGCCGATGGCAGGGAACCCGCCCGAAGCATTGGGGGTTAGCGCGGCAGTGGGCGGCCTGCCGCGCAATGCGATCGACACCGCGCCGAGCGCCTTCTGCACGGCCAATGGCACCGCGCCATTGGTGACTGCGCCCAAGCAAGAGCCAATGTTGAGCCGAGCGGACGTCATCGATGCACCTCCCGGAGGGACACGATGATCGTAGCTGCGAGGGGCGGTTGAGCGCAGGCTCCGGTCAAGACAGCGGTTGCCCCATCAGCCGCAAGAGGGGGTGCAATCACACCCGCCGCATCCACCATCGCAAGATGGCGGTGAGCAATCGACTCCGCCGCATCCATCGGCGCCTCCTTCAACAGGGGTGCCAACCTTGTCGGGCGTCGGTTGCGCATCGGCTGACCCAGCCACGCAGAAGGCGGGCAGGGCGAAGAAGCACCAGCCAACCTCGGTGCAGTCGCAAGCGTTGTCGACCCAGCGCCCTGCACGGCTTTCGCGGCGTTTACCCTTGCGGCCCCGGCGCGGTGGGCGGGCATGCTCGTCCGCCCGATCTGCATGAACGGCACAATTGGCGCGCAGGGTTTCGGACGCCAAACGGCAGTCTCGGGACCGTTGCCGGATCGCCGGGATCGCGCCCCAAAGCCCGCTGTCGCGGATCGCGTGCTTGGCATGGCCGGAACAGCCCGTACCGCCGTGCAGCACGGAGTGGGCACAGCGAAATCCCTTGTACGGAGAAATATACCGCTGATACCCCCAGATTGCCCCAAGGGCGAGTTTACTGACCATGGCCAAGCGTCCCGTGGTTGTTTCCGGGAACACTGCCAAGCCGCGCGAGGAGATACTAGGGGGAATGGGGGGGCGAATTGGGTCATGCCGGGAACGCAGGCTCCATCAGGTCATAGGGATGCTTCCAGCCCGGCGTGTCACTGATCCGCGTGAGCCAAGCGTCAATGGCTGGATAGTCCGCGCGGGTGAAGGAGAACGGCTCGTCGTAAAAGAGGTATCCGGCACAGCTGATGTCGGCGCAGCTGATCGCGTCGCCTGCCAGCCAGTCACGTTGGGACAGCTCGCCCTCAAGGACCTTCAGGGCCGCTTTCAGGCGACCCACATGGAAAGCAATGACATCGGCGTTGCGCTTTTCCTCGGGAAGGAAATTCATCAAGAACCGCAGAGGCCCGGCAATGCCCGAGACCTTCTGGTTGTCAAAGATCGTCCAGCGCAGGACGTTGCGCGGCGTATCGCCGGTAAGTTTGCCCGTGGTCTCCATGACCCAATGCTGGATCACGCCCGATTGGGTCATGATCTCGTCCCCGGTATCGAGGACGGGGATTTCCCCCATGGGGTTGATGGCGCGAAACTCTGGGCTGCGGGCCTCGCCGTTGAAGAAATCAACATGGCGCGGCTGCCAAGGGATGCCGGCCAGCTCCAAAGCCAGCGCCGCCTTGTAAGCGTTGCCGCTTTCGCCGAAGCAGTAAAGAACGTTGGTCATTGCATGCGCCTCCCAAGCGTCGCGCGTTGTTTCAAGCGGCTTTGGGGGTTTCACACCCCCAAATGTGACCTTTCCCAAGGGAAAGATCACGCCCCCGTGCGATATTTTTGAAAAGATGAAGGGGCCCGTAACGCTTCGTTAACGCTGAAGCGCCAAAGTGGGGTTGCGGAACAGGCTGCGAAGCCGATGACCGTAAAAGGTGAAGGCGTCGTGTCGTTCAGTGAAGCGCCCCCCGCATGTTTGCGTGAGTCGAGTGCTGCAGAACTTTGGGGAACACTCGGTTCGACACGGCGTACTTCGGCCCTGCTTCATCTTTTCAAAAATATCGAATCCTCCCTGCGCCAAGGGCGCTTTCGTTAGCGTTTTCTGTCTTCCAGCTCAGAGTTGAAGATCCTGATCCGGGCGATGAATTTCTCGTCGTTAAGGACGCTGCCCCAGTTTTCGAACACAAAGGACAGGAACTCTCCCTCATCCAAGCCCGCCTCCTTTGAGAGGCCGCGCAATTTGCGGTAGCCGTCTTCGGTCATCGCGATATTTGTGCGGCGTGTCAGACGTAGGCGTTTCGGCATGGTGTCCCTTTCTGATCCAAGGCGCGCCCTGAGGAAGGGCGCGCCTCGACTATGCCGCTTAGAAGTTGGCCGCGTCCAGCGCCATCACCGCATCTCCGCCCGCTTGAATGCGGGCCAGGTGGGTTGCTGTCATCGGCAGAGTGCGGGTCATGTAGAACCGCCCGGTGGCCAGCTTGGTCTCGTGGAAGACCGGGTCCGAGGTGCCATCGGCTAGCGCCTTGAGCGACGCTTTTGCCATCATGCCCCACATCAGGCCCAGGCAGGTGTGGCCGAAGAGGTGCATGAAGTCGGTGGAGCCGGACAGCGCGTTGTTGGGGTTCTTCATGCCTTCCTGCATGAAGTACATGCCCGCCGCTTGCAGGTCTTTGGAGGCGGCTTTCAGCGGCGCGATGAAGTCTTCCAAGCCGTCGACGTCTGCGTTGTCCTTGCAGAAGCCCTTGACCAGATCGAAGAACGCCATGACGTGCTTGCCGCCGTCTTGCGCCAGCTTGCGGCCTACGAGGTCCAGCGCTTGGACACCGTTGGCGCCCTCGTAGATCATTGCGATACGGGCGTCTCGGGCGAATTGGGACATGCCCCATTCCTCGATATAGCCGTGGCCGCCGTAGACCTGCTGGGCCTGCACGGTCATGTCGAAACCCTTGTCCGTCAGGAAGCCCTTGATCACCGGCGTGAGTAGCGAGATCAGGCCGTCGGCGTCCTTGTCTTCAGAGCGGTGGGCGGCGTCGATCAGCGTCGAGCCCCAGAGAAGGAAAGCGCGGCCCGCTTCGGCGAAGCTTTTCTGCTCCATCAGGTTGCGACGGATATCGGGGTGGACGATCAGCGGATCGGCGGGGCCGTCGGGGTTCTCGGCGCCGGTGACGGCGCGGCCCTGCAGACGGTCCTTGGCGTAGTCGAGCGCGTTCTGGTAGGCGGCCTCGGCCTGGGCCAAGCCCTGCATGCCGACGCCCAGACGGGCTTCGTTCATCATCGTGAACATCGCGCGCATGCCTTTGTGCTCTTCGCCCAGAAGGTAGCCGGTGGCCTCGTCATAGTTCATCACGCAGGTCGAATTGCCGTGGATGCCCATCTTTTCTTCGATCTTGCCGCAGCTTACGCCGTTGCGGTCGCCCAGGCTGCCGTCCTCGTTCACGTGGAACTTCGGCACGATGAACAGCGACACGCCTTTGATGCCCTCGGGGCCGCCCACGATCTTGCCCAACACCAGGTGAATGATGTTGTCGGACATGTCGTGTTCACCGGCGGAGATGAAGATCTTCTGGCCAGTGATCTTGTAGGAGCCGTCGTCTTGCGGCTCGGCCTTGGTGCGCATCAGGCCCAGATCGGTGCCGCAGTGGGGCTCTGTCAGGTTCATGGTGCCGGTCCATTCGCAGGTCACCATCTTGGGCAGGTATTTCGCTTTCTGCTCGTCAGAGCCGTGCACCAAGATGGCGGAGGCCGCGCCGTGGGTCAGGCCCTGGTACATGGTGAAAGCCATGTTGGCGGAAGAGAACATCTCGCCGACCGCCGTGTTCATCACGTAAGGAAGCCCCATGCCGCCGAATTCTTCGGGCATGTCGATGCCGGGCCAGCCGCCTTCGGCCATCTGGTCAAACGCCGCCTTGAAGCCTGTGGGCGTGCGCACCACGCCGTTTTCCATCACACAGCCTTCGGTGTCGCCCACCACGTTCAACGGGGTCAGGACCTCGGACGAGATCTTGCCGGCTTCTTCAAGGATGGCGCCGGTGAATTCCCGGTCCAGATCGCCGTAGCCGGGGGTCTGAAGGTCCGAGATGTTCAGCACGTCGTGCAAAATGAACTGTGTGTCTTTCGTCGGGGCGGTGTAGCGCGGCATTGGTGTCTCCCTTGGTGTTTAGCGTCAGGCGGCGGACTCTTTGCTGGTCAGCATTTCCGTCACCAACGTCATCTGGTTGCGCAGCTCGTCGATGGCTTCATCAAGTTCGGCGCGTTGTTTCTCCATGTCGGCAAGGCGGGCTCGGGCAATGGAAAGCGTGCTGACAAGCTGCGTTTGTTGGCTATCGTCTACGGTGTAGAGGTCCAGCAGCTGCCGGATCTCTTCCAGCGAGAACCCAAAGCGCTTGCCGCGCAGGATCAATTTCAGGCGGGCACGGTCGCGACGGGTAAAGAGGCGGCGCTGACCTTCCCGGATGGGGTGGAGCAATTCCTTGGACTCGTAGAAGCGCAGGGTACGAGGCGTGACGTCATAGGCATCACACATCTCGCGGATGGTCATGGTTTCGGTTGTCATTGTGTCGGTCTCACTAAGATCAAACATTACATTCAATACCCCATGTGCGAGTCATGGGCATAGTCTACAAGGATGGGTGACGTTTACGTAACTCGGACGTTGCGTCACTCCGAGGCTTACGAAAGGTTAACTAAGTTGCCCCTACGTCCCGAGCAATTTTCGCTCAGCTCAAAAGCACGCTCTGTGCTGTTCTTTTATGGTTGAATGCGGTGCATTCACTGGGGTGCAGACTACCTAGAGGGGACCTAAAGGTTAATGACCGGAGGGCAATGCCAAACACTATAGCTATGCGCTGACCGGGTAGCGCATATGCCGAATTGGCTATGCTCAGACGTGTCACGGCACATCTTGGTCGACATAAGTGGGGGAGTTAGTTGAGCGCGCCTAGATCGAGACAGAGGCGTCGCGCAGGGATTTTAGCTCGGAAATGATTTCATCCAGCTCGGCGCGGCGGGCGTTGAGCTCTTCCAGCTGACGGTCCGCCTTGGCGATCCAGACATCGCGCTGGCCTTCCCAGCCTTCACCGCGGTCGTAGATTTCCAGCCATTGGCGAATTTCTTCGAGGGAGAACCCAAACCGACGCCCGCGCAGGATCAGGGTCATTCGGGCGACCTCACGGGGGCCATAAAACCTTGCGCGTCCTTCACGCTCGGGCGAGAGGAGTTCAATATACTCATAGTGACGCAACGTCCGGGGCGTGACCTCGAACCTTGCGCACATCTCTTTAAAATTGAGCCGATCCTCGGCCATGATCATCCGTTCCTTCCAGTTTCCGGCGCCAGTATGCCGCGAGTTGCGCGGGTTGTTAAGTAAAACCCCTTGCGTCCCAACAGGCAGAGCGCGACATCTAAGGGATGTAACGCAAGAGGGGCCCATGGCGAACGAGTTTACAGCAGGCGACAGGGCCAATCTGGTGCGGCAGTTCATTGAGACGATGCCATTTGCCAAGGCTTTGCAGATGAAGATGGAAGAAATGGCCGACGGCACGGCGGTGATTTCGATGCCCTATTCACCGGAGATCGTTGGCGATCCGGCGACAGGCGTGATCCATGGCGGCGCGGTGTCGGCCCTGATGGATACCTGCGGCGGTGCTGCGGTGATGTGCCACCCGCGGACCAAAGCGGCCACGGCGACCTTGGATTTGCGCATCGACTATATGCGTCCCGCCACCCCCGGAGACCGGATCACCGCCCGCGCCCATTGCTATAATGTCACGCGGTCCGTGGCGTTCGTCCGGGCCGAGGCCTTTGACGGTGACGCAAGCCGCCCCGTGGCCTCGGCCACCGGCGCATTTACCATGGCGGGGGGATAAGGATATGGCTCGACCCCGCCCGGAACCCGTTCACGTCGTCAAAGAACGCCGAGACCGCGCCCTTGCGGCGTTGGTGTCGGGGGTGCCGTATATCTCGACCATGGGGATCAGCTTTGATCGTCGCGGAGATGAATTGACGGCCGTTCTGAATTACCAGGACAAGTTGATTGGAAACCAGTTGTTGCCGGCGATCCACGGGGGGGCCACGGCCTCGTTCCTGGAGGTCACGGCAATCGTGGAGTTGGGGTTTCATCTGTTGTGGGACGAGATCGAGACAGGGCGATTGGATGCCGACAGCCTGACGCCCGAGACCTTGCCCGGTATGCCCAAGACGATTGATTTTACCGTAGATTACCTGCGCGCGGGTCTGCCACGCGATGCCTACGCGCGCGCGACGGTCAACCGATCGGGGCGGCGCTATGCCAGCGTTCATGTGGAGGCGTGGCAGGACAATCGCCAGAAGCTGTTTGCCCAGGCGACGGGACATTTCCTGATGCCTGCCAGCAAGGATAGCGGGACAGGTTAGGGGCCGATGACCACGCCAGCCGCTGCCAGCACCCCGCCGCAACCTCTGACCCACAAGCGGATCCTGAAGATCGCTCTGCCAATCGTGGTGTCCAACGCAACGGTGCCGCTGTTGGGGATCGTGGATGTGGGCGTTGTGGGGCAGATGGGCGACGCGGCCCCGATTGGGGCCGTGGGCATCGGTGCGATCATCCTGACCAGCGTGTTCTGGATCTTTGGCTTTCTGCGCATGGGCACCGTCGGCTTGGTGGGACAGGCCGAGGGGGCGGGGGATCTGGCCGAGGTTTCGGCGATCTTGACGCGCGCGCTGATTGTCGCCGGGGGCGGGGGGCTGGTGCTGATCGCGGCTTATCCGATAATCGTCTTCGCCGCGTTTTCGTGGGAGCCCACGACGCCCGAGGTCGAGGCGCTGGCCCGACAGTATCTGTTCATTCGTATCTGGACCGCGCCCTTTGCGATTTCGGTCTATGCGCTGACGGGCTGGTTGGTTGCGCAAGAGCGCACCGGGGCGGTCTTTGCGGTGCAGTTGATCATGAACAGCATCAACATCGCGCTGAATTTCCTGTTTGTCCTGGGCTTTGGCTGGGGCGTGGAGGGCGTGGCCCTGTCCACGGCGATTGCCGAGATCATCGGCGCGGGCGTGGGCCTGTGGTTTTGCCGCAATGCATTTGCACGGCCCGCATGGCGCGATTGGCCCCGGGTGTTTGACCGGGTGCGCCTGATCAAGATGGCGTTGTTGAACGTGGATATCCTGATCCGCTCGGCGCTGTTGGTGGCGATGTTCACCTCGTTCACGTTTCTGGGCGCCCAGTTTGGAGAGGTCACATTGGCGGCCAATGAGGTGTTGATCCAGTTCCTCTACCTGACCGCGCACGCCATGGACGGCTTCGCCTTTGCCGCAGAAACCTTGATCGCAAGGGCCTTTGGGCGCGGAGATCGGGGGCGTCTGCGCCGCTCGGCTGCGATGACGTCGGTTTGGGGATTGGGCACATGCGTGGCCCTTGGTGTGGCGTTTTGGTTGGGGGGGCCGTGGTTGATTGATCTGCTGGCCAAGGACCCAGAGGTGCAGGCGGCGGCGCGGTCGTATCTGCCGTGGATGGTGCTTGCCCCGGTGGCCGGCTGCGCGGCCTGGATGCTGGACGGGGTCTTCATTGGCGCCGCACAGGGACGCGATATGCGCAACATGATGATTGTGAGCGCGGTCATCTATGTGGCGGCGGCGGCGGTATTGATCCCATGGCTGGGAAATCACGGCGTCTGGGCGGCCTTGTTGGTATCGTTCGCGGCGCGGGGTGTGAGTTTGGGCACGCGCTATCCGGCGTTGGAGCGTATGGCGGGGGCCGGTTCTTGAGTTGTATTTGCCAAGATGAAGCAGGGAGCCGGTGGGCGATCGCGTGCGTTTGCGCGTGGGGCCGGTGCGTGGTGCCAGTGGCGGATTAGAGGAGCGTGTCCAGAGCCTCGGTCGGGCGGCCAATTTTGGCCGACGTGGGGGTGGAGAGGATCGGGCGTTCGATCAGGATCGGGTGGTGCACCATGGCTTTGATAAGTGTGGCATCGTCGGCGTCTTTGAGGTTTTGGTCTTTATAGATGCTTTCGCCCCGGCGCATCATGTCACGCGGGGGGAGGGCGAGTTTGGAGAGCAGGTCTGTGATCTCGGCCTCGGAAGGGGGCTCTTTCAGGTAGAGGCGCAGGGTCGGCTCTATGCCTGCGGCTTGCAGGTGGGCCAGGGCGGCGCGGGATTTGGAGCAGCGCGGGTTGTGCCAGAGGGTGAAGGGGGGTGTTACGTCCATTCGGAAACTCCTGTGCCGACGGCTTGGGCGACATTTTCGAAGCCATCGCGTTGCAGGCGCGCGTCGAGCCCTTGAGCGATTTTCGTCACCATGGAGAGGCCCCCATAGACGAGGCCCGTGTAGAGTTGCACGGCAGAGGCCCCGGCGCGGATTTTGGCGTAGGCCTGTTCCGCATTGGCCACGCCGCCGACCCCGATGAGGGGCAGTTTGCCTTCGGTCAGTTGCGACAGGCGGGCGAGGGTGCGGGTGGATTTTTCAAACAACGGCTGCCCGGAGAGCCCGCCTTGTTCGCCGCCGTGGCGGCTTTGCAGGCCAGTGCGATCCAGCGTCGTGTTGGTGGCGATGATGCCTTGGAGGTGGCCGCTTTCGAGGGCGACTTCGGCGATGTCGGCCAGTTCGGCCTCGGACAGATCGGGGGCGATCTTGAGGAAGAGGGCAACGCGGGTGTCGGTGCGGGAGGCGTCGACCTGTTCGATGATCGCGCGCAGGGCTGCTTTGCCTTGCAGGTCGCGCAGTTTCTCGGTGTTGGGGGAAGAGACATTGATTGTGGCGAAATCAATGTGCGGTGCGCAGGCGCGGAAGACCTGGGCGAAGTCGGCGACACGATCAGAGCTGTCCTTGTTAGCGCCGAGGTTGAGGCCGATGGGGATTTCGCGGGGGAGGCCATCGAGGCGGGCGGCGATGGCCTCCATCCCGTCGTTGTTGAAGCCGAAGCGGTTGATCGCGGCGCGGTCCTCGGCAAGGCGGAAGAGACGCGGGCGCGGGTTGCCGGGTTGGGGGCGCGGGGTGGCGGCACCCAGTTCGATAAAGCCGAAGCCTGCCCGTTGCAGGGGCCCCGCGACGGTGGCGTTCTTGTCAAAGCCTGCGGCAAGGCCGACCGGGTTGGGCATCGCCAGCCCGGCGATCTGGGTTTGCAGCCGGGACGAGGTGAACGGCCCCGCGACAGGGCCGAGGCCCGCCTTCAGGGCCAGCAAGGCAAGGCCATGAGCCCGTTCTGGATCCATACAACGCAGGAGGGGGAGGCCCAGTTTTTCCAGCATCTACAGCCCCTCGGGGAAGATATGGGTGCCGTTCTCGAACGGCAGGGGCTTGTGCCAAACCACGTCGGCCAACCGCAAGGGGCCATAGAGGTGGGGGAACAGCGCCCCGCCCCGTGAAGGTTCCCATTTGAGGCCATCGCCAAGAGTGTCGGCATCGAGAGCGGCAAGCACCAAGCCGTCCACATCGGCGAAGTATTTCGCCGCCGTCTCTGCGGCCTGCTCGGCAGTGGAGAAGTGGATGTAGCCATCGGCCATGTCGATCGGCGCGCCCGAGGTTTCGCCTTGTGCCTGAAGGGCGGCCCATTCGTCCGCCCGCAATATCTTGAAAATCATCATGGGCGTCGTTTCCCCCGCAGGCGTCGCTACGTCAAGTGTCACCGTCTCGTCATCTAGCGCCTTTACTTGGACGTGACACGCGGCCAAGCTGCGACCAGTTCAACAATAACTTGGGGAGAATTCCATGCTTTCTCGTATTCTGGGCTCGACTGCCATGATGGCGGGGCTTGCTGTTGCGGCGCCTGTTGCGGCGGACACAACGCTGCACCTGCTGCACATTAACGATCTGCACAGCCGTATTCAGCCGATCAACCGCTTTGATTCCACCTGTAGCGCCGAAGATGACGCCGCGGGCGAATGCTTTGGCGGCGTGGCGCGCGTCGCCACCGCGATCAACACCCTGCGCGGTGAGTTGGAAGCCGCTGGCGAAAACGTCCTTGTTCTGGATGCGGGCGACCAGTTCCAGGGCTCTCTGATGTACACCACCTACAAGGGCGACGTGGAAGCGGAGTTCATGGAGGCGATCGGCTTTGACGTCATGGCCGTGGGCAACCACGAGTTCGATGACGGCCCCGAGAACCTTGCCCGCTTCGTTGAAATGACCAGCTTCCCGATCATTTCGGGCAACCTGGACCTGTCGCAGAGCAACGTGTTGACCGACGAGATGATCCCCGACCATGTCGTGCTGGATGTGAACGGCGTGCAGGTCGGCATCGTCTCGGCCCTGGCGGTGGATACGGCGGAAACGTCGTCGCCCGGTCCCAATGTCATCTTCCAGGACGAGGTTGATGCGCTTCAGGCAGATGTGGATGCGCTGACAGAGCAAGGCGTGAACATCATCATCGCCCTGACCCACGTGGGCCTGCCAGCCGATATCCGCATTGCGGAAGCCGTGACAGGTATTGATGTGATCGTGGGCGGCCATTCGCACACCTATCTGTCGTCCTCGGACCCGGACCGTGCGGGCGCATATCCGACGATGGCAACCAACCCCGATGGCGACTTCGTGCCAATCGTGCAGGCCTATGCGTACTCCAAGTATCTGGGCCACCTGGAGGTGACGTTTGATGACGACGGCAACGTGGTCTACGCCTCGGGCGATACGATGGTGCTGGATGCGTCCGTGACGCCCGACCCGGAAATAGCGGCCCGCGTGGCCGAATTGGGCGGCCCGATTGAAGAGGCGATGTCGGTTGTGATCGGCGAAACCTCGGACATCATCGACGGGTCACGCGATACCTGCCGGGCGATGGAATGCCCGATGGGCAACCTTGTGGCAGACGCCATGCTGGAGCGCGTGCGCGAGCAGGGCATTGACGTGGCGATCCAGAACGGCGGCGGTCTGCGGGCCACCATCGACGCGGGCGAAATCACCATGGGTGAGGTCTTCACCGTGCTGCCGTTCCAGAACACGCTGGCCACGTTCCAGCTGACCGGCGCGGGCATCGTTGAAGCGTTGGAGAACGGCGTCAGCGCCGTGGAAGAAGGCGCAGGCCGCTTCCCGCAGGTGTCGGGCATGACCTACACCTATGATCCTGCGGCAGAGCCCGGTTCGCGCATCGTTTCCGTCGAGATCGGCGGAGAGCCGCTGGACCCAGAAGCCACCTACGGTGTTGTGTCCAACAACTACATGCGCGGTGGCGGTGACGGTTATGCCAGCTTCACCACAGCCGACAATGCCTATGACTTTGGCCCCGGCCTGGAGCAGGTGGTGGCGGATTACATCATGGCGGCAGAAGGCTACACACCCTACACCGACGGGCGCATCGCTGCCGTAGAGTAAACCTCTACCTGACGGAAATTTAATCAAATTTGATCGGCGCGGGGCAACCTGCGCCGATTTTCATTTGCTATGCAACCCGCGCAATCCGGGTCTTCCGAAACGCATACTGGTCCATTTCGTTAGCGCTATCATATTGGGTGTCAGAGACCACAAGCCACCTGACAACGATAGGAATTGCACCATGGCTAACTTGTTCAAAGACCTCCGCGTGGCCGCCCAAAAACGTGCCGCATACAACCGTACCGTCGCCGAAATCTCGGCTCTGCCCGTAGAACTGGCCGTTGAAGATCTGGGTCTGCACCCGGAAGACGCCCACAAGATTGCGCTGCGTTCGGTTTACGGCCGCTGAAATACCGGGTCTATTGGGGCCATGTGTGGCCGAATGACGATGACCCATCCCAACGACGCTATGGCGCAGCTGTTTGAGGCGGCGCCGGCAAACGACCTCCCCCATGTGCCGAATTACAACGTCTGCCCCACGAACGCGGTGGCCGTCGTCACGGCGCGGGCGGGGGGCGCAGAAAGCGCCGACAGGGCGTTTCGCCCCATGCGATGGGGATTTGTGCCCCATTGGTACAAGAAGCCCAATGACGGCCCCCTACTTATCAATGCCCGTGCGGAAACGATTGCCGAGAAACCGGCGTTTCGCGCCGCCGTGCGCACACGGCGGTGCCTGATCCCGGCGACCGGATTCTATGAATGGACCAAGGGCGAGGATGACGCGCGACTGCCGTGGTATTTCTCGCGCCCTGACGGTGCGCCGATGGTGTTCGCCGGGATTTGGCAGGTCTGGGACAAGGGGGAAGAACCGTTGACCACCTGCGCCATTATCACGACCGGCGCCTCTGATTGGATGGCAAAGACCCATCACCGCGAGCCCGTGGTGGTCGCGCCCGAGGATTGGGCGACGTGGTTGGGGGAAACCGCTGCCAAAGCCGCCCCCCTGATGCGCCCCGCACCTGAGGGCGCGTTTCAGCGTTGGCGCGTGGACCGGGAAGTGAACTCGAACCGTGCCCGCGGGGCAGGGCTCATCGCTCCGCTTGCGGCCTAGTCCGGCTGGAATAGCGCCCCAGAGATAATGGCCCGAACGGTGTGGATCGTCAGCACGGCGAGCGCCAAGGCCAGCGCGATCAACAGGCCATAACCCAACACCAGATGCAGCGTTGATCCCGTCAGCTCCGCAAAGCGGAAGCTGGCGGTTGTGATCGCGGCCAAGGGAAAGGACAGGGCCCAGAATGACAGGGCAAAGGGCAGGCGCAATAATGCCGGCAATTGTAGCGCGACAAGGGCTGTGAAGAAGTAGCCAAGGTTGATCAACATCCGCCCCCCCGCGTCGAGGGTGCCATCGTGAAACGCCACCCAGGTCAAGAATGCCAAGGCGGGCGGCGCGATCAGGATCACGATGGTTGGGCGCAGCTTTTCGGGCAGGGGGTCGTGGAAAATCAACCGGTTGAAGACAAGCGTGAGAAGTACGAGCCAGAATAAGAGGCCCACGGCGAAGAAGTACCAGCTCAGCTCAACATAGCCCAAGGGGATGCCGCCAAAAGGCGCCATCACGTTGCCCACCGCAGGGATGAACCACGCGGGCGAAAGCTGCCCCGGCCCAAACGCCCGGTGGCTGATCCAGGCGGAAATCACCACCAACGTCAGCACGCCTTGGGACGTGGCCCCGAGCAGCCAGATGACATGGGCCGCGTCGGGCAGAAGCGGGTGCAGGAACGTCGCCATCAACAGCGCCGAGATGCTCGCCGCCGGAAAGAACGCCAGCTTTACCGGGTGGTGCCATTCGGCCTCCATCGCCTTGGGATGGCGGATCATCTTGACGACGAACAAGACAATCAGGCCAATAAACAGCACCGAGCCAAGGGCACCGACCGCAACCGAGATCGCGTCCAACCCCGCCGCGCGGGTCGCAAGCGAGAGGCCAAAGACCCCCATGGCGGTGGTGAAAAGCGCAATGGGCGCATGGGCGAGTTTGCTATGGGGCGCGGCGGTCATGGGGCGGCGTCCGCAAAGGGAGTGGCGGCGAGATTGGCGGCAATATCACCGTCGATTGGCACCGAGAACGTGTTCACGATGAAGCCCAGGGTGGAATAGAAACCGACCGTGGCGAACAGATCCAACACGCCTTGCGAAGTGACCAAAGATGTCAGCTCTGCCAAGGTTTGCGGGGTCAAACGGGCGTTGGCCAAAACCTCATCCACGGCGCCCGCGATTGTGGCGTCTTCCGGGTCCATCGCCTCGAGCGGGCCGCGCAGGGTCGCGATCCTGGCGTCCGAAAACCCCAAGGCGCGGGCCCGGTCCACATGGTGGGCCCATTCGTAATCGGAGTTCAATGCAACGGCGGCCCGCAGGATCACCACCTCGGACCGGACCCGGCCAAGGCTGGTGTCCAACACCACATGTTGCCGCAGGTTGGCCCAAGCCAGCACCAGAGCCGGATGATGGGCCATGGTGCGGTAAACATTAAGCTTTCCGGCAAAGGCATCGTCGAGATCGGCCAAAACATCGGGCCAAGCATTGGCGGGAATAGGGGCCAGATTGGGGTGTGTCATGTCAGCTGTCCTGCGCGTGCGTGCCCGGTTGAGCAGTCGGGGTAAGCGGATCGGGGCGGTGAAATTGCGACTTGGCATAGCAATTATGCCCCATGGCTCGCCTTTTAGTTATAGGGTGATAAATAAGAAGGGAAGCGGCTAATCCAGAGGTAGGTTTCTTGACGCGAACAGTGGCAATTATCGGTGGCTCGATTGGCGGGCTGTTCGCGGCGGCGACGCTGCGAAATGCGGGGTGGAACGTCAAGGTGTTTGAGCGCTCCTCGGTCGCCTTGGCGGGGCGCGGGGCGGGGATTGTGACCCATCCCCAGTTGCTCGACGCGCTGACAGAGGTGGGGGCGGATACATCGGACCTTGGCGTACTGGTCTACGACCGGGTGGCCTTTGACCGCGACGGCGCCCCCTGCGCAACGCTGCCCTATCCGCAAATCGTGACGTCCTGGGACCGGATGCACCAGACGTTGCGCCGATTGATCCCGGACGCGTCTTACCACTTGGGCGAATCCTTGGTGAGCTATTCGGAGGATGCCGAGGGCGTCTCATTGACCTTTGCCAGCGGGGCAGAGGAGCGGGTGGATATGCTGGTGGGCGCCGATGGCTTCCGCTCGGCCGTGCGGGGGCAGCTTTTGCCCGAGGTGCAACCGCAATACGCGGGCTATGTCGTGTGGCGGGCCTTGGCCCCGGAGGCCGCCCTGTCGCCGCAAATTCGCGAACGTCTGTTCAACGTGTTCGGCCTGTTCCTTCCCACGGGTACGCAGATTGTGGGCTACCCGATTGCCGGGGAGAACAACGACCTGCGCCCCGGTCATCGGCGCTATAACTTTGTTTGGTACGTGCCCTGTGCCGCCGATGATCTGGATGCGATGCTGACCGATGCAAGCGGCAAACGGCATGGCATTTCCATTCCGCCGCCACTGGTGCGCGATGAGGTCGTCGCCGAGATGGAGGCGAAGGCCGAGCAGGTCCTGCCCGATGTGTTCCGTCATGTGCTTCGCCAAAGCGAACGGCCCTTTTTCACGCCGATCTACGACCACCTGTCCCCCGTTTTCGCGCGGGGCAGGGTGGCACTGGCCGGCGATGCCGCTTGCGTGGCGCGGCCCCATGTGGGGATGGGCGTGACCAAAGCGGCCCAAGATGCCCTGGCCCTTGCGCGGCATGTGAGCGGGGATGTGGAGGCGGGCCTACAGGCCTATTCGGAGGAGCGCGCGCGCGCCTCCCGCGCCGCCTACGCGCGGTCGCAGATGCTGGGGCAATTCATGGCGCAAGCGCCCGAACACGGCGACCCGATGGATGGGCGCCATAACCCCCATATGGCAGAGATCATGCGCCAGACGGCCGTGGCGGATTTCGATTAGGCGCGCAGTTCCTCGTAAGATGTCATGACCACGGCGCGGTAGGCGGGCCGCGTTTGCAACTGTTCGTACCACCGCGCGACCTGGGGGCTAAGGGGATCACACAGATCGCAGGCGCGCACCATCATCGCGCCTGCCGCGATATCGGCCATGCCAAAGCTGTCTCCGCCAAGCCACTGGGTCTTGCGCAATTGCCATTCCAGGGGTGCCACGGCGGCCAGAAACGTGGCCTTCAATGCCTCGGCATCCTTGGTGCGATCTGCCGGAGCGGTGCGGACAAGCTCATAGAACATTTGCAGAAAGGCTGGTTGCAGGGTGGAGGTGGTGTACTCCATCCACTGGTCAGCCAAGGGCGGCACACCCCCGGCAAGGTGCCGCAAAATGGCATGGCTTTCCCACAAGGTCAGATCACCGTCTTGCAGCACCGGCACGCGGGGCACGGGGGTCATCACTTTGAACGTGGCTGTATCGGTGCCGCCGTATTTCCCGCCAACAATATGATGGTCGAACGGCACTGCACTTTCGGACAAGGCCCACAGGACTTTCTGCACATTGACCGAACTTGGCCGCCCCCAAAGGATCATCGGATCACCTCCTACTTGATCGCTTGCGGGTTGATCGGAGAGCCCGCCGCACCGGGAATATGCAGGGGAGGGGCGGTGAAAAGGAACTCGTAGACGCCATCCTCGGCGCAATCTTCGCCCAATTCTTTCAGATAGAAAATCTCTCCCATCGAAATGCCGATGGCGGGGATCACGACCCAGTGCCATGGCTGATTGGCCTCGTCCGTTTCATTGGGGCGCACCTCGCACCCCCAAGTGTCAGCGCAGATGGCGGCGATGTCGTGGGCTTTGATCCAGCGGGCGGTCTCGAACGACAGGCCCGGTGCATCGCCGCCCGCGTAGCCGGTCCAATCTTCGGCGGCGAGGCAGCGTTCCTGATGGCCGGTGCGCACGATCACAAAATCGCCCTTGCGGATTTCGACCCCCTGCGCCGCCGCGCAGCCATCCAGATCGGCGTTGGTGATGCCATAACCGTCCTCCAGACTATCGACATCCTTCCAGCGCGCGATATCCAGCAGCACGCCGCGCCCGACCATCTTGTCGCGCACATGCTCGATCCCCAACCGCTTCGCGCCGTTCACCGTCACATCGGTCGCGGGGTAGCCGTTGTACATCTGCTCATCCAGGAAGATATGACACAGCGCGTCCCACTGGGTGCTACCCTGACAGGGCAGGTTAATCGCGTCGTCGGCGTAGCGCAGGTACGCCTTGCCGTCGCCATCCTGTTCACCTTGGACCGCATCGGTGCCGGTGGCCAACATCTGATGGATCAGGTTCCATCGACCTCCAAACAGGCCGGATTGGATTTTCTCTTTCAGATCAAGGCCAAGGGCAAAGGTCTTCCCCTTGCGAACCAGCTTTGCCGCCGCCACCACATCATCGGCTGTGACATTGTTCAACGTCCCGATTTGGTCGTCATCGCCCCACCGTCCCCAGTTGGAGAGCTCTTTCGCGGTATCATAAATGTCCTGACGGGTCAGCTTGGCCATGGTCCTGTCCTCCCAAACAGCGTTTCTTAATGATCGAATGATAAATAGATGCTAGCGTTGGGTTAACGAACACGCAACAGGGGGGATCAATGGCAGATCAATCAATCAAAACCTTTGACGTTGTCTTTGAAGGTAAGGGCGTCGCGTCGGGGAAAATGCGCAACGATATTTCGGTCGAATGGCCGATGATGAAAGAGACGTTTGAACTGGCCACCGATGAAGGCCCGTTCCATGGCGGTGACGGCACCGCGCCGCCGCCTCTGGCCCTGTTCACCGCCGCGCTGACGGGCTGCCTGATGACCCAGATCCGGGCCTTCGCCAAGCGCCTGAAGATCGACCTGCGCGGGGTGGAAGTGGACGCCCGCCTGCATTGGAAGGGCGAGCAGCAGGGCAACGATCCCTACGTGACTGCGCCCGTCGGTTTCTCGCTTGATGTGGCGTTGGACAGTGACGCCAGTGCCGATCAGCAACGCGCACTGCTGGACGCCGCCAAGAAAGGCTGCTTTCTAGAGCAGAGCCTTGCGGAGGGCGTTATCGTCGGCCACCGCCTGAAATTAGACAACGAATGGCATGATGCGTGACAAGTGAACCTGACCCGACCGCCCCGACCGAGCCCCCCAAGCAGCCGCGCCGTCGCCTGTCATCGGAGGAGCGTCGGCAAGAGTTTTTGACCAAAGCGATCGAGTTCTTCGCGCAGGAGGGGTTTGAATCCTCAACCCGGGAGTTGGCCCGCCGATTGGGGGTCACGCAGCCTTTGTTATATCGGTACTTCCCGTCAAAAAGTGACCTGATCGCAGAGGTTTACGATGCGGTCTACGTGAAGCGCTGGCAGGATGAATGGGGCACTTTGTTGCGCGACCGCTCGCGTCCATTGCGGGAGCGTCTGGTGGAATTCTACGACGCCTATACCGAGGTCGTCTTTCACAACGACTGGATGCGCATCTTCCTTTTTTCGGGCCTGAAAGGCGTCGATATAAACCGCCGCTACATGCAGTTGGTCCGCGAGCGCATTCTGGAGCCGATCCTGCAAGAGATTCGTTTTGACGCGGGATTGGATTCGCTTGACCCCTCCGATGAAGAGGTCGAGGCCGCCTGGATCATGCACGGCGGCATTTACTATTACGGCGTGCGGACGCTGATCTACGAAGTCTCGATCCTGAACAACAAATCCTTCGTGATCGAGACGGCGATTGATAGCTTCCTGCTGCAAATTCCTTCGATCAGGGATGCCGCATCGAATTGATTTTAAACGGTTCTATTGGTTTTCCAATTTCTCCTTGCTAGTTATTTATAGATTGATAAATTAGCCCTATTGGCGCATTGCGCGGCTTTGGGGGGGAAGACATGAAAGCGGCAGAGTTTCTTTATGAACGACCTGCTTCCGTTGCAGAGGCGCTGGCGCTGCTGGCGGACGAAGACCGCGACGCGACGCCTTTGGCAGGCGGGCAAAGCCTGATGCCGATGATGAATTTCCGCCTGGCGCAACCGGGCACCTTGGTCGATCTTTCGGCGTTGGAGGACCTGCGCGGCATCACCCTGAGTGACGGGATGGTGCGCATCGGCGCGATGACCCGCTATGTGGAATTGGTCCGCTCTGGGGTGGTGGCCGATCACGCGCCGTTGTTGGCGATGGCTTTGCCCCACATCGCCCACGCCGCCGTGCGTAACCGGGGCACCATTGGCGGCAGCGTTGCCTTGGCTGATCCGGCAGCCGAAATGCCCGCGCTGTTGCTGGCGTTGGATGCGCAGATCACGGTGCAATCGGCCGAAGGCACCACCACCCACGGGGCCACGGACTTCTTCCTTGGCATGTATGAGACCGCGTTGGAGGAGGGGGAGCTTGTGTCTGAGATCGCCATTCCAGTTGCCGCGCCGACCGACCGCTTCGCCTTTTATGAATTGGCCCGGCGCCACGGCGATTACGCGATGGCCGGTGTCGCTGTGGCGCGGCGCGACAACGCCCACCGCGTCGCGTTTTTCTCGATATCTGACAGGGCGTTACGGGCCTTCGACGCGGAAGAGGTGTTGGACAAGGGCGGCAGTGTGATCGACGCCGTCGCCGCCTTGGCCGAGCTTCCGTACTCCGGCGACCTCAATGCCGCCATCCCCACGAAAAAGCACCTGTCAGGCGTCGTCCTGACCCGCGCGTTGGAGGCGTTGTGAGCCATGACTGACACTCAAACAATCTCTGTCACCGTGAACGGCGAGACCGCAAGCGCCGCCGTGCCGGTGCGCCAGAACCTGGTGGATTTTCTGCGCAACACTCTGGGTCTGACGGGCAGCCACGTGGGCTGTGAGCACGGTGTGTGCGGCGCCTGTACGCTGGAAGTGGACGGCGCCATGGTGCGCGGTTGCCTGATGCTTGCGGTGCAAGCGGACGGCGCAAAAGTCACCACGATCGAGGGCTACGGCGACCGGGCCGCGGCACTGCGAGCGGCGTTTATCGACCGCAATGCCTTGCAATGCGGCTATTGCACCCCGGGCATGTTGGCCAGCGCACTGGAATATGTGGAAGGCGGCGGCGGAGCCGATCGCGCCGCCATCCGAGAGCACCTTTCCGGCAACTATTGCCGCTGCACCGGCTACCAATCCATTGTCGATGCCGTGTGCGACGTGATCGAGGGGGAAAGCTCATGAGCGGCCCTCTGACGATTTTTGACAAGCCCAATTCCCTTATCGGCAAGCCCGTTGACCGCCCCGATGCCAAGCGTCTCTTGCAGGGGCGCGGCAAGTTTGTGGACGATATCCAACTGCCCCGCATGGTCCACGCGGCCTTTGTGCGGGCGCCCGTGGCCCATGGGCGGATCGTGTCGATTGATCTTGATGAGGCCCGCGCCGTGCCCGGCGTCATCGCCATCTATACCGGGGCTGATCTGGCCGATCATGTGGAGCCTTACGTGGGCGTGCTCAGCCATATGGTGGGCCTGCGCTCAGCGCCGCAAATGCCTTTGGCCATCGATACCGTCCGCTGGACCGGAGAGCCGGTGGTGATGGTTGTCGCCAGCTCTCGGGCTGTGGCCGAGGACGCGGCGGCGCTGGTCTTCGTGGACATCGAAGACCTGCCCCCCGCCACAGATATGGAGCGCGCGTTGGAACCTGACGCGCCGGTGATCCACCCGGATTTCGGCAATAACCTTGCCTGGGAACGCACCGTTGAGGCGGGCGATCCAGACGCCGCTTTTGCCCGCGATGACGTGAGTGTGGTCGAGCGCACGTTCCGTTTCGGTCGCCACACCGGCGTGACCCTGGAGACCCGCGCCAGCGTCGTGGATTATGACCCTTCCGAGGACACGCTGACCTGCCACTACTCGGGCCAAGCGCCTCATATGATGCAATTTATCTTCGCCAAGCACTTGGGCTTGCCGGAAGAAAACGTGCGCGTGATCTCGAATGATGTGGGCGGGTCTTTCGGGATCAAGATCCACACCTATGGCGATGAGATTGCCACGGCAGCGGCCGCGAAACTGCTGCAACGCCCGGTGAAGTTTGTGGCGGATCGGCTGGAAAGCTTCCTTACCGACATTCACGCCCGTGACCATGTGGTGCACGGGCGCATCGCAGTCACCCCAGAGGGGGAAATCGCGGCACTTGCCTTTGATGACATCACCGGCATCGGCCCTTATTCGATGTATCCGCGCACCTCGGCGATAGAGGCGAACCAGATCCTGAACCTGACCGGGGCGCCCTATGCGCTGGAGAACTACCGCGCCAACGCCAAGGTGGTATTCCAGAACAAGAACCTGATGTGCCAATATCGCGCTGTGGGGCACCCGATTGCCATGGCGGTGGCCGATGGCCTGCTAGAGGAAGCGGCCCATAAGATCGGCATGGATGTGGTCGAAATCCGTCGCCGCAACCTTGTTAAAGATGACGCCTATCCCTGCACCTCGGCCACGGGGATGAAGCTGGATGACCTGAGCCATCACAAGACGCTGGATAAGCTGATCGAGACGATGGATTACGACGCCAAAAGGGCGGAACACGCGGCGCTGCGCGCAGAGGGTATCCACCGCGGCCTTGGCCTCGTTTCGATGATCGAGGTCACGAACCCCAGCCCGATGTTCTACGGCATCGGCGGCGCGCCGATTGCCAGCCAGGACGGCTCTACCATCCGGCTGGAGGCGGGCGGGGCGATCCATGTGTCGTCCTCGGTCACCGAGCAGGGGCAGGGCACCAACACGATCCTTGCGCAGATCGCGGCCGGGGTTTTTGGCGTCGCAATGGACCGGGTGAAGGTGACGACCGGTGACACGAAAACCACGCCTTACGGCGGTGGAACATGGGCGTCACGGGGCGCCGGGATCGGAGGGGAGGCGACACTGCAAGCCGCCCACGCCCTGAAAGAACAGGTGTTGGACATCGCGGGCGTGATCCTGCAAGCCAAGCCGGAAGCCCTTGATATTGTTGAAGGTCATGTCACCGACAAGGACGGCACCCAACGCATGAGCCTAAGCGATCTGGCCCGCACCGTTTACTACCGAGGCAATGAATTGCCTTCAGACATGACACCGGAACTCGTGGCCACCCGCCACTACCGCGTCACCGATTTTCCCTTCGTTTTCACCAATGCCGCCATGGCCGCCGAGGTCGAGTTGGACCCGGACACGGGATTTGTAAAAATCCTCAACTTCTGGGCGGTGGAAGATTGCGGCCGGGTGATTAACCCCAAGCTGGTCGACGAACAAATTCGCGGGGGTGTGATCCAAGGCATCGGGGGCGCGTTCTACGAGGAGTGCATCTACTCCGAGGACGGCCAGTTTGAGAACGCGACCATGGCCGATTACCTTGTGCCGATGGCGTTTGAGATGCCCGACATCACCATTGCCCACGTGGAAACGCCCACCAAAACCAGTGTCCTTGGTGCCAAAGGCGCAGGCGAGGCCGGGACCGGCGGCGCGCCGGCCGCTTTGTTGAACGCGGTGAACGATGCGCTTCGCCCCTTGGACGCACAAATCCACCAAATGCCCATGACGCCCGAGCGCATTCTAAAAGCGCTCGGCACTGTTTAGCCCCTTGAAGGAGACCCCATGACAACGCTTTGTTACGCCAAGAAAACCTGCTCGATCGGCATTCATGTTCTGTTAGAAGAAATCGGCATTCCTTATGATCTGAAGATCGTGGACTTCTCGAAGAAAGAGCAGAAGACGCCGGAGTATCTGGCGCTTAACCCCAAGGGAAAGGTTGCCGCATTGGTGCGCGATGACGGAAGTGTGGTTACGGAATACGCGGCAATCGCCATGTATCTGGCGCTGGAGCATCCCGAGAAAAACCTGATGCCCACGGACACCGAAGGCATGATCCGCACGCTAGAGGCGATGGATTTCATTATTGGCACCGTCCACATGCTGTCGTGGCGCATGTTCCGACGCCCCGATGCGTACTCGGACATCCCCGAGGCGGTGGAACAGCTGAAGGTGCGCGGGAAAGAGGCCATGATGGCCGCGTTCGACGTGGTGGATGAGCAGTTGGAGGGCAAGGAGTGGCTGATGGGCGATTACTCCATCGCCGATACCGCGCTCTATTATAACGAATACTGGGCCGTAGATGTGGCCGGTTGGGATCTGCCGCCGAACGTGCGTGCCCATTACGAGCGGATGAAGCAGCGCCCCGCGGTGCAAGCAAACCGGAAGCTGGAAGGCGTGGCTTAAGCCGTCTACCATAGAGCAATGGCAGCGCCGGGCAGGGATGCCCGGCGTTTTGCGTTCAGCCATGGGGGCAGAGGAGGAGCCGAGAGTGCAACAGCATGAAGCGGGGTGTCTGTGCGGGAAGCTACGGGTCGCGGCGACAGGGGCACCGGTGCGGGTCGGGCTGTGCCATTGCTTGGACTGCCGCAAGCACCATGGGGCGTTGTTCTACGGGGCGGCGATATGGCCAAAGGATGCCGTGCAGATCAAAGGGGACTTCGGCGCGTATCAGGGGCGGTGCTTTTGCCTAACCTGCGGGTCATCTGTTTTTGCGCAATCGGGGGACGAGACAGAGGTTCACCTTGGCGCGTTCGACCAGCCGGATCGTTTTCGCCCCACTTATGAAGTCTGGGTTGAGCGGCGCGAAGCGTGGCTGCCGCCCTTCCCGGAAATGACCGGGTTCCAGCGCAATCGCGAGAACCCGGACGGCTGACGACTACTTGGCCTCTAGATCGCCAGTTTCATTCACCCGCAGACCCGTGGCATGGCTTGCCTCCAGCACGCTGGGGGCCCATTCGACGCGACCGCCGTCGCCGGTGGTCTCTTTCGAGCCGATGATTGCCATCAACATCGCTGGAGCGTCCCCGATATTGCGGAACCCGCGATAGATGCCGGGCGGGAAGGAGATGACGTCGAAGGGCTCAATCTCGATTTCCTTGTCGCCATCCTCGCCCCAAACCGCAGCCCAACGGCCGGTAAGGGGGATGAAGACCTCGATCGTTTCATGGGCATGAAGGGCCGCGCCTTTGCCGGGCTCTGCTCCCACATAGGTGATCCCGAAGTAGCGCGAATCCACGATGGAGGGGGCAAGCCCCGCATCCTCGGTCACGCCGCGCCCGATCACGTTGTAGATATCGCGCTCATACTCCGGAATCCGGGTGTCTACGAACGCCTGGGGTGAGGCCTTGAGGTCCCGATAGCGGGCCACGCGCGCCTGCATTTCCTCTACGCTGATGTCCTTGATCTCCATTCCTAATCTCCTGTTACCCGTGTCAATTCAGTCCGATACCAATCGCCAAGCTGGCTGGCGGTCATCCATTGCGTGCCCTCATGGCCGCCGACGTAATCCAGCAGTTCCTCCAGATATTTGATCCTGTGGGGCACGCCGGTGATGTAGGGATGCACCGAGATCGCCATGACGCGCGGACTGGTCGCGCCCTCGGCATAGAGGCGGTCAAACTGGTCGCGGCCCCGGGTCAGGAACTCGTCCGAGCGGTGGCCTTGCAGGGCGTAGACGGCGATGTCGTTGGTCTCGACCGAATAGGGCAGGGTGGTGACGCGGCCAAACGGGGTGGCGACGTCTTGGGGCAGGTCATCAATCACCCAATCGGCCACATATTCCACCCCATGTTTGCGCAGTAGATCCAGCGTCTCTTCGGTTTCGGTCAGCCCGGGGCTTTCCCAGGCGCGAGGGCGGGTGCCGCAGAAGGATTCGATTTGATCCAAGGCCTTGGCAATCGCGCCCTCTTGATCGTCCAGCCGGTGCATGGGGCCTTGCAGATGGCCGTGGCCCATGAACTCCCATCCGGCCTCAAGTGCGGCACCCGCAACACGGGGATAGCTGGCGCAGACGTTGCCGTTGATCGCCAGGGATGCGGGAATGCCGCGGTCTACAAGCGCCTGATATTGCCGCCAAAAGCCGGATCTCATGCCGTATTCGTGCCAGCTCCAATTCGGGACATCGGGTAGCAGGGGCTGGCCCATTGGGGGCGGCAACACCGTGCGGGGCATCGGGTTTTCGATGCGCCATTCCTCGACATTGACGATCACCCAAACGGCGACGCGTTTACCGTCTGGAAGGCGCAGTTTCGGGCGATCAACAATAGCTTGATAGGGGATGCGATCGGACAGGGCCATAACGCGCACTCCGGTGCAGAATGTTGGGGGGAGGGGGATGGAAAAGGGCGGCCCGTAAAGGCCGCCCCGATCAACGTCGTGCTTACTCGACGGTGTAGGTGTACGGCCATTCGTAGCCGGTTTCATCCACCGCGCTGAGGTAGGCTTGCATCACCTCGGTCCCCGGCATTCCGCGGCTATCGGCCTCGGCTGCTTGCTGGCCGGGGAATGAGGCGAGGGATTCGGCCCATCCGCTGCGCACCTCTGGTTCGATTTCCGAGATCATGGCCCCGGCTTCGGCCAGCCCTTCAAGACCCGAAACCTGACGCGCGTTCAGCGATGTACCCGCCTGTGCCTCGTAGGCCGCTCCGACTTCAAGGATGATCGCCTGCACGTCTTCCGGCAACCGCGAGAGACTGCGTTCGTTCATGGTCAAGGCGTTTACGCCCATCGCGCCAAACCCGATCAAGGTATAATGGGGCGCGGGTTCGTAGAAGCGGAAGCCAAGGTAGGCAGAGGGGAACATCAGCCAGCCATTATAGACGCCCGTTTGCAGCGACAGATAGCCGTCAGGCAGCGTCGATTGCACCGGTTGCGCGCCGGCAAATTCCAACCATGGCAGGTTGGGACCCGCACCGCCGATCTTCACGCCTTGCAGATCTTCGACCGTCTCCCAAGGGTCGGTGGTGCCAAGGTGGTAGTTGTCCCACCCGTGCAGGCCCAAAAGCACTTGGCCGTATTCCGCGGTGAACTGTTCCTCTAGCCAAGGCACCTGATCGTAGACGGCACGAGCGGCTGCCATCTGCTGTTCAGAATCCTGCGGGCCGAAGGGCGCGTAGTAGGGGAAGTTGTGCAAGAACAGCTTGGCGGGCTCGAAGCACATGCAATAGGCGCCGATGTCGAGGATGCCGTTTTCAACAGACTCCAATGTCTCCGCCACGCCCGCGATGGAGCCGCCGTAGCCTTCAACGAATGTGATGGTGTGATCGGTTTCTTCTTCCACACGCCGCACGACCTCGGGGACAAAAAAGTCCGCTACGTCAGAGACATAGACCGTCGGCCCGTTGGGGTGCCCGGCGCCGATGCGCAGGGTGAAATCATCCGCCAGCGCCGCGCCCGAGCCTAATGTCAGTGCGGCCGCCGCAAGGGTCGTCCCTCGTAAAAAAGCCAGTGTTGCCATTGTTTTCTCCTCCCATTGATGGCGATAGTTCGTCAGCGACCCGCTGTTGTTTTGGTCCGTCCGTTCGGATGCTTCCCTTATTTATCGGTCGCTAATCTAGCGTACTTCCTCACAAAACGGCGCATCGGTCAAGCTTTCTGGCTCACTATTTATCGACCGCTAAATAACAGCTTGACCCACGGCGCTGATCCAGTAGCGTTTCCAAAATTGTCGCAGGCAACGGACGGGGAGGGTCTAATGGGCGTGCCGATCAAACTATCACGGGGCATACACTTGGTGTCGGCTTTTTGGACTATGGCGCTGGCGTTGCTTATCTTTTGCGACGTCATGGGTCGTAAGTTCCTGGGCACGCCGGTGCCTGGAACGAAAGAGATTTTGCAAAACTCGGTGGTCTCCATCGCCTTTTTGCAGCTGCCCCTTGCGATCTATTCCGGCTCCATGTTGCGGACCTCGGTGTTTGCCGATGCGGTGCCAGTGGGCCTGCGTCGTATCCTGCGCACGATATCGGCGCTTCTGGGGATCACGGTTTTTGTGGCCCTTGTCTGGAGCACGAGCGACTCGTTCTTCGACGCCTACCGGATCGGCGAGTACGAGGGCGAAGGGTCGCTGCGCGTGCCCACATGGCCCGTGCGGGGCGTCGTTCTGGTGATGTCGGGCTTCGTCGCCTTGGCGTATCTGCAAATGATCGTGCTCGACTGGATGGGCAAGCTGGAAAACGAAATTGAAGCGCCGGGAGCGATGGCTCCGGCACACGTGGATTGAGGGGAGAGCCGTAATGGGAGGTGATATCGTCCTGTGGATGCTGGGTCTCTTGATCCTGTTGATCTTGCTGGGCACGCATATTGGCGTGGCCTTGGCCGTCTGTTCGGGCCTTGGTGTCTATCTGATGCTGGGCAGCTTCGAGGCCGCAATCTCGATCCTTGGCAACACGGCCTACGAGGCGATCCGAAAGGACGTTTTCGTGGTGATCCCGCTGTTTGTCTTGATGGGAGATTTCATATCTAGGTCCGGGGCGGCGGGGGATTTGTACCGCATCTGCGACCGTAGCCTCAAGCGTCTGCCGGGACGTCTGGCCATTGCGACCATTGCCGGGAACACGGTTTTTGCGGCTGTAACGGGCGTGTCCATTGCCGCCGCTGCCGCCTTTTCGCGCATCGCTTATCCCGAGATGAAAAAGGCAGGCTACAAACGCACCTTCGCGTTGGGGGCCGTGGCCGGTTCGGCCTGTCTGGGGATGTTGATCCCGCCGTCGGTCTTGTTGATCGTCTGGGCGATCCTGACGGAATTGAGCGTCGGGGCCTTGTTCATCGCCGGCGTCATCCCCGGTATCATGCTGGCCCTGATGTTTGCTGCTTTCGTCATCATCTCGGTCGCCCACAAGCCGGAGATCGCCCCGTCGTTCCAAGCGGAACTGGTGCCGCTGACCAAGCAAGAGGTGCGGTCCGAGTTGATCGGCGGCTTGGGCATTCTGGGGCTTATCATGTTGGTGATCGGCGGCATCTGGAAGGGGTTCTTCACCCCGACCGAAGCGGCAGGATTTGGCGCGATTGGCGCGTTCATCATTGGCCTGATCAAAGGCATGCGCGGCAAGGAAATCCTGGAGGCAATCTATCAGGCGGGCCGCACGACGGCGCCGATCATGTTCCTGCTGATCACCGCCCAGATGTATTCGCGGCTTCTGGCGATTGGCGGCGCGGTGCCGTTCATTCAGGGGTTGTTCTTCAACCTTGGGGCCGAGCCGTGGATGATCATCGGATTGATGATGCTGATCTGGATCGTGCTTGGCATGCTGGTCGATTCCGTGTCGATCATCCTTTTGACGGTGCCGATCTTCTCTCCCATTGCGGTGGTGCTGGGGATTGACCCGGTGGCCTTCGCGATCTTCGGCATCCTGGTGATCGAGGCGGGCCTTCTGACGCCCCCGTTCGGATTGCTTGTCTACACGGTCAAAGGCGCAGTGCCGGACCCCTCCGTCACGTTGGGAGAGATCTTTCTGGGCTCTACGCCCTATTTCATCCTGATCCTGTTGGCGGCGTTGATTGTGTTGTTCATCCCCAGCCTTGCCACCTGGCTGCCGGAAGTCATGTTCGGACGATAGCCGCCCTGGGCGTTTGATCCCTGCTTAAAAGCCCCGCCAACACCGCGGGGCTTTTGCAAATTGGGTGCCCGAAGTCGGGCTATCAACTTTTCTAATGGAAGCGGCGATTCCTTTTGATTTTCCCTACAGGCGCTGCGGCACATATCCTGAACCTGTAACTGGAAGCGGAGACTGCACCATGGACCTTGGGTTCTTCACGATGCCAATTCACCCCATCGACAAGGACTGGCGCAAATGCCTGGCCGAAGATCGGGAGGCGTTTTTGCTGGCCGACGAGTTGGGCTTCACCGAGGCCTATGTGGGAGAGCATGTCACCGACAAGGCCGAGCAGATCGTGAGCTGCACGATGTTCATCGCCTCGCTGGCTTCCGCCGTGAAGAACATGCGCCTTGGGACCGGTACGGTGAACCTGCCCAACAGCCACCCCGCCAATGTTGCGGCGCAAGTGGCGATGCTTGACCACATGCTGGATGGACGGTTCAACTTTGGTATCTCTCCCGGTGGTCTGGCCTCGGACGCAGAGGCCTTCGGCAACCTCGACGCGGACCGGCAAGAGATGTTCCTGGAGTGTATCAACACGGTTCTGAAGATCTGGGAAAGCGACGCGCCCTATAACATCGAAGGCAAGTATTGGAACGTCTCGACGGAGCGGACCGCGATGACTGAAATTGGCCAGGGCATCATGCCCAAGCCTTTGCAAAACGACCCGCATCCGCCCATCGTCGTGACCGCCGTTGCCCCCTTCTCCAAGGGCGTGACAGAGGCCGCCGCGCGGGGGTGGGACCCGATCTCGGCTAACTTCCTGATGCCCCAATGGGTCGCGTCCCATTGGCCGAAATATAAAGAGGGCTGCGAACGCGTAGGCCGCACCGCGGACATGGCGAACTGGCGGGTGGCAAAGTCGGTCTTCGTGGCCGACGATATGGACACGGCGCGGGCCTATGCAACCGATCCCAACAGCCCCTATCGCTTCTATTACAGCCAGTTGTTCACCAAACTGAAAAAACACGGGCGCATTAATCTGTTCAAGGAACACCGCGATCAGCCCGATGACGAGGTGACGTTGGACCACGTTTGCGAACGGTTGATTATCTGGGGCACGCCCGACAAAGTGGCTGATGAATTGCTATCGTTCCGAGAGGAGACCGGCCAATTCGGCACGCTTTTGGTGGCGGGCAAGGATTGGGCCGACGTAGAACTGTCGCGTCGCAATATGGTGCTTCTGGCTGAGCGGGTGAAACCGGCCGTCGATGCGGCAGAGGCAAAAGCCACAGTAAGGGGCGTATGATGGCGGATCGCAGCAACCGGATTGATCTGGGCACCCACGCGCTCAACACGCGCATGGATGGGCGGGGGGAGGAATGGATTATCCTTTCCAACTCCCTCGGGGCGGACCTGACCATGTGGGACGAACAGATTGAGGTTTTGACCACGAAATATCACGTCCTACGCTACGACACGCGCGGCCATGGGGGCAGTGACACCGTGGGGGCAACAACATTCGCGGACCTCAACAGCGACGTTATCGCCCTGATGGATGCGCTGGAGATCGAGACCGCCGCCTTCATGGGGCTTTCCATGGGCGGCATGACGGGCATGGGATTGGCGGTGGATCACGCCGACAGGATCACCCGCGTTGTCTGCGCCGATGGCCGCGCCGACGCGCCGCCGCCATTCCAAGCCATGTGGGATGGCCGCATCGCTGCCGTAGAGGAAGGGGGCCTGGAGGCGATTGTGGAGGGCACCTTGGCCTCTTGGTTCACCGAGGATTGGCGCAACGCCAACCCCGCGCGTCTGGCTGAAATCCGCGCCATGGTGCTGGCCAATGATCCGCAGGGATATATCGCGTGTTGTCATGCCTTGAAGGGCCTGGATTGCTTGCGGCACCTTCCGCAAGCGAAGGCCCCGATCCTTTATGTGGGCGGCGATAAAGACATGGGCGCGGCCCCTGCGGTGATGCAGGAAATGGCCGATGCAACGCCGGGCGGTGTTTACCACTCGATCCCTGATGCGGCCCATGTGGCCAACATCAATGCCCCCGAGGCGTTCAACGCCGCGATTGCAGAATTCCTGGACCTATAAAGAGACATTCAGGAGGGCGTCGACATTCATCACGCCCTCCAGATGCGCGGCCAAGGCGTCCAGAGTTGTCTCGACCGTGGCGTCATAGCTAACCGTGGCGGCCGTGCCGAATTGCGCCAGCCACGCGCCCCGGAACCGGTCATCGCGGAACATGCCATGCAGATAGCTACCGCTGACCCGCCCGTTGAGGCTGATCGCGCCCTCGGGGTTGCCGTTCACTTGGGCAAAGGGGCGGGCGCAATCGGCGCCCTGGGTGCGCCCGATGTGGATTTCATAGCCATTGAAGAGTGTCTCCGATGGCGCGTGAACCGCCGCCACCTGCGTCAGCCGTTTGTCGCCCGTCATCACGGTTTCCACATCCAACAGCCCAAGGCCGGGGTCAGTGCCTGCTGGCCCCTCGATCCCGTCGGGGTCCGCGATGGATGTGCCAAGCATCTGATATCCGCCGCAAATGCCCAAGACGTGCCCGCCTCGGCGCAGATGCGCGGCAAGGTCCACATCCCATCCCTGCGCCCGCAGATAGGCCAGATCGCCCCGGGTGGATTTGCTGCCGGGGATGATCACCACATCGGCGTCGCCGGGAATGGCCTCTCCCGCCGAAAGCATCGTCAGGCGCACGCCGGGTTCTAGGGCCAGCGGGTCCATATCGTCGAAGTTCGCAATGCGTGACAGGCGCAGGCAGACGATATGCAACCCCTCCGCTTTGGTGCGTGTGGTGATGTCCAGCGCGTCTTCGGCGGGAAGGTTGGCCGCATCGGAAAACCACGGGATCACCCCAAAACCGCGCCATCCGGTGTGCTGTTCTATCAGCCTGTAGCCGTCGTCAAACAGGCGCGGATCGCCGCGAAACTTGTTGACCATGAAGCCACGCACCAGGGCGGCATCCTCGGGCGATATCACCGCCTGCGTGCCCACGATCTGCGCAATAACGCCGCCTCGGTCGATGTCTCCGCAGAGCACCACGGGCGTCTGCGTGGCCCGCGCGAAGCCCATGTTGGCGATGTCTCCGGCGCGCAAGTTCACCTCCGCCGGAGATCCCGCGCCCTCTACGATCACCAGATCATGTTGCGATTTCAGGCGGTTGAAGCTTTCCAGCACGGATTCCAGCAACTGCGGCTTCAGCTTGGCATATTCCCGAGCCCGCGCGGTTGTCAGGCGCTTGCCCTGCACGACCACCTGGCTTCCTGTCTCGGATTCGGGCTTGAGCAAGACCGGGTTCATATCCGTATGCGGCGCCAGCCCGCAGGCCAAAGCCTGCAACGCCTGCGCGCGCCCGATCTCTCCGCCATCCGCCGTGACGGCTGCGTTATTGGACATGTTCTGCGGCTTGAACGGCGCCACGCTGAGGCCGCGCGCCCGTGCAATCCGGCAAAGGCCCGCCACGAGCATCGACTTACCCACATTGGACCCCGTCCCCTGGATCATCACCGCACGGCTCATGTTGGACGCATTCCGCAAATGTTCTGCATTTGTTTAATTTTCTTCAACGTCCTGATAGACAATATGAGTTAGCGGAAACTGCAACACAGTCGGATTCCATGTCAGAACGCACATACAACCGTTTCATGACCATCGCCTCTGTGGTGATCTTTGGCGGCTTCGCCCTCGCGATCACGTAGCTGAACAGGTTCCTGAACCGGCTGCCCGGAGTGGAGCCGGGCATGGCATCAATGATGCGCGCGCCCCTTTCCATTCAGAACTCCACGCCTTTCTGCGCCATGACCCCATCGCGGAACGGGTGCTTTACCAGCGTCATTTCGGTCACCAGATCGGCGGCCTCGATCAGTTCCGGCTTGGCATTGCGGCCTGTCAGGCACACATGGGTCATCCGGGGCTTTTGGTGCAGCAGAAAATCCACCACCTCGTCGATATCCAGATAATCATAGCGCAGGGCGATGTTGATTTCATCGAGCAGAACGAAACCAATCTCCGGATCGAGGATTTGCTCTTGCGCGATTTTCCAACCGTTCTGCGCCGCCGCAATGTCACGTTCCTTATCCTGCGTTTCCCAGGTAAAGCCTTCGCCCGACACGAAAAAACGGCACTCATCGGCAAAGCGTTCGCGCAGGAACGACTTCTCTCCGGTGTCGCGATCCCCTTTGATGAATTGCACCACAGCGCAGCCGAGCCCGTGTTGGATCGACCGCATCACCATGCCGAACCCGCTAGAGGACTTCCCCTTGCCCGGGCCGGTGTGGACGATGATCAGACCTTTCTCCTCGGTCTTGGTTTCCATCATCTTGTCTCGCGCGGCTTTGATCTTGCGCATCTTCTCGGTGTGGCGGGCGTTGTCGTCGGTCATCGGCGTTCTCCTTGCGGCATTCGGCTTTGGGAAGGCTTGGCGGCTAACGCTCCGATTGACAAGGGCTTCAGCCCATGAACAGGGTTCTCGTCGATGGTGCCTGCGGCGAAAGCCAATGGCCTAAGAGGGAACGCGGTGCGATACCGCGGCTGCCCCCGCAACTGTAAGCGGTAAGCGCCCCCGCGTATGCCACTGAATTCACAGCGAATTCGGGAAGGCGCGAGGCGCGTGTTGACCCGCGAGCCAGGAGACCTGCCGTCGGCTATTGAAACGTTAATCCCGGGCGGGGTGCCCCGGAGGAGGACCGATGACGAACGACCAACCCCAAAAAGCGGCGACCGAAGTGCTGGTTTGTGTGAAATGCTTGCGCGGCACCGACGCACCGGCAGAGGGCATTCGCCCCGGACAGGCGCTCTATGACGCACTGATCCAACGCGAGATGCCCGAAGGCGTCACCATTCGCCCGATGGAGTGCCTGCAAAACTGCGATAGCGGCTGTTCCGTGGCGATCCGGGGCGGTGACGCCCGATGGACCTATGTTTACGGAAATTTCCTTGAGGCGTCGCATCCCGACATGCTGGCCGAAGGGATCGCCCTTTATCACGAAACCGACGACGGTTTGATCCCGTGGCGCGCGCGCCCCGAGCATTTCAAACGCAACTGCATCGCGCGCATTCCGCCCGTTACGAATAAGGAGGCCTGAGCAATGGCTGATCTGGCAAAACTTCCCGTCACTGTAGTCACGGGTTTTCTCGGCTCTGGTAAGACCACGCTGATCTCGCACCTGATCCAGAACCCCGGCGGCAAACGCTTGGCCGTGGTGGTGAACGAATTTGGCGATGTGGGCGTGGACGGCGAAATCCTGAAAGGCTGCGCCATTCCCGATTGTCCCGCGGAAAACATCATGGAGCTCGCCAATGGCTGCATCTGCTGCACCGTCGCCGATGACTTCATTCCGACGATCGAGGCGCTGATGGCGCTGGACCCGCGCCCGGAACATATCCTGATCGAGACCTCTGGCCTGGCCCTGCCCAAGCCGCTGCTCAAGGCGTTTGACTGGCCCGATATCCGCTCCAAGATTACCGTAGACGGCGTGATTGCTCTGGCCGATGCCGAGGCTGTCGCGGCGGGTCGCTTCGCCCCTGATGTGGCGAAAGTGGACGCGCAGCGTTTGGCCGACGACAGCATCGACCACGAAACACCCCTGTCCGAGGTGTTCGAGGATCAGATCTCTTGCGCCGATATCATCTTGCTCACCAAACCCGATCTTGCGGGCCCGGAAGGTGTTGCCAAGGCCAAGGCGATCATCGCCGCCGAAGCCCCGCGCGTTTTGCCGGTGGTCGAGGTTGCCGAAGGCGCCATTGATCCGCGTATCATCCTTGGGCTCGAGGCCGCCGCCGAAGACGATATGGACGCACGTCCGTCGCACCACGACGGCCACGACGACCACGAGCATGACGACTTCGAAAGCGTCGTGATCGACATCCCCGAGGTTTCTGACCCTTTGGAACTGGTCGCCCAGATTGAGGAATTGGCAAACGCCCAGAACATCCTGCGGGTCAAAGGCTATGCCAGCGTCGCGGGCAAGCCGATGCGTCTGCTCGTCCAAGCCGTGGGCGCGCGGGTGCGGCATCAGTACGACCGTCCTTGGGGCGCGGATGAGCCGCGCGCTGGTCGCCTTGTGGTGATTGCCGAGCACGATGACGTCTCCCCTGACGCCATCCGCGCCGTGTTGGCCCCGGCCGTCGCCGCTGAGTAGCGTGTCATGCACGTCGTCTTCCGCGAAAGCCACGGGTTAGAAGAGACCGAGACCCCAACCGATCTGGCGCAAACGCCAGCGGATTTGGTGGTGCTGTCGCTCTCGGATTCTGACCTTGGGGCTTTCGCGGCGGGCTGGCATCGGGCCAATGGCGCTTTGCCGTCCCTGCGGCTGGCCAATATCGTGGCGCTAAAGCACCCGTTGTCCGTTGATACGTACGTGGAACAAACGCTTGTGGGCGCGAAAGGCATCTTGATCCGCCTGATCGGCGGAGTGCCTTATTGGCCCTACGGGTTGCAACAGATTGCGGCCCTGTGCCGGGAGAAGGGTATCGCGTTGGCGGTGCTTCCGGCCGATGGGCGCGATGATACGCGGCTTGACGAAATCTCGACCCTACCGGTGTCGACCCTGCGCCGTTTACAGCATCTTTGCGACGCGGGAGGAGAGGTCGCGGCCCACGCGGCACTGGCGCAAATGGCACTGGCTTCAGGCCTTTACGCGGGCCCGGTCGCCGGGGCGAAGGGCCTGCCAAGCGTCGGCGGATGGACCCCGGAAGACGGTGTCTGCTGTCCGGTCCTGGCGGGGGAGGGCGACAAGCCCCTGATCCTTGTGACGTTCTACCGATCGTACCTCGTGGCGGCAGACCTTGCGCCGATCCGGTCCATTTTCGCTGCGTTGCGCGATCAGGGTTTCGCGGTGATGGGCCTGTTTGCGCCGTCCCTCAAAGCCCCCGGCGCGGCAGAGTGGATGGCCCGCCAAGTGGCCCACCTGGCACCTGTGGCCATCGTCAACGCTACGTCGTTTTCCGGCAAGGGGGCAGGGGGCATGTCCCCGCTGGACGGGGCCGGGGTGCCGGTGTTCCAGATCGCCATGGCCACCTCCACCCAAGCCGCATGGGAAGAAGCTGAGCGCGGCCTGTCACCGGCTGATCTCGCCATGCATGTGGTATTGCCCGAGGTGGACGGGCGCATCCTTGCGGGCGTTGCCTCGTTCAAAGAACCCGACGCGCGTGATGTCGATCTGCAATTCGCCCGCCAAGCTCACACCCCCCATTGGGAACGGGTGACTCAGCTGGCCGCGCGGGTCGCCGCTTGGCACAAGCTGGCCGCGAAGCCGCCCTCGGATCGGGTGCCGGCCCTGGTGCTGTCCACCTATCCGGGCCGTGATTGGAACGCGGCCCATGCCGTGGGCCTGGATGCGATTGCCTCTGCCAATGCAATCCTTAACGATCTTAACGAAGCAGGCTATCGCGCCCGCGGCGCGGTCACGGGCGATGACCTGCAAGGCGCGGCGCTCACCTGGCCTTTCGCCGACTACAAGGCCGCGCTTTCACGTCTGCCACAATCCCTTCAAGATGCGCTCCACGCCGCGTGGGGCACCTGCGAGGAGGACGCGGCAGCGTCCGAAGAGGGGCTGCTTTTGCCCATATTGTCGCGCGGGAACGCCCTTGTTGCCCTGCAACCGGAACGCGGCACGCCCGCGCTTCGGGATGAGGAATACCACGACCTGTCGCGCGTCCCCCGCCACGGCTATGTGGCGTTCTACCTTTGGATGCAGACCCACGCAGACGCGCTTGTTCACATCGGTGCCCACGGCACGTTGGAATGGCTTCCGGGCAAATCCGTGGCCCTGTCCGACGCTTGCTGGCCCGATGCGCTGACCGGCGTCTTGCCGGTGATCTATCCGTTTATCGTCAACGACCCCGGTGAGGCAGCGCAAGCCAAGCGCCGGATCGGGGCGGTTACCTTGGGCCACATCCCGCCGCCGATGAAAGCGTCCCGTACGCCTACACGGTTGGTGCGTCTGGAAGCCCTGCTGGATGAGTTTTCCAACGCCGATGGGCTTGATCCCAAACGCCGCGACAGGCTGCAAAGCGACATTAGGGTCGAGGCGCAAGCCCTTGGTGTGGAAGGGGATTTGGGCCTTGATGCCGCGTCGTGCTCGGCCGAGGCAATTACCCGGATTGATGGCTTCGTGTGCGACGTGAAGGAAAGCCAGTTTGGCGACGGGCTGCATGTGTGGGGCCAGCCGGAATTGGGGCAATCGACCTTCGACAGCACCTCCTCGGCCCTCGCGGAACGCTCGGCCCTCCTCGCAGCGCTGGACGGCAAGCGCATTGCCGCGGGGCCGTCTGGTTCCCCCTATCGGGGGCGCTCGGACGTACTGCCCACGGGGCGAAACCTGTTCACCACCGATCCCCGCTCGGTGCCGTCGCGCGCGGCGTACGCACAGGGGTGCGTGCTGGCCGATGAACTGATGCGCCGTCACCTGCAAGACGAGGGCGATTGGCCCAAAGGGCTGATCGTGGACCTCTGGGGCTCCGCCACCATGCGCACCGCCGGTGAAGAATTCGCCATGGCCTTGGCTCTTCTGGGCGTGCGTCCGCTCTGGGATGAAGGGTCCGAGCGTGTCTCCGGGATCGAAGTCCTACCGATCGCCGAACTCGACCGGCCCCGCATCGACGTGACCCTGCGCGTCTCGGGCCTGTTCCGGGACGTGTTCCCGACCCTGTCGGCCCTGTTCAACCAAGCGGTCCGCAGCCTTGCGGCACGGGACGAAGCACCGGATTGGAACCCCTATGTGGGCGGTGATACGGCTCGCGTTTTCGGCCCCGCGCCGGGCAGTTTTGGCGTCGGGATCGGGCCGCAGATTGGCGATTACTCCGAGGCCGCAAAGGCCGCGGCAGGCGAGGCATGGATTGCCGCCTCTGCCTATGCATTGGACGGTGACAGCATCCGCAAAGACCAAAACGCGTTGCGCACCCGCGTGGCCCAGGCCGACGCTTTCGTACACCTGCAAGACCTCCCCGAGACAGATATCTTGCTGGCCGAAGACTACGCCACCCACGAGGCAGGGTTTCTGGCAGCCCAATCCCTGACGGGTGGCAGCGCCAAGGCCTATCACCTTGATGTCACAGACCCAAATCGCCCCCGTGCCCGTGGCCTGACCGAGGAGATTGCCCGCGTCGTCCTT
This sequence comes from Gymnodinialimonas sp. 57CJ19, assembly GCF_038396845.1. Lineage (NCBI taxonomy): Bacteria > Pseudomonadati > Pseudomonadota > Alphaproteobacteria > Rhodobacterales > Paracoccaceae > Gymnodinialimonas > Gymnodinialimonas sp. 57CJ19. The sequence goes on from NZ_CP151587.1 coordinate 2,078,086, forward strand.
GCCCGCGCCGCCAACCCCGATTGGATCGCCGGGATGCGCCGCCACGGCTTTCGCGGCGCGGCAGAGATCGCCGCAACCCTAGAGAATATGGCCGCCTTTGCGCAACTGGCCCCCGTCGTGCCGTCGCATTTGTTTGACGCTTATTACGACGCTACCCTTGGGAACGCAGAGGTCACGTCGTTCCTGCAAGACGCCAATCCAGGCGCTTTGGCCGCGATGCAGGACCGCTTCGCCGCGCTCCATGCCGCGCACCTCTGGCAGTCGCGTCGCAACTCGATCCTCGCGGAACTGGAAGTGTCGTCATGAGAGGTCCAGCTGTCAAAGGCTGGTGCCCCGGTGCCTATCGCCCCATGGCGTCGGGCGACGGGTTGGTTGTGCGGATACGCCCATGGTTGGGCGAGGTCAGCGTGGATCAGGTCAAGGCATTGGCCTTGGTGGCAGAGAAATTTGGCACGGGCATGATTGACCTCACCAGCCGGGCAAACCTGCAAATTCGCGGGGTGACCGAAGCAGATCATGACGCGGTCATCGAGGCGCTTTTGTCGGCAGACCTGCTGGACGACGACCCGGCACAGGAGGGGCGGCGAAACCTTGTGATGACGCCGGAATGGTCGGCGGGGGATTTGACCCATCGGCTGGCGTCGGACTGGTTGAAGTTGTTGCCGGAACTCCCTGATTTGCCTTCGAAGTTTGGCTATGTGATCGACACAAGTGATGCGCCTTGGATCAGCGATGCGCCCGGTGATATTCGGCTGGAGCGCGGCGCCGTTGACCCGCTGATCCTTGTCGCAGATGGCGCGGCGTACGGTCTGCCCGTGACAGAGGCCACTGCGATGGCGGCCCTCAAGGATCTGGTCGCATGGTTTGTCGAGAGTGGCGGCCGCGCATCGGGTCGTATGGCAAAGCACCTGAAGACCACCTCCTTGCCGGATGTTTGGTTAACGGCGGCGCGGCGGCATGATGAAAGCCCGTGCAGCAGTACCTACGGCACCATCCTTGGCGTGCCCTTCGGGCAGGTAGAGACCGCTGCCTTGCGGCGGCTAACCGAAGACACAGCGCTGAAAGCTTTGCGGATTTTGCCAGGCCGACGGCTCCTCGCCATGGGCTCTTCGCCGCAAATCGCCGAAGGGTTCTGCGCCCCCGATGATATCTTGTTGAAGGTGCACGCCTGCACGGGCGCGCCGGGCTGTGCGCAGGCACTGGGCCCCACTCGCGCCCTCGCGCGACGCTTGGCGCAAGACCTGCCCCTTGGTGAAAGCCTCCATGTCTCTGGCTGCGCCAAGGGCTGCGCCTTTCCCCGCAGGGCGGATCGCACCTTGGTCGCTGCCAACGGCGGGTTCGATCTTGTCACCAACGGCGCACCGTGGGATGCGCCCACCAAACGCGGCTTGCCCGCAACCCTTAGTTTCAAGGATATCCAAGCCTGACCATGCCCTATGAATACGAGAAAAACGGTGCCGCGATATATCTGGAGAGCTTCGCCACGATCCGGGCCGAGGCTAATCTGGCACGCTTCACCCCCGAGGATGAGCAAGTCGTCGTCCGCATGATCCACGCGGCGGGGCTTGTCGGGTTGGAGGATGACGTCCACATCGCCCCCGGCATGGTGACATCGGCTCGCGCCGCCCTCGACTCGGGCGCCCCGATTTTCTGCGACGCCTATATGGTGAGCGAAGGCGTCACCCGCAAACGTTTGCCCGCGGACAACGACGTGATCTGCACGCTCCGCGACGCCCGCGTGCCCGCGCTGGCGGCAGAGTTGGGCACAACCCGGTCGGCCGCGGCATTGGAGCTATGGCGCGACCGTCTGGAAGGCGCTGTCGTGGCTATCGGGAACGCGCCGACCGCTCTGTTCCATTTGCTGGAAATGCTGGAAGATCCAAGCTGTCCCCGTCCGGCCGCCATCATCGGCTGCCCTGTGGGGTTCGTCGGGGCGCGCGAAAGCAAAGACGCCCTCTGGGAAGCCGCCCCGGTGCCGTCCCTGATCGTGAAGGGGCGCCTCGGCGGTTCCGCCATCACGGTCGCGGCAATCAACGCCATCGCGAGCCGCGCGGAATGAGCGGGCAAGGGACAGGTACAATCCACGGCGTGGGCCTCGGCCCCGGAGACCCGGACCTGATGAGCGTCCGGGCGGACCGTCTTGTACGCGGCGCCAAGCATGTGGCGTTCTTCCGCAAGTTGGGCCGTGGTGGCCGAGCCCGCTCCATTGTCGAAGGGATGCTGCGCGAGGATGTTGTTGAGTTCCCGATGGAATATCCCGTCACCACGGAAATTCCCCTCAGCGATCCGCGTTACAATGAAGTTTTGTCAGGCTTCTACGAGACCTGCGCCGACCGTCTGCGGACGCTTTCTGCGACGGGCGAAGACGTTGTGGTTTTGTGCGAAGGTGACCCGTTCTTCTACGGCTCTTTCATGCATCTCTATACGCGCCTGAGCGCCGCCCGTGACGTGCGCGTCATACCTGCGATCACCGGCATGTCGGCGGCGTGGACAGCCTCGGGCGCGCCGATTACCTGGGGCGATGATATCCTGTCCACGGTCATGGGAACCCTGGACGAGGCAACCTTGACCGATGCAATGACGCGGGCCGACGCCTTGGTGGTGATGAAGATTGGCCGTAACCTGCCCAAGGTGCGCCGCGCCTTGCACGCGGCGGGCAAATATGACCGCGCGGTACTGGTGGAATACGCCAGCATGGAGGGGCAAACGGTACGGCCGTTGGGGGAATACACCGAGAAAACATTGCCCTATTTCTCGATCATCGTGGTCCATGGGCAGGGGCGGCGACCATGAGCGATGAGGCAGCAAACGGTTGGGTCGTGATCGCCGGTCTCGGGCCGGGGGCAGAGGGGTTGATAACCCCCGACGCACAAGCCGCGATTGACGCGGCCACCGATATCGTAGGCTACATTCCTTACGTGCGTCGCATCGCGCCGCGCCCGGGGCTGACCCTTCACGAAAGCGATAATCGCGTGGAGCTGGACCGCGCCGCCCATGCGCTGGACATGGCACAGGCGGGCCGCCGGGTTGTGGTTGTGAGCTCTGGCGATCCCGGCGTTTTCGCCATGGCCTCGGCAGTGTTTGAGGCGGTTGAGGCGGGGCCACAGGCATGGCGCGCGCTTGAAATCCGCGTCCTGCCCGGCATCACCGCCATGCTGGCCGCCTCTGCTGCCGCTGGCGCACCCTTGGGCCATGATTTCTGCTGCATCAACCTGTCCGACAACCTCAAGCCCTGGTCCCTGATCGAAAGCCGTTTGCGCCTTGCCGCACAGGCCGACTTCGCCATGGCGTTTTACAACCCCCGCTCCAAATCGCGGCCCGAGGGGTTTGTTAAAACCCTCGATATCCTGCGCGAATGCTGCGAGCCGGAACGGGTGATTATCTTTGCCCGTGCCGTTTCCACACCGGATCAGGCGATCAACGTCACCACCTTGGCGGATGCGACGCCCGACATGGCGGACATGAGGACGGTTGTGTTGGTCGGCTCGTCCCTGACGCGCTTGATCCCGCGCGATGGCGCACCGATTGTTTACACGCCGCGTTCCGTGGCGAAGGATGCGGAATGATCCAGCCACGCCAAAACTTGCGCGACCTCGTGGGCCTCCGGGCGGTTCGGGATCGCGGGGCGGTCGATCATGATGACCGGCAAGCCAAGGGTGCGGGCAGCCTCGATCTTGGCATAAGCGCCTGTGCCTCCAGCATTTTTGGACACCACGAGGTCGATGTCATGGGCCTCCATCAGGGCTTGGTCATCGGCCAAGGTAAACGGCCCACGCGATACAAGAACTTGCGTGCGCGGCAGGGGCAGCGCGGCCTTGGGCGGGTCCACCAGACGCAACAGATAAAAATGCTGCGGGTTGGGCGCGAAGTCGGCCAAATGCATCCGCCCCACGGCCAGCATGACGCGCAAGGCAGGCCGGTTCAAGGCTGCGACCGCTCCGGAAATATCGGGCACATGGGTCCAGTTGTCGCCCGGCTGCGCCTCCCAAGGGGCACGGGTCAGCGCGATCAGCGGAACCTCAGCCATGGAGCAAGCAGAGATCGCGTTGGCGCTCATCTGCGCGGCAAAGGGATGGGTGGCATCGACCACATGGGTGATCTTCTCGGCCCGCAGGTATTCCGCCAAGCCGCCCGCGCCGCCGAAGCCACCGACACGCTGCGGCAGAGGCTGTCGCACGGGCCGCTCAACCCGCCCCGCAAAGGACACGACGCCCGCAATCCCGGCCTCGGCCACCGCGCGGGCCAGCGCCGTGGCCTCCATCGTGCCGCCAAGGATCAAAAGGTTGGGTGTCATGGCTGAAGCTCCGTGGATCACGATTGTCGGACTGACCGAGGATGGACCGGACGGGTTGTCCCCCGCAAGCGCCGTGGCCTTGGCGCGGGCCGAAATCATCATGGGGCCGAAACGGCACTTGAGCCTGTTGCCCGAAGGCGGCGCACGGCGCATCGAATGGCCCGTACCCTTTGCCGACGGGATTGCGGTGTTGAAAGGCCTGAAAGGGCAGCGGGTCGTGGTGCTCGTGTCGGGCGATCCGTTTTGGTACGGGGCCGGGCGGGCGATCTCCAAGGCGTTTGACCGATCCGAGTGGCAGGCGCTTCCCGCGCCATCGGTCTTTACCCTTGCGGCGGCGCGGATGGGCTGGCCGGTGGAAGATACCCTGTGCATCGGGCTCCATGCGGCGCCTCTGGCACGGTTGCGGCCCTATCTGGCCCCCGGGCTTCGGGCGATCGTGCTGCTGCGCGACGGGGCGGCGGTGGCGGAATTGGCCACCTACCTAGAAACGCAGGACTTCGCGGACACCTCCCTAACCGTGGCAGAGGCGCTTGGCGGGCCGCGCGAAAAACTGCGCGTGCTCGATGTTGAAGCGGCGAAGACGGGCTCCTTCGATGCCCCCCTTTGTGTCGCCCTGAAAGTGGCCGGAAAGGGCGCGGCAATCCCCTTGGTCTCTGGCCGCCCGGATGAGCTGTTTGAGACAGATGGCGTGATGACCAAACGCCCGATGCGTGCGTTGACCCTTTCGGCCCTTGCCCCCCGCGCGGGCGAGCATCTTTGGGACATCGGCGGCGGCTCCGGCACCATCGCGGTGGAATGGGCCTTGGCGCACAGCACCTGCACCGCCAGCGTGGTCGAGATCCGCGAAGATCGCGCTGCGTTGATCCGCGCCAATGCGGCGGCCTTTGGCTTGGACCGGATCAAGCTTCATCTTGGTGAGGCCGTAGCGCAGCTTGCAAATTTGCCCCAGCCCGACGCCGTGTTTATTGGCGGCGGCCTGTCCGAGACGCTCCTGGAAAAGGTCACGGCCCTGCCTTCCGGCACAAGGATCGTGGCCAACGGCGTGACCCTGGAGGCCGAGGCCCTTCTGACCGCCGCCCAAGCTCGCCATGGCGGCGATTTGATGCGTGTGGAAATCGCCCATGCAGCCCCCCTTGGCGGTAAACGGGCGTGGCAATCAGCCTATCCCGTGGTGCAATGGAGCGTGGTTCTATGATCGTCGCGGGTTTCGGATTTCGCACCTCTGCCACAGTCGATAGCCTGGCCGATGCTTACGGCCGGGCAGGGGGCGGGGCGGGGCGCTTGGCCACTACTGCCGACAAGGCACGATCGGATGCGATGATCGCCTTCTCCGCGCAGTCGGGGGTGTCCCTCGTTGGGGTTTTTCCTGATGATCTGACCAAACAGGCAACTATAACTCTTTCAACGACTTCACAAAAACAACGCAGCGTGGGCTCCGTGGCCGAGGCCGCAGCGCTGGCCGCCGCGGGTCCCGGTGCCCGCTTGCTGGCCCCGCGCGTGATCTCGGCGGACCGATTGGCAACCTGTGCGCTCGCGTCCACATTTCCGGAAGGAGAGACATCATGACCGTGCACTTCATCGGCGCAGGCCCCGGCGCGCCGGACCTTCTGACGCTGCGCGGGCGCGACCTGATCGCGGCTTGCCCCGTCTGTCTTTACGCGGGCTCGCTGGTGCCCGAGGCGATCTTGCAGCATTGCCCTGAAGGGGCGCAGATCATCAATACCGCGCCGATGTCGTTGGATGACATCATCGGCACCATCGCCGTCGCCCATGATGCGGAAAAGGACGTGGCGCGGCTGCATTCCGGCGACCTTTCCGTCTGGTCCGCCATGGGCGAGCAGATCCGCCGCCTCGATGCCCTGCGCATCCCCTTCACTGTCACCCCCGGCGTGCCCTCTTTCGCAGCCGCCGCCGCGAGCCTTGGGCAGGAATTGACGCTACCGGGGGTGGGGCAATCGCTGATTCTGACCCGCACACCGGGCCGGGCGTCCTCCATGCCCGATGGTGAAAGCCTTGAGAACTTTGGCAAAACCGGCGCGACTTTGGCCCTGCACCTGTCCATCGGCAATCTGACACAAGTGGTCTCTGATCTGGTGCCGCACTACGGCGAGGATTGTCCGGTTGCGGTGATTTACCGAGCCTCCTGGCCGGATGAGAAGATCATCCGCGCCCGCCTTGGTGCGCTGGAAGAGGCCATGGACCCTACCATCGCTCGAACCGCGCTGATCCTTGTGGGCCCCGCCATTGGCGCCCGAGACTTCACCGAAAGCCGCCTTTACGCGGCAGATTATGATCGCCGTTATCGGCCCCAAACGGCGCAAAGCCCTTGGTCTGAATGGCAGCATGGAGATGACTGAGATGAACATGCTTCCCCCCGGCCTTCTGGTCTCTGCCCCCTCGTCGGGGACGGGCAAAACCACCGTGATGCTTGGTCTCTTGCGGGCGCTGCGCGATGATGGGCTCACGGTGCAGCCGTTCAAATCCGGCCCCGATTACATTGATCCCGCTTTCCACCATGCGGCCTCTGGGCGGGCGTCGTTCAACATCGACACCTGGGCGATGGATGGCGGCTTGCTCAACGCGATCGCCGCGCAGGCCGCGGGGGCGGATATCTGTGTGTCGGAAGGGTCCATGGGCCTTTACGACGGTGTCGCGACGCGGGGCCAAAGCGGCTTTGGCTCTTCGGCCGAAACGGCGCAGCGCATGGGCTGGCCGGTGGTTCTGGTCATCGACGCCGGAGGTCAGGCGCAGTCTGCGGCGGCCACGGCCCTGGGGTTTCAGGCCTACAATCCCGATCTGCCCATCGCGGGGGTAATCTTGAATCGCGTCGCCTCTCCTCGGCACGAAAGGTTAATCCGCCGCGGCATGGATCACGCGGGCCTGACCGTGCTTGGTGTGCTGCCAAGACGCGGGGACTTGGCCCTGCCGGAACGGCACTTGGGCCTGATCCAAGCGGTCGAGCACCCGGATCTCGAAGCCGCGATCATCGGCTACGCCGCTTTCTTGCGCGACAACGTGGACCTCGCGGCGATCCGCGCGGCGGCGGTGTCGGGGCCGGCTTTGCCCGGTGGCGCGTTGCCGAAACCGCCCGCACAGCGCATCGCTTTGGCCCGCGACGCAGCGTTTTCCTTCACCTATCCTCACCTGCTCAAAGGCTGGCGTGAGGCTGGGGCCGAGATCACGCCGTTCTCTCCCTTGGCCGACGAAGTTCCGTGCCCTGAGGCGGACCTCGTTTGGTTGCCGGGCGGCTACCCAGAGTTGCATGCGGGGGCTTTGGCTGCGGCGTCAACTTTCCGCGCGGCCCTGCGTCAGCACGCGGAAACCAAGCCGGTTCACGGCGAGTGCGGGGGCTACATGGCCCTTGGGGCGGGGCTGATTGACAAGGACGGCACACGGCACGAGATGGCGGGGCTCTTGGGCCTGGAAACCTCCTATGAGAAGCGTAAATTCAACCTGGGCTACCGTCGCGCAGTTCTTACAGAAAGCATGCCGGGATTTGCAGTCGGAGCGGCGTTACGTGGGCATGAGTTTCATTATTCAAGCATTCTTCAACAGCCCGATCGCCCTTTGGCCGAGGTCTTTGACGCCGACGGAAACCCCGGCGCGCAAACCGGATCTGTCAGGGGAAATGTGACTGGCACCTTCTTCCACATGATCGCAGAGGACGTGGCATGAGCGGTTTTGTCTCTTTCGTGGGCTCCGGGCCCGGTGATCCGGAATTGCTGACTCTCAAGGCTGTGGATCGTCTCAAACGCGCCGATGCGGTGCTTTTTGATGATCTGTCTTCCGGTCCGATCCTGTCCCATGCCCGCAGCGGGGCGGATCTTGTCGGGGTCGGCAAACGCGCGGGAAGGCCCTCTCCCAGACAGAGCCATGTGAGCCGCCTTTTGGTCGATTACGCCAAGACAGGCCAGCGCATTGTACGGCTGAAATCTGGCGACAGCGGGCTGTTTGGGCGCTTGGAAGAAGAACTCGTCGCGTTGCGGGAGGCGGGGATCGCGTACGAGATCATTCCCGGCGTGCCTTCCGCCATCGCGGCGGCGGCGGCGGCGGGCATTCCGCTGACCCGAAGGCTGACGGCGCGGCGGGTGCAATTTGTCACCGGCCATGATGCGACCGGTGAACTGCCCGATGATATTGACCTGAACGCCCTTGCCGACCGCACGGCCAGCACCGTGATTTTCATGGGTAAACGGACGTTTCCCAAACTAGCCGCGGCCCTGATCGAACGCGGCCTGCCCGCTGACACGCCCGCCATTTTGGCCGAGGCCGTCAGCACCCCGGAGCAAGCTCTGCACCGGATGACGTTGCACGCACTTGCCGAGAAGTTGTCCACCGAGGTCGGCACCGCACCGGCTTTGATCCTTTACGGTCCGTTAGCGGATGAGCGCTAAGATGGACCTCTGGTTAATCGGCATCGGCACTGGCAACCCGGCGCATATCACGTTGGAGGCGCAGCGCGCTTTGCGCGATGCCGCGGTGATCCTTGTGCCGCGAAAGGGGCCTGACAAATCTGACCTGGCGGGGATACGGCACCGGATTATCGCTGATGCGGGCGCGACGGCGCAGGTTGTTGAATTCGACTACCCCACACGCGACCCCGCGATCCCTTACAAGGACCGCGTGCGCGCGTGGCATGACGACATCGCCCGTCGCTGGCAAGCCGCCATTGCCGGGGCGTCGTCCAACGGCCCCATTGCGCTGTTGGTATGGGGCGATCCTTCGCTCTATGACAGCACGCTGCGTATCGCCACGCGCCTTACGCCAGCGCCGCGTTTGCGGGTGCTGCCGGGCATCACGGCGCTTCAGGCGTTAACGGCGGCCCATGGGCTGACCTTCAACACGCTCGCGGGGGCTGTGACGGTCACGACCGGGCGTCGCTTGAGGGAATTTGGCTGGCCCAAGGGGGCTGAAACGGCTGTCGTCATGCTGGACGGCAAATGCAGTTTCCAAACACTCGACCGCGATGATCTGATGATCTGGTGGGGCGCCTATCTGGGGATGGAGGAGGAGCTTCTCGACCATGGCCCTCTGTCAGAGGCAGGGCCGCGCATCGTCGAGGCGCGCGCTCAGGCGCGGGCGGATCATGGGTGGATCATGGATACTTATCTGTTGCGCCCCAAGGGGGCAGAATGACCGAAAGCGCGGTCATCCACCTTTGCGCCACCTGCGCGCCGTCCGGTTTCGCGCAGGCCCGCGATGGCTTGCAAGAAGCGCTTTCCACCGCGGGACTTGCGGCGGAGGTCGTAGCGCAACCCTGCATGAACGCTTGCGCCAGCCCTGTCAGCCTTGCGGTGCAAGGACCGGGCCGGGCCACGTATTTCTTTGCCGGGATCGACCCGGTCGCGGACCGTGCGGACATCGTGGCAACGGTTGCCACCTACCTGGACGCTCCAGCGGGTTGGATCGAGGATGCAACCGCCTGCGGTCGCCTGCGGCTTTGCCTGAAAGGCCGCGTCCCGGCGCTTAATTCTGGATCGTAACGCTGGCGCGGAGCGGTGCTTGTTCCACCGCTAAGGGTCTGTGATCGTTAGCGTTCAGGGTGACTTCCACGGTCACTTCGCCTTCGGGAAGATGATCGAGGTGGACCCATGGCCCGTAGAACCGCCCCAACTTCACCCCGTTGATGTAGACATGGGCGTGGCCTTGCCCCTCGACATGAGACAGGCTCGCGTTTTCTGGCGAGAAAGTGAAGTTCTCGGTCAGAATGTGGAGGTTGTAGCCCGCCATCGGGTCTTGGATGACGGTGACAGCAAGGCTCGGGGCCGTGGCCGAGGCGGGCAGGGACAGCACGGTATCGTGATCCATGTCGCCGTGGCCGGCAACGCCATGGGCGCTGTGGTCGTGGCCGTCCAGCGTGATGCCATTGGCGGCAGCAATCGTGAAGCCGATGCCGCCGCCAAGGATGAGGCCGATTACCAAAAGGGGTAGACCTGTGTTCATCGAGGATCTCCGTCCCGGATCAGAGGGTTAGGCGGGGTCCGATGCGCCGATGCGACGCGACCAGAAGAAGCCTGCGAAGCTGCCCAGAAGGACCCATGCCGCCATGCCGACGCCCAAGGCGCGTGCTGCGAAAAGAGCACCGATCTCTGTCGGGACGGGGCCGGTGAAAACCTCAGGCTCGGGCGCGCCATAGACGTGAGGGGCGAGCAGCAGCACCGCCGCGCCTGCCCAAGCGATCCAGCTTTTACCAAACCCAATCAACCCCATAGCAATGGCGGCCATGATGACAGTGGCAAACCACCAGATTTGGCGCAGAGTCACATCGGCAGCGGCCACACCGGGCACTTCTGGCGCAAGGGTGAAGCCCGGCGCCAAATGCACCGCGACGAACCCTGCGATGCCCCAGATCAACCCATTGCGTGGCGAAATGATCGCGCCGCGTTCCTCGGCCACGGCCATCGCGGCCAGCAGAACCATGGCGTAGCCGGAATAGACCAACATGGTGAACACAATGCTAAGACCATCGCGCACCGGATCAATGCCGCCCACATCTTGGGCGGCGGGCACATTGGCGTTGGCGCCGAAGTGAAGCAGCGCGCCAGTCTCGTATAATTCAGCGTGAAGCAGGACAGGCTGCACAAACCAAAGCTGCAACAGGGCGGCAATCAACCCGGAGGCAGCACCAGCGAACAACGCGCTGGTCAAAAGGCGTGTAAACATCTGCTTAGTGGCAGGGGAAGCCGGTGGCGTGGCGCACGTCGTGGGCCGCATCATGCAGCGTTGCCGCCTGCACGTGTCCCGTGACGATCATCAGGCCAAAGCCCATGGCAGCAACCATCAGGGCCGCGCCGATGGTGGACAGGCCGGTTTTGGCGCCGGTCAGGTTTTGCGTTTGCGTTGTCATTTTGTCTTGCTCCTTGTTGCCGTCACACCCGACGGCCCGTTTGCGTTTTGTACAATCGGCAGGTCTCCTGGCTCGCGGCTGTTGGTCTGGTTGGCCTTCCCGGATCGCTCCAGTGGCATCGACAACCTGACGCACCGCTTACAGTTGCGGGGGCAGCTGCAGGGTTGGCCGGATGGCCGCACTGCATTCCCTCTATATTCCCGCGGCATATGCGTGCTTTGGGAAACCGAATGTTCCTATTCAATGACAGAGGGGCGCGGGCACTGTCAAACGGAATGCACACCAAACCGGCCTTGGATCGCGTGCTTGCCGTGATTGCCGCCATTTCCGCCCCCCGGCGGCCCGGTCGCGACGCGCAATGGCACGGGCTTGTGCAACATCGGCGTAAGATCTTCGTCGCCAACCGGTTTCCGACCCCTCGGTCGCAACCTTCACAATCAATTTCTGCGTGACGGCAAGAATCAGGTGGAGGATTGATCGACTGGGGCGCATGAGGCTTTCGCTACAATCCAGTCGGGCGGCTGTGGCCACCCCACTGTCCCTTTTGAGTGGTGCACCGGTTTGCCTGACGGCATTGTCGCGCCGCCAAAGGGAACCGCCACACGTCCAGCGGCCCCTTCTGTTCTAACCGCCCACCTTGATCGACTTGATCGCCGGATAGGTTGCGCGGAAGCGTTGGTAGCTTTGTTCATAAGCGTCGGTCAGGGCCGGGTCCGGGGCGATGGTCTCCCGGATATCGGGCGTGTGCATGATCGCCGCGGGCCGGGAACCAGCGGCCGCAGCCTGTCCCAGGCGGGCCGCCCCGAGTGCCGCGCCAATCTCATGGCTGTGCGGGACGTTCAGTGGCATATCCAGAACCGTCGCCAGCATTTGCAGCCAATACCGAGAGGACGCTCCGCCACCGACGGCGAACATGTGTTCGAATTGGGCGCCTGTGGCACGCATCGCTTCAGCGGAGTCGCGCAGCCCGTAGCACACCCCTTCGATTGTGGCATGGGTCAGCGCATTCAGGTCGGTATCATGGCCCAAGCCGGTAAATGCCCCTCGGATATCCGCGTCGTTGTGGGGCGTCCGCTCTCCGGACAGGTAAGGTAGGAAACCGACGCGGCCGGGCCCCTTCAATGTGTCGCCCAAACGCTCTGTGCAGGCCCTGGGCGTGGTGTTCAGCAATTTCGACAGCCAGTTCAGGCTATCGGTCGCCGAAAGCATGACGCCCATTTGGTACCAAGTGTCCGGTACCGCATGGCAGAAGGTGTGCAGCGCCGTTTCCGGGGCCGGACAGTATTCTGAACGCGCTGCCAGAAGGACGCCCGAGGTGCCGAGGGATACGAAGCCGAAGCCTTCCTTCAATGCGCCGACGCCGCAGGCTGCGGCGGCATTGTCGCCCGCGCCCCCCGCGACGGTTACGGGCTGGCCCACACCCCAGGACCGGGCCAGCTCCTTGCGCAGCATACCGGCCGGGGCACTGCCTTCGACAAGACGAGGCATCTGATCAGCGCGTGTATGACCAGCGGCCAAAAGATCGGCGGACCAATCGCGAGAGCCCATGTCCAGCCATGCGGTTCCGGCGCTGTCAGATTTGTCGGCCACATGTTCGCCGGTCAAATACAGGTTCAAATAGGCGGCAGGGAGCAGCACCTTGGCGATCTGCTCGTAGATTTCTGGCTCGTGGCTACGTACCCACGCGATTTTCGGCGCGGTAAAGCCGGGGAAGACGATGTTTCCGGTCTGCGCTCGAAAGGCGGGGTTTGCGTCAAGGGTGGCGGCTTCTGCGTGGCTGCGGGTGTCGTTCCACAGGATGCACGGGCGCAGCACCTTGTCGTCGCGGTCGAGAAGGGTCGCCCCATGCATGTGTCCGGCGACGCCAATGCCCTGTAAATCGGCGAAGGCGTCGTGGTTGGCGCGCAGGGTGGCAACCGTTTGTTCCAGGGCCTGAATCCAAACCGCCGGATCTTGTTCGGACCAGCCAGACTGCGGGTGGCTGGTTTGATAGGCGCACTCTGCCGATCCGACCGGACGCCCCGCGGCGTCGATGAGGAGGGCGCGAAGCCCGGATGTTCCAAGATCAATTCCAAGATAGCTCATATCAACCCCGGTGGCTGTTCATTCGTAGGACATAGGCGACGTGGACCGGGCAGCCTTATTTGGCAAGAAAACCGCCATCGACCGGCAGGGCCAGGCCAGACAGCATCGCGGCATCGTCGCTCAGAAGAAATGCAATTACCGAGGCCACATCCCGGGTCTCTAAGAAGCGACCCACCGGCATCCGCGACAGGACTGGCCCCGCCTTCACCGGATCGCTCCAAGCTTCGGCAGCCAGTTCCGTCATCGTCACGATGGGATTGACGCAATTGACGCGGATGCCGTGGGGGCCCAATTCGTTCGCCATGACCCGGTTCATGCCATCCATTGCCCCCTTCGACGCGCAATAGGAGGCGTGATCTTCGAATCCGACCAGCGAGGAGATGCTGGAGACGTTGACGATGGCACCAGACTTCTTGGCACCGATGAGGGACCGCGCAAACTCCTGCGCCACGATCATGGCGGCGCGTGTATTGACGGCATAGACCAGATCGAAGGCTTCTACTGTTACATCAACAAAGGGCTGCAACACGTTGATACCAGCGCAATTTACAAGGTAGTCGCAAGGCAGCCCCTCAATCGCGGCGGCTCGGGCGGCGTCAGGGTCTTTCAGGTCAGCGACGATGACGTCGCAGCCGATCTCTTCTGCCAGACTATCGAGGCTTTCCCGTGTCCGAGAGATCGCCACGATATGCGCACCGCGCGCCGCAAGGTAGCGTGCGGTATCGCGACCGATCCCTTTGCCAGCGCCGGTAATCATCACCGATTTGTCTTGAAAGTTCATTTTCGCACCCCTGTGGCCAAGCCGTTGATCTCGTCCGCGTCCATCGTGATCTGAATTTTCACCTCGCCCGCCGGTTCCTGTGCCGCATAGTCAAAAGCGGCAACAGAGTCGGCGAAATCGAAAGTCCGCGTGATCAGCGGTTCGACGTCGATGGCACCAGAGGCGATCATGGCGACGCAGCGGTCAAACACATGCGCATAGCGGAACACGTGCTCGACCCGCGCCTCCTTGATCTGCGCCGATGCAACGTCGTAGGCGATCGGCTCCAGGGGGATGCCGACGAATACGACCGTCCCGCCCGGTCGAAGGGGGTCAAAAACGCCCGCCGCCGCCGCCGCATTTCCCGAGCATTCATAGACAACATCGGCCCCCCATCCTTCTGTAGCCTCAAGAACTGCGGCCTTTAGGGAATCCCTGCGCACATTGACCGAAATGACCGGCCCCAATGTTGCCGCGAGCTTCAGTTTGTCATCATCCACGTCCGAGACCACCACCTGCGATGCGCCCGCGGCCACCGCAGCGAGCACGTTGAGCAAGCCGATCGGCCCTGCGCCCATCACCACGGCCACATGACCCGGGGCCGCCGCGGCCTTGGCCACAGCGTGCACGCCCACGGCAAGGGGCTCGACCATTGCACCGGCCGCGAAAGACACGGTTTCGGGCAGTTTGAAGGTAAATGCCGCAGGATGCACAACGCTCCGCCGCAAAACGCCGTGCACGGGCGGCGTCGCCCAGAACTGCACGTCAGGGTCCAGGTTGTACATGCCCATCCGGGTCGCGCGGTTCGTTGGGGTCGGGACGCCGGGTTCCATGCAGACCCGGTCGCCCACGTTGAAATTTTCCACCTCCGCGCCGACTTCGGTCACAACGCCCGAGACTTCGTGGCCGAGGATCATGGGCTCGTTCACAACAAAGGGGCCGATCGCGCCATGGGTGTAATAGTGCACGTCCGATCCGCAGATGCCGACGGTATGGACGCGAATGCGCAGATCCTGCGGGCCGAGCGGTTCTTCTATAGCGAATTCCCGCAAGGTGATCTTACCCTTGCGTTCCAGAACCAGGGCGGTTGTGTCGTCGCTGGCGTTTTCACGGGGGGTCATCAACATGGCAGCATCCTCTTTGGCATCGACGTGAACCTAAAATGCTGCCTGTACCGCTTGCCACACGTTTACGCGCGATCAGGCAAACATTCTTGCCGAAAAAAAGATGGCGCCGCCCATGGGTTTAGCCCATTGGTTCAGTCGTTAATGGCGTCTCGCGTAGTTTCAGGCGGTATTCTCGTGGTGTCTCGCGGCAAAGTACGAAAAACTGTCGGTTGAAGTTCGCCGTGTTGTTGAAGCCGGACTCAAAACAAATCTCGGTGATTGAAAGATCGGTGGAGGCCAGCAGGCGGCAGGCATGATGTACGCGCATCTGGTTGACGTAACGTGCAAATGTGTGCCCCGTCTGCCGCTTGAAGAAGCGACTGAATGTGCTGGTGGCCATGTGAACCAGATCGGCCATGTCCCCTAGCCGCAGATCCTCTGTGTAGTGGGTCGAGATATGCGCCATCACAGTCTCGAGCTTGCGTGACGTCGTGGTATGGGCCCCGATGCCGGGGGCGCACTGCGACAGCACGCGCCGCTCTGCCGGTACAGCCGCAAGTCGATGGAGAAGTTCAAGAAACAACGTTAACCGACGTATCCCGCGGGTTTCTCCTATCTGGGCCAGAAGGGCCGCGCCATCGTCGCGGGTCGTCCCGGAAAACTCGACCCCATAGGCAGATTCCCTGAGTAGAACTTCCACGGCTTCCATCTCGGAAAAGCCCTTCAGGGTTCGAACGAGGTCCGGGACGAACTGGACCAGCATGTCGCGCTGTTCCAGTCGCTGCCCCGGGCGCAGATCGCTGACCCAGTTATGCGGCAGGTTCGGCCCGGTCAGCACAAGGCATCCCGGATTAAAGGGGCCGATATGATCCCCAATCATCATCTTCCCGCCGACTTCCTGGGTCAGGTGCAGCTCATACTCGGGGTGATGATGCCACTTCGCCAGATGGTGCGGATAGCCGTGCACTTCCCAACGAAATGACTGCGACGGGTCGTAAACAATTACCTCGAAATCTGGGTCATATAGCTGATGCAAGGCCGTTTCCCTCTTGGTTTGGGCGCTGGTTTGATACCGGGAAGGGTTATCTTCAAATGCGCCACTTGAGCAGACACTTGCACGAAAGTTTGCAAGAACGCCAAGAATTTTGGCGCTTAAATTGCGGCGTCTGGTTAGCGTTTTTTCATCAGCGGGTGTGCGACGGCCATAAATAAATGGGCCTGATCGCAAGGGGCCCCGTGTTTGCCTGTTCATCCGCGAAGACGCTGGACGCAGGATTGGGAGGAAGAAATGTTTGATGATCACGACGCGCAGACGGTGCGGGGGGACGTGCTTCTTGATGCGCGGAACCTGAACAAGTCATACGGTGGGTTGCGGGCTCTTAATGATGTGAGCCTCAATATCCGGCGTGGTGAGATTATGGCCTTGGTCGGTGATAACGGCGCCGGAAAGTCCACTCTCATCAAGGTCCTATCGGGTGCCTTGCGCCCTGACGCAGGCGAAATCACGTTTGATAAACGCGCGGTCACGCTGACCAGTCCGTTGGATGCCACGGATATCGGCATCGAGACGGTTCACCAGAGCCTCGGCTTGGTGAATGAGTTGAACGTGCCGCAAAATGTCTTTCTGGGACGAGAATTACGCAAACGTGTCTTCGGTCTGCCAGTGCTCGACAAGGCAGAGATGCGCAAGCGGACGGTTGAGTTGCTGCACAACTTTGCCATCGGCCTTCCGACGCTCAATGAACCGGTCCAACAGCTTTCCGGTGGGCAACGTCAGACCATCGCCATCAGCCGTCTTTTGCTGGCCGAGCCGCAACTTCTGATCATGGACGAGCCGATGGCGGCTCTGGGTGTCGATGAAGGCGGAAAGGTCCTGGCGCTGGTTGAGCGGATGCGGGAGCAAGGTCTGACCGTTCTGATCATCAGCCACAATCTGGAGCACGTCTTCCGCATCGCTGATCGCGTTGCGGTCATGAAGAACGGCCAGATGATTGACATCGTTAACACTGCCGACGTCACCCGCGAAGAAATCGTGCGCAAAATCACAATTGGCAATGCTCAAGATGACAGGAGCCAGGCATGACCGATACAACCACCCACGTCAGACCAAAGCTGAAGCAACTTGGTCAGAACGATCGAAAGTTCCGTATGGAAAGCGTTGGCCTGACCTTCGTGCTTGTGGCGCTGATCGTGCTGTTCACACTCATCAATCCACGTTTCGCGTCGATACCGAACTTGCTTAACGTCCTGACACAGGCGTCAACATATCTGATCGTTGCGATGGGCATGACGCTGGTCATCACCAAAGGTGGGATCGACCTGTCCGTGGGGTCTCTCATGGCGCTCGTGACCTGTGTGGCATTCAGCCTGATGGATAACGGGATGCACTATATCCCAGCGCTGATACTGATGTTTGTCATGGCCATGGCTCTGGGGGCGCTCAACGGCGCGATGGTTGCCTTCCTGGCAATCCCGGCGCTGATTGCAACCCTTGGTACAATGGTGGCCTTTCGGGGGCTGGCGCTGCTGCATTCGGCCGGTCAACTCTATTTCGGATTGCCACCAGAAGTTGTCTGGCTCGGGCAGGGGGACGTGCTGGGTATTCCGGTGCCAATCCTGATCGCCGCCGCCTTCGTCGCCCTGACCCATTGGCTGTTCAACTTGTCCGCCTTCGGCATGCATGTGCGCTCTGTCGGGGGCAACCGCGAGGCCGCGCGGTTGGCGGGTATCAAGGTGTGGCGGATCGAATTGGCGGTATACGCCTACATCGGTTTTGCCGTGGCTCTTGGGGGGCTGTTGTGGATGGCCCGCATCGACGGGACCCAGGCAACGCTTGGCACCGCGATGGAAATCCATGTGATCGCTGCGGTGATTATTGGCGGCACCAGCCTCTTTGGCGGGCGCGGCATGATCTACGGCTCACTCCTGGGGGCGATCTTGCTGAGCATGCTGAACAACGCCCTGGTCATTGCCGGCGTGGATTTCTTCTACCAGCTCGTTGCCGTCGGCATCATCGTGATCGTCGCTGTGACGGTGAACAACATCCGTGAAAACCGGATTGAATGGATCGCCCAATGGCGGAGCAGACGTGCCGCAGAAAGGGCTCAGAACCGCTGACATTCTCAAGACAGAAACCAAAGGGAGGAAGAACGATGAAAGTAACTAGAAGACATCTTATGGCCAGCGCGATGGCCGGCGCCATCGCGGCGACGGCCGCACCGGGCGCAATGGCACAGGACGACGCGATCGAGATCGCTTACCTGTCGCCCTCATTCGATATCTCGGACGCTTGGGAGCGCGTCTACTGGAGCATGAGCGCACGTCTGGACGAGCTCGGCGTAGATCATGAAGTGACGCTTCTGGCGGTGCAGAACGCGTCAGATCACGCGGGACAGTTGGACCAGATCCAGGCCGTGATCCAGCGCGGTGCCGACTATGTTTTCTTGGGCGCGACCGAGTACGAATCCGCCGCAGTCGGGCTACGCCTTCTGAACGAGGCGGGCATTCCGGTCGTCGTCTACAACTTCCTTGAACCCCACGAGGACGAAGCGTCCCGCGCCATGCAATATATCGCCTTCGACCATTATGAAGGCGGTCGTATGGCGGGCGAATGGACGGTCGAGCAACTGGAGGGCGAAGGCCAAGTCGCTGTGCTCCAGGGCGTTGCAGGTGTGGTCAGTGACCAGCGCATGGCGGGCTTTGTCGATGTGGTGTCTCAACATCCAGGCATCGACCTCGAGATCGGTGTCCACACGGATTTCGACCGTGTGCGGGCTTTCGAGGCCACGCAGAACCTCATCGCGGCGCATCCCGATCTTGACGTCATCTACGGCGTGTCGACGGCAGTTGGCCTTGGTATCGGTCAGGCCCTGCGCGGGGCGGGGCTGTCTGACCAGGTGATGTCGATTGGCTTCGGCGGCACCGGTGACGAAATCCAGGCGATGAGCGAGGGCTGGCTTAGTGCATCGCCCTTGCGTTCCATCGACGATAGCGGCGTGGCCGTGGCCGATGCGTTCCACGCTCACATGAACGGCGAGCCTGTGGAACCCGTGTGGTCTGGGCCTTTCGTGATGATTGATGCCGACAGTGATGCGGAAGCAATCGTTTCCCATGCAAACCGCTACTCGAACCCTGCGATGGGGCGGTGAGCCTTAGGCCATAGGCGGGGCTGTCATGCCAGTCCCTTGCTATCTTGGGCTGCGACCTCAACGGTCGTGGCCCGTATTTTTTGGCACGTGAAGGCGCCGATCAGGGCAATCGCGATGGCGTCAGGACCGCCGTGTTTCAGGCCTTTTAGCGCGGCATTTTCCCATTATCCCTGAAGGGTTCCGCAGGAAACGATCGTATGGTTTGCACGATCCCTGAGGGCCGGAGGTGGTCGATCCAATGGTCTTTCACGGCTTGCCGAGGGTCAGAGCTGGCCTTCTATCTGACCCGCCATGATCGCAATGGCCCGCTGATAGACCGGCGCCGCATTCCATGCTTGAATGGCCCTGAAGTTGCGTTGGCCTTCCTGATAACCTCGGCCCGGTCGCCAGCCGTTTTGGCGTAAGAAGTTCGCGGTCGAAGCCATGGCATCGGTAAGATTATTCAGGTCTATGCGCCCGTCGCCGTTTCCATCTACGCCGTAGCGCAAAACGTTGCCCGGCAGGAATTGCGTATGTCCGAGTTCGCCATGCATCGCGCCGATTGTATTGGGGCTGATTGCGCCGCGATCGACAAGGATGAGCGCGGCCAAGGCATGTTCGCTGAAGAAGTCGGACCGGCGGCAGTCGTAGGCAAGCGTTGCAATGGCCGAGACGACGTTCGCATTGCCCATGAAGTTGCCAAAACCCGTCTCCATTCCGTGGATCGCCACGAGCACCGCAGGGGGCACACCAAAAGCACGCTCAAGCGACCCGTAAAACTCAGCGTTCTCTGCAATCCGCCGCCGACCTTGTTGGACGATCGTTGCCGCGCCACGAATGCGCATGAACTCTTCGAGCGAGTAACTGAAGGAGCGTTGGTCGCGGTCTGCCGCAATCGTGCGCGTGGCATAGGTCGTGCCGGCCAACGCTTGTAACCCGGCTGGACCGACATCTGCCGCGGCGGCTTCTGCTGCGAATTCCTGCTGCCAGCGCGCGAAGCCAGAGGCGTCATTGCCGCAGGTGGCAGCCATGGCCGCTGCGGGTGCGCCGAGCATGAGGGACGTCACCAGGGCGTTACGAAGGGCGCGGGATAAGCGTGGGTGCATAATAGATCTCCGAAAGCGACGGGATGACTTTGGCGGCATTGCGTGAAGGGTAGCATGAGAGAAGCCCAGGTGGGCAAAAAATCAAATGCTCCCTAAAAAGCGGCTCTTTCACGGAGACTTTCGCAGCACGCGATGAACTTTCGAGCCGGCGCCAAGCCACCTATCGGAAAATCTCGCGGGGCGTGGTTTTGGCCGTGAGCGCCTCACTTGAATGGGCTAATTTGAAAGGCGGTACATGATTGACTGTTAGTTTATCGGCACGACGTCCCCTGGCGCGGGTGGGGGGGCGGTAACCCGGTGCTTCATACCGCGCTAGCTTTCGATGATCCCAGTTCACCTGCGGCTTTCCGGGCGCGATATCGGGCCTGTCGATAGTCCTGTCCTGCACCCACTTGAGGATCGCCAGACTGGTGAATTCGGCGTCATTGTCGGACAACATGGATTTCCACCAAATGAACTACCGTTTACCTACGGGCGTCACCAATTTAGCGAATTGACACCTCGTGGTACGGCATAGCCTGATGTTCTTTTGTGAGGAGCTTTTCCGGCTCGCCATTCTTGTTTTGCAGCGTCCGCAACCGTTCCGCGTCCATTGGTTCCATACCACCATACGGCGATTTGCATTTGTAGGACGTCGTAGACCTGATCCTTTTCCGCCGACATGAAGCACCCGTCTTCTCGCCGGCTTTTTGTTCATCAATAATCGCTATGACCTGTTCGCCTGTAGACCGTGCCTACATTTGTCCGTCCATTGGCTGGGCGGACGTTTCACGAATTTGGAAGAGTCTTGGCGGCTCAGGACATATTTAGCGGCGGCTTTGGAGAGGCTGTATCAAAGCGTTTGATCGAGTTGCGAACGGCGGCTAGAGCGCCGGCAAAGTCTGGGGGGCTCGGAGCTTCGGGATCGGAGCTGCAAATTTTTCATCCGCCGTTCATGCTGGATCACAAAGACCTGCCGCCGTCCGGCGGCAGGTCGTAAGTCACTAAACGCCTTCTGGGTCGGCGATGGCTTCTTGGCGTTGGACGCCCAAGCCATCAATGCTCAATTCAACTCGGTCGCCCGGCTTCAGATAGCGTTGTGGTGATTGTCCCATGCCTACGCCCGGTGGTGTTCCGGTGGAGATCACATCGCCGGGATGCAGGGTCATGAATTGGCTGAGATAGCTTACCAGATGCGCGACACCGAATACCATCGTCGCCGTGGATCCGTTTTGCATCGTCTCACCGTTGACGGTCAGCCACATCGGCAGGTCCTGAGGGTCATCGACCTCATCACGCGTTACCAGCCAAGGGCCGATTTGGCCGAAGTTGTCGCAGCTTTTGCCTTTGGTCCATTGGCCCGATCTTTCGGTCTGAAAGGCGCGTTCTGACACGTCATTTGTGACGGCATAGCCCGCGACATACGACATTGCGTCGGCCTCGGTCACGTACTTTGCGCGGGCGCCGACAATGACGGCCAGTTCGACCTCCCAATCGGTCTTTACCGACCCCTTGGGAATGATGATCGGGTCGTCCGGACCGCATATTGCGCTGGTGGCCTTCATGAAGATGATCGGCTCGGACGGGACATCCATCCCAGTTTCAGCCGCGTGGTCAGAGTAGTTCAAACCGATGCAAATGAACTTACCTGTACCGTTGATGCATGGCCCAAGGCGGGTGCTCTCTGGAACGCTTGGAAGCGTCGATAGATCCGTCTGGCGGATGACCTCCAGGCCCGCATCAGATAGGGTGTTGCCCGCGATGTCGGGTACAATGCCCGTAAGATCACGTACGGTGCCATTTGCATCCACAATACCGGGACGCTCTTCGCCAATATGGCCAAATCGAACAAGTTTCATGTGTCTCTCTTCTCAGATATTTGACCAGCCGCCATCAATTATTTGGGCCGTGCCTGTGGTATAGGCGGAATCGTCGGACGCGAGGTATACGACCAATGCTGCAATCTCTTCGGGCGTTCCGACGCGTCCAATGGGTTGCCGCGCAATGAAGGCTTTGCGCGCAGCCTCGTAGTCATTGGTGGCTTGCAGGCGGTCTTCCAGCGATGGAGATTCCACCGTCGCGGGGCAAATCGCATTGCAGCGAATGCCCTTTAGGATGAAATCGGCCGCGACTGATTTTGTAATGCCGATCACAGCCGCCTTCGTCGCGCCATAGGCAAACCGATCTGGTGCCGCGATAACGGACGAAACAACGGACGACATGTTGATGATCGACCCGCCGCCGTTCTCAATCATTCCCGGAAGAAAGCTGCGGATCATACGGTACAGAGACGTCACATTGAGATCATTGGAGAACGCCCATTGATCCTCGTCACAGTCTAAAATTGTGCCGTTTGCAACGAAACCCACGCAGTTGAATAGCACGTCTGGCGCCCCGATTTCGGCCGTAGCGCTTGCGATAGCATCTGGGTCACGTACGTCGAGCAACCGCGTTTCTACGCCTTCCAAAGTGCTCAACGCAGCTTCATTGACATCCGTTGCAATAACCCGTGCGCCCTCCGCAGCCATCGCCAGCGCTGACGCGCGTCCGATGCCTTGACCGGCGGCCGTCACAAGGCACGTCTTTCCGTCTAGTCGTCCCATTTCTGTCCTCCTAAATGCGTCGCCGTAGGGATGTTCTACTGTTGGAGCTAAGTAATTTTAGCAGTCAGAACAGCAAGATATGCTTGGTCACCTCGGCTGGGGTAGCATCCTACTTCGCGGCGGGAAGTGCCAGATCAAAATTTGTACCGATTGCTTTGCGGCCAGTTTTTGGCCCCGTGTCGTCCTGATTGATCCGTTGCGGCGTGTGGCAAATTGAGCGTAACAAACCGCATGGAACAGGACAGGCCAATGCAAACATCCCCCCTCTTGTCTCAATTGCGCGGCGGTCTGATCGCCTCGTGCCAACCAATCGATGACGGCCCGATGGACCGTCCAGAAATCGTTGCGGCAATGGCAAGTGCAGCGATTTCCGGAGGTGCCGTAGGACTGCGGATCGAAGGGATAGAAAACCTTCGAGCCGTGCGATCCGTGGTGGACGTTCCGATCATCGGCATCGTCAAGACTGCCAGTGCGGCTACGCCGGTTCGGATCGCGGCCTCAATTGCAGATGTTCAGTCGCTGATAGATGCCGGCGCGGATGTCATCGCCTATGATGGAACGGATCGGCCGCGCCCGGACGGCCGGGACGGGATCTTGAACGCCATCATCAAAGGCGGGGCGCTTGCCATGGCCGACTGCGCAACGCTGGCGGATGGTGTGCATGCTGTAAGCAACGGGGCCGCTATCATTGGAACGACCCTTTCTGGCTATACCGCTGAGACGCAGCGCGTCGACGATGCACCGGATTTTTCCCTGATCGAGTCGTTTGCTGAGTTGGGTGCTTTCGTGATGGCCGAAGGGCGATTTAACACGCCGGATTTAGCTGCCAAGGCGCTTGCAGCGGGAGCTGATGCCGTCACGGTTGGCAGCGCGCTTACCCGACTGGAGTTGATGACACAGAGCTTCGCCCATGCCGTCACCCATGCCACTCCGAAGTCCGGCATGTCGGGTTTCGCGGTTGACCTTGGCGGGACCAAAACCGCCGTAGCACGGATCGTGGAAGGGCATGTCACGCAGTATGAAGAACGCGCGACTGTTGGTGCCGCTGGCCCGGAAGGGCAGTATAGGCAAATAGCAGAGATGCTGCGCACGCTCGGCTATCAGCGCGATGATCGACTCGCCGTGGCGGTAACGGGGCGTGTGGATGCCGCGGGCGAATGGCATGCCGTCAATCAGACCACCTTGCAAGATATCGCGTCGGTCCCGCTGGCCAGTGACCTTGCACGTCACATCGGTAACGCTACCATAATAAACGACGCCGCCGCCGCTACATTGGCGGAGCATCGTCTTGGGGCAGGGCGCGGTCACGCAAACTTCGCCTACATAACGGTTTCGACAGGTGTCGGAGGCGGGCTGATACTCGACGGCTCGCTCCACAACAGTCCCAATGGCATCGCAGGGCATCTGGGTTTCTCGACGTCGCAAGCCGGGGCCGTCCTTTGCGGAAGTGGTAGGTTCGGGACGGTCGAAAGTGTGGCCAGCGGGCGCGCGATAGCGCGCATGGCCCAAGACGCCGGCCATGGAGATCTGGACGCACGGGCCGTGTTTGGTGCGGCTTCAAACGGTGATGAATGGGCCATAGATTTGCGGGCAACCTCGGTTCGCGCAATCGCAGAGCTTTGCGCGAACCTCGTTACAATTCTGGGCATAACAAAAATCGCTATCGGCGGAAGTGTTGGACTTGCAAGCGGGTACGTGGACCAGGTTCGGAGTGAGTTGGAAACCCTTCCAGAGTTGTTTCGATCAGAGGTTGTGGCGGCTGAGTTGCGACGGGATGGGCCGCTGCTGGGCAGTTTGCTTGCGATGGCCGATCCTGGATAATCTGGATTGACGAAAGATCATGTTACCATGATAATGGGATAAATGGGCCTGCGCCCTGGTCTCAATCCGCAGAGGATTCTCGATGACGCAGACGGTTCTCATGGCGGGTTTGTTTCATGAAACGCACACATTCCTTTCGCAAAAGACGACCCTAGAAGACTTCAAGACGGGCATCTGGACCGAGGGCGAAGAAATGCTGCGCGCTGCTCGCGGCAATGGATCGCCCATGGATGGCGCGTTGAGCGTTGCCGACGCGGCGGGCTGGACTGTGATCCCCTCAATTCAAATGTCTGCCATGCCTGGAGGACTTGTCGAAGCCGCGGCTCTCACGTACTTCGAAAACCGTTTTTTTGCGGATCTCGCAGCGCATATTTCAGAGGTCGACGCGATTTTTCTGATCCTCCATGGCGCGATGGTCAGCGACGGATGTGACGATGTGGAAGGCCGGGTTTTGGCCCGTATTGCGGAGGAGTTGGGGAAAGCAGGACGAAGCATTCCCGTCGTCGCTGTACTCGACCTCCATGCCAATGTTTCGCAAGCAATGGTGGATTGCTCGACAGTGCTTGATGCGTACCGAGAAAACCCCCACCGCGATGCCCGTGAATCTGCGGTGCGGGCGGCCGGTACGCTAGATTCGCTTCTGAAGTCGCCGGGTGACGTCCACCAAGTTCATCGTCCCACACCCTATGTGTTGCCGCCGACAGGGGTTGGCTCTGCTGCTGATCCGATGCGGTCGGTGCTGGCGCGCGCGCGCGCCATAGAGACGGTGGACCCGGAGATTATCGGTATCAATGTCATGGCAGGCTACGCCTATGCAGATATCGCCGATTGCGGATTCAGTCTGAACGCCGCGACCCGTGGGGACCCAGCGAAGGCCGAAGCCTATCTAGATGACTTGGTTGGCATGCTGGAGGCCCATTTGACCGATGGGTATCCGAAGGAAGAAACGCTGGATGTGGTACTTGGCCGTGTCGATGCGCTGCCGCCTGGTTCCGGGCCGGTGCTGTTGGTCGAGGCGGCTGATAACATCGGCGGTGGCTCACCCGGCGATGCCACAGACATACTCGGACCGCTTATAGCGTCCGGTCGGCAAGGCATCGTAGCCGCGATCAATGATCCCGAGGCCGTCCAAGCCTGCATAAAGGCAGGGCAAGGTGCAGAGGTGCAACTGGACATCGGCGCAAAAACTGACGCGTTCCATGGTGCGCCTGTTCCGATGCGAGGCACGGTCAGGCACCTATCTGACGGCGCATTTGATCTGGAAAATCCTAAGTCGCACCTAGCTTCCATGCGCGGTACAAGGATCGAGATGGGGCCCTGTGCGGTAATTGAAAACCGGTCAGCTATTATCCTACTGACGACGCACAAAACCGCCCCGATGGACCTTGGCCATGTCCATTCTCAAGGAGTGCGCCCCGAAAACGCGGCATTCGTAATCGTAAAAGCGGCGGTATCTCATAAAGCGGCCTACGATCCGATTGCGCGTGCCTCTTTTAATGTCGATAGCGCCGGGCTTTGCACCAGCAACCTGACGCGCCTTCCGTATAAGAATCTGTCGGGCAAGCGAATTTCGATAGAGGGCAATATGATCGGCTGATCGGATCACCCTAGCGGGCGTTCGCAACTTGGAGGGGGTTGGCCATGGAAATTACCGTCAAAAACGAAACTACGATCTACGCAAACCCGACACCGCTGTTGGTTAGCCGCCAAGCGGTTTTTGCGGGTGTTGTCAGGGCATCGAGTGGGGATCTGTTGGCGATGTTCTCTATCGGGCAGGCGTTTGATGCGGCCGATATGCGAGCAGTGGTGTCACGCAGTTGCGATGGCGGGGTCAGCTGGGATGCGCCACAACCGCTACACCACGGGACCGAGCTGGCATCCGAAAGCTTCAAGCCTGTTGTTCTGCCAGATGGACGTATCCTTGCCACAGGATATGTTTTCAAGCGCCCGGATATGCTGACCCCAATTGTCGATCCCGAAACTATGGCCCTGCTACCGCTGCGCAACCGGATGTCAGTGTCGGACGACCAGGGACGGACGTGGACGCCACCCAAGGAATTCTCCGTCGAGGGCGCCCCCCTGGAACTCTCAGGGCCGGCTGTTGTCTTGCCATCTGGGCGTATTTTAGCCGCAGCAGCGCCATTTCATCTTGGAACGGAAGACCACGAGGGCTGGATCATCGCCAGTGACGACGGTGGGGAAACATGGTTCCGACTATCGGTATTTTTTGCGTCGCCAGGCGGCCATGTCGCTCCGTGGGAGTGTCGCTTGTGCCACTTGGGCGACGGCCGCGTGGCTGTTATTTTTTGGGCCTACGATTTGGCGGCGCAAATCAACCTAGATAATCACATCGTGGTGTCAGACGATGAAGGGCATAGCTTCGGGCCCGCGATCAGGACGGGGATTATGGGGCAGGCGTCTGGCATCATGGCTCTTGGCCGCGATCGCATGCTGACGATCCACTGCCACAGGGAAACGCCGGTCAGCTTGACGGTTCGAGCGCTTCGTTTGGGGCCGGGTAGCGTGCAGCTAGAAGCGGAGTGCCCGATCTTCGGGGCGACCTCTATTGCCAGTGCTTCAAACGATATCGTCAATCAATTCGGAAGTTTGCGGTTTGGCCAGCCCGGCCTGCTTCGATTGGCACCTGACCGCGTCCTGGCGACGTGTTGGGCGGTAGAAGATGGCCAGCATGTGATTAAGGGCTTTCACCTGAGCCTAGAGGCCGAGAAATGACCCGAGTACAGCCTCAGGAACAAAGTGACTTTGATAAGATGCGGCGGTTGCCGTGGCTCTATTTGTTTACAGTGATGACTGGGACCGCCACGCTTTGCACCGTAACAGCGCCCCTAACCCTGTTCGCGGCAGAGCTGGGAATGGACGAGGGCAGAATTGGCCTCTTGTCCGGGATCATGCCGTTCTTTCAGGCGCTTGGCATTCTGTCTTTACCCGTCGTCTTGCGGTTTGGCAGCCGCAGCGTCGCCACGACAGCTCTGACGATGCGTTACGTATTTCTCGGCTTGTTCCTGATCGTTCCATTCTTCGCCGCGCGACCGGATGCCGTGTTTGGGGTTCTTATGGCTGCGATGCTGGGGTTTGCGGTGTGCCGTAGCTTGGCTGAAGCCGCAATTTCACCTTGGAGCCAGGAATTCATGCCGCGCTCTGTCCGTGGCCGGATCACTGGTCGTATGGCCTTGGCCTATGTGCCGGTGGCACTTGGGGTGTCATGGGCGATTCAGGCTTGGCTGGACGGCCGAACCGGGTTGGATCGTTTCGTACCGGTCTTCGCAGTGGGCATTGTGATTGGCATTGCGGGCGCGCTGATGTTGCTGGGGCTTCGAGGAGGACGCGCTGCAGACTCAAACGCGCCGCGTCGTCGGTCATTGACCGAGCCGCTGCGTGATCGGAACTTTGTAATCTACCTCTTTGCGTCAGCGCTCCAAAGCATTGTCTTTGTGTCTATCAGCCTGTTTCTGATCCTGTTCTTCAGGGACCGATTGGGGATGAGCTCTGGGGCGCTTGTGCTTCTGGTGGCGCTGATCCCCGTGGGTGCGGCCGCTGGCAATGTCACGGCGGGTTGGTTCGTGGATCGTTACGGCACCAGGGCTATCCGTACGGCCCTTCAGGCAGGGCAGATAGGGCTCTTACTGGCATTGCCCCTTCTAGAGCCTGATGTGCCCGCCGCTGGTGCGCTGGTCCCCCTTGCGTTTTTCCTGTTTGGATTTCTGTTTCAGGCCGGTATCGCCGTTGGAACAGTCTATATGCTCAATGTGATCCCACCCGCCTCCAAGGAGGAGTACACTGCGCTCCATTACAGCATGGACGGGCTGGCGGGTGGGCTCGCCACGTTCGCCGCGGGCTTTTTACTTGCATGGATTGGCGCCGGAGAGGTTTCGGTTCTCGGCGTCGATTTGGGCAAATACGAAGTGCTGTTCCTTGTCGCTGCCGGCCTCACCGTGATCTCAGCGCTGGCCTATAGCCGTTTGCACGAAGAGGGGGCATTGTCTGTACGTGATTTCGTCGGACACTTCACGACCGGCAATCCGATGAAGGCGCTTTGGGGGATCAATCGATATGCCAGCCGTACATCTGAAGATCGTCGTCGCGATCTTGCTTTTCAGTTCGGGGGCGTGGGCAGCCTTTTGGCCAAAGAAGAATTGATCGCCGCCCTTCGCGACCCCAGTTTCGATGTCCGCCACGAGGCAATCAGAGCCCTCGGTCATATCAGCGCGCATCCAGCCGTTCTGAACGCACTGGAGACGGTCCTGGAGTATGATGGTTTGGTAGAATTGCGGTATGCGGCCCTCGGCTCGCTCGGGCGATTGAAAGCGACTTCATGCGCCCCTCGCATCGCCCAATTCATGGAGGACCCCAACCCCCTTCTTCGTGCCCGAGCAGCACGTTCGCTAGGGGAGATAGGGGACTTGTCTTCCCTGCCGCGCATACGGACCATGTTGCACGATGACCCTGATCTCGATTGCAGATTGGCTGCGACCTCTGCCTTGGGAAAACTGAAGGATCGCGCCAGCATGCCGGGATTGGTCGATCTTTATCTTGAGCAAGCGTCTGATCGGACGAACCGAGTAGCTGAGCCGCGAAGCAAGGTTGTCCTACTCGCCATCACTAAAATCTTCAGGTGCGAAGAAGAGTTTTCCCATCAATGGCGCCGAGAGGAGGTTCAGTCGGGCCTCGCCATGCCACAGATATTATTGCAGTTAGCCGGCCGCGTTCGAACTGGTGCGCCTGGGGCCTCCGCAAAGCTGCGTGAACTGACTTCGGACTATAACGCGGAAGACACAGCAGCAACGTTGGCAGCACTTGCCGAATTATTGCCGGCCTTGCACCAATCGCGCCATCGGGATTCTGACTTGGCTGTCGACGTACTGAACGAAGTGCGGACAGCGGCAGAGCCGCATCCTGCGTTACTCGTGGCGATGGCAGCGATCCTGAACAGGATCTTCGCGGCTTAGTTCAGGTCTGTGCGCGGAAGCCTTCGACGCCTCCGACATAAGTCGCCACTACGCCAAATGAGCTTGGGTCCAACACCACAAAATCAGCCAGTTTGCCGACCTCGATGCTTCCCATGTCAGCGTCTCGGCCCAAGACCCGTGCAGGTGTCAAACTGGTGGCGTGGCTTGTGCGGGTTAGGTCAGCCCCGCCGATCGACATAAAGTTTGCCATTGCTTCATCTGGCGTAAGAGATGAGCCGCATAACCCGCCTTTGTCATCATGAACTGCGTTACCTTTAACGCTATGGACGCGGTAGCCGGGATAAAACTCGAAGGATTGGTCTTCCGCCCCCGCGAATTTCATCGCATCGGTTTCTAGAAATATCCGGTGTTCCGGCAACTGCGCCAGTAAGCGTATGAAGCCTGGGTCCGTGTGAATGCCGTCACAGATGAGGCCGATTGCAAGGTCAGGTTCCGCCAGTAGAGCGTCTGCAAGCGAGTAGGGGTGAATGCCCATGTTGCCGTAAGGCACAGGAGGCATCGCGTTGAATATATGGGTGACAGCGTCGATCCCCCAAGAGACATAGCGCGGCACGTCATGTGGTGCTGCAAATGTGTGGCCAAGGTGGATGGAAACGTCGGCCGCCTTCAGGTGCCGGATAAAGCCTTCCGCCCCGGGCAATTCCGGGGCAACCGTGACGGCCGCCAAGGTGCCGTCGGATGCCTCCAGCATCTTTTGGGCCAATTCGACGGACGGACTGGCAAGGTTTGCCGGATTATGCGCGCCGGGTTCTG
Organism: Gymnodinialimonas sp. 57CJ19; assembly: GCF_038396845.1. Classification (NCBI taxonomy): domain Bacteria; kingdom Pseudomonadati; phylum Pseudomonadota; class Alphaproteobacteria; order Rhodobacterales; family Paracoccaceae; genus Gymnodinialimonas; species Gymnodinialimonas sp. 57CJ19. Next base: position 2,108,555 of record NZ_CP151587.1, read on the forward strand.
CAAAACACGGACCTTCACTATGGACACCCAGCGCACGTGCGCCTTCAGCCTCGGCACACTGTCGACCTAGGTCAGACAGTACCTCGAACATCCGCGGCGCAGGGGTGCACCCGAAGGATGGGAGAAATGCTGTCGCACCGCACGACAGCAGAAATTCTGATGTCTGGGCCAGAGCGCCGGGCTGCGCGTCGCCGTAGAGATGCCGAAACATCCCATGTTGGAGCAGATCAACAATACCCGGAAACAGAATCGCGCCATGCCCGTCAATTCGCCTCCAATCGGAACTGGTGACCTCATCCGCGTCAATAAATGCCATGAACCTATCACCTTGGATCAAAAGGTCGCGAAATTCCGGGCCATTTGGGGTAATCGTGGTGACATTGCTCCAACGCTGATTGACAGACATTCCGGAATCCCTATTAGCATGTTATGATATTAATAGGTTAGGCTACCGGAGTGAATTACGCCAGTGTCACATGATCAAACAACGCAAGCCGCGCGACGTGTCTGCGTCACAGGCGGCACACACGGTATCGGGTTGGCCATCGCCACGGCATTTGCCCGCACCGGCGCGCGCGTTGTGATAAACGCACACACGGCAGACGACGGCGGTGCCTGTGACCAATTGGCAGAGCTATCCGAATGCCACTTCATTCAAGCAGATCTCAGCACCGCAGAGGGCGCACGCTCATTGATTGCCAAGTCGATCCGTGTTCTGGGCGGGATCGATACGTTGGTTTGCAATGCCGGTAATTTTTTTGATGCCCCCTTCTCCGAGCTGACAGAGGATCAGATCGACCGAACATTTAATCTGAATGTCAAAGGATACTTGCTCTGTGCGCAGGCATTTGCGGCACAGGTTTCATCGGCGCAAACCAATGCATCGATAATCTGCACCGGATCCACGAACGGCCGTGCGGCGGAGAGAAATAGTGTTGCTTATGACACGTCGAAGGGGGCGGTCTTGATGATGGTGCGTTCGCTGGCGGTGACGCTGGCCAACGAAAGTATCCGCGTGAATGGCGTCGGTCCGGGCCTCGTGGAAACACCCCTCACCAATCCGGCTCTGTCAGAGCCGGGAGTGCGAGACAAGATCGCGAGCCAGATTCCCCTGGGCCGAATTGGAACACCTCGGGACATTGCGGGAGCAGCTTTGTTTTTGGCGTCAGAAGCAGCAGGTTATATTACGGGTCAAATGCTGTATGTGGACGGCGGAATCCTTGCCCAACAAATGTCATGGGACCCCACATCATGAATACAACGCTTGTGCCACGCCATCTCCAACTTCGCGAAATGTTGTTTCACCGTTGGAAGGCCGGCGGGTTGCGACCGGGTGACCGGATTGAATCGCAGAATGAAATCGCCGGCTTTTGCGACTTTTCGCTGATTACTGTGGTTAAGACGCTCAAAGATCTTGAGGCAGAAGGTGTCATACGCCGGCAGGTCGGACGCGGTTCTTTCCTTGTACGGACCCCCTGGACCGAAGCGCATCACCGGGTCGGCTTTTTCTACAATCGTGACGTCGTGGGTGGCGGGATCTTTGATAATGACTTCTACACGCGCCTCGTTGTGGCCCTTGAGGGAGCTGTGGTTTCCGACGGACACGAGTTCATTTTGGGAAGTTTTACGAACGCCAAAATGCCGATGGCTGTATGGGACGCGCTGGACGTGATTGTCCTCACTTCGATTACTGGGGAAACAAGTCTCGATTTTCTGGAAACAACGGCGAGCCAAATCAGCGTCATTGACCAAACCCTCGTGCATCCACGCGTGCATAGTTACCGGTTGGATTATCAGCAGGCGTTCCGTGACATGTTCCAACACTTCGGATCAGCGCCTCATCGCGTCTTGTACCTCGATAGCCAAATCGCGTCTAACGAACAGCGGATGCGGCGCAACTCTATCGTTCAGGCCGCGGCCGAGTTTGGTCAGGACTGCACGTTGGATGTGGCGATGGTTCATCAAGAAGATGGAGAAGGCGGGGTAAAGCCCGTGCTCGACGCAGTAGAACGTTTCGACCCCGATATCATCGTTGGCTACACCAACTCTGGCTGGTTAGAACAAATCCGATCGGTGGCGCGGACGGGAACCCAAATCTACCCCTACGGCCTCGATGCTGTGGGAGCGGGATTTGTAGTCCATGCGTCAGACTGGATGCAGTCTGTATTGCCGCAAGTTTACAACAACCTTGCAGACCGAAAAGCACGAGGCGCCGTCCATAGCTTTGACGTCCGCTTCATTCCTCCGCTTCTTACATAACCTCGAAAGGCCAATCAAATGCTCAAAATCGTCGAAAAAGGCGCTCTCTCCGACCTGCCGTTTAGCCCTGCCATTGTGGCGGGCGACTTTGTGTATGTCTCGGGGCAGGCATCCGTCGATCGTACAGATGGGCACATCATAAATGGCACTTTCGAAGAGGAAATGCGCCGGTCCATCGAAAATTTGGAGGCGATCCTTCAGGCCGAGGGCTTGAGCCTTGATCACGTGATCAACGTGCGCTGCTATCTGCGAAGCGCGGATGACGTAGCCGAGCACAACCGAATCTTTCCTGAATATTTTGCAGAGCCACGCCCGACCAGAACAACGATCACCGGCGTCTTGGGCACCATGCTTGAATATGAGCTCGACTGCGTCGCCTTCGCCCCCACACGCCGCCAAGACGCGCAACGCGGCTAAGCCACAATGCGTTAGAGACCGAGTTCTGGATGCTCTACTAGAACTCGGTCAGTATCCCGCCCGTAACATCGTAGTCGTCGCTGACAACCGGTATAAACCGCCATTTGTCGAAGGCGGTACAGGGGTGGGAGATTCCGGAGCCAATCATGTCACCAACCTGCCAATCGCTATCCTTGGGTAAGCGAACAAAGGCATGTTGGTCGTTCATCGCGAAAATCTGGGTCTCTCCCAATGGGGCAGTGCCTTTGCCCGGCACGAAGCGGGCGAACGGCACGGGTAAACCCGCGTCATAGGGCGCGTCCCGTTTGCCCATGGTCAAAAGCGCCAAACCCGGCTCGGGTCGCGATTGCACATAGGCCCAGACCTCTAGCGCCGGTTTCAGTGTCGACGTCCAATCGCGCGCCGGGTCTTTGCGGGCCGCTTCCTGGGCCGCGAAATAGGCACCGGAATCGTTGGTTACATAGCACCCACTGCGCAACACGATGCGGACGGGAACCGGAAGCGAAAGCGTCGCGAAAGCCCGCGCGATCATGTCGAAATGGGCAGAGCCGCCGCCGGTCAGTATGAACTCGTCCAAGCCACCCAAAAGTTTTCCGGGCAAGGTTGAGGCGATGTCTACAACGGATTGGGCGTATTCGGCGACCGGGTCCGCGCTATCGGCGATGCCCGGCACAACCCCTTCAAACGCAGCGACGCCGGCAAAGCGGATTAGCGCTGGATCGGCCTGCGATATCGCCTCAGCCAAAGCGCTGGCCTGATCTCGCGTCCTTACTCCCGTGCGTCCACCGGGGATACCCACTTCCAGCAAAACCCGGATCGGTCGGGACGGGGGCGCGGCCTGAAGATGCCGCTCGATCAAAGCCAATTGGGCGGGGGAATCCACGAAGCAGTAGAACTCAAGCTCCTCGTCGCGGTGCAACATGGCAGAGACACTGGCAACCGCTGATTTCCCGATCAACTGATTGCCAAGCAAAATACGCTTCACGCCGTAGTGGTGCATGACCAAAGCCTGCTGGACCGTCGCCGCGGTGATCCCCCAAGCTCCGTTGTGTAGCTGTTCGTCAAAGATCTGAGGCGCCATCGTCGTCTTGCCATGGGGGGCAAGGGACAGGTTATGGGCTGTAAGGTAGTCGCCGAACACTTCCGCGTTGTAGTCAAGATTGGATCGTTTGAGCAGGAGCAAAGGTAACGGCATATCCTCCTCCATGACATTCCAGCCTTTCGCGGCGATATCGCCCAAACGAAACGGAGGGGCCGTGCCCGGAACGCCTTTAGTGCGACCGTCCAGAATGGTGTCCTCAATTCCCGATACGAGCATTACAAGTCTCCAAAGGCCGCCATCGCGGCATCGGCATAATTGACCAAAGCGACGACATCAGCGCCGACGCTCAGGAAGTTATACCCCATGTCGGCATAGCTGCTGATGTTGGGCTGAGAGCACACAGTCGCTGCGATCTTGCCGTTTTTGCGTGCCACTTCCGCCACGCGGCGACGGACATTTTCGATATCAGGATGGTCAAGCTGTCCTGGAATTCCAAGCGCGACGGAGTAATCGCCCGGCCCGAAAAACAAGCAATCCACTCCATCGATCTCGGCAATCGCGTCGAGGTTGTCGACGGCCTCGGGATCTTCGATCTGATGGCAGACGAAACGTTCGGAATTGGCCTGTTCCATGTAGTCAAGCAATCCTACGCGGGTGAATTGTGCGTCGGCGTTTCCACCATCGACAGCGCGTTTCCCTAAGGGGTGGAATTTCGTGTAATCACGGACGGTTATGGCGTCTTCTTTATTCATTACATGAGGAACGATGAGCCCCGCTGCATCCAGTTCCAGCCCGCGAATATAATCGCTGTAGCTGCCGCGCGCGACACGCAGAACGGTGTCCACGTCATGGATTCGGGCCGCGCGGATCTGATGTTCCACATCCGCCCAACTGGCCCCCACATGTTCCATGCAGAGCCAGATCGCATCGAGTTGTGCGCTGGCGAAAATCTCGGCTACTTTCGGATCGGTGGTATTCAACTTCAATACCCGCGCGACCTTGCCCGCGCGTATCGTTCGTAACACGCGACTTTCACGCATAGTAAATGTACCTGGGGTCTTTGCGGCATAGGGTTCAGCCATGACAGATATCCTTGATTATTTCGCGGTATAGCCGCCATCGACGGGAATATTCGCGCCAGTAATGTAGGCTGACGCATCGGAGGCGAGGAAGACGATGATGCCTTTGAGGTCCGTTGTATTTGCCATCCGCCCCAGCTGTGTGCGCTCGGAATAGGCAGCCACAAAGGGCGCAGGTTGGTCGGTGAAGAAGCCGCCGGGTGCCACGCAATTCACCCGGATATTGTGTGCGCCTAGGATGCTGGCAGCCCAACGACTGAAGTTCTGCATCCCGCCTTTTTCGTAAAAATAAAGCGGCGACGGATTGTCGTGCATGTTGGTGCCCGCATAATTGGCAGGCTCTACGCCCACAGTGCCCATCATAGACCCGATATTGATGATCGAGCCGCTGCCACGGTGTTTCATCGCCTCCGAGACCAAATGTGTAAGGTAAAACAGGGAAGAAGCGTTTACCCGAAGTGCCTTGTCATAGGCGTCCATCGACCCGCCCCAGAGGGCTTCAGGATTGCGAGTCACGGCGTTGTTCACAAGGATGTCGCAGGGGTCGGACTCTGCCTCGATCGTCGCGACAAGTGCGTCGATAGAGGATTGATCGCCCAAATCGAGGGGCAAGGCGCGTACATCGTACCCACGCGCGCGTTCCTCTTGCGCTACGGCCTCCAACGCTTCGATACCGCGCGATGCGATATAGGTTGTCGCCCCGGCCTCGGCTAAGGCGGCAACGATCTGCCGCCCGTAGAGGCCAGCGCCCCCGGTGACCAGTGCCACCTTCCCTGTCAGATTCAGTGTGTCCAGTACGTTGCTCATCAGCCTGCCTTTATATCGCTAATCAAGATTTCAGTGCCGCCGTTATCCCGGCTCTCAATGCCCGCGATGACGAGTTTCATGAGCTCTTGCGTCTCGGCCCATGGCACAGGGGGCGTGCCGCAGCGCAGCCAGTCGACAACCCCCACCAATTGCGTCTTGAAAGCGTGGTAGGTGTCTTGAGACCGTAGTTGAACGCCGCCCTGTGTACCCGCAATCGTCAGAAAGCCAGATCCGCCGATCTGGTCGCCAATCACCGAAATCGTCACATCAATGCCGTCGCGGTGCTTCAGATGCACAATGTTGCGCTCAAACGTACCAGTGTTGCGCACGCTCACAAAGCCGGGGCCGGTGATGGGCAAGATCGTCTCAAGCGCGTGAATGCCGTAGGTTTCCCATTTTTTGGCCATGGTCATCGTGACGTGACGCAGATCTCCAAATTCGTGTGTGCGTTGGTGATACGGCGCGAATTCCTTTGCATATCGCATCGCGGAAGAGCTGAGGATCGGATGGCCCTGCGCTGCCCATTGGGAGAACTGCTGTAAGTCTTCGCGATTGTCGCACAGCGGCTTGTCGATGAAGACAGGAATGCCAGCCTCGACGAACGGGCGGGCGCGGGCGACGTGCTGGTGCCCGATATCCGTCGCGATCAGCACGGCGTCGACATGGCCTATAACATCCTCGGCGCGGTTCGCGACATTCGGGATATGGGCGACGGCTGCGACTTGTAATGCGTCGGCAGGATCATCGGTCCAGACGTGGGTCACCTGTGCGCCAGCAATGCCCAACGTCTCAGCTGGTTGCTTGGCGATATAGTCGCGGATCGTGGCGTAGGGACAGTCGGCGAGAGCGTCCGCATCGTAGCTGCCGTTGACGATGATGCTCCAGGAATAGGGATGGCCGTTGCCCTCCGTCATTCCCAGCATTGCCAGGCGAAGGGGTTTGTCGCCCAACGGAAATTTTACCATGCCGTCCATCCTCCATCGACACTTAGGGTTTGCCCGGTGATGTAGCTGGCGGCCTCTGACAAAAGGAACACAACCGCACCGGCAGTTTCATGGCGCTGTCCCATGCGGCCCATCATCGTATCGCGGGTCAGGTTTGCGATGAACTCAGGGTTGGCATCCTGAACGGCCTGTGGCGGGAAGGGGCCGGGCGCAATGGCGTTCACCCGAATGCCGGAGCGTCCATAATGTCCTGCCATATAACGCGCCATCTGGCCGATCCCGGCCTTGCTTGCCCCGTAGTCAATCGGGTTTCGCGGCATTCCTCCTGGGTAATTGGCCGCATCGGGGGCCACAATGCCGTACATCGAGCCATAGAACACCATCGCACCGCCATGGGGCATCGCGGCAGCGGCTGCACGTGCCAGCACGAACGTACCGGTCAGGTTGATCCGATTGGTGCGGTCAAATTCGGCGGCTTCGAGTTGATCGAAGTGCGTATTGCTTGACCCGGCGGTTGCCATGACAAGGCCGTGAAGCTCCGGGCATTGCGCAACACTCGCAAGGATCGAGGCCTCATCCCCCATATCGATATGATGGGTCGCGACCGTGCCTTCGCCCGGTTGAGCCTCGAGCGTTGCCTTGGCTTCAGCAAGACGCCCCGCGTGATGATCTGCAATGCACAAGCTCGCACCCTGCGCTCGCAACGCTTCGCAGACGGGCAGCCCCAGATACCCTGCGCCGCCCGCAATCAGGACTGTTTTTCCGGCCATTGAAAACAAGCTCATGCCACGGCTTCCAGATCTATGAAGCGCCGCTCAATCCACGATTGCTTCGCAGCCAACGCCAGCGCCAGATTGGTCCGGGCGTCCGACAACGTGGCAAGCGGGTCCGGCTTGCCATCCAGCGCGTCAAGCATGGCCTTTGCTTGGATCGTGAAGCGCGCCTGATGGGCCTGCATCGGGACCATCCCCTCCATGAAATCACGCTGTTCCGACCAGTGGCCGCTGTCGTCACCTGCGTAGCTTAGGGTGGCATGTTCCAACAGCAAGTTGCCGTCGGTTCCGATGAATTCAGCTTGCGCAACATTGCGTTTCTGGAACTGGTTGATCGTCAAGTTCGCCATCGCGCCGCTCGCGAATCTGATCACTATCAAGCATGTGTCCTCGGTTTTGCTACCCTCAAGAGCGTATTGATCGTACATCGCCCCAACGGTGACAGGGCGTCCCATGATTGAAATCAGCATGTCGAAGCTATGGCTCGCAGCATCCAGGATTGCGCCGCCACCCATGTCAGGGCGGGAGTAATATGTCGTGCGATAATCCGGGCGGTACTTCGCAAAGTCTTGCGAGCTGTTAAGATATGCAAGCTTCAGCGCGCCTATTTTTCCGGCGTCGATCTGGGCACGCAGGTTCCGGACTTCTGGTGCGATCCGGCGGATGTAGCCGACACGCGCAAGAATGCCTGTGCATTCCACCATTTTGATCGCCGCGTCGACGCCGTCCATTGTGACTGCAAGCGGTTTCTCTACCAAAAATGGGAGCTTAGCAGCCGCACAGGCTTCCATAATGTCGACATGAAAATTGGCCGGCGTGCAAATGACGGCCAAGTCAAAGTCCTTCAGGTCAGCCTCGCTCAAGTCGGCGTAGGCTGCTTTGGGTGCGAATTCCGACACGACTGCCGCGCGCTTTTGCGCGTCCGGCTCGATCAAGGTCAAATCTGCGCGGCCGGTTTCCATATAGCCTTTGATATGTCGCCTGCCGATTCCGCCCGAACCTATGATCAGAACGTTGCGCTTGCCTGAACTCATTGCGGTGCTCCCCAGCATACTGCTTGACTTGTGGCCGAATTTAGATCGGATTTGGTGGCTACAAATTCTTGACACACCACAAAATGCCATGTTGATATGTTAATAGGATATCTTGGCCTGTCAACGCCATGTTGGCGGTCAGATGGACACGGTGTTTCAAGTGTAGGGGCCACAGGTGGGCGCTTACCAAGCGAAGAAAATTCGCGCGCTTGTTGCGTCGGTTTGAAATGGGGCGGCCACGCGAGTGCTTTCGCGGGCCGCACATCATGAATGAAAGCAGGGGATTTGAATGAACAAGTTAGTTACAACATCCGTAATGGCCTTGGTCGCAGCACAGGTGGCCGGTGGCGCCTATGCTCAGGCCATCAACTCCAATGGCTTATCTGACCCACGAGTGCGTCAAGCAATTGCCTACGCTATTGATATGGAGACAATTGCAGAGACTTTGTTTGAGGGTGCCGCAATTCCGGCAGTGGGCCTCACGTCTGACGCCGCCAACTATCCTGACGGGATGAACAGCTATTCCTACGACCCAGAGCGTGCGCGCGAATTGCTGGCTGAGGCCGAGTGGGACAGCAGTCGCACCCTGGATGTGGTCTATTATTACCCCGATGAACTGACAGCGAACTTCATGGCGGTTATCCAGGCGCAGTTGGGCGACGTGGGTATCGACATTACGTATCGGCTGCTCGAAGGCGATGTTGGTGCGCAGATCAGCGGCCTTCCGGAAGACCCGGTAAACGGGCCTGCTGCCGTTGATTGGGATATCCTTTACGGCGCCCGTGCGGCGATCGCCAATCAGGAATATTTCAACCGCTTCGCGGAAGGCGAGATGCCGACTGTGCCAACCGTGGAAGCGATGCTGCCCCATGTGGCCGCTGTGAACGCGACCGCAGATCCAGAAATCCAGCGGGAAGGCTACCGCGCGATGGAAGGCATCATTAATGAGAACGTCTACATGCTGCCGCTGTACTATCAGCAGCTATACGTTTTCCAAAGTGACAGGATCAACCGCAACGGCGCCCCCGTCGGTAACGAGCAATACAACTACAACTCTGCCATCGAGACTTGGACTGTAGAGCCCAACGAGGATGGCGAATTGGTTGCTTACACCAACGCCGGTCCGGCACAGTTCTTCGAGGTGCCTTGGCAGAACCTTGGCATCTGGGTGTCGAACAAATACGTCTTCGATACGATCCTTGAGGCGGACAGCACGCTAACGCCTATCGGCGGTGAGCTGGCGGAAACCTATGAGTTGTCTGACGATGGCCTGACGTTCAGCTTCACCTTGATCGATGGTCTCACGTGGCACGACGGTACCCCGATCACGGGCGCGGATGTGCAGGGCAGCATTGAGATGGCCTCTCAGTTCCCGATCACGCACCCCGTCCTTGCTGCTACCCTGTCACGGATCGAAGGCGCAGACGCGTTCACGGCAGGTGACGCAGACGCGATCAGCGGGATCGCGGTTGACGGCAACACCGTGACCCTCACATTTGCTGAGCTTGACCCGAACGTCCTGTTGTCGTTCACCCAGTTCGCGCCGCTGCCGATGTCTTACTTTGAGGGCGCAGATCCCCTCCAGCTGCAGCAAAACGAGTTCTGGCAGATGCCGATCGGCTCCGGTCCCTACATGATCGAAGAGGCGCGGATGAACGAGTTCACGACCTTGGTGCCGTTCCAGGATTATCACCGTGGTGTGGCGCTGATCGATCAGATCATCGCATTGCCGTCCTATGACGGGGATGAAAACCTGATCCGTAACGCTGCCGCCTCGCGTGCTGATTTCGGCTACACCAAAAACGCAACGGATGTGCCCTCGCTCGAAGAGATGGAGCATATGAATGTGACCGCCGTGAACATCCCTTACACACGTTTGTTCTGGATCAATCAGTTCCCGCGGGACTGATCTCGATCACGTCTAGCGCTACGTGCGAGAGCGGCCTCAACGCCGCTCTCGTGTTGCCCAAACTCCCTGTCACCGGCCAACCCCCAGAGGCAAATGCTCACATATATCGCCCGCAGATTGCTGACCCTGATCCCGATGGTGATCGCGATCAGCTTCTTGATCTTCCTTGGCCTAGAGCTGACACCGGGCGACGCTGTTTCCCACATGATCCCCCCCGATGCCTATGGCTCGATGGATCCGGACCGACTCCAGGAACTGCGCGAAAGCCTTGGGCTCGGCAAGCCGTTCGTTGTTCGTTACTGGATTTGGATCAGTGGCGTTGTCCAAGGCAATTTCGGATACAGTCTTGCGGGCGGAGTTCCGATTTCCACCATCTTCCTGGACCGTCTCCCCGCCACGCTGGAACTTTCGTTCGCAGCCCTCGTGATCTCGACAATCCTCGGTTCCATCCTTGGCACGATCAGCGCATTGACCCGAGGCACGGTTACAGACCAGGGACTGACCGTAGTAGGCATGTTGGGCGTATCCATCCCTGAGTTCTTTTTCGGCCTTGTGGCCATCCTTGTCTTCTCTCTCAACCTTGATTGGCTGCCTGTCGGTGGCCGTACCTTGCCCGGTTATGACGGCTTCTGGGACCGCTTGCCCCACCTGATTATGCCTGCGCTGGTGCTTTCAATCATGATGACGGCGGGCGTGATGCGCTACGCGCGCTCCTCCATGCTGGATGCCTTGAGCCGCGACTTCATCCGTACCGCGCGGTCCAAGGGAATGCCTGAATGGCGCGTGAACGTCCTGCACGGCTTCCGCGTCGCCCTGACCCCGGTGATCGTTTTGATCGGTTTCCGTTTGCCTGTTCTAATCGGCGGCTCGGTCATCATCGAGCAGGTGTTTCAATGGCCCGGCATCGGCAAGGAGTTTGTCTCGGCCGTGCGAAGTCAGGACTATCCTTTGGTGATGATGGTAGCTCTGTTCTCGGTGCTTGCCGTGCTGCTGGCGAGCCTGATTGTTGATCTATTGACGGCGATCATCGATCCCCGTGTGCGGTTGGGGGACTAAGCCATGACCGACACGCAGATTACACGCCCCCGAACCCGCCGAGATGCCCAGTTTGACCGCCTGCGGGACCGCGAAGCTTCGATGCAGGGAAAGTCCCGCCGTCGTGGACGGTTCCTTGGAAAGTTCCTCAACAACCGACTGGCACTCATCGGTTTTGTGATTTTTGCCATCATCTGCATGGCGAGCCTTTTGGCGCCAATGTTGGCGCAACACAGCCCCATGTCTCCAAACCTGCGCGCGATCGCGCAACCGCCCTCGATCGAGCATTGGTTTGGCACCGACAAGACGGGCCGCGATATCTTTGCCCGCGTGCTTTACGGCGGTCGCGTCTCCATTCTGGTCGGACTTGGCAGCGCGCTGCTATCAGCGATGATTGGTGTGATTATCGGAGTCTATTCAGGCTATGTCGGTGGCTGGCTGGATTGGGTCGCCATGCGGGTGTCCGAGATCTTCATGTCGTTTCCGCAGATCATTCTTGTTTTGCTATTGGTTGCCATCCTTGGGCAGTCTCTTTTGAACCTCATCGTGATATTCACGCTGACGGGGTGGGGCGGCATTTACCGGATGGCACGGGCTAGGATGTTGTCGATCCGCGAAGAAGAATACGTTCAGGCCCTGCGCAGCTTTGGCCTTGGCCCCGCGCGCATCGCCTACAAACATATGCTGCCAAATGCGCTTGGCCCGATCATGGTCAACATCACGCTGTCGACGGCGGCCTTCATCCTGCAGGAGGCGGGCTTGAGTTTTCTGGGCCTCGGCGTGCCGCTATCTGTCCCCACATGGGGCAACATCCTGAACGCCGCGCAAGACCTGCGTGTGTTAGAACAGAACTGGTGGATATGGCTGCCCGTCGGCGCCACGATCTCTTTGTTCGTGCTCAGTGTAAATTTCATCGGAGACGGCCTGCGTGACGCAACTGACCCGTCGCAGCAGGGGTAGGGGCATGGAAAACGACGTTGCTTTGTCCGTGAAGGACCTCAAGACATACTTCTATAACAATAACCGCTGCAACCGCGCTATCGACGGTGTTTCGTTCGAGATCCGGCAAGGCAAAACGCTATGTATCGTGGGGGAAAGTGGCTGCGGAAAAAGCGTGACAGCTGCCTCTATCATGCAACTTCTGCCAACCTTGAGCCGGATTGAAGAAGGCGAGATCACCTTGCACGGCGCGGACGGACCGGTGCGGATTGATGCTCTGCCGCGTGATGGCGCGCAGATGCGCAGCATCCGCGGCAAAGACATCGCGATGATCTTTCAAGACCCGATGACGGCACTGAACCCAGTCTATTCCATTGGTTTTCAGATCAAAGAAATGCTGATGTATCATACGAAGCTGGGGCGCAAGGCGCGCCATGCCAAGGCGATAGATCTGCTGGCTTCCATGGGCATTCCCATGCCTGAGCGGCGGGTAAACGAATATCCGCATCTCTACTCCGGGGGCATGCGGCAGCGCGCGATGATCGCCATCGCGATGTCGTGCAACCCGCGCATCCTGATCGCTGATGAGCCTACGACCGCGCTCGACGTGACGATTCAGGCGCAGATATTCGAGCTGATGGACACGTTGAAACGCGATAACGGCACGGCGATCATGTTGATCACGCACGACATGGGCGTTGTGGCCGAATTGGCCGATGATGTGGCCGTGATGTATATGGGCAATATCGTGGAAGCGGGGCCGGTGGACGTGGTTATGCGCAATCCAGTGCACCCCTATACCCGTGCGCTGCTTGACTCGATCCCCGTTTTGGGTCGCGGCAAGGATCAAGAGATTAAGGCAATCCCAGGCCAAACGCCTGATCCGTATGATCGGCCCAAAGGCTGCCAGTTCGCAGACCGTTGCGCCCACCGAATTGAAAAATGTGATGAGATGCCACCCGAAACTCAGGTGTCCGATAGTCACCGCGTCATGTGCTGGCGCTATGAGGAGTTTGCAGCAGATGGCCGGTGATCCGATCCTAAGCCTGCGCGATGTCGAGGTGCATTTCCCGATACGCACCGGCATTCTGAAACGCGTAACAGGTCACGTCCGCGCGGTGGACGGAGTTGATCTGGATGTCCATCGAGGCGAGGTTCTGGGCCTCGTCGGGGAAAGTGGATGTGGCAAGACCACGCTCGGCAAGGCGATCTTGCAATTGGTCCGCGCGACCCAAGGCACCGTGACCTACAGTGACGACACTGAGAAGACAGAGTTGACGACTCTGGACGATGCGGGACTGTTCGCCTTCCGCAAACGGCTTCAGATCGTTTTCCAAGATCCACACTCTTCCTTGAACCCCGCGTTCACCATCTTTGGCTCGCTCGAAGACCCGTTGCGCCACTACGGCGTAAAAAGCCGGGCTGAGCGCCGCAAAATTGTGGGTGATCTGTTGGAAGCCGTGAATATGCGGCGAGAGGCGATGGATCGCTATCCGCACGAATTTTCAGGTGGTCAACGGCAACGCATCGGCATCGCGCGCGCGCTCAGCATCGGACCGGAACTGATCGTCTGCGACGAGGCGGTGAGCGCGTTGGACGTGTCGATTCAGGCGCAGGTCTTGCAACTTCTCATAGACCTCAAACGAGAGAAAAACCTGACCTATGTGTTCATCACCCACGACCTGAGCGTCACGGAATACCTCTGCGATCGTATTGCCGTGATGTATCTAGGCAAGGTGGTGGAGCTTTGCGACGCGGATGAGCTTTATTCAAACACGCTGCATCCCTACACGCAGGCGCTGCTGTCCGCGATCCCGGTCGCGGATCTGGATCGCAAAACGCAACGCATCGTGCTTGAGGGCGATGTGCCAAGCCCGATCAACCCGCCCTCCGGCTGTCCGTTCCACCCGCGATGCCGTTTCGCCAAGGATATCTGCAAAACGGATGTCCCAAGCCTGCGCAAATTCAAAGCCGGGCAGGGCGAACATCTGGCGGCCTGCCACCTGATAGAACACCCCCTTGCGGAATGACTGCAACGGGAAGAAACAAACGAAAGTCTCCAAATACCATGGCAAAATTCTCGATTAATGACTTCCACGGCGTCATCCCGGCCCTTGTCACGGCCTTCGACTTGGACGGTACGCTGAATGAGGATCTGACCCGTGGGTTGACCGCGTCGTTGCTGTCTCGCGGAGTTGATGGTTTTTACCTGACGGGCTCAACCGGCGAAGGGTTCATGATGAGTCCTGATGAACGGATGCGTGTTGTCCAAGTCGTCTGTGACGAAGTCGCGGGCCGTGTTCCCGTGATGGTTCACGTAGGCGCGATCAGCACCTATCAAACGGTGGCGCTGGCACAGCAGGCTGAAGCCGCAGGCGCAGACGCCATATCCTCGGTGCCGCCAATTTACTGGCCATTCACCCCGGATCAGATCGTGAATTATTATACGGACGTCACCGCTTCTACATCGTTGCCGATGGTGGCCTATAACATCACTCTCGCTGGTGCACTTGGCTTCGACATGTTGGCACGGCTTGCGACGATTGAAGGCTTAAAAGGGGTGAAATACACCGCGCCAACACATTTTGAGATTGGTCGGATGAAGCGAGAGATCGGGCCGCAGTTCCGCGTCTTCTCCGGCGCCGATGAAATGGCGATGTCAGGCCTTGCCTTCGGCGCGGACGGGCTGATCGGCTCGTTTTACAATATCATCCCCGAGCTCTACGCCGATTTGACGAAAGCGATGGCGGAAGGGCGTTTGGACGACGCAAAGGCGTTGCAAGACAAGGCCAACGACATCATCTTCTTCACGCTGCAACAATATCCAATGTCAGCGGTTAAAAGGGTCATGGCATGGCAGGGCGCGGACGCGGGCTATTGCCGCAAACCCTTCGACAACTACGAAACCCCGGAGCAGGAAGCGGCGCTAAAAGATGCCTTCCGGGCATTCCGGGATTCCCATGACCTGAGCGGGATCGGCTTCCTCGACGGGATCTAGGTCCCGTCTGGTTTCGGGACACTGTCGACCAAGGCGCGCGCGGTGTCGTGAAACAACGCATTGCGTTGCGCTTCGGTCAACCCGACTTGGCGCGCGCCCCGTTTCATTGCGCGCAGCTGTTCGTAACGGATAAATGTCATCTCCGGGTTGCAATGACCAAGAGACAGGCTGTGATTGCCAGGATGAAGTAGAGCCCAAGCGCGTCCGAAGGCGATGTATTTTCCACGCATGGGGCCGATGAGATCGTCACTGCCGTACATTACGCGGTCCACGCCGACCCCTGTGTAAAGCGCATCCAACGTATCTGCTTCGCACACGGTCGAGGTGTCGTACCAAATATTGGGAATGTCGCGCAGTGCCGAGGCCGCAGCCTCGATCGCCCAAGCGGAATAGCTACGGGCGCAATGGGCAAGGATCCATTTGGCATTGGGGTATCGCGCAGTCAGGTCCAGCAGGTCCCGGATGTTGTCAGGGTCGGCCACGGCATCGCGTTTGGACAGGTGCATCATGATGATCAGGCCCAGTTCGTCTGCCAGAGCAATCTGTTCTTCTGGAAGGAAGTCCGTAATCGCGGCATCCGCAGGGGCGGTGCCTTTGGCGTAGACAAGATAAGGCTTCAGTCCGATTATGCCCGTCGTACGCAGGGTTGTGCGGATGGTTTCGACGTTCATTTCCGGGTGAACCATCATCAATCCCGCAGAGTTTCCGCAGACTTCGTCCGCCACCAGCGCATTGGCCGCCGCAAGGTCCATTGGGCGAGGGTAGGGGTATGGGAATGATAACCTTTCGACATCACGCCCCGGCATCAGGCTGGCATCAACCGCGTCCGCTATCACGCGATCTGCCCGTGGGAAGTAATGGCCGATTGTACCCGCGTAGGGTCCGACGTGTTTGTCCAAGTCGATATAGTGGTCCCAACTATGCAGGTGTGTGTGCACGTCGAAGACACGCTGGGGCACGAAAGGGTCAAGCTCTTCGGCCCAGATACGTTCATCCAATTCCGTTGGTCTCCAAGGCATGTCAGTCATTACGTTCCCCCTTGATTTGGCATGTTAGCAGTATAACCATATACCCTAAGCATAGGGAGAGCGTCATGAGCAATGGTCAGAAATTATGGAACCGCGCCAAGGCGGTCGTTCCCGGCGGCAACATGCTGCTATCCAAGCGTCCCGAAATGCACTTGCCAGAGGCTTGGCCTGCCTATTTCTCTCGGGCGTCTGGCGTCACTGTCTGGGATATGGACGGTCGCGACTACACCGACATGTCGTTGATGAGTGTTGGGACCAATACGCTGGGTTACGGCCATCCAAAGGTCGATGCGGCTGTGAGGTGTGTGATTGACGCGGGCAACATGTCGACGCTGAACGCGCCGGAGGAAGTGGCGCTGGCCGAACGGTTGATTGATCTGCACCCTTGGGCAGACATGGCGCGTTTCGCCCGTTCGGGCGGCGAGGCAAATGCCATCGCCATCCGGATCGCCCGCGCGGCCTCGGGTCGTGATGGCGTGGCGATTTGCGGCTATCATGGGTGGCATGATTGGTATCTGGCAGCGAACCTTGGCGATTCCGAGGGGCTGGACGGACACCTTTTGCCCGGTCTCGCACCCGCAGGCGTACCGCGCGATCTGGCCGGGTCTGTCGTTCCGTTCAGCTACAATGACCTGCCGGGATTAGAGAGGTTGATCTTGGAGTATCCCATCGGCGTCATCAAGATGGAGGTTCAACGTAGCACGGCGCCTGCACCGGGTTATCTGGAGGCGGTTCGCGCGCTGGCCGACGCCCATGGAATTGTCCTTATCTTCGACGAATGCACCTCTGGTTTCCGGCAATCTTTTGGTGGCCTGCACAAGATTTACGGCGTGGAACCGGACCTCGCAGTTTTCGGCAAAGCCTTGGGCAACGGCTATGCGGTCACGGCGGTGATCGGGCGGCGCAACGTGATGGAAGCGGCTCAAAGCACTTTCATCAGTTCGACATTCTGGACTGAACGCATCGGGTCCGCGGCCGCACTGGCGACGCTGGACGCGATGGAAGATGTCGGGTCGTGGGACGTGATCACCGAGACAGGTCGAGACATTGGTGAGCGTTGGAAAAGCTTGGCCGCCAAGCACGGGTTAGACATCACCGTGGCGGGCCTGCCCGCGTTAACTGGCTTCTCCGTTGGAGGTGCGGATGCATTGATCTACAAGACGCTGATTACCCAAGAGATGTTGAAATCTGGCTACCTCGCAGGAACCAGCGTCTATGTCTGTACCGAACATTCGGACGAAGTGCTGGACGGCTACGTCGAAGCACTGGACCCCATTTTCGGACAGATTGCGGAATGCATGAACGGCCGCGATCCGATGGAACTGTTGGACGGACCAGTCTGCCACGCCGGTTTCGCGCGATTGGCGTGAAGGCTCAGGCAAAGGGCTGCGCATGACGCCTGAACGCGCCGGGGGTGACGCCTCGGGCCTTGCGGAACGCGGCGTTCAGGGTTTCCGCATGGCCATAACCGACCCGCTTGGCGATCTCATCTAGGGTCAGACCCGTGGTCGCCAAAAGCGTCTGGGTTTGGGCCAGACGCAACCCGCGCAGATGTGCACCAGCGGGGGTGTTGTAAACGCGGCGATGGAGCGTTCTGAAGGCGCTTTCGCGCAGGTCGATCAAAGCGGCCACATCCACAAGGCCGCGGATGACGTGCAGGTTTTGCGCCGCTTGCGTCCAGGCACGGTCCACGCGGATTTCATCACGGTCTATCGGCGTCGTTGTCTCCACCGGTGTGAACCCGTCAAGGATCGTCTGCAATAAACGCTGCCGCCGATCCAAGGCATCAGGCATCTCGGTGGCCAATCTGAGAGCCATCCTAATAAGCGCGCTTAGGTCCAACCTTTCGGACGGGGCCGCAGAGAGGTAGCCCGGATCGCAGGGGGCATCGGTCTCGAAGTGACACACCGAAGCGGTCGCAGCCGCGCCAATCGCATGGCCGGAGAAGGCGGTATTCGGTAGGATCAAAACACCGTCGGGCGCGCTCAATGTAAGACCGCTTCCATCCGCAAAACGCAGTTGCGCCCCCCCTTGGTGGATCCACAACAGATCATGGAACGGCCAACTAACCGGACCGATGGGCAGTCGCTGATCAAAGCGGCCGTAGGCATGGAGAAGTAAACGCACGTTTCACAGAATTCCTATTAACTTTGGCCATCTGATAATGTTTTTGTCGATATTCCTAGTTCACTGGCGATCCTCTATGGCGCTTTGTTCGCCCGATTCATGCACTCTTCAAGGCAACACCACACCGAAGGGACACCAATCGTGACGCATTCCATTCAGAAACCAAGACAGATGTCAGACACCTTCAATGCTGACGGATTTGTGGCGATCACTCCGCTGTTTGAAGCCGAGAAAATGCGTGAGATCAACGCAGAGCTGGATCGCTATATCCGCGACGTCATGCCGGGGATGCCAGTGGAAGAGGTGTATTTTGAGGATCGTAACGACCGCTCGACACTGAAGCAGATGCAGAAGCTTTCGGTTTATGACGAATACTTCCGCGCGCTGATGGAGGAGAGCGTGATCAGCGACATTGCAAGTGCCGTGATGGGTGAGAAGGCGGTGCCGCAAAACCTGCAATACTTTAACAAGCCTGCTGGAATAGGCCAGCCAACGCCGCCCCATCAGGACGGGTATTACTTTCACCTCTCACCCTGCAAGGCAGTAACGGGGTGGTTGGCGTTGGAGCCTGTGGATTCTGAAAACGGTTGCATTCACTATGTGCGGGGTTCCCATAAGGGGGATGGCTTTCGCCCCCACGGACGCTCGAACGTGTTGGGGTTTTCGCAAGGCCTGACTGATTTCGGAACCGATGACGACACCGCCAACACCGTCTCCTTTCCCGGTGCTGAGGGAACATTCTTGATGCATGATGCAAGGACGATCCACTGGGCAGGGGCAAACCAATCCCCAACCCGGTCACGGCGGGCCCTTGGGTTTGTCTACTTTGGTGAAAGTGCAAAGGTGGATCAGGCGTCGAAGGCGGGTTACAAGGCCAAACTCGAAGCCGATCTTCGCGCCCAAGCGAAGATTTAGGATGTCGGATTTTCGGCCAGAAGGCATTTGGGGGGCAGTGCTACTGCCGCTGTCTGAAGCGGGCAACATAGACTTAGGCGCGCTCACAGCCATGGTGGATATGCTATGCCAAAGTGGCGTGGCGGGGATCTATACCAACGGGACGGCGGGCGAGTTCTTCAACCAGACCGAGGCGGAATTCGACGCCATCACCGCGATCGTTTTGGATAGGGCCGAGCAAGCCAAGATACCCGTACAGATTGGCGTCAGCAATTCCAACCCGCGCGTTGCACGCGACAGGCTGAAGCGGATTGCGGGCAGCGGCGCAGTTGCCGCGCAGGTGACATTACCCGACTGGTGGCCGCCTTCGGCGGAGGAGCGGGCACGGTTTATTGCTGGCATGTCTGAAGCGGGGCAGAGGCTACCCTTGGTCTTGTATAATCCCCCCACCGCCAAGGCGCATCTCAACGTGGACCAAATCGCCGCGCTGCGTGCGGTTACGCCGGATCTTGTTGGCGTCAAGGTCGCGGGTGGAGATGCGGATTGGTACGCGGCACGGCGCGCAAAACTAGGCGAATTGTCGGTGTTCGTGGCCGGGCATACCGTGGCTTTCGGTCGCCCTCTCGGGGCCGATGGCTCCTATTCCAATGTGGCCTGCCTGTCACCTTCGGGAGCTGTGCGTCAGTGGGAACAGATAGAAACGGACCCGATCGCAGCCCTTGATCTAGAGGCGCGTTTTCGGAAGTTCCTACATGAAGCGGTGACCCCTCTGGCCCGCAATCATGGGTTGTCGGATGCCGCCCTAGACAAAGCGATGGCGGCGGCGGGGGGCTGGCTACCAATTCGGCCAACGCTGCTTTGGCCCTATTCCGGCGCCAGCGACGAAATGGTTGCCGCGATCAGAGCCAGCGCACAGAAATTCGTGCCAGACTTGGTCCACGACTAGCCCATGGCCCCCTAGTAAAGCAGAAACCCACCGTCCGCGCGCACGACCTCTCCGGTGACAAAACTGGCGGCGGGGCTGGCCAGAAACGCGATCACGTCGGCCATTTCGCCCGCTGTTCCGGGCCTGCCGAGCGGTGTCGTGCGGGCAAAGTCCGATTTCTCTCCGACGCCCTTCTCCCACCCGGATTTAAGGGCATCTGTGGTTTCGGTCTGAATGTCGCCCGGTGCAATTGCGTTGACCCTGATCCTGTCCTTCGCCCATTCAAGCGCGAGGCTCCGGGTCAAAGCATCCAGCCCTGCCTTTGACGCGCAGTAGGCTGCCGCATTGAATTGGGCAGCGCTGCCACCCACAGACGAGACGTTGATGATCGAGCCTCCGGACTTGAACAGTAACGGATAGGCAAGCTGCGCCATCGCGAAGGCGGCCGTCAGATTGACTGACAGAATGCGCTCGAAATGGTCCAGTGTTTGCGTTTTGGCGGGTGCAAGTGCGGCCTGCCCGATAAGGGCGGCGTTGTTGACCAGAACGTCCAGACGCCCAAAGGTCGAAGTAATTTCCTCAAACAGCGCGGTGCGCGCGTCGGCCTCGGTAACATCCATAGTCATGGGCAAAGCCGTGCCGCCCGCGTCCGATATGCTCCGCGCAACCTGTTCAATCGGGGCGGTATCAATGCCGCACAGCACGATTGTTGCACCGTCCTGCGCAAATCGGGCGCAGCTTGCGGCGCCAATACCGGTGCCACCACCCGTCACAAGAACGACCCGGTCCGCGTCAGATGCGCCGGCCTTTTGAACCCTGTCAGTCATGTTTAAATGTTCCCGCAATCTCGCCCCGGCTGATCCGCACCGCATCGCCGCCGATGGCTTGCAGGGTGTCGGGATCTTTGAATCCGTGGCCCGTCAAGATACAGACCACCGGATCATCGCCCGAGATCTCCTCCGATTGCGCAGCCGCAAGGGCGCCTGCAACGCTGACGGCACCGGCGGGTTCAACCAGAATACCTTCCTCCAGCGCCAACCTGCGCTGCACAGCGCGGACCACATCCTCGTCAATTACATGGCCCTGTCCGCCCGTCGCGCGGGCATGGCGGATCACGTCGTGTCCATCAAGGATAAAACCGACCCCCAGGCCAGAGATCGAGGTTGACGTATCGACCGGACGCGCTTGGGTGTCGCCGTTGCGTAATGGGGTTGCGACGGTATCGTTCCCACTGAGTTGCACCGCGTGCATCCGGGGACGTAACAGGCCCGGGGTCGCCTGTGAAAGATCATCAAACCCGCGCGAAATCGCGACGTGCAGACCACCGCCACCGACGGGGACAAAGACATCCGCCACCTCGGGCGCGTCTTCGTGGATCTCGTAGGCGATGGTTTTGATCCCTTCCATAGCGTCAGGGCAGACCGCGTAGGCCGTGATGAACAGTTCAAGCCCTCGCTTTTGCGCTTCGTCTTCCAGCAAGGCAGAAATCGCCATGCTTTCGACGGGGTCAATGGTGAATTGATCAACGCGATAGACGTCGGCCCCATAGGCCAGCATTTGTGAAAGTTTGCCCGCCGGGGCGTTCTCGGACACGTAGAGCGCGCATCTCAACCCGCCTGCCGCTGCGAAGGCGGCAAGTGCAGCCCCGGTATTGCCCGACGAGGTCGCCATGCATCGGGTCGCACCCGATGCCCGTGCAGCGCCCACGGCAAGACCCGCAAAACGATCCTTGTAGGAGCCGGTCGGGTTCAAATGTTCCATCTTGAACAGGAGGTTAGGAAGACCCGCCGCCGGTCCGATTGATCTGCTGCGGACAAGCGGCGTGTTGCCCTGCCCAAGATCGACAGGCCCCAAGCCGCTGATCTTCGGCAAGAGTTCCCCATAGCGTTCATAGAGGCCACGTTTCGACATGATCGCATCCATACTGTGTGAGCAAACAGGCTAGGGTTGCAGCGTCAACAACGCAAGATTCAAGTTATCATTATTTGAGGTTAACTGACTTGATTTCACCATAAAAAACAATCATTAAACAAAGGGGGACGATGTAAATGAGTCGCTGTAAGGTGGGAGTGTGACATCCTACCTTACACCAACCAGATAACGCTAAGGGATGGGCGGATGAGAAGCGCGGTGCCGGAACATGTCGGAGACATCCGAGCTGGCTTGGGCGAAGGTCCGGTCTGGGACGCGGAACGCAATCGGCTTGTCTGGATCGATATCCGGCATCACCGCCTCTACACGACGGATGTTGCATCTGGCGACACGATGCAGCGAGACCTGCCGGACGCCCCGGGATGCGTGGCCCTCGCCGACGACGGAGCTTTGGTCCTCGGCATCGGGCAACAGCTTTTGACCATCACGGCAGGGGGCTCGCTTCAGGAAGTCGCCGATCTTCCGGAGGCCAGTATCGGGCGTTTCAATGATGGCAAACCTGATGCTGCGGGGCGGTTTTGGGTCGGAACTGCCACGTCGGACGGGCATTATGAATGCAGCCTTTGGCGACATGGGGCGGGGCAGGGGTTTAACCAGATGGCCGCCGGAATTTCGATGTCGAACGGCCTTGGGTGGAGCCCCGATGGCACGGAAATGTACTATGTGGACTCGATGACCCACCGAATAGATGTGTTCGATTTCGATCTTCCGACAGGCTCGGTTTCTAATCGAAGGCCGTGGGTGTCGCTGCCGGAGGGCCAATTGCCCGATGGTCTGTGCGTAGATGCAGAGGGCTGCGTTTGGCTTGCGGTTTGGGGCCAATCTTGCGTGATTTGCTTTGCTCCGAATGGCATGGAAGAACGGCGGATCAAGGTGCCAACACCAATGGTGACAAGTTGCGCATTTGGCGGGCAGGACTACCGGACACTGTTCATCACGACCGCTTGTGAAGACGTCGACGATCCCCACGCAGGCCGCTTGTTTGCGGCGGATACCGGCAGCAAGGGATTGCAGCCCGACCGTGTCAGACTGGCTAGATGAAGGGGGTAGGATTCTATAAGCGGCGCTTAATCGTCCGGCGTCGCGCTCGCCATCAAGAGGTCGCCCTTGGACACCCATCTGCTGCGCCGCAGGAACATCGTGATACCATCGGCTTGCGCGGCGATCGTATGCAACAAACGCCCATCTATATCCGTGATGTCAAAACAAGGTTGCCCGGCGCTGATCTTGTCCAGAAGCGAAACCCGGCAGCTGCAAAGCCCCGAGGCCGGAGCCATGATCGCGGCGTCGAGATCGCCATTTCCCGCAACGAACAGGGGCGCGGTCGCGGTCAGTGGAGCGCTGTCGATCATCCCGAGGTGTGCCATGACGCGACGCACGCCGTCGCTATAGGCCTCCAGTATATCTTCGGTCGGGAACGTCCCGCCGCCCGCTTCGATGTAGATCGCGGGAATACCGGAGGCGTCCGCCTCGGACAACGTGCGCCCCGACGCTATCGGCGCGGGGTGGCGCCAGATTACAGGCGCGCCGAAGGCGCGGGCCATCGCAAGATTTGCAGTGCGAGTTGCCGGGGCATCGCCGTAGCCTGCGAAGACCGGGCAATCGACGGGGCCGCCGCCACTGTGCAGATCAACCAGCGCGTCCGCCGGACGGATCACATGCTCCGCAATAAGCGCCGCGAGAACCTCGGTCGGGGCGCCCTTGGGATCACCGGGAAAGCACCGCGCCAGATTGAGCCCATCGGAGGGAGAGCAGCGCGTGCTGGCGGCAAGGGCCTCCGCGTTTGCTGCGGGACACAGGATCAGCTGGCCGCACAAACGTGCGGGATCAAGATATTGCATCAGGGCCGACAAGGTAAGCGGCCCTTCCAACTCGTCCCCATGAACCGCCCCGATCAACGCCAAGACTGGGCCGGGGCTGACCCCCGTCAGTGTGAACACCCGCAGCGGATGCTGCGACAGTGCGGTCGGGTGGCACGTTTCAATCAATCCGGGGGCGGTCATGAGGTGTAATTTTTCCTATAAAGTACAGTCGTTTACCGCAGTTTGCGCAGCTGGAAGCGTCGGCTGCGGAAAGATTGCAACACCGATGCCGTCAAGGGAAGTGGCGATATGATCTCGCACCCCGAAAAGCCGAAGGCGCGCAGGCCTCGTGTGGCGGTGGCGTCGCTCATGCAAGAGACCAACACCTTCTCTCCGATACCCACCACAGTTGCGGTCTTCGAGGAATATTATATCCATCGCGGCGACGCGATGCGCGATGGGTATGGAGCGGCGCGCGTCGAGGTGCCGGGGGTATTTGCAGGCCTGACCGCGGCCGAAATCGACGTGGTTCCCCTGATTGCGTCCTACGCCGCCGCCGCAGGGCCGATTACGCGCCCCGCCTTTGAGGAACTTGTGTCCGAAATGGAGGCGCGTCTGCGCGATGCCGGGCCAGTGGACGGCCTGATCTTGGTCTTGCATGGCGCATTGGTTGTCGAAGACCAGCCTGACGGGGATGGTGAGGTCGTCGCACGGATGCGGGCGATCTTGCCTGATGGTATGCCTATCGGTGTTTCTCTTGATCTGCACGCTCATATCACGCCGTTGATGCTGCAACCCGACACATTTCACGTCGGCTACCAAGAATATCCCCACGTCGACATGTATGAATCAGGAGAGCGGGTTGCGGGTTTGATGGCGCGAACGCTGGCGGGCCAGTGCCGGCCGGTCATGGCCTTGGCGAAGTGCAACGTACTTGTCCCCGCAGTCTGTGGTCGCACGACCGACGGACCGCTGGCCCATGTCGCACGGGCGGCCCGCAAGATGGAGGGCGAAGGCTCAATCTTGCATGCATCGATCTTTCCGGTGCAGCCGTGGATTGATGTGCCCGATCTAGGGTTCGCAGCCTTGGTGTGTGCCGATGGTGATCGGGCGGCGGCCCAAGCGTTTGCGGATGCGTTGGCCGCCAGAGTGATGGAAATCCGGCACAAGTTCACACTTGATAGTGTTCCGCTCGATCATGCGATTGAGGTTGCTCACACAAATGACGGAATGACCCTTGTTTCCGACAGTGGCGACGCCCCGACGGGGGGGGCTGCTGCCGATAATGTCGCCGTCCTGCGCGCGCTGTTGGACGCAGGCGCTGACAAGCAACCCCGACTATCCCTATTGACGCTCTGCGATCCGGTTGCCGCGCAAATTGCCCACGGCGTTGGGGTCGGGGCAGTGATTGAGGTGAGTCTCGGTCATGCATTCTCGATCAACGACGGCGCGCCGGTTTCTACGTCAGCCCGCGTCCTTTCCGTATCAGACGGACGTTATGTGATGCACGACCCCGGCGCGCAGGGGCTTCCGATGGATATGGGTCGGACAGCCGTGCTCGGCATCGGGCAACTACGCGTCGTTGTTCGGACCCGGCCGTCGATGGAGTGGGACACGGGCATTTACCTGTCCCAAGGCCTTGACCCATCTACAGCGGCGCTTGTCTTTGTAAAGTCGCCCTCCCACTTCCGGGTGAGTTTCGGACCTCTTGCCGCCCGCATTCTGGTGGCGGACACGCCGGGTCCCACCTGTGCGGATGTTCGCAAGCTGCAGTACACAAGGGTCACTCGGCCGCTCTTCCCGCTCGATGATTTCTAAGGAGTTCACTTTGCGTTTAACGATGGTCGCCAACCCGCCTGATGACACCAACCTGAAGCTACTGGGCCAATTAGGGGCCAGTGAGGCCGTGCATTATGACATGAACGGCTTGCCGGATGATGTCGAAGCGTTGGCGGCGATCCATGCGCGCTACGCCGCATTTGGCCTACGCTGGACAGTCGCTGAATCTGGCCCGCCAATCGACAAGATCGTCATGGGCAAACACGGGTGGCAAGAACAGACCGAGCGCTACAAGCGGACGCTTGGACATCTCGGGGCTTTGGGCGTGGAAGTCGTTGCCTACAACTTCATGCCTCAGGTATCGCCAGACGCCATGGTCGTGCGCACGGCGATGGATCGTCAGACCCGTGGCGGCGCATTAACCAGCGGGTTTCGCCTGACGGAAATGTCGGATCAGACGCTACCCCATACCGAGAAGCCGATCGCGCGCGCGCAGATGTGGGACAATCTTGAGCGTTTCCTGCTTGATGTCGTGCCCGCCGCAGAGGCCGCAGGCGTGCGCCTTTCGCTGCATCCCGATGATCCACCCCTGCCAGAGCTTTGCGGCTTGCAGAGGATTATCGGCTCCATTGAGGATTTCGACCGGGTGCTTGCGATCTCGGACAGTCCGGCAAATGCAATGACGATGTGTCTTGGGTGCTTTGCGGAGAATGGCCACGATTTGCCCGCTTTGATCCGGCGTTGGGAAAGACGCATCGGGTTTGTTCATGTGCGCGACGTGCACGGCACTTGGGATGACTTTATCGAGACGTTCCCCGATGACGGCCAGAACGATCTGCTGGCCGTGTTCGAGGCACTTGTTGCAACAGGTTACGATGGCCCTATCCGCAGCGATCATGCCCCGCTTCTGGCCTGCGATGATGCCACAAACGACGGCTACGCGATGAGTGGGCATATCTTTGCGATGGGCTACCTCAGAGGTCTTGCGCAAGTAGCAAGAAGGGAAGGTAAATAATTGAATTATATAAAATATTTCTACGTAATTCCGCGCTGAGCCATTTGGTGCACAGACTTAAAGATCAAAGACCAACCTTATGCGCCGACGTCCATAGATCATGGATGCCAGTGCAATGATCAACCAACCGACAGCCGCATGAGATCGCGGCCAAGAAAGGATAGACCATGACAGACCGCCTCGAAATTCTGAAAACTTGTAAGGCAGAACTCTATTCTGCAGTGATATGCGATACGCTCGACAGCCTTGGTCTGCGCAGCCAGACCGTCGCACCGGGACTCGCACCTCTGGCCGAGGACATGACGATCTTCGGATATGCCCGTGTCGGCCTTTTCATGCCAATTTACCACGACGACGCCGAAGTGAATGTCTACGAACATGAGATCGCGCTGGTCGATGATCTCAAACCAGGAGAGGTTCCGATCATTTCGTGCAATGGAAACCTAGACATCGCACCTTGGGGGGAATTGCTTTCGACCCGTGCGCAGGTTCTCGAAAGCGCGGGCTGTATTACGGATGGTTGTGTGCGTGACGTAGCGATGATCCGAGACATGGGATTTCCGGTATTCTCTGGCGGGCGCAATCCAGTGGACACCAAGTATCGTGGGAAGATGATGTGGTACGATGTGCCATGTGTTATCGGCGGCGTTCTTGTGAATTCGGGTGATATGGTTGTCGCCGATCACGATGGTATCGTCGTCATCCCAAGCGAAAGAGTGGAGGAGGTTGTTGCAGGCGCGCTTGAGAAGGTGCGCTCTGAAAACACCGTGCGTGATGAGCTTCGAGCTGGAAGCAGCCTCGCCGAAGTTTTCAAAAAGCACGGCATTTTATAACGACCGCGAAGTTGCATCCTGGGCGGCTACTGACAAATTCGGCTTGTCGCACTTCATGGCCGATATTGATCGTCGAAGCCGCTCAGCTAGTTTCGCGGGGGCGCTTTTTCCCATTCGCGGGCTATGGGCATTTCACGAAGTTCTTGTTCAAATTTCGAAGTGCGGGTGAGATTCATTGCCTGCCTAGGCACAGGCCCCATAATCAGACGACGACGGAAGCGACGC
Source organism: Gymnodinialimonas sp. 57CJ19 (assembly GCF_038396845.1). NCBI lineage: Bacteria > Pseudomonadati > Pseudomonadota > Alphaproteobacteria > Rhodobacterales > Paracoccaceae > Gymnodinialimonas > Gymnodinialimonas sp. 57CJ19. Next base: position 2,136,351 of record NZ_CP151587.1, read on the forward strand.
GTGCGATGGCTGAGACGCAGGCTATTGGCGAGTTGTCGTAACGTGTAGCGACGCCAGTCTTTGGTCTGCCAAACGAGATCTCGATGCAGTTCGTCGCGTGAAGCGACGCTTGCCACTTACCAGTCGGTGTATTTCACGGCAAAGCCCTTGTGACTCCGGCGGTTGCCTCGCAGCGTCGTGACCCATTGACGATGATGAAGATAATGCCACACCGCACGCGCCGATCGTCGTGAAGGACGCGATCTGAGCACTTCGGAAAGTGTGGGCGTAGCCGCTACATTTGCGCGTCGGTTGGCCAATGAACGTTGCGCATGACGTCCCCCGCAATTGGGGGCTATGAACCGTACCGCCATGGGGCCTTTTCGCCATCCGGAAACTGCTGCTGTGAACCGTTCGGCAACCGCGCGGCTTTCGGTTCGGCGACACCCATGCAGTAGCGCGTCGGCAGGATCGGCAGCGAGGCATCGCGCAGTATTGTTGACTACGTCTTGTTCACGCGCTGGACGTGACGCGGCGATGGCGTGCTCTCAATCTCGAACTTTTCGCGCGCGTCAGAGGTTGAAAGCACCCGTCTTCGGCGTCTCCGGAGTGCGGAACCCCATTGCGGTCCAGTGTCCGTCGATGTTTCGCTGCACACGGGCCGTTTCGATATCGGCCTCCAGCGTAGCGGCATGTCCAAGAATGCTATCGGCGCAGGCCTCGCGGATTTCGGGCACGCTATTGTGCACCTCTTGTGTCATTGTGCCGACGAGGCAGGTGTATTCGAAGGTTCCCCCACGATGATCCCTTTTCGAAAGTCGAGATAGGCCAGAACCCGGTCCGGTGGATCGGCGGGCTTGTGATAGGGGGCGCTGGCAAATAGGGCGCGGGTGGTTTCGGCTGGAAGGGGACGATTCAACTATCGGGGCGCGTATCCCCAATGTCCACTCAGCAGCCGTCGGTACCATGCGCCGCCAAGGTCCGGTTTTTGCAGTCCGCAGGCAATGCCGATTCATTCTGCGGAAAGTGTGCCCTATGTGCCCTTGTCAGTTTGCCGTTGATCTCACGGAATCCCTATCGTCACTACGCGCTTGACCCCAAATTCAGTGTAAAATATGCAGGCTCAAGAGCGCGCGGGCGTTGTGTAATGGTAAGACCTCAGCCTTCCAAGCTGATGATACGGGTTCGATTCCCGTCGCCCGCTCCAACCTTCCGAGTATGTGCGTTGTTCTGGTCCGGCAGGGCGCGGCTATGGCGTTGCCGCTTTTGACCCGCATCAGAAGATGAAGTCTTGAGCGTCGAGATCCACGAAGTTCACGCCCTCCAGCATGATTGTCCCCCCACCTGTGGTGATCGCCACATCACCGCCCACCTGGGTGGCCGCGGCGGTGCCGGAGCCCGTCCCGAGCACTTCGGAGAGGCTGTTCAAGGAGGAAAGACCAGAGAAGTCGATCTTTTCAAAATCGTTGGTCGCCTCAAAATCGCTGATGGCGTCGTCGCCGTGGCCGTCAAAGAAGATGAATGTATCCGCGTTGAAATTGCCGGTCATTGTGTCGTTACCGGCGCCGCCGATCAGCGTGTCATGCCCGGCGCCGCCCCATAATACATCGTCGCCTGCATCGCCCTTCAGGTAGTCGCTTTGGGTGCCGCCGCGCAGCATGTCGTTGCCTGTGCCGCCAAAAAGAATGTCGTTGCCCTCTCCGCCGATCAGCTTGTCGTTTCGGTTCCCGCCATCCAGCGTATCATCGCCGCGTCCCCCGATCAGGCGGTCGGCCCCCATTTCGCCAAGGATCAGGTCGTCTCCGTTGCCGCCGGAGAGACGATCGTTCTGATCCCCGCCGATCAACGTGTCATCGCCCATACCGCCAACGATCGAATCGCGTCCTTCTCCGCCTTCCAGATAGTCGAATTCCGATCCGCCGATCAGCGTATCAGCGCCCGCGCCGCCTGAAAGACTATCCGCCCCCGCACCGCCGTCGATCACGTTAGCCGCGCCGTTGCCAGAAATCGTATCGGCGCCGCTGCCGCCCAAGGCATTTTCAATCACGGCACCCATGGCAATGGAGAAGTTGCCCCCATAGCCGCCAATGTTGGAGAACGCCCCTTCTTGCAGCGTTAACCATTGCCCCATGGCGTAGCCGGAAAGGTCGATCGTGTCGGTGCCTTGGCCGTCGTAAACCGTCATCAACGGTGTGGTATTGGTGGTGAAATCATAGACCGACCCGGCCTCGCTCGCGTTGAAGCCGTAGATTGTGTTTCCTGCGTTGTAGTTCACGTCCGCCCCATACAACTGATGGATCGCCATGAAGTCGTACAGCATGAAGGTATCGGGGTATCCAAGACCGTAACTGACGCCGGTATTCGTCTCTCCAAAATAGCTCATCACCGTGTATTGCTGCGAATCTTGCAGGAATTGAGCGTGATTGTCGTAAGTGAAAAAGACGCCGGGCGTGGCATTGTAGTCGCCGGGGTGGGCAAGGCCGATGGCGTGGCCGATCTCGTGGAGCATCGTATAGCCAGTATAGGTGCCAGTGCCGTAGGTTTGGCCGGGATAGAACGAGGTGTTGTTTAGCCAAACGTCCCCTTGCAGCGCGTTGGCATTGGTATTGCCGCCGTTCGATCCCGGATAATAAGCGTAGGCGCCGGACCCGTCGCTTGCCTCATAGGCGCCGAACAACATGGTTGCGTTGTTAGAGGTGCCTCCCGGTGCGACCTGCGTGAAATTCAGGCCCGAGATCGCGTCCACATAGGCCATCGCCGCTTCGGTAAGGGCAATTTGGTCCGCGTTCATGGCGATTGAGGGGGTATTGTTCAACGGATCGTTGCCCGACGCCCGGAACGCCCATGTTAACGATACTTCCGTGCCCGGTGTCGTCACCCACGCTTGGTTCGGGCGCAAAAGATTGCCAGCCCCCATGTCCGCATTGAAGCTGGCCACGGTGCCTTGGGTCACCGACACGCCATAGGTGCCGCTGTCGGCAAAGCTGTAGGAGCCGACATCAATGTAGAATGTCGTCGTTTCACTGACGGCAACGGTGATATCCGCATTCAATCCGGGGCCGTTGCTATCGTCATAGTCAACATAATTTCCGGCGGCGTTTCGCAGGGTCAGCGTGATGTCGTTCACGGCAGAGCTCAACGGGCCCACGCCCACGGCGGCAAGGGTATAGGTGCCGGCCTCCAGAGTTATTTCAATCCAATCGCTTTCCGAGCCCGATGACAGGGCCCCCATGAAATACTCGCCCACCGCAATCTCTGCTGAGGTTGTCGTGTCGGCGCTGGCATCTGTCCCTTCCAGCAACGTATCGCCGGGGGCGCTAATGGCCCCCGGATTTTGCGCCACGCCCTGGTCCTGGCCGACCAAGTTCTGGCCGATCAAATCTTTGTCGATCAAGTCTCCGTACGTGCAACCGATTAAGGTCGGGTTAAAGGCAGAACAAATCTGACACATGGGGGCGTTCCTATGGGGGTCCTTGGCGTTGGCGGGCCGGTGGTCGGGCGGGCCAGTGATGGGGTCAGGTCATGGTTCTGGCGGTGTCTGCTCTGTAGAACGCAAAAGTGTTAACGTGGGGTAACTGGGCGTTGCGCAAGTTCCGGCAATTTGCTCTGGCTGCCCTTGCGGATTGCCCGAAACATGGCCACCTGCGTACCAACATCCGAAACCGCGGGGAAAACTGCGTCGGCATGTCGCCGCGCTCCGGCGGGGAAATGCACGATAGAAGGGGCAGCGATAGCCGTTTCGCGTCGCTACATTTCTTGGCGGCCTTGCAGAACGTGGCATCCTGAACAGGCGAAAAGACCATGGCAAACGATCAAACTACCGCCCCGACACCGGACAAGCCCGTGCCCCACGGCGCGTCGGAAGAGCGGGAGCGTTCGAAGAAGATCGGTAGCCTGAAAGAACTGGTTCCGTTCCTTGTCCCCCATAAGATCATGGTGTTTGGCGCCCTCGCGGCGCTTGTCCTGACCGCGACGGTATCATTGACCTTACCCCTTGCCGTGCGCCGTGTGGTGGACGGGTTCGAGACGGAAGCGACCGCGCTTCTTGACCAATACTTCCTTGCAGCCATCGGCATCGCGGGCCTTTTGGCCCTTGGCACGGGATTGCGCTACTATCTTGTGACACGCCTTGGCGAACGGGTGATTGCCGATATCCGCAAGGCCGTGTTTGACCGAATGATCACCATGAGCCCGGCCTTCTTCGAGCGCATCATGACGGGCGAGGTCCTGAGCCGGATCACTACGGACACGACGCTGCTTCTAAGCGTCATTTCCTCCAGCATGTCGGTTGCGCTGCGCAATGTTCTGATCCTGATCGGTGGCATCGGCTTGATGCTTTGGACCTCTCCGAAACTGGCAGGGGCGGTGTTGCTGATCGTGCCGCTTGTGATCGTGCCGATCGTTGTTCTCGGGCGTCGCTTGCGGGTGCTGAGCCGTCAGAACCAGGATTGGATCGCCGAAAGCTCGGGCAATGCGTCCGAGGCGCTTTTGTCCGCCCAAACCGTGCAGGCCTTCACCCACGAAAAACCCACCGCCAGCCGGTTCGCCGATGTGACGGAGCTGTCGTTTGACAGCGCGCGCAAACGTATTGCGACCCGGGCCGTGATGACGGTGATCGTGATCGCCCTGGTGTTCTCGGGCGTGGTTGGTGTCCTTTGGGTAGGGGCGCGGGATGTGCGGGCCGAGGTGATGACCGTCGGCGCTTTGATCCAGTTCCTGATCTACGCCATCATGGTTGCAGGCTCCGTTGGGGCCTTGTCCGAGATCTGGGGCGAGTTGCAACGCGCCTCGGGCGCGACGGAACGGTTGGTAGAGCTTCTGGGCACCGAAGATACCGTCGCCGACCCGGTGCGCGCCGTGACATTGCCCGACGCCGGACGCGGGGCGATTGCCTTTGATAACGTGAGTTTCCACTACCCCACCCGGCCCGATACGGCCGCCCTTGAGGGGGTCAGCTTCACGATCCAACCCGGTGAAACGGTGGCGTTGGTGGGGCCCTCCGGGGCAGGGAAATCGACCGTCTTCCAACTGTTGCTGCGCTTTTATGACCCTGAAGCGGGGGCGATCTCTCTTGACGGGGTGGGCCTGCCGGACATGGCCCGTGACACCTTCCGTCAAGCGATGGCTCTGGTGCCCCAAGACCCGGTGATCTTCGCCGCCTCCGCCCGTGACAACATCCGCTTTGGCCGCCTCGATGCCAGTGATGCCGAGGTGGAAGCCGCCGCAAAGGCCGCCGCGGCCCACGACTTTATCGCCGCGCTACCCAAGGGCTACGACACCTATGTCGGCGAACGGGGCATGATGCTGTCGGGCGGCCAAAAGCAACGCATCGCCATCGCCCGTGCTATCCTGCGAGACGCGCCGATTCTTCTGTTGGATGAGGCCACAAGTGCGCTCGACGCGGAATCGGAGCGCGCCGTGCAAGAGGCGGTCACCGAAATGTCCGCAACCCGCACCACCCTGATCGTGGCGCATCGGTTGGCAACGGTGAAGCAGGCCGACCGCATTCTTGTATTTGAAGGCGGTAAGATCGTGGCAGAAGGCACCCATGACACGCTCGTGGCGCAGGGGGGGCTGTACGCGCGGCTGGCGCGGTTGCAGTTCACCGCAGGCCTTGCCGCAGAATGATATGTCTACGTTGCGTTATTGTTGCGTGAACCCCAGCTTTGGCCGATGCTACCTGTGGGAGAGGCGCCCGCAAATAAGGTGCCCGTAATTAAAATTGGGAGGGAGCCATGGCACGTTTTGCATCGCTCGAAGACGTCAAAACCATAGAAGCAGAGCAGCCTTGGCCAGAAAGCCAGCCTGCGGTCACGATGTATGAGTTTTTGACCAATACCAAAAACGCGCACGGTGATCTGAACGCGATCACGTTTCAGCTGTTTTCCGGGCCCACGGACCCGGCTGAAACCCTGACTTGGAACCAGTTCCACGGGCGGGTGACGCAGGCCGCGAACCTGTTCCGCTCCCTTGGGGTCGGTCCCACGGATACGGTGGCCTATCTGCTGCCCAATTGTAACGAAACCGCCGTGACGCTTCTCGGGGGGGCTGTCGCGGGCATTGCCGCGCCGATTAACCCGCTGCTGGAGGCCGAGCAAATCGCCTCGATCCTGCGCGAAACCAACGCGAAAGTTGTGGTGACGCTGAAGCCGTTCCCCAAGACTGACGTTGCCCAGAAGGTGAACGAAGCGCTCGCCATGGCGCCCGGTGTCAAAACAGTGCTCGAGGTGGACCTTCTGCGCTACCTCACGGGCATCAAGAAGTTCATCGTGCCGTTCCTGCGCCCCAAGAACCCGCCGCAACACAGCGCCCGGGTGCTGGATTTTGCGGCTGAATGCGCTAAGCAAAACAAGACCTTGGACTTTGAGGACGTGCGCGAAGACCGCATTGGGTGCTACTTCCACACCGGTGGCACCACGGGGATGCCCAAGGTCGCCCAACACAAATACTCCGGTATGATCTACAACGGCTGGATCGGTCATACGCTGCTGTTTTCCGAAAAAGATACGGTTATCTGCCCTCTGCCGATGTTCCATGTTTTCGCCTGCCACGTGATCCTGATGGCCATGGTCGCTTCTGGCGCCCATGTGGTGTTCCCGACGCCGCAAGGCTACCGGGGCGAGGGGGTTTTCGATAACTTCTGGAAGCTGGTGGAACGCTGGAAAGTGACCTTCATCATCACCGTGCCCACGGCGATATCCGCCATGATGCAGCGCCCGGTGGATGCCGATATCTCGTCGGTCAAAACCGCCTTCTCCGGTTCTGCGCCCTTGCCGGTAGAATTGTTCCATCGGTTCGAGAAAGCCACGGGTGTGACTTTGATCGAAGGCTACGGCCTGACTGAAGCGACTTGCCTTGTGTCGTGTAACCCCGTTGAGGGCGAAAAGAAAATCGGCTCGATTGGCGTGACCTTCCCGCACACGGATGTGAAAATCCTCAACGATACGCCCGATGGTCCTGTCGAGGCCGCGACCGATACCATTGGCGAAATCTGCATCTCCAACCCCGGCGTCATTCCCGGCGCGACCTATACCGAAGCCGACAAGAACAAGGATCTGTTCTATCACGATATCTACCTTCGTACCGGTGATCTGGGCCGCTTTGACGAGGATGGCTACCTTTGGATCACGGGCCGCGCGAAAGACCTGATTATTCGCGGCGGTCACAACATTGACCCCGCCGAGATTGAAGAGGCTCTGGCCGGACACGATGCCGTCGCCTTCGCCGGTGCCATCGGCCAACCTGACTCCTTCGCGGGCGAATTGCCCTGCGTTTATGTGGAGCTGGTTGACGGGTCCACGATTACCGAAGCCGAGCTTTTGGCCTATGCAAAAGACCGCATCCACGAACGCGCTGCGATACCGAAGTATCTGGAAGTTCTGGACGAATTGCCAAAGACCGCCGTTGGAAAAGTGTTCAAACCGGACCTCCGGAAAATGGCGATCACGCGCATCTACAACGCCGCCCTGGAAGAAGCGGGGCACGCCGCGCGCGTGGTTGAAGTGCGCGAAGACAAGAAGCGTGGCTTGGTCGCCTATCTAGAGGCCAACGGCGCTGACGCTGCGGGGGTACGGGAGGTTCTGGGCGAGTACACCCGGCCTTGGGAGTGGGTCGAAAGCGCGTAAACCCCTTCGATGACGACGCCCGTCATTCCAAACGAACAGGCGCGCCGGTTATTTCTGGCGCGCCATGGCTTGATGGAGCCCCCCTCAGGCCCGGCCAAGGGCGCGGCCCTGGCGCAAGTGGTTCACGGCTTGGGGTTTGTGCAGGTCGATAGCGTCAATACATTCGCCCGCGCCCACGACCTGATCCTATGGTCTCGCAGGCAAACCTACCGACCCGCGGCGCTCCGATGGATCAATGATCGCGCCCGCGCGACGTTTGAACATTGGACCCATGACGCCTCGATCATCCCGATGGAATTCTACCCCCTCTGGCGGATGCGATTTGAGCGTGACCGGGCGCGGTTGCACGCCAAATGGAAGGATTGGCACGGCGAAGGCTTCCACCCTGAGATCGACAAAGTGCTGCGGCATGTGGCCGAAAATGGGGTCTGTTGTTCTGCCGATATGGAGGATGAAAGGGTCGAAAAATCAACCGGTTGGTGGGATTGGAAGCCTTCGAAGGTGGCGCTGGAATACCTGTGGCGCTCAGGCGAGTTGGCCGTCACGAAGCGCGTGGGTTTTCGCAAGTTTTATGATCTGAGCGAACGAGTGATCCCATCCGATGTTCTGGCGCAGCAAGTATCCGATGCAGAGATCATCGACAGGGCCTGCGTCGCGGCTTTGGACCGTTTGGGCTTTGCCACCAGCGGTGAATTGGCCGCGTTCTTTGACCTGATCCGCCCGGGGGACGCCAAGACTTGGGTGGCCCAAGCCTTGGCAGAAGGCAGGGTTGTGGCGGTGGACATCACCTTGAACAACGGCCAGTTGCGCCGGTCAGTGATGTGGCCCAAGGGCTTGGAAACTCTGGATGAATTGCCCGCGCCATCGCCCCGCGTACGGGTGCTTTCCCCTTTCGACCCGGCCTTGCGCGACAGGAAGCGGGCAGAGCGTCTGTTCGGGTTCCACTACCGGATCGAGATATTCGTGCCCGCCCCCAAGCGCCGCTACGGCTATTACGTTTTCCCTGTCATGGAAGGCACGCGCCTGATCGGGCGCATTGACATGGCGCGGGAGGGAGAGGCTCTGTCTGTCCGCGCGTTCTGGGCAGAGCAAGGCGTCTCAATGGGGGCAGGGCGGGTGGCCCGCCTACAGGCCGAGATCGCCCGCGCGGCCCGCTTCGCCACCGGTGGAGGGGTGCGGTATGATGAGGGCTGGCTAAGGGGTCCGGTTGCCTGACCATTGACAGAAACGGCTGCGCATAGTCCCCTGTATGGGTTATCCACAGGGTGCGCGATGGCGTTTTCTTTTGAATTCAAACAGCTCACGGCCAAAGCTCGTGTTGCGGCATGGGCCGCTCTATGGGGCGCTATGGCCGTGTCATGTACCCCGACGGGCGGGGATACAGCCAACTCTTGTGGGCGGCCCGATCTGGCATTCGCTGGCGATGTCCTGCTGCATTCCCTGATTCAGTCCGAGGCCAGCAGACGCCCTGAAGGCTTCGCGCCCGCCTTTGAACCGCTCATCCCGGCGCTGTCTCAGGCCGCCGTCACGGTGGTCAACCTTGAGGGACCGGCAGCGCGTAATGTCTCGGCAGCCAACCGAAATGCGCAAGACCCCGGCACTCTCTTTGACGGGCAAATTTACGCGGGATATCCTAGGTTTAACTACCATCCTTCAATCGCGGCTGTCCTGCGCAACGCTGGTGTCGATGTGGTGCAGACCGCGAACAATCACGCGATGGATCGCGGTTCCCTCGGTGCGGATAGGACACTTTCGGCGCTTACCGAGGCGGGGCTCAGCACAACGGGCAGCCATCCGTCCAACAGCGCAATGGCCAGGCACGCAATCCAGCAGGTGGGCGGCCATAATTTAGCGTTGGTCGCTTGCAGTTTTTCAACAAATGGCCTGCCCGATTCCCGGTCCCAAGTTCTGAGATGTTACGGAAACAGCCCTTCCATCCCCAATCTTATCCACAGCCTGAATGCGCAGTCTACGATTGATGGCGTGATCCTCCTCCCCCATTGGGGAACGGAATACTCGGCCCGGCCCACTGCGCGACAGCGACGTTTGGCGCAGGCGGCGGCAGATGCGGGGGCCATAGCGATCGTGGGCAGCCACCCCCACGTTCTTCAACCGCTCGAGCAGCTTCTGGCGGCTGACGGGCGGCGCGTGCCCGTCGCATATTCCCTTGGGAACCTCATCTCATCCCAATGGCGGTTGGAGCAGCGCACCGGGGCGATACTCTACCTCGATTTGGCGCGTGACCCGCAAGGGCGGCTCCACGCTACCGATCCCCGCTATATGCCCACGCGGGTAGAGCGCACGACGGACCGCGGCGTCGCTGTATTCCCGGCCGCGCAGATCGCCCAAGGCGCGCCGAGTGTCGCCCACGCTCAGCGCATTCTTGGGGCGGGGATGGTGTCTGTTAACCCTTGCGTTACGCCTTGAATGCTAAGGTGTGCGCGTGGCGCGTGTTTGCCACGTGTTCACGAGGCGACGATGCCGAAGCCAAATTCCAAGCACCTGACATCTCTGCCTATTCCCAGTAAGAATGCGCCGAATGATGGGCCGCGGACCGTCGTGTGTTTCGGCACGGCGCGGGGCGGCACATCCATGGTGGCGGGGGCCATCCTGGGTCTTGGGGTGCCGATGGGGCCGGACCTGGGCCGCAATCTTGAGGATCCGGAATTCAACTTTGATCGGCAGAACAAACGGCCTGAGGCATTTGCCGATCACGCCCGAAGTATCATCGCGGTGCGGAACGCGAGCCATGACGTTTGGGGTTGGAAATTTCCCAACGCGGGGCGCTATTTGCAACGAATTATCGGGGACATCCGTGCCCCTCAACTGGTGTGTGTTTACCGCGATCCGGTGCCTATGGCGCTGCGACGGGCGAAAACCGCTGCGGAGGCGAGCAGTTTCATCGCCACGCGCTTGCGCGCCCAGTTACGCAATACTGCGCTCGTAGAAGAACTAGGTGCCCCCTGCTTGATGGTCTCTTACGAGAAAGCCGCAGCTTACCCCCTTGTTTTCTTGCAGGAATTGTCCGCGTTCCTCAACCTTCCCTTGCCAGTCCATGTGGAGGATATTGTATCCTTCATGGCGCCAGGCACCTACAAGGCGCCCGACGAGCTTTTAAGCCACCTTTAACCTCTGCCTGATAACGATGACCTAGGCGCGATCACCGATTGTAATTGTCAGGTCGGGCAACTCGGCAATCGACACAACCGCCGTGTCGCCGGGAACAAGCGCACCGACGCCGGCAGGTGTGCCTGTCATAATCAGGTCGCCGGGCATCAGGGTCACAAGGCCAGAAAGGTAGGCGATAACTTCGGGCGTTGACCAAATCATGTCAGCCAGATCGCCGGTTTGCTGCAAATCGCCGTTTCGCGTCAGCTGGATGGTGCCGGAATCGCGATGGCCCACATCCGCGACCCGGTGGATGGGCCCCACAACGGCAGAATTATCGAACCCCTTCGCCATGGACCAGGGGCGTCCGGCCTTCTTGGCCTGCGCTTGAATATCGCGACGGGTCAGGTCGTTGCCGCAGGCATAGCCAAAAACATGGTCCAAAGCGGCCGCCTCGGTGATATTTGTGCCCTCCGCGCCGATTGCGACGACCAGTTCGGCCTCAAAATGCAGGTTTTCGGTCACCGGCGGGTAGGGAATTGTCGCCCCGTCCCCCACCACGGCGTCGGCGGGTTTGGCGAAGAAAAACGGAGGCTCGCGGTCATCGTGGCCCATTTCTCGTGCGTGCTCGGCATAGTTGCGCCCGACGCAGAAGATACGCCGCACGGGGAAAAGCTCTGTCGTTCCGGCGACGGGAACGGTGGGGGTGGGCAGCGGAGTGAAGACATAGGCCAAGGGGATTTCTCCTGTTTGGGCGGCACGTTGGCGCATCATTGGCCCATTCGCGCCCCTGATGCCAGAGCGCTGGGTATCCCCCAAAGCCCGACATCCCCAAAAACGCGATCCGGCCAGCGCCTGTTCAAGGCACTGGCCGGATCGTTGCCACCAAACGGCGCAGGGAAGCCCTAGATCGCCGCGTATTGGCTGATTGCGGCCCGCACACCTTCTGCCCAAACCAGCGTCAGCCAATTTGTGAACGTGGCAGAAAATACAGCATTATCAGCGAGATCGCCGTACAAGTGCTCTTGCTCCAACCACGCGGCGGGGCGAGACTGCGCTTCAACGGCGTAAGCGGTCAGATCGTCCCACAACGGGTCATTCGCCTCGATCACGCTGCCGTCTTCGCGGGTGCCTGCACACATGCGGGCCCAGATCGCCTCGACCAAGGCGAGACCCTCGATCGAGGTGCCTTTGGCCAATCCGTCACGGATGATCGGGTGCAAGAAGCCCGAGTGTCGGGACGAGCCATCAAACGCCACGCGGCGGGTGGTATCCACGATTTCCGGGTTGGAGAAGCGGTAGGCGATCAGGTCAACATACGCCTCGGGCGTCATGCCGGGGACCGATGTGACGTGGGGCGCAATTTCTTCCATTTCCACCTTGCGAAACAGCGCGTTGATGGAAATGTCGGCCATGCACCCCGCGATTGTCTCAACACCCAAGACCTCTCCGGGATTGGCGATCACTTGGTGGCCCGCATTCAGCAGGCGGATTTTCATCGCCTCAAAAGCATGGACCTCATCGGTAAAAGTCGCGCCGGCCCGGTCCCAATCGGGGCGGCCAGCGCAGAAGTTGTCCTCGATGACCCATTGGCGAAAGTTCTCGTGGGTGACGGGGGCGGCGTCGTCGATGCCGAACTGCTTGGCCAGCTTCAGTTCATTGGGGCCGGTGGCGGGCACGATGCAATCCACCATGGAATTGGGGAAGGTCACATGGTCTGCGATCCATTCGGCCAGGGCCGGGTCGGACATCTTGGCCAGCCCCAACACGGTTTGACGCAGGGCGTCGCCATTGCCTTGCAGGTTGTCACAGCTTTGGCAGGTGAACGGGCCATGGCCCGCATCGCGACGCAGACGCAGCGCGGCAATCATCGCGCCGAAGGCCGTTTTCGGCGTGCCGGGATTGATCGCGTCGTGCTGAATATCGGGATGGTCCACGTCAAAAGAGCCATCGGCGGGGGCCACGTAATAGCCGCCTTCAGTCACGGTCAGGGCCACGATACGGATCGCTGGATCGGTCATCTGTGCAATCAACGCGCCGTTGTCTTCCTCGACCGGGACGAAATCAATCATCGAGCCCGTGACCTCGGCGGACTGCCCCGAGGGATCCAATTCGATCAGCGTGGTCAGGCAATCTTGCGCCAGAAGGCGGTCGCGCATGGCGGCATCACCGGGGCGTACGCCGGCGCCAATAATCGCCCAATCGTGGTTCAGACCCTCGTCGAACAAGCGGTGCAAATACCACGCCTGATGGCCCCGGTGGAAGTTGCCAAGGCCGATGTGAACAATGCCCGGGGTCAGGCCCGCGCGGTCGTAGCGGGGCACCCGAACGCCTTCGGGAAGCGCCCGAAGCGTCGCGTTGCTGAGCTTTTGCGCTGGAGCGGTTGCGGCCATCGGTTCATCTCCCATGATTGTCTTTCCCATTCGCATGTCTTTCATCAACTCATCCACTGGCCGCCATCGACGTTGTAGCATTGCGCCACAATGTAGTCGGCCTCGGGAGAGGCGAGGAATACGGCCATCCCGGTCAAATCGTCCGGCGTGGCAAAGCGCCCCGCGGGGACGCCTGCGGCCACTTCGGCCTTCTTTTGTCCCGGCGCCTTGCCCTCTAGCCGGGCAAAAGTCGCGTCCACATGGTCCCAATGAGCCCCGTCCACGACGCCCGGCGCAATGGCGTTCACGTTGATCCCGTGGCCGATCAGATTCAGCCCCGCCGATTGCGTCATCGAGATCACCGCCGCCTTGGTAGAGCAGTACACCAGCACCAAGGGCTCTCCGCGTCGGCCCGCCTGGGAGGCCATGTTGATAATCTTGCCGCCGTGGCCCTGTGCGATCATCTGTTTCGCTGCGGCCTGCATGGTGAACAGCGTGCCTGCCACGTTCACGTCATATAGTTTTTCATAGCTCTCGCGCGTGATGTCGACGGTCTCGGCGGCATCGAACAAAGCGGCGTTGTTCACCAGAATGTCCAGCTTTCCAACGGTCTGAATGACCATCGCGATCGCCGCGTCGATGCTGGCTTGATCCGTCACATCAACCTGCACCGCGTAGGCGTTCTCTCCCAATGCGTCAGCGGTTGCTTGCGCTGCGGCCAGGTCGATATCGGCAACGGCCACCTGCGCGCCTTCGCGCAGGTAAGCCTCGGCAAATCCGCGTCCAATACCCCGGGCTGCCCCGGTAATCAGGGCGGATTTGCCATCAAGCCGTTTCATGCAATCCGCAAACCATCGGCGCCAAAGCGGTGCAGGTGCTTGTCCTGCGGCGTCAGGTAAACGGTGTCACCGTGCTTCACGGACATTTCGCCATCGGCACGCACGGTCATTGGGTCGCAACCCTCGATCCCGTGGATATGGATGAACGTGTCAGATCCAAGGTGCTCTGCCACGCCAACGGTGCCCTGCCATTTGCCTTCAGTCATCGACACGTCGATGTGCTCGGGGCGAATGCCGATGGTGTGAACGCCATGTTCTGCGGCGGCTGCACCCTCGATCAGGTTCATCTTTGGCGATCCGATAAAGCCCGCAACAAAAGTGTTACGCGGTGTGCGGTACAGATCCAGAGGAGAGCCGACCTGCTCGATATGACCGGCACGCAGGACCACGATCTTGTCGGCCATGGTCATGGCTTCAACCTGGTCGTGGGTCACGTAGATCATTGTTGTATCGAGTTTTTTGTGCAGCTCCGAGATCTCCATCCGCATCCCCACACGAAGCGCGGCGTCCAGGTTGGACAGCGGCTCGTCGAACAGGAAGGCCGAAGGCTCACGCACAATGGCCCGGCCAATGGCAACACGCTGGCGTTGACCACCCGAAAGCTGGCCCGGACGCCGATCAAGATAATCGGTCAGGTTCAGCGCGGCAGCAGCAGATTCGATCCGGCGGTCTTGTTCCGCCTGATCCATCTTGGCCATCCGCATCGGAAACGCGATGTTCTTGCGCACCGACATATGCGGGTAGAGCGCATAGGATTGGAACACCATCGCCAGGCTACGTTTGGCAGGGGGCACCATCGTGGCGTCTTCGCCATCAATGTTGATCTGCCCGCCCGATACATCCTCCAACCCTGCGATCAAACGCAGGAGGGTGGATTTACCGCACCCCGAGGGGCCAACGAAGACAACGAATTCACCGTCGTTAATTTCCAGATCCAGCGGCGGGATGACTTCCACATCACCGAACTTCTTTTGCACTTTTTGAAGCGTAATACGTCCCATGGGTCGTCTCCTTACTTAACCGCGCCGAAGGTCAGGCCCCGGACAAGTTGTTTCTGGCTGAACCAGCCAAGGATGAGGATTGGCATGATCGCCATAGTCGAGGCCGCCGAAAGTTTGGCGAAGAACAGGCCCTCGGGTGAGGAATAGCTGGCGATGAATGCCGTAAGCGGTGCGGCATCCACGGACGTCAGGTTCAACGTCCAGAACGCTTCGTTCCATGCGAGGATGAAGTTCAGCAACAGGGTCGAGGCGATGCCCGGCACTGCCATTGGCGTCAGCACGTAAAGGATTTCTTCGCGCAGTGTGGCCCCGTCCATCCGGGCGGCCTCAAGGATCTCACCGGGGATTTCCTTGAAGTAGGTGTAAAGCATCCAAACGATGATCGGCAGGTTGATCAGCATCAAGATCACGACCAGGGCAAAGCGGTTGTCCAAGACCCCAAGCTGAATGCACAGCAGGTAGATGGGGTAGAGCACGCCCACGGCGGGCAGCATCTTGGTGCTCAGCATCCAAAGCAGGATGTCTTTGGTCCGGTGCGAGGGCACGAAGGCCATCGACCAGGCCGCAGGCACCGCGATGATGATGCCCAGAACGGTGGACCCGCCCGCGATGATGATCGAGTTGGTCAGGAACCGCAGGTAGTTAGAGCGTTCCAGGACCACACCGTAGTTTTCCAGCGTCCAGTCAAAAGCCAGGAAGATGGGTGGGTTGGCGATCGCCTCGGCCTCGGTTTTGAACGAGGTCAGGACGGTCCAGAGGATCGGGAAGAAGATCAGCAACCCGATGATCCACGCAAAGGTCGTATTCAAAGCTTTGCGTTGGGGTGTAACAGCACGTGCCATATCTATTCCCTCACTTGTCCAGGTTTTTGCCGACGATGCGCATCAGGAAGATGGCAACGATGTTGGCAAGGATGATGGCGTAGACGCCGCCTGCGCTGCCCAAGCCCACGTTCTGGCTTTCCAGCACGCGCTGGTAAATCAGATAGGTCAGGGTCCGCGTTCCGAACGCGCCGCCGGTGGTCACGAAGATTTCGGCGAAAACGGCCAGCAGGAAGATCGTCTGGATCAGCACCACAATGGTAATGGCGCGGCTCAGGTGGGGCAGGGTGATGAAGATGAAGCGCGACAGCGGGGGCGCCCCGTCCATTTCGGCCGCTTCCAATTGCTCACTGTCCAACGACTGGATCGCCGTCAGAAGGATGAGCGTTGCAAACGGCAACCACTGCCAGGACACGATCAAGACGATCGAGAAGACCGAGGCGTCTTGTAGCCACACCACCGGGTCGGCACCGAAGAACCTCCATAAATGCGAGAAGACGCCGTTGGTCGGGTCCATGAACATGTTCTTCCACACCAGCGCCGAAACGGTGGGCATAACGAAGAACGGAGCAATCACGAGGATACGGACGATCCCTTGGCCCCACATTGGCTGATCCAACAAGATCGCCAGAAGGACACCCAGAACGATCGAGATCAGCAGGACACCGCCCACGATCAACAATGTTGTGCCAACGGCCGGCAGGAAGGACCGCGATGTTGCGAAGTCTATGAAGTTGTCGAAACCGGCCCATCCAAGGTCGCCACCACGAAGGGGGCGATAGTCTCGGAACGAGAACCACAACGTCATGCAGAGCGGTACGAGCATCCAGACGAGTAGCAGAAAAACTGCTGGCGCCATCATGATACGAGCCGCTGATCGGGAATGCTGAGTCGCCATGACACATATCCTCTGCGTTCGAGCCAAAGGGCTCGGTTAATCGGAAAGAAAGTAAATTGTAGGGGATTTGGTGTTGGAAGGCGACGCGTACGCCGCCTTCCTAAGTTGGCTAGGAAATCAGAGGCTTACTGGTAGCCAGCTGCTTCCATGGCTTCGTTCGTGATCGCCTGGGCGTTCGCCAGAGCTTCTTCGATGGTCTGCTGACCAGCGTAAGCGTTGGAGAATTCCTGGCTTACTTCAGTTGCGATACCGGCAAACTCCGGGATTGCCGCGAACTGAACACCAACATAGGGGCTCTCTTCGACGGTAGAGTTGTTCGGATCGGCCGACAGGATGCTGTCCAGCGTCATCTGAGCGAATGGAACCTCGAGGTAGTTGGGGTTCTCGTACAGGGATGTGCGTGCACCGGGTGGTACGTTCGCCCAACCTTCGTTCTCAGCAACCAGTTCGATGTAGCCGGTGGATGTTGCCCACTCGATGAACTGCATGGCTTCGTCCTGCTGCTGCGTACCGGCAGGAATTGCCAGTGCCCATGCCCAGAGCCAGTTGGAACGACGGCCAAGACCGTTGTCGGGTGCCAGGGCGAAACCAACCGAGTCAGCAACTTCGCTGTCGTCTGGGTTGGTTACGAAGGATGCCGCTACAGTCGCGTCGATCCACATGCCGCACAGACCCTGTTGGAACAGCGAGAGGTTCTCGTTGAAGCCGTTGGTCGCGAAACCGGCAGGACCGGACTCTTGCATCATGTCGTTGAAGAAGTTCAGCGTGTCGGCCCATTCCTGGGTGTCGAACTGAGCGTTCCAGTCCATGTCGAACCAGCGTGCGCCGAAGGAGTTGGACATCGCAGTGATGAATGCACCACCTTCGCCCCAACCTGGCTTGCCGCGCAGGCAGATGCCGTTGATTTCGGCGTCACGGTCGGTCATGGCAGCCGCGGCTTCGCGGATGAATTCCCATGTTGGCGCGTCTGGCATTTCCAGGCCAGCAGCTTCCATCAGGTCCGTGCGGTACATGATCATGGAAGATTCGCCGTAGAACGGTGCCGCGTATAGCGTGCCGTCGTGGGACAAACCGCCTGCCATTGCGGGCAGGATGTCGTCAACATTGTACTCTTCCGACAGGCCGTCCAGCGGGACGAGCCAGCCGTTTGCGCCCCAGATGGGTGTTTCGTACATGCCGATTGTCATGATGTCGAACTGGCCACCGTTGGTGGTGATGTCCGTTGTGACGCGCTGGCGCAGAACGTTCTCTTCCAGTGTTACCCACTCGACGGCGATGCCCGTTTCAGCGGTGAACTGGTCGGTGTAGCCCTGCATGCGGACCATATCGCCGTTGTTTACAGTAGCGATGGTGATTGTGGCCGAGTGGCCGTCCGCGAAAGCAGCAGTACCTGCTGCGCAAATTGCGAGCGCTGTTGTGGCGCCCAAAGCTCTTTTGAGAGACATCCGAGTTCCTCCCTGAAGTTGGATGTTGCCCATTCAAGATGCGAGAAGACGGACGCCGGGTCAATGAAAAACTTTACGCGCGTAAATTTTTGGCAAATCCGTAAAATTTGCGCATAATTTTCAGGAAGATGCGCGAACGATTAATTTCGCGGGATATACCGTTTCGGTCCGTTCCTTGAAGCGTGCGCCGTTTTCGATCAGCTCAAACAGGGTGTCCACGCTGCCTTTCGACACCGAATCGTAATCGTGGGCGGCGGTTGTCAGGGCAGGACAGGTGAAGCGCGAGAAGGGGTGGTCGTCGTGGGACGCAACGCGCAAGGCGCAATCATCGTTGCGCCCCACGCGCAGGCCACGCTCGTAGCAAGCCGCCAGAAAGCCGATGGCAAGGCGGTCGTTACTACAGATAACGGTGTCCGTCGGTAGCTGCTTGGTTTCCAGCACATGGTGTGCGCCCTGGCGCCCGATCTCCTCAAACGCCCAACCGTCGCCGCCAATGCTGACGACTTGCGGCTCCATCCCGCGCGATTCCATCGCGGCGATATAGGCTTTGCGGCGCTTGTTTGCGTTCGGGTTGGCGGGGTTCTTCATCTCGAAGAAGCACGGCGGGCCGCCGTTTTCGCTGATGTATCCTACTGTCTGCTCTACAAAACTCACGTTGTCCGAGCCGATGAACGCCTCGCCCATGCCGTCCAGATTACTGTCGAACAAGATGGTGGGCACGTCGCGGCAAAACTTCTCGACCGCGCTTTTGTCCGAGGCGCGACCCAGCGGGGCCATCAACACGCCCGCAGGCTTCAGGGACCGCAGGCTCTCCAAGTTTTCGGCCTCCTGCTCGGTACTACCATGGGAGCTTAGGACAATCGGGCGGAAGCCTGCCTCAATCAGCATCATCTCGATGTTACGGGCGATCTCGGCAAAGAACGGGTCCGCCAGATAGGGCACCATGACGCCGATGTTCTTGGTCATTCGGCGGTTCTGGTTCACCGCGTAAATGTTGGGCCGATAGTCATACAGGTCGAGCGCTTTTTCGATTCGCGCGCGCGTCGTGGCCCGGACACTTTGCGGGTCATTGAAGTATTTCGATATCGTAGGCCGAGAAATGCCGCTGACGGCGGCGAAGTCTTCCATATTTCTGATCTGTTGGTCCGACATCTTATCGATGGCTCCCCCCTACTCATCTGAAATGTAGTGCCGCGTTGGCTGTTTGAGAAGCAAAAATCTTGTCGCGCGTAAAGATTTGGTGCCTGAAGCGCACGATAGAAGGCAAGTCCAGCCGCCCAAGCGTCGCCCTCGGAAAACCCGTAACCTGCTGCCATTGTAGGGGAATGGTGCTGTGAGGGAGGATTGAACTCCCGACCTCGTCATTACCAATGACGCGCTCTACCACTGAGCTACCACAGCATTCCGTGCCGGTTATTAGCCGCGGTGTCTGGGCCGTGGCAAGTGGGTCCGAACATGACCCGTTCAAAATTGTCTTCCGTTCCCACCAAGGCAGGCGCTTAGCAACATTTCGCCGCGTCCTAGACGTTGACGCGCCCCCATGCAAGCGCAATCTGGACGCCTCTGCCCGCGCGGGGTAAAGGCTAGGGCCATGGCGCAGAAAACTACCAAGGGCCAAGGCACCAAATCCGCGAAACCGGGCCGTGAGGATCGGTTGAAAGCGGCGTTGAAGGCCAATATGGGCCGCCGCAAGGCACAAACGCGCGCCCGTGCAGCGGCGGGTGACGATCAGGATCAAACCGGAAAACCGGTGGACGAGTAAACGAGAAGGCAGGGCAGATGGATAGAATTGTCGTAAAGGGTTCGGGCCCGCTCAGTGGGCAAATCCCGATTGCGGGGGCGAAGAACACCTGCCTCAAGCTGATGTGCGCGGCCTTGCTCAGTGATGAGCCGCTGACGCTCACCAATGTGCCGCGTCTGTCGGACGTGGCCACGCTGTCGGAACTTCTCGAAAGCCTCGGCGTGCAAATCGGGCGGCTGGACGAGGGCCAGACCCTCGCGTTTTCCGCCAACACACTGACCTCCCAGTTGGCGCACTACGATATCGTTCGTAAACTTCGCGCCTCTTTCAACGTGCTAGGCCCGCTTCTGGGCCGCACCGGAGAGGCAATCGTGTCATTGCCCGGTGGCTGTGCCATTGGCGCGCGGGCGGTGGATTTCCACCTTGAAGGGCTCAAGAAAATGGGTGCCAAGGTGGATCTGCGCGACGGCTACGTGCACGCCTCGGGCGATCTGAAGGGCGCTGAGGTTGAATTTCCGTTCCCCTCCGTGGGCGCGACCGAGAACGTGATGTGCGCCGCCGTGCGTGCCAAGGGCACGACTGTCATCAAGAACGCCGCGCGTGAGCCTGATACCAAGGCACTCGCCGATTGTCTGATCGCCATGGGCGCGGACATCGAAGGGGCGGGGACCGAAACCATCGTCGTGCGCGGCGTGGATCGGCTCCATGGCGCGACCCACCGCGTGATTACGGACCGGATCGAAATGGGCACCTATATGTGCGCCCCCGGCATCGCGGGCGGCGAGGTGGAATGCCTCGGTGGCACCCGCGATCTGGTCGCTTCGCTTTGCGACAAGATGGAAGAAGCGGGTCTGGAGATCACGGAAACCGACGCGGGCCTGAAGGTTCGTCATCCCGGCGGGCGCTTGAAGGCCGTCAACGTGACCACCGCGCCGTTCCCCGGCTTTCCTACTGATTTGCAAGCACAATTCATGGCGATGATGTGCTTTGCCGAGGGCACTTCGGTGCTGGAAGAAACGATCTTCGAAAATCGCTTCATGCATGCGCCCGAACTGTTGCGCATGGGCGCGCAGATTGATGTGCAAGGCAACACCGCCCGCGTCACCGGCGTTGAAAGCCTGCGCGGTGCGCCGGTCATGGCCACCGATCTACGGGCCTCGGTCTCGTTGATTCTGGCGGGTCTGGCGGCTGAAGGCGAAACAGTGGTTAACCGCGTTTACCACCTTGATCGCGGCTACGAGCATCTGGCCCGCAAGCTGCAAGGTGTCGGCGCAAATGTAGAGCGGATTTCCGAATGACCCAAGACGCCCGATTTGAGGATGCGAGCGACGCCCCCGTCGCCTTGCGCGCCCTGGAGGCCGCCGACGTGCCCGTCATTTCGGCCCTTGTCCAAGACGCGATTTTTCCTGCCGCCGAGATGCGGTGGGAAAAAAGCCGTCGCCGGTTTGCCTTGCTTATCAACCGTTTCCGTTGGGAACAGCAGGGCGGCACCCCCGAACGGGTGCAGGCGGTTCTGGCCGTGGAGGATGTCTTGAAGGTGTCCAGCCAAGGCATCGACCGCGCCGATCCCGATCTGGTGTTCTCGGTCCTCGCCCTCAACTGGACCCCGTCCGAGGATGGCATGGGCCGGTTGGAGCTGACCCTTGCGGGCGACGGCGCCATCGCGCTGGAGGTTGAGGCGCTGGAAATCACCCTCAAGGACGTCACGCGGCCCTATGGCGCCGTTTCGGGCAAGGCGCCCACGCACCCGGAATGATCGTAGCGCGCACGCTGAAGCCGGGCGATCTGCCCGCGCTGTCTGCCCTGCGCCTTGAAGGTATCCGCCTGTTTCCCCACGCTTTTCTGCTGTCCGAGGCAGAGGCGCAAGCCAGCGACGCACCCTTGCGCCGATGGATCGAGAGTGGCACCGTCTTCGGCCTTTTCGATGCTGCCCGCCTGATCGGCTTCGCGGGTCTGGCCCCGCAACGCAACGCCCTGTCGCGCCACCGCGCCTCCCTCGGCCCGTTCTACGTGACCCCAGACGCCCAGGGCGCGGGCGCGGCGGATCGGCTGATGGATCACCTCGTCGCAGCGGCCAAAGACCAAAACGCCACGCAATTGGAACTCTATGTCGCCGCCGCAAACCCCCGGGCCCGCGCGTTCTATACCCGCCACGGCTTTGCCACTTCGGGCCGTTTGCCCGCAGCGGTGATCCAGGACGGTGCGTCCCAGGATGACCTGTTGATGGTCCGCGATCTTACCCAAGATATCGCGCAACCCGGCCCCGATGGCCTGCGCCGCCTTGGCCCCGGTGATTGGCGCATGTACCGGGCTATCCGTCTGGAGATGCTGGAAAAAGAGCCGATGGGCTTTGGCATGACCGCGGCTGAATTTGCCGCCATGCAGCCCGACGAAATCCTGCCTTGGATGGCGAATTCCAACATCTGGGCGGTGATTGAGGGCGGCGTGATCCTTGCCACAGCCGCTTGGTTCATCATGCCCGGCGCGGTTCAGGCGCACCGGGGCCATGTGGTCGCCGTTTATACGACCCATGCCGCACGGGGCAGGGGGCTGGCAGGCAAGCTGTTGGCGGAAATCGCGGCAGAAGCGCAGGCGCAAGGCAAGATGCAATTGGAACTCGACGTGGGCGTCGAAAACACCGCCGCCATCAGGGCTTACGAGGCCGCAGGCTACCGCATCGCCGCCACGATCCCCAATTGCCTGAACCATGGGGGCCACATCCATGACCAGCATTTGATGATCCGCCCCCTCAACGCTTGAGGCTCCGGCCCCCGCACGCTATCTGCCCTCCAACGCGAGGAGGGCCCATGCCACAGTTTCTCAACACCAAGGACGCCGATTTTGAGGCGCGTTTCGCCGCGCTTCTCGATATGAAGCGCGAAGATGCGCCCGATGTGGATGCCATCGTGGCCGATATTATCGCCGATGTGCGCGCGCGCGGCGATGCCGCTGTGCTGGAACTGACCGCTAAGTTTGACCGTCTGACCCTCACGCCCGAGACCCTCGCCTTCAGCGCCGAGGAGATCGCGGCAGCGATCGAGCAGGTGCCAGCGGCAGAGCGCGAAGCGCTCGAACTGGCGGCAGAGCGCATCCGCGCCTACCACATACGCCAACGTCCCGAAGACGCTCGCTGGACCGACCCCGACGGCGCGGAACTGGGCTGGCGCTGGGGCCCGGTCTCGGCGGCGGGCCTCTATGTGCCCGGTGGCCTCGCCTCTTATCCCTCTTCCGTTTTGATGAACGCCATTCCCGCGGCGGTGGCCGGGGTGGAACGCCTCGTGATCTGCGCCCCCACGCCCGACGGCGTCGTGAACCCTCTGGTGCTTCTGGCCGCAAAGCTTTCCGGCGTGGATACGGTCTACCGCATTGGCGGGGCGCAGGCGATTGCCGCCATGGCCTACGGCACCGAAACCATTGCGCCCGTTGATAAAATCACCGGACCGGGCAACGCCTTTGTCGCGGCGGCCAAGCGCCGGGTGTTTGGCAAGGTGGGCATCGACATGATCGCCGGCCCCTCGGAAATCCTGGTGATTGCCGATGGCGATAACGACCCCGATTGGATCGCCACCGATCTGCTCAGCCAGGCCGAACATGACGAATCCGCGCAATCCATTCTGATTACCACCGATGCCGCCTTTGGCGCGAAGGTGGCCGAGGCCGTTACCCGGCAACTTGAAACGCTGCCCCGGGCCGCCATCGCGGGTGCCAGCTGGCGCGACAATGGCGCGGTTATCATTTGCGATGACCTGTCCCAGGCCGCCGCCCTTTCGGATCGCATCGCGCCAGAACATCTGGAGCTTTGCGTCGCCGACCCCGAGGCGCTTTTCGCGCAGATTACCCACGCGGGCGCCGTTTTTCTTGGGCAATGGACTCCAGAGGCGATCGGCGATTACATCGGCGGGCCGAACCATGTGTTGCCCACAGCGCGTTCTGCGCGTTTCTCCAGCGGTCTGAACGTGTTGGACTTCATGAAGCGCACGACGTTGGCCCGCATGACGCCCGACGCCCTCAAGGCGATTGGCCCGGCGGCAGAGGTCCTTGCGGCCTCGGAAGGATTGGACGCCCACGGCGCGTCTGTGGCGGCGCGATTGGCGCGGTTGAACAGGGACTAAGGGACTATGACGATGCACATTTGCCATATCGAGATCGACACCGATGGCTTGCCCGCTCCGACGCCCGAGATCGAGCAGGAGCGCAAGGTCGCGATTTTTGATCTGCTGGAGGAAAACACCTTCACGCTGCCCCACGAAGATGCCCCCGCCGGTCCCTACCGCGTGACGCTGGCGATCCGAGAGAAACGCCTGGTGTTCGATATTGATACCGAGGACAGCGCTGATGCGGCCGAGTTTCACCTGTCGCTGTCACCCTTTCGGCAGACGGTGAAAGACTACTGGCAGATTTGCGAGGCCTACTTTGACGCGGTCAAGAAGCTGCCCCCCTCGCAGATCGAGGCGATTGATATGGCCCGCCGGGGTATCCACAACGAGGGTGCGCGCCTGTTGCAGGAACGCCTGGAGGGTAAGGCCGGGATCGACATCGACACCGCCCGCCGCCTGTTCACCCTGATCTGCGTCCTGCACTTCGGAGCCTGAGCCCTTGGCCCAAGACTTCCCGCAATCCGTTTTGTTCTGCTGCGACCACAACTCTACCCGGTCGCCGATGGCCGAAGGCTTGATGAAGAAATTCTACGGCCACCGCGCCTATGTCCAATCGGCGGGCGTGAAGGGCGAGATGGAGATCGACGGGTTTGCCGTCGCCGTTTGCGCCGAATTGGGGGTGGAACTGGAACGCCACCGCGTCCGCTCCTTTGATGAAATGGAGCAATGGGGCGATGATCTGTCCGGCTTTGACCTGATCGTGGCTCTGTCCCCCGCCAGCCAACGCCGCGCGCTGGAGATGACGGGGACGTTTCACGTCGACGTGGAATATTGGCCGATCATCGACCCCACGGGCCTTGGCGAAACCCGTGAAGCCAAGCTGACCAGCTACCGCCAGGCCCGCGATCAGATCGTGACCCGCATGACAGAACGCTTCGGCCCGGCGACAGAGGAATAGTGCCCCAACCGCCGCGCACGATGCCTGTCGCTTAGTCCGAAAGGCACAGCTTGTTGCCGTCCAAGTCCCTCACGTAGCCCGAAAATTTCGGCCCTTTCTGGCAGGGTGCCCCCTCGCAACGACCGCCCAACTCCAGCGCCAGCGCGTGCATCCGTGTGACCTCTGCGGCGTCGCCCACGGCGAAGCCTACCATGGTGCCATTGCCCACCGTCGCGGGCGCGCCGTCAAAGGGTTCTGCCACCGCGAAGGCGAAATCCGCGCCTATGAAATAGGTCATCCGCTCCGATGGCGCCATGACGTGCACCCCCGCTTTTGCAAACAGCGCGGTGTAGAAGGCAACGGCAGCCTTTTGGTCATTGGTGCCGACGACATAGTAGTTCATCTTCATGGGTCATTCTCCGACTTTTGGGGTGGTGAGTGGGGCAGGGGGGAAGCCCCCGCACCGGCTCTGGCGTCGGTCTATTGTTAAATGTGACATTTTATGTCCTATTTGTTCCATGACCCGCGCCAATGCGTCAGACAGGATCAGGCGGCTCGATCAATTGGCGGTGCAGCTGAAGCAAGACAGCCATTGCACCGTCGCCGATCTTGCCCGCCAACACGGCGTCTCCGCGCGGACCATCGCGCGGGATCTTGCGTTGATGCGCGACCAAGGCTTGCAGATCGACGCCGACCGGGGGCGCGGCGGCGGTGTGCGTCTGGATCGGAACTGGGGCGTGGGCCGGGTGAACCTTTCCTACGCCGAAGCGGTGGATTTGCTCATCAGCATCGCCGTGGCCGAACAGATGGAGTCGCCGCTGTTTCTGGCCAGCCTCGGCTCTGTGCGGCGGCAGCTCGAGGCCTCGTTCTCGCCCGAGAAACGCGCCAAGGTGGACCGCCTGAAATCGCGTATCGTGATTGGGGTGACGTCCTCCACCTTCGTTCAGGCCGGGGCCACCGCGCCCCCCAAACGGGTGGTGCAAGCGCTGCATCAGGCCTTCGTTGATCAAAAGCTGCTGAAAATCCGTTATCAGCGCGAGGACGGTGAGACCTCGGACCGATTGATCGCGCCTCACTACCTGCTGCTCAAATACCCGATCTGGTACGTGGTGGCCTTTGACACCTTGCGCCAAAGCCCCCGGACGTTTCGCTGTGACCGAATGCTATCTGCTTTGGGAACCGAGGATCACTTCCCCTTGCTCCCAAAGGATAAACTTGGCCCCTCCCTGTTCGATGAAACGCCCTTCGCCTAAGGCGTCGCGCCCCGCCGCAGGGCCATTGCCCACCCCCGCCTCTGCGCTTATTCTGGGGCCATGGACACCACAGATCTCATCACCCGCTATTACGCCGCGTTCAATGCCGCCGACACCGACGCCATGATCGCCTGCCTTGCCCCCGATGTGGCCCACCACGTGAACGAAGGTAACGTCCGTGTCGGGACCGAGGCGTTCGCCGCCTTTTGCGCCCATATGACCCGCTGCTACCGCGAAAATCTCACCGATATCGTGGTCATGGCCACCCCCGATGGCACCCGCGCGGCGGCAGAGTTCACCGTCAACGGCACCTATCTGCAAACCGACGAAGGGCTGCCTGCGGCCCAGGGGCAAACCTACTGCCTTCCGGCGGGCGGTTTCTTCAGCGTGGCAGACGGGAAAATCACCCGCATCGTGACCTATTACAATCTGGCCGACTGGATGGCGCAAGTCAGCCCATGACCATACGGGTCGCGGCCCTGACCGGTGCGGCGCTGACCGCCGCGCTGCCCGATCTCGCCCGTCTGCGGATCGAGGTGTTTCGCGCCTTTCCCTATTTGTATCAGGGGGATGAGGCCTACGAGGCCAATTACCTGCGCTCTTACCAAGACACCCCCGGTGCCATCCTTGTGGCGGCCATGGAGGGCACGCGCATCGTTGGCGCGGCCACGGGGATGCCGCTTGTGTCCCATGCCGATGCCTCGCAACTCTCCGGTCCCGTGCCGGACGTTGAAACGATTTTCTACTGCGCCGAAAGCGTGCTTTTGCCCACCTATCGCGGCCACGGCATCGGCCATCGCTTCTTTGACCTGCGCGAAGCCCACGCCCGCGCCCTTGGCCACGCCCATTCCGCCTTCTGCGCCGTGATCCGCCCCGCCGATCATCCCGCCCGCCCTTCCGGGTACAGCCCCCTCGATCCGTTCTGGCAAGCCCGAGGCTACGCGCCGCTGCCCGGTGTCACGGCACAGTTCCACTGGGCCGACGTTGGCGATACAGATGAAATACCCAAGTCCCTGCAATTCTGGATGAAACCTCTATGAAAATCGCCACCGCCGCCTATTCACTGGACCTGCTGCCGGATTTCACCGCCTACGCCGAGAAGCAGATCAACTGGGTGCGTGAAGCGGCCCGCGAAGGCGCGGAATTGCTGGTGTTCCCCGAATATGGCCGGATGGAATTGGCGGCTCTGTCGGGGCCTGATGCGGCGGCGGATCTGGAAGCCAGCCTCCACGCCGCCCACGCCTATACGGAAGAGGCGGACGCGCTGATGGCCTCGCTGGCGGAAGGCTACGGCGTCCATATCCTCGCCGCCTCCGGCCCGGTGTTCGAGGAGGGGGCAGAGCGTCCGGTAAACCGCGCCTCTCTCTTTGGGCCCGATGGGTTTCTGGGGGACCAGGACAAGCAAGTCATGACCCGGTTCGAGCGCGAGAAATGGGACGTCGTCCCCGGTGAGCCGCTGGAAGTCATCGACACCGCCCTTGGCAAGATCGGCACGCTTATTTGCTACGATGCGGAATTTCCTCTGCTGGGGCGCGAATTGATCGAACAGGGCGCCCAGATCATCCTTTGCCCGTCCTGTACCGATAGTCTCGCCGGCTATTCCCGGGTGCGGATCGGGGCCATGGCGCGGGCGCTGGAGGGGCAGTGCGTGACCGTGCAATCGCCCACCGTGGGCGACGCCAAATGGTCCCCCGCAATCGACGAAAACGTAGGGATCGCAAGCGTTTACGGCCCGCCCGACCTGGGCTTCCCGCCCAATGGCATCATCGCCGAAGGCACGCTGAACACCCCCGGCTGGACCTTCGCCGAGATCGACCCCGCCGCCATCGCCCGTGTGCGCGCCCAGGGCTCTGTCTTCAACCACGCCCATTGGCCCGAGAGCCACGCTCGCGCCGACCAAAGCCGAAAGCTGCGCGATTTGCCTTGAAACCTTTGGGGTTTAGGCGCATTTAGCCGAAATCAGCCCCACCGTCGGGGCGCAATCAATGGAGTACCCATGGCTAAGGAAGAGATGCTCGAATTTCCTGGTGTCGTTAAGGAACTCCTGCCCAACGCGACATTCCTGGTCGAGCTCGAAAACGGCCATACCATTATCGCGCACACGGCAGGCAAGATGCGCAAGAACCGCATCCGGGTTCTGGCAGGCGACAAAGTTCAGGTTGAAATGACCCCCTACGATCTGTCCAAAGGCCGGATCAACTACCGCTTCAAGTGATCTCCCGTGTCTGAGCGCACGATCACCACGCCTGAGATGTCCGATGCGGTCACGGCCTATGCCGCGACCCTTGGCGATGGCGTTGCGGAATATGTCACGGTCGCGCCCTCTGACGGCGCGATTGAAGACCAACCTTTCTACAATGTGATCCTTGCAGGGGCCACGCCCGTGTTCGGCTGGCTGGTGTGGGAACTCACCGGTTATTGGCTGGAAGCACAGCGCCACGCCGTGATTGATCGCGATGGCGCTCTGGTCGATATCACCCCGCCGCTGGACGGAGAGGAAAAGATCCTGTTCATCCGCGATAGCGATTGGGCGTTTGACTACCTCGACCCCAAACCCCTGCGCAAAGCCCAACGCCACCTTTTGACCGATGACGCCGATGTGGTGAAATGGGCAAAGCTGGCCGACGACGTGGATGCCTTCAAATGGCGTCATACCAAGTTCAAGGGCGACAAGTCCGAACTGGTGATCCCCGAAGGCAAAGACATGCGCCGGATGGAGCGGTTGCAGCGCGACTACAATGCCGCCGCCCGTATCGCTCTTGCGAAATAGATCGGGCATCCAATGAAGCTCATTCTCGGCTCTGGCAGCCCGCGTCGCGTTGAAATTTTGGCGGTCTTGGGTCTCACGCCCGATGATATCCGCCCCCCCGATATCGACGAAGCCCCCCTGAATGGCGAACTGCCCCGCGCCTATGTGGACCGGATCATCAAGGGCAAAGCGGCTGCCGTGCCGTCCGATGCGGGCGATGTGGTGCTCTGCGCTGACACGACCGTGGCCGTGGGCCGCCGCATCCTTGGCAAGCCAAGCGATGAGGCCCAGGCCCGCGAATTCCTGACCCTTCTGGGCGGACGCCGCCACCGGGTTCTGACTGGTATCGCGGTGAAATCTGACAAGGGCCTGTCCACACGCATCGTCGAAAGTCGTGTGAAGATGAAGCGCCTCAGCAAGGTAGAGCTGGACGGCTACATCGCCACGGGCGATTGGCAGGGCAAGGCAGGCGGCTACGCCATCCACGGTCCCGCGGGCGCTTTCATCCCGTGGATATCGGGCAGCCACTCGGCCATTGTCGGCCTGCCAATGGTGGAAACCGCGCAGCTTCTGCAAGCGGCGGGTATAGAGGTGTGGAAAACATGAAAGGCACAGTCGTTCTTCTAGATGAAGTCGCAGGCCGCCGCGCCGCCGCGCTGATGGTGGACGGGAAACTGCACGATATCTTCATCGACCCGCCCGAAGGGGCGGCCCCCGGTGTTGGCGCGATCTCTCGGGCAAAAGCTGACCGGCCGTTGAAAGGGCAGGGCGGGATCACCTTGAATCTGGGCAATGGCGACAAAGGCTACATGCGCCGCGCGAAGGATATCGCGCCGGGCGATGTGTTTCTGGTGCAGGTCTCGGGCGTGGCAGAACCGGGCAAAGCGGCCCCCGTGACGCCGGACCTGATCTTCAAATCCCGCTATGCGATTGTGACGCCGTTCAAGCCTGGCCTAAACGTCAGCCGTGCGATCCGGGACGAGGACGAGCGCGACCGGCTGTTGGAAATCGCCCATGACGTGGGCGTGTACCGCGAGGACTACGGCATCATCGTCCGGTCCAGCGCCGAAGGTGTCGACGCCGAGGAGGTCCGCCAGGACATCTACTTGATGTGTAAGACCGCGACGGCGACCCTTGCGGAATTCACGCCGGGCCACGCCGCTCCGCCGGAATGGCTGCTCGATGCCGACGACGCCCACACCCGCGCGTGGCGCGAATGGGACGCGCCTGACGAGGTGATCGAAGGCGGGTTTGCCGACAACGGCGTTCTGGAAGCCGTCGATGCGGCACTGGCCGCGCGTCAGCCGCTGTCCGGCGGTGCCTATGCCTATGTGGAGGCCACCCGTGCCCTCGTGGCAGTGGATGTGAACACCGGCGCCGACCACTCCCTCGCCGCCGGGTTGAAAGCCAACCTCGCGCTGGTCCGAGACTTGCCACGCTTGACACGGATCAAGGGGCTCGGTGGGCAGATCACCCTCGACCTCGCGCCGATGCCCAAACGCGACCGCAAGCAGGTGGAGGACGCCGTGAAAAAGGCGTTCCGTCTGGGGGGCGGTGATGTGGTCGTGGCGGGCTGGACCCCGCTGGGGATGCTGGAGCTGACCCGCAAGCGCGACCGTGCCCCCTTGGCACAGGTCTGGCCGCGATAGGCGACCCAAAGGCACCCCTTGGAAGCCGCACAATCGCCGCACAGAAGTCGGGTAAATTGGCCCGCCACTGTGCGCAAACCGCGTATGTACGCGATGTGTACGCCCCGGTGTACGCCCGGTGTACTGACGTTACAGGGCGGTCAGGCTACCGCAACCGCCGCAACAGCGCCGCCGATGGCTCGCCCGTCACGGGCAGCCCATTGGCCGCCTGATACGCCTCAATCGCCGCTTCCGTGCCCGATCCAATGACCCCATCGGGGGTGCCCGCGTCGTATCCGGCGCGGTTCAAGGCCTCCTGCAATTGGCGGCGTTGGGACTGGGTCAGACCGCTGGCGTCGGCACCGAATTCCTGCCT
This sequence comes from Gymnodinialimonas sp. 57CJ19, assembly GCF_038396845.1. Taxonomy (NCBI): domain Bacteria; kingdom Pseudomonadati; phylum Pseudomonadota; class Alphaproteobacteria; order Rhodobacterales; family Paracoccaceae; genus Gymnodinialimonas; species Gymnodinialimonas sp. 57CJ19. The sequence goes on from NZ_CP151587.1 coordinate 2,167,220, forward strand.
CAGGGGCCCCCCTCCGGCGATACGATCAGACAGATATCCAACCCCGATCCCGTAGTTGGTGGAGTTGTTGTAACGCAGGATCACGTTGAAGTTGTGGAACAGCATCCACGCCGGCGCACCGGCCCCGCCGGGGGCATATATCGCCGCTGATCCGTGGTCGGGCAGGGCGCCGCCACCGGCCCGCCGCACGCCCGCTTCGCGCCAACTGGCGACCGATCGGCGGGTGTCGCGCCCCGTCGTCGCGCTGAACCCACTGGGCAGCTGCACTTCCATCCCCCAAGGCTCTCCGGTGCGCCACCCCGAGCGGTTGAAATAGCTCGCGGTAGAGGCGAATGAGTCGGTCGGATCATTGCTCCAGATATCGCGCCGTCCGTCGCCCCTGAAATCGACGGCATGCTCCTCGTAAGTGGTTGGAATGAATTGCGTATGTCCCATCGCGCCCGCCCAGGATCCCAGCAGGCGATCGGGCGTCGTGTCGCCGTTCTGGATGATGCGGAGCGCGGCGATTGTCTGCGCCTCAAAGAAGCGCCCGCGCCGCCCTTCCCATGCCAGCGTGGAGACCGCCGAAATCACCGGAATATCGCCCAAACGGGTGCCGTATCGGCTCTCTACGCCCCAGACGGCACAGCAGATTTCAGCGGGCACGCCGTAGCGCGCCTCGACCTCGTTCAGGACGCTGCGATGGGTAGCAAAACGCGACCGCCCAAGGCTGACATCGTCGTCGCCCGCCACCAGGGCGAGGTAATCTTCCGTGGTCCGCCGGAACTCCGTCTGGTTGCGGTCCCGCTCCACCACGCCAGGCAGGTAGCCCGCGTTACGCAGCCCGCGCGTCAGCGTATCGTCCGAGATCCCCGCCGCCCTTGCGCGGGCCCGAAACCCGGTGAGCCACTCACTGTAGGAGGCATTGGGCTGCGGCATGAACTCGGGATCGGTCGATGGCCCCCCATCCCCGGCCGAGCCGATGCCCAGACCGCCCCCGCCGCCAATCCCGCCGACACAGCCGCTCAAAGCCGCACAAGCGCCGCCCGCCCCAAATGTCCGCCGTGTCATACGCATATTATTCGCCCTCAAAATGTTTCCCCAGACCTAGCGACGTAGGACCATACAATGCAAGGGAATCAACACGATCCATGGCTTGCAGGCGCCCCTCCGCTCGCGCACAATAGCGGCCGCATCCATAGCCGGAGACAGCCCCTTGCCTTGCCCGATTTGTGAAAAAGACACCGACAAAACCTTCCGCCCCTTCTGCTCCAAGCGCTGCGCAGACGTGGACCTGGGGCGCTGGCTGAACGAATCCTACGCGGTTCCCTCCACCGACCCGGAGGACATGGAACAAGCTTTGTCCGAGGCCGCACAGGCCGCCCCCAAAATACACTAAACGCAAAGGGTTAGAAAAACCCTCCAGACCCTATGGACAGTGCCGCGCGAAGGCCCTAGAACGCGCCCACCCGAGGGACTTTCCTGAAGTCCCTGAACCCGTGCCCGGGTAGCTCAGGGGTAGAGCAGTGGATTGAAAATCCTCGTGTCGGTGGTTCGATTCCGCCCCCGGGCACCATTTTAGAAAAAACCCTTTAATATCAACAACTTACGAAAGCCAAAAAGCCTCGTGAGTTGAGTGATTTTTGCGGTTCATTCCCGCATAGAAATTTCAGCCAAAAATTAAGTCACTGTTATTAAACGATTTTATTTTTTGACGGATCTTCTGAGCGACCGTTTTACCCACTTTTTTACCCACTATTCCGCACGTCTACCCACAAAAAAGGCCAGTTTTGCAGTTTTAGGCGATGGCTTTGGTGCCCATGCGCAAAGGGCAGGTCTGTGGCACCAGGAAATAAGTCTTCCAAATATCGTTATTTTACAGTGGTCTGGGGCTCCCGGGCTGTGAGCATTCGCGACGTGGCCAGTTTCACGAAGGCATGCCCGAGCAGTGGATCTACAGCCCACTGCTCGGGCAAGGATAGTGCATCGTGAATGTACATAAGAGCGTCAAAATTGATGGCTTATAGTGCATATTTAATGCGTGAGGGCTTTGTAAAAGGGGTCTTCATATGACCTGTCTTAGCCTCCCGGTACGCGCCGCTAAAAACATGAATGTTTGCAGCCTGCGCAGTGTCCTCGGCCAGCCGTTTCTTACCGACTTCTATTTAGTACCTGAACGATTCAGAGAACTTCCCGCTAATATCCGCTCACCCCTTTCTTGCATGTAAACACACACAGGGAGCAACGGATGACACAGCACGTTGTCCGACTGTTTGTCCTCGAACTTTGAGGCTGACAAAGTCTCATTTTCTTTGTCGCTAACGCCGTCCAGAACAAACCTTAACTTGTCCACCCGATCGCTAAGACAAGGCGCGTTCAGGGGGGCGATCAGTTGAACGATGTTTGCACGTGGTCGGCTTCTTGATGCCTTCGATGTTCTGTCCGTCGTGGCTCTTTGTTGTCGTGCGCATTGTCCATTGCTCAGTGGCTACTGTTGACCAACAAGTACAGACTTAGACAATCGCATTTATCGGCCCCACGTGCGCTGGCGTCATACAGATTACTTTCCGAAAATGCGGGAAGTAAGTCCTTTGCATTCGGAAGCCGCGATCGTCTGAATGTCAGCTTGGAACAGGGGCGCAGTCTTGGATCACTCGTTCGTGCAGACCTACGTTTTCTGTCCCTCCGGAAGGCGGACGTTTTCGATGCAAGCCAGACGTCCAGTAACTAGATGCAGGCCGCGCAGCAGCTTCTCAGAAGTGGCCGTTCATCCGAAGCGCTCGCGATTACGAAATTGGCGACTGATCAGCGGGACTTAGCTGCCTATTGAACTTCAAATGCAAATGTCAGCTTCGCGTATTTCTGCTCAACCGCGCATGTCTTCCTTAAGAAAACGCTCTCGATACGTTCAACGTCACTCATGGGAATTGGCGACAGATACGAAAGCTGCTCCATGAAGAAGCCAAAACTGCCCCGCTGCATGCGCAGGCCGAAGATGTCGGTGTTGGCCATGCCTCGGGCCAGCGCCGCCTCGAAGACCGCTTGAACAGCCGCCTCCCGCGAGGCGAACTGCGTTTCATCAAGCCCATAGACGGCCAACCACCGTTCAACCGAGGGCGTATGGAAGTGCGAGTCTGGCATTCCAGACACGCCAGTTGCCGCAAGTAACTTGCACAGCAACGTGCTCCCACTGCGGGGAGTTGTGCAGATCACATAGGAGCGCGACGGAAGCTTGGTCAAATCTTGAACGGCCTTTTGCAGTGTGGCTATCGCTAGCGGTCAGTTGTGCAAGACGCAGCATCGGTTATCCAAGGCTCGAAACTGCGGGTCTCCGCATTGCGACGTCGTCCCGTCTTCCCGTCGTTACTCACGGCCCTTTCCTGCCGTTCAACAATCGGTTTAATGCGGCGTCGCAGCTTTTGCATTGCGGCCATTCGTTCATCACGTAGCATTTTGTCATGCCAAACGTCGGCCTGCGGGACGGAACGGAACATACCGAACTTGGATTGGGCTTCTCGGATAGAACAATGCGGCTTGCACTCTTAGTGCGACAGGAGCCCATCATGAGCTTAATAGATTCATCGTTCCGCGTAACTCGCCGATTTAATGGTGCCCGGGGCAGGAAATCCTCGTTTGAATACCGAGCCAAATTTGGATTCCTGCTAGATGCGTGTAAGTTCGACAGTCGGCACAGACGCCGTCCGTTGCTTGAGGAGCGGAAAATGTAGGCATATCCACTCACCGCTGCCCGGAACGCTTCTGCCAAAGCAAAGTGCTCTTCACATGATGCTTTGAAACCCATCGATTTTGGGTTGCACCGGGTCGTCAACAGGACCAACCTTCGGTTCATTGTTATCTAGGGAAAAGAACGGAGCCAAGCATTGGGTTATCGCAATAAAACATATGTTATTTTTGACGGCGATGAGGATATGTGGGCCTACGCCTTCATGAAGGGTTGGAAGCAGAACAAAAACATCGACTTTGACTTCCACGACGCTCATGATTTGAACACGATTACAAACGCGTCCAGCGAAGAGAATACAAAGCGAAAACTCCGTGAGCGTTTTTCTGGCGCAAAGCAGGCGGTCGTGCTGGTCGGAGAATCGACCAAAAATCTATACCGTTTCGTGCGTTGGGAAATTGAGGTCTGCCAAACGCTTGGACTGCCGATCGTTGCAGTCAATCTTACGGACTAAGAAAGCATGATCCGAACCTCTGCCCCCCAATCCTTCGGAATACAGATGCAATCCACGTTTCTTTCAACGCTCGGATAATCAAGCACGCTATGGATAATTTCGGTGGAAATTATGCAAAGTACAAAGGCCAAGGCGACAATTGGCATTATAAAGAAAAAGTCTATAAGGACCTTGGATTGTGAAATCAGGAGATTACCCAGCTCTATTTCGATCTTCTGATGAAGCTTCCAACGCGGCACAGGCAACTTATCTTTGGCTGATTCGACTTCAGTATGGGCTTCTTGTATCCGCAGCAGCAGTTGCTCTATGGTTTGATCGGCTACCTAACCTTTTATTGTTGTTTGCGTTTATAGTCGGCGCATCCACAACGCTGCTCATCTTCATGTCTGTGAAGAAGCCGGAGAAGGACTGGTATGGCTGCCGTGCCCTTGCTGAGTCTATTAAGACATCGACTTGGCGTTACATGATGCGCGCCGAACCCTTCGAAAACGTTCCGCAACTCAACGAAGTTAGGATCAAGTATGCCGCCTTTCTTAAGGAAATCTTGGATGCAAACAACCACGTACAAGAATCTATTAGTCGGCGACCTCACGCAGGCGATCAAATAACACTAAAGATGGACGAGGTTCGTGCACGGCCCTTGTCGGAACGTCAGGACCTTTACCTGGTTGAGCGCATCAACGAGCAGCGCGGTTGGTACGTAAAAAACGTGAAAAAAAATCGCCGACGCTTTGTTGGATGGATTATTTTTTGCGTTTTCGTGCAAGGAAGTGCGATTGCGCTTGTTCTTCTCCGTTCAAGCCAACCGGAATTTTTTTCGATCTGGCCAAGCGAGCCGCTTCTCGTTGTCGCTGCTGCATCACTTGGCTGGATACAAATAAAGAAGTTTAATGAATTGGCCTCTGCATATAGCCTTACAGCGCACGAAATTGGGATAATTCAGACGCGCCTAAAAATGGTAAACGGAGAGCAGGAGTTTTCCGAATTTGTTAATGAGGCAGAGAGAGCATTCTCCCGTGAGCATACACAGTGGGTGGCTCGCCAAAACGATTAAGAGATCGTATCGCAAGCGGTTATCTGGTTTTCACCAGTTTCTAAATCATGATCGGATGGAATGGTAAGATGTTCAACCTTATTATGCTCAATATCGACTGGACTAGCGGTAAAGGGTCTATTCCTATAGATCGAATATTTGAGTACACTGAAGACCATATCAAAGATCTATTTCTTGATAACGGCCGCCCATCACTTGACCGCTTAAGGGCGCTTCCATGCTTATTTATGGAAGAAGGGACTGGAGATGAAACAGTTTATGTAGGTCAACTAATCAGAGCGAGAATCGTGGGCGGTGAAGTTTCCTTCGGGTTTTCACTCGATGCCGATGTCCCCCCTCTCCAGAACGGTTTCATCTACGAGAGACAGCTGGAAGTTGATATGCCGCGAGACTTCGAGTTCTCTCGCAATCACTGGGCTGTGAAAGATGTAGACCTGTACCGCTTCCTACTAAACAGCGTACGCCCCCGTCGCCAGCGGCCCACTATTTTTCAAATTTCCGAGCATGAAAGCATCGAGCCGACGCTCGCCTCTGCAATGATGCCATTTGCTGCAGAGTTCTCCGACGTCTATACGAGCATCCAACAGGCTGCCACAAACGCGGGGCTTCGATGCAGGCGAGCCGACGACATATGGGAGAACGCCGCAATTATTCAGGACGTGGTAGCCTTGATTGATCGCTCCCGCGTCGTGATCTGTGATTGCAGCGGTCGAAACCCAAATGTGTTTTACGAGGCCGGTATCGCGCACACGCTTGGGCGTGAGGTTATCCTCATCGCGCAAAGTGAGTACGACATTCCTTTCGATCTGCGACACCTTCGGTTTGTAAAATACCATAACAACACAGAGGGGCGCGAGGCCCTCGCCACGGCATTGACAGGGCGGATTCAAACCATACTCGGGCACTGAAGCGTGACTTATTGCTCGTGTGTGTATTCCGGAGCATCCGGCCGGTCATTCCGATAGTATCGGCCACTTAGACCGGGGTATCCGGCCGCCCTTCTAGCGAGACAACGTCCCAACGGTCCCGCGACATACAATTCGGGGTCCGGCAGTGTGCTATGTGTCGCAACAACGGCGACTACTTCGGCTGCGCGTTACACGAGAAACGACGCACGTGCAGCATGCTCTGCGCTGCCAGCGCACGCAGTGAGAGGAAAGAATTTGCAGGTGGGGCTCGAATCCGGAATGCAGCGTTGCAGGGCCACACTCGGTTTCTAGGCTGCACGAGCGTCGGCTTCCGAAGTCGTGGGGCGACTGGTTCGCACTTGTGGCGAATGACCGGAGTCCGCCCTTGGTGTCGCTCAACACGTTCGGCCCAAACCGGACCTTGATGTAAGTCGCAGCGAACGACAACTTCGAGCCCAAACTGTCCGATGCTGCGGTCCGGGCGAATGACTGCGTTTAGGAAAAATAATTGGCGGTCGGGATGAAAAGACTTAATATTCTCTACGCAAGGCGAAGGGTTTCATCCTATCCAAGCCTGAGTTCGGTATGCCTCTGCGCTACGTTTCAGCAAACAAAATTTTAGGTTATTGCACTTATGCACTAACCGCTTGATCTGATCTGCGGGCTGTTTGCACTCGCCGCCGTGCTTTTGCTGCTGACGGCCCTGCCACCAGCTTATCGGATCCACAAAGCATAACGGCTGAAATTCCGGAAAATTCGGTTTTGGACAACGAAAAACGACGGAACTGCGCGCGCAGCGCGTTCTAACTCCTAGAAGTCCAAAACAAGGGAGGGCACAGGATGGTCTTGTCAGAGGAAACCGGCTTGAGCGGGGCAGGGCGGGCACGTAGCCTCATTGGATGACCAAACGTTCCCCATTTCGCTACTTCAAAACGAGCCCTGAGATCATCCGCCTGGCCGTGATGCTCTATGTCCGGTTTCCACTTTCACTCCGAAACGTGGAGGATCTGCTCCACGAGCGCGGCATTGATGTGAGTCACGAAACGATCCGATTTTGGTGGCTTCGGTTCGGCCCGATGTTTGCGTCGGAGATAAAGAAACGAAGAAGCCAGGGTCTGAAGTCGAGCCGCTGGCGTTGGCATTTGGACGAGGTGTTTGTGAAGATCGGCGGCAGCCAGCACTACCTCTGGCGGGCTGTAGATCATGAAGGAGAGGTGCTGGAGAGCTATGTCACCAAGAAGCGTGATAAGCGGGCCGCGCTGAAATTCCTAAGGAAAGCAATGCGTAAGCATGGCCAACCGGAAGTAATCGTCACCGACAAGCTTCGCTCCTATGGTGCTGCGTTAAGAGAAATCGGTGGGGCAGATCGACAGGAGACAGGTCGGTGGGTCAACAATCGTGCTGAGAATTCGCACTTACCTTTCCGACGAAGGGAGAGGGCGATGCTCCGCTTCCGGCGGATGCGAAGTTTGCAGAAATTTGCATCCTTTCACGCTTCTGAAAGTAATCACTTCAATCAGGAACGCCACCTCTACTCGCGAGACAACTTCAAGCTCAAACGAACCGCTGCTCTCACCGAGTGGCGGATCCTTTGCGCTGATTAAGCGGCAGCGTCACTGTCCTAGCTGAGACTGGTTCGAATTAGTCTGACAGCACGGTTCATTGTAAATCCCTGCAGAGTAAGATTGCTGATGGATGAATGGGGTCAGTGTTGGTTGTGGTCTTCCTTCCAGGCCGTGTTTACATTGCGGGCTTCGGCCAGCGATGTGAACAAGGTTTCGATCAAAAGCTCATTCCGGGACATTGCCGTTGAAGCCTTCCACGAATGCGCTCTGCATGGGCTTTCCCGGTGCGGTTTAATGCCCGTCGATCAGCGTTGGTTATGTGAAATATAGTATTGCCTCAAAGTTAGTGGCGCTCCCGCCACACTTTGGATTGATGTACATTGCATGCACTGACGAACATCGTGCATGTTGGTACACATTTCATAACACCGCACAATGAAACTGAAAACGAAGCCATCTAATCGGTGGCGTATGTTTAATTGCGGGACGCGCATCGTGAGAGACCAGCTTTTTACTTTTCTTGATTGGAAGCAGTACCGTCGAGGGAACCGCGAAGGTGCCTATGGTGTCAGGACCGCCCAGATGGCGGCGCTGGTTGTTGGCTTTTCAAGCGCGTCGGGGGCGGTCGTGGCGCAATCGTGCGGCGGTGATGCGCGTGTGGTCGATGGCTTGTGTGTGCCGGCGATCTCAGTTCCCAGCCCTCGCGTCGCGGATGCTCCGGCGGGGTTTGTGATCGCTGTTGATGGTGATCTTCTGGAAGGCGATGACGAGGTGCGCGATATTGTGCGCCGCACCGATGTTCGCCTTGCCGACGCCGATATCGAAGTGGTCTTTGATGGCTTGGGCGCGGCCCCGCGACTCGATATTGAGGTCGTCGGAGAGCCTCGCGCTCATGAACCGGGCGACATGGCCACCCTGCAATCGGCGACCAACTATCCTGCCTACATTGCCCGATCCGAAGTGCGCCTTGTTGATCTTGGCGCGGTCGGCGGGCCGCGAACCGTTGACGTTATCCCTATGCTGACCAATGGCCGCGTTCAACTGACCGTGCCGCAGGGCGAAAACCTTGCCGTTGTCCACCGTGTCTATGATGCCGACGGGCGCTACGACGAAACTTATCCTGTGCCGCTCAGCGCGCCGGATCGCAGGGCGTTGGCCGATGGTGTCGAAGACGACTCCGACAATACGGCGCGGTCCCGCATCCCAGTCCATGGTGGCGCTGTGACCGTGCGCGGCACCTCCATTGTGCCCGACGCGCGCGTGTCAGCCTTGGGCGAGGTGATCCGCCCCGATCCTTCGGGTGGTTTCGTGTTGCAACGGATTTTGCCGCCGGGGGAATACGGCGTCGACGTCAACGTGGTTGGCCCCGGCCAATCGGTCGATCTGGTGCGCGACATCGAGATTCCGCGCGCCGAATGGTTCACCACAGGGATCGCGGATTTCTACCTTGGCTGGCGCGAGACAGAGGGCGAGGGCAGCGAGACGTGGAACAGCGGACGCCTTGCCTTCTACATCGATGGGCGCACCGCCAGCGGCTATGAGATCACGGCACAGGCCGACACGGGCGAGGGCGAGATCGAAGATATCTTCCGCCGTCTAGAAGAGCGTGACCCGCGTTCGACCGTGCAGCGGATCGACCCCGATGACCTCTATCCCACCTATGGCGACGACTCGACCATCGTGGACAATACGCCAACCTCGGGCCGCCTCTACTTGCGGATCGAACGGGACGGAAACCATTTCCTGTGGGGTGATTTTGAAGCGGATTTGGGCGAGGGCACGTTGGTGCGCAATGATCGCTCGCTCTACGGCGCGCAAGGCTATTGGGCCACGGCAGACACCACCACGCGGGGCGAGGCGCGGGCAGCGGCCACGGTCTATGCGGCCAGCCCCGACATGCTGTCGCAACGCGATGTATTCCTTGGCACCGGCGGGTCGGTTTACGTCCTGCAACGCCAAGACATCGGCGTCGCCACCGAGGTTCTGAGCGTCGAGATCCGCGATCCTGGCACCGGCCGCGTCATTGATATCGTGCGCCTTGCACCGGGCGTGGATTATTCCATCAACTACCTTCAGGGCATCGTGACCCTGTCCGAGCCGCTGGCCAGCCGGGTTGATGATGCCGGGATCATCACCGCGCCGGGCGATACGCCGGAACTGCGGCTGGTGGCGCAATATGAATACACGCCGACGCTGCGGGACGTAGACGGTTATTCGGTCGGTGGGCGCGTTGAAGGTTGGGTTACCGACGATGTGCGCGTCGGCGTCACCGGCATGGTCGAACAGACCGGCACCGCAGATCAGACCGTTATTGGCGCGGACCTCGAATGGCGCATCGGTGAAAACAGTCATGTCCGGCTGGAGTATGCTGAAAGTGACGGGCCGGGTTTCGGGTCCACTTTCTCGGCTGATGGTGGCCTTGTTTTCGATACTGTTGGGCCGAACGGTGGCTCGGGGCAGGCGGTGCGGGCCGATGTGCGTCTGGGTTTCGCCGATGTCGGATTGCCGGGGGAGGGTGTTGTCGGCGGATACTTCGAGGAGCGTGGCGAAGGGTTCTCCAGCCTCGATTACTCGGTCACTGCGGCGACGGGCGATGAAACGCTTTGGGGTGTCTTTCTTGATGCCGCCCCTCGCGAAGGGCTCCGCTATTCGCTGAGCTACGAGGAATATTCCAATGGTGTGGGCGAACATGACCGCCGCGCCGAGGGCGAAGTCGAACTTGCGCTGAACGACCGATACACCGTTGGAGTTGGGCTCGAACACCTGGATCGCGACCGCGCCGCTTCGGTGGGCGATCAAGGGCGGCGCACTGACATCGGTGCGCGGTTGACCTACTCCTATGCCGTTGATGGCGACGTCTGGATCTTTGGGCAGGCGACCCTCGACAATCAGGGTCTTGAAGACAACGACCGTATCGGTGTCGGCGCGTCCTATGCCTTTGACAACGGCTGGCAGGTCGAGGGTGAGATTTCCGGCGGCGCGATTGGCCCGGGGGGCTTGCTGCGGTTCAGCTACGACGATGGCACAGGGGCGACCTCGTATTTCGGCTATGAACTTGATCCCGGCCGCACGATTTCCGGTGTCACCTTGGATGGCCGCGACAATGGCCGTTTCATTGCAGGCATGCGGCGTCAGGTGAACGATCAGTTGACCTATTTTGGCGAAAATACCTACGACATGTTCGGGCGCTACAATTCGCTGACCACGGCCTATGGGTTGACCTATCAACACACCGAATTCCTCAGCTACACTGGGGCCGTTGAGTTCGGGTCGGTTGATGATCGCTTCAACAATGATTTCGACCGCACTGCTATCAGCTTTGGTGTCCGTTACGAGGATGAAATGCTAACAGCGAGCGGGCGTCTGGAATACCGCACCGAAACCGGTGAACGCTCGGGGCTGCCGCTGGGTAGCGAAACCATCGCGCTGACCCTTGATGGGCGCTATCTGATCAACGAACACGAACGGGTGGTTTTCACCTTCGAAGGTATCGATACCGATACCGACGAAAGCTCGATCCTTGATGGCACCTTTGTTGACGCTAGCGTCGGCTATGCCTTCCGTCCGACCGACAACGACCGACTGAACCTGTTGGTGCGCTACCGCTACTTGTTCGATGATGTGGGCCAACGTCTTGATGACACCGATGAATTGGGCCCGAGGCAGCGTAGCCACGTGTTTAGTGCCGATGCCAGTTACCTGCTGGATGAGCATTGGCGTATCGGCGCGCGTGTCGGCTTCCGCCTGACCGAAGCGGCGGCCACAGAGCTGGATTCCTTTACCCAGAATGACGCGTTTTTATCGGTGCTCAACGCGCGCTACCACATGCTGCACGATTGGGACGCGTTGCTGGAATGGCGGGCACTGCATACGGTGCAAGCGGGTGGCACGGATATCGGCGTACTTGGCGCGATCTCGCGTCAGATGGGCAACGGGATAAGCCTTGGAGTGGGGTATAATTTCGGCACCTTCTCGGATGATCTCACAGATCTGACGCGGGATGATCAGGGTCTGTTTATCAATCTGACGGCGAGTTTCTGACAAAGTGCCGCTGAACGTCCCCGTTACGGTGGCCAGACAACAACATAAGCATATTCGGCGAAAGAGCCGAAATTCTCTGGGGAGCGAGAAGAGCATGACCAAGGCCGCAGGATTCAGAGCATCTATGTTTTGGTTAGTGGCGCTGATTGGCGTGACGCTAGGGGGCGAGGTTCAGGCGCAAACTGTTCCCGACCCAAACGATTCCACTTTGCCGACCTTCGCTTGTACCGGTGACATCTATCAGGTGCAGTCCGGCCAATTGCGTATCTTCGACCCGGTCACCTCCTCCTATACCAACGTCGGCACCAACCAAGGCAGCTACAACGGCGCGGGCTACAACGTCGTGGATGGCTATGCCTATGCGTCCCAAAGGAACAATATTATTCGGATCGGGTCGGACGGGGAAACCGAGATCGCCTATTCCGTGGGCTTCGGGACATATTCCGGTGATCTGGACCGGTCAAACAACTTCTACCTGCGCCGCAACAACAACCGCTACGATCGGGTTAACCTTTCCACCGGCGCGATCACGACGCTGAACTTTGTTGGTGTTGGTGGCGGGCCGGCAGACGTCGCCTTCATTCCGGGCGGTGGGGACCGTTTGGTCGGTTTCAGTGGCGGTCAGATGTATGTCTACAATCTGACGACCCTGCAAAAGACGCGCTTGAACGTATCCGGCGGCTTGCCAGGCGGGGGCTTTGGCGCAACCTGGACGGATTTGGCCGGGCGGCTTTTCACTTTCAACAACAACAATGGCCTTCTGTACGAGATTTTCGACTACGACACCGCTGCACCAAGTGCGGTGCAGGTTGGCGTCGGTGATCCTTCTGGCAACAATGACGGGTTCTCCTGTTCACAAGCCAACTTCCCGAACCTCGCCCCCCTGGCCCAGGACGATGACTTTTCGACGCCTGTAAACGTCGCGATCACCGGAGACGTGACGGCAGACAATGGCAACGGCGTCGATAACGACCCCGATGGCGGCGCGCTGACGGTGACCGGGCCAGACACGGGGCCATCGGACGGCACATTGGTGCTGAACGCTGACGGTACGTTTCTTTACACACCTGACACCTATTTCCTTGGCACGGATACCTTCACCTACACGGTGACCGACCCGGCCGGGCTGACCGCGACAGCGACGGTGACCATTGATGTGACCGGCGATATTGGGTTTGAGGTCGACAAGCGCCGCATCTCGGGTGTGGCGGTGGCCACCGCCGAGGGGCAGCTCGTCAATTATCTGATTGAGGTTGAGAATACCGGAGATATCCCGCTGACCGGTGTTAACATCGTTGATACCTTGCCTAACGGCAGCACCGGCACCTTGATTGGTCCTGTTGAGGGCGGCGGCACCGATGGGCGTGATCAGCTTGGCCGCATAGATGTGGGCGAAACGTGGACCTACACGATCTCTTACACCATCGAGCAAGGCGACATCGACAGCGGCGCGCCCGTGGTGAACACGGTTGCAGTGACCACGACAGAAACCGGAACGGACGTGGAAAGCGACACAGCCTCCATCCCCGTGGATCAGGACGAAGGCTTCACCTTTACCAAAACCACCGACGTCGCAAGCTTTGCTGCGGTAAACGACCCGGTGGTCTTTACCTTTACGGTCGAGAATACCGGCAACGTGACGATGACTGATGTAACTGTCACGGATGCGTTTTTTGACCCCGATTACTCCTGCACCATCGCCACCCTAGCGCCGGGCATCAGCGACAATACGACCTGTACTTTCACCTACAACGTAACCCAGGCCGATATTGACCGGGGCGAGATCGTCAACATGGCCACCGTCGCGGCCAATGGGGCCGGGGGCGCGGCCCTGCCTGAACAGACCAGCACGGCCACCGTTGGAGGCCCCGCTGAAGCGGCGGCGGTTCGGGTTGTGAAAACCGATGAAGCAGGCGATCTTGCCTTTGGGCCAGAGGGCGATACCGAGACCTTCACTTTTCAGGTGTTCAATGATGGAAATGTGACCCTATCGGGCCTTGTCCTGAACGACCCGGACCTAGGCCTTACGTGCCCATTGGCTGATTTGGCACCCGGCGCCGATACGACGACCTGCGCCAATGGCGATCCGTTGAGCGCGGATTTGACGATCACGCAGGCCTTGGTCGATGCTGCTACCTATACCAACACGGTCACGGTGACAGGCTCGACAACGCAGGGCACCGCCGTCAGCGATGACGATACCCTGGTGCTGACAGGCCCGGCCCAAGACCTGCAACTGATCGTGGCCAAGTCGGTGACCGGGGGCAACAACTACGCGGCTGTGGGTGACATGATCACCTATGACTATTTGGTCACCAACGATGGCAACATCACGATCACCAGCCCGATTACCGTGGCTGACAACCGCACCAGCGTGTCCTGCCCCGTGCTACCTGCGGGCGGCCTTGCACCACAGGCGACGATCACCTGTACGGCCAGCTATTCCGTGACCCAAGGCGATCTGGACGCCGGAAGTGTTGTGAACCTTGCCACGGCGAGTGTGACCCAGACGCTCGCCAATGGCTCCACCGTGACAGAGACGTCCCCTCAGGTCTCGGCCACCGCCAATGCAGCTCAATCGCCCGCAATCAGCATCGCGAAAGATCTGACCTCCATCACCGATGAGGACAGCACCGCACAGGCCACGCTGACCTATGATGAGGTCAACGATGTTTTGAACTACACCTTCACGGTCACGAATACCGGCAACGTGACGCTGACCGAACAGATCGTGGTCACCGATACAGACATTGGCGCAACTGTGAATTGTGGCCCCGCGACCCCGAACTTTGGGCCGGGCGACAGCGTGACCTGCACGGCCAGCTACCTCGTGACGCAGCCCGATCTGGAAAACGGCAGCTTTGTGAACACAGCCAGCGCCGCAACGACCTTTGGCGGCCACCCTGTCAATACGGCGACCCCGGCCAGCGAAACGGCTAACGCGCAGCAGAATCCCGCGCTGACGCTTGCCAAGACCGAAGATCTTCCCGCGACACTGATTTTGTTGCCGGGGGGCACGATCGATTACACCTATGTCGCCACCAACTCCGGCAACGTCACGTTGACGGATCCGATTACAATCGACGATGACCGCTTCCCTTCGGGTGGAGTCGTCTGTCCGGCATTCCCCGCGGCCGGGATCGCTCCGGGCGGCACCTATACCTGTACCTCGACTTATACAATTACCGTCAATGACGTTTATATCGGCACGGTTGTTAACAACGCGACGGCCACTTCCGGCAGAACCACGTCACCCCCGGCAAGCGTGACCGTGCCCTCTTTAACAGATCCGGCTCTGGAACTGACCAAGGACATCATTTCAATTGCAGATCCTGTTGGCGGCACGGCAAGCGGTCTGCAATTCAACGAAGTCGATGACGTCCTAACCTTCGAATTCGAGATCGAAAACACTGGCACCGTGGCTTTCGTGCGACCGATCACCATTACCGACCCGCTGCTGACGCCGAACCCGATCACCTGTTATACGCCGACACCAAGCGACCTTGCGTTCGCACCGGGTGAAACGGCGACCTGCACGGGCGAATATACGGTGACGCAGGGCGATCTGGACGACGCCGAAGTGATCAATACGGCGTTCGCTTCGGTCGAATACAATGATGTGGGGCAGGGGCCGAGCACCTATAATTCGCCCACCGCGTCGGAAACCGTGCCAGCCGCGGCAAACCCGGAACTGACCGTAGCCAAGGATGTGACCACGGGCCCGGATCCGGCGGATGTCGACGATGTCCTGACGTATACGATCACGGCCACGAACTCCGGCAATCAAACGCTCAGTGACGTCAGCATTAGTGATCCCCTGATCCCAAGCCTGACCTGTACCGTGGGTGGTGTGGCGGCCCCTGCAAGCGTGACACTGGAACCGGGCGAGGTTCTGTCTTGCATGGGCGATTACACCGTGACGCAGGCCGATGTAGATGCGCAGACGCTTTCCAATACCGCAACGGCCTCGGCGCTGTCGCCCAATGGCACTCCGGTGTCCGAGACCGGAACCGATACCCATCCGCTGGCCACTCCGGCGCCTGAAATGCTGATCGTCAAGACATTGACCGACGGCACACCAACGCCTGCCTACAACGTCGACGGGGACACAGTCAGCTTCACTGTCGAAGTGCGTAATACTGGCAACGTAACGCTGAGCAGCATCGACGTGACTGATACGCGGGTGCCGGGCACTTGCACCGTCGGGCCGCTTGCGCCGGGCGAAAGCGATGATAGCTGCCGGTTCGTCTACACGGTCGAACAGGGCGACGTGGATGACGGCCAGATCGACAACACCGCCAGTGGTTTGGCCACGCCGATTGCGACGTCTGGCGCGGGGCAGATCACTCGGACGGGCAACCTGATCACTCCGGGGCCCACGCGGACGCCGGAGATCACGCTGATCAAAACCGCCGATGTGACCACCTTCAACGCGTCGCTACAGACGATCACCTATACGTTCGAGATTGAGAACACCGGCAATATCACTCTGACCGGTGCGCCCTCGATTAATGATCCCGGTGCGACGGGCGTGACCTGTGATCCGCTTCCTGTGGGCGGGCTTTTGCCCGGCGGCACTGTGTCATGTACCGGCACCTATGATACCGAACAGGGTGACGTGGACGCGGGGCAGGTGGTCAACACCGCCACGGCCTCCATGCCCAATCCGCTAGATCCGGGCACGCCTCTGACTTCGACATCCTCGGTCACGGTTCTGGCTGAACAGACCCCCTCGATCAGCATAACCAAGACGGCGGATGTGGCGCAATTCACCGGGGCGAACCAGACGATTACATATACTTATGTGATCCAGAACACCGGCAACGTGACGCTGACGGCGGCTCCTGATCTTTCCGATGACCGCATCGCTGACGCAGACCTCAGCTGTGATCCCGTTCCCGCTGGCGGGCTGCTGCCGACGCAGACGCTTGAATGCACGGGCACCTACGAGACCACGCAGGACGATGTGAATGCGGGTGATGTGACCAACATCGCCGCCGTTGAAATTGATGACCCGACCAATCCCGGTACGCCCCTGACCGCAGGGGCCACGGAAACGGTTCCCGCCGCGCGCAATGCAGCGATCGAAGTGGTGAAGACACCTTCGATCACGACAGGTGCCGCAGAAGGTAACACCATCACCTATACCTACGTTGTGACGAACCGGGGCAATGTGACGCTCACCAACATCTTGTTGGACGATCAGCATACCTCGGCTTCGGGCACGGCACCTTTGGCGATCAGCGGTGGCGGGGTTGTCCTGTCGCTCGATCCGCTAGAAAGTGCCACGCTGACGGCGACATATGAAGTGACACAGGCGGATGTGGATGCGGGCGTGGCCCTTACCAACACCGTCACGGCAAATGCAACCGCCCCCTCGGGCGTGACTGCGCCCAGTGACACGGATGCGACTTCGGTCGATGTGTCGCCCGCCGTGCCGGACATGGTAGTCATCAAGGATGTCCCGAACCCGCCCGCTGATATGGTGGCGGGCGTGGATGTAACCTTCCGCATTCTGGTGGAAAACACCGGGAATGTGACCCTCGACAATGTAACCCTGACCGACACGCTTGGGCGGTTGGACGGCTCTGTGATCGGAACGCCCACCCCAACCGGCCCTGCGCTGGACATTGGAACGATTGGTGTATTGGACGTGGGTGAGACGTGGGAATATGCGCTCACCTACACGTTGACGCAGGACGATGTGGACGCAGGCGGTATCTCGAACTCGGTGCTGGCCGAGGCTGCGGACCCTTCTGGCACCCCGGTCGAGGATGCTTCGGACGGCAACTCACCCACCGGCGACGCGCCGACACTCGTTCAGATCCCTGCCGCGCCCTCGATTGAGGCGATCAAGACGATCACCACCCCGGCGACCACCGTGGGCGCGCAGGTCGTGTTCCAGATTGCGGTTGAGAATACCGGTAACGTAACCCTGACCAGCGTTGGCATCGCCTCCGACACATTGACGCGGCTTGATGGCTCCGCTGTGACCGGCGCGATTAACGGCCCGACATTTGCAAGCGCTGATGGGGGCTCTGCCTCCGGCACGCTGATACCGGGAGAGACGGCCTTCTACACGCTCTCTTATACGCTGACACAGGAGGATATCGACGCAGGCGGCATTCAGAACACCGCCACCGCAACAGGTACCCCGCCAAGCGGTCCCGCGGTAACGGATGTGTCCGACAATGACGGCATCGGCGATGACAATCCGACCGTACAAGAAATCGCGCCGGTCCTTAGCCTTACCCTCGACAAGCAACTTGCCAACGGCGGGCCAACCTTCGACGACACGACCGATGTGCTGACGTTCGAATTTGTCGTGACCAACACAAGTAACGTGACCCTGACCGACCCCATCGTCATCGACGATCCGTTGATCACTGGGGCGGGTGGATCGGTCATCTGCCCAACCGGACCGGTGCCGCCAAACACACCCGTCACTTGCACGGGCACCTACACGGTGACGCAACCCGACATCGACGCCGGGTCCGTCACCAATAGCGCAACCGCGTCCTCCACCTTCGACGACACCCCCGTCGTCAGCCCCTCCGACGAGGTCACCGTTTCCGCCTCGCAAGAACCAGAACTTGCCCTCCTGAAAGAGTCGGACCCTCTGCCGCCTGCCGATTTCGTAGTCGGTGCCGTGGTGAGCTACACCTACACCGTGACCAACACGGGCAATGTCACGCTGCTGGACCCGGTCACGATCACCGATGACCGCATCCAACCGGCCGGCATCACCTGTCCGACGTTTCCTGCGGCGGGCCTTGCCCCAACGGAAACCTATATCTGCACCGCCACATATACGGTGACGGGCGATGACGTGGATGTGGGCTCTGTCGTCAACAACGCCACGGCGACCTCGGGCACGACGGTTTCACCACCGGCCAGTGAAATCACGCCCACGGGCGCCGTAGCCGCGCTTGACGTTGCAAAATCCCTTGCCTCCGTCACCGATGCCGGCGGCACACCACGGCCCGGCGGCGAATTCCTCGCCGTGGGCGATATTTTGAATTACTCCTTCACGGTCACCAACACGGGAACTCGTGCCTTTGTGGGCGACATAGATGTGGTCGATCCGCTGATTGCGGGCGGCACTGTCACTTGCTGGACACGCATTCCCGGCACGGATGAGGATTTCCGCAGCGGAGAGAGCGCCACCTGCACCGGATCCTATGCGATCACGCAGCCCGATCTGGATGCGGGCGAGGTGGTCAATACCGCCTTTGCCTCGACCAGCTTTGGGGCGCTTCCGACAACGTATAATTCGCCCACCGATACCGTGACCTCACCCGGCGATGCCGACCCGGAAATCACCTTCGACAAGCGTGTGATCAGCGCCGCGATCACCGCCGTAGGCCAGACGATCACCTATGAATTTGAGGTGCAGAACACCGGCAACCAGACGCTGACGAATATCACCGTCACGGACCCGCTTTTGCCCGGCCTGACCTGCGAAGTGGCAACGCTTGATCCCGGCGACATCCTGATCTGTTCCGAGAATTACATCGTCACGCAGGATGATGTGGACGCGGGCACGGTCGTGAATACCGCGACGGCCACGGGCAACACGCCCGCGGGCGGCAGCGTGTCGGATACCGATGGCGAAACGACCACGATGCCCGCCGCCGCTCCGGCAATGACCCTTGGCAAATCCGCCTCGCCCGACCCGTTCGGCCCCTTGGGGAGCGATGTGATCTACACGTTCACTGTGACCAACACGGGCAACGTGACCCTGCGCAATATCGTGGTGACCGATCCGCTTGATCCGCCCTATAGCTGCGCTGTGCCCGATCTGGCCCCGGGCGACAGCAACGCAAGCTGCACGCTGGCCTATACGATCACCCAAGATGACGTGGACCGGGCCGAAATTATCAATACGGCCACTGTCATAGCAACGCCGGATCGCGGCACCATTGCGCCTGTTGACGACACGATCACCACGCCCGGTCCAACACCGGACCCGGCGCTTGAGCTGACCAAGACCAGCAGTGTCGATTTCCTTGGGGATGGCGGCACGGTGACCTACACGTTTACGGTCGTGAACACAGGCACAGTCACGCTGCAACCGCCGAGCATTAACGATACGATGACCCATCTGGATGATGGCTTGCCAGGTGGGGCAATCGGTCCGCTGTCTGCCCCCACCGAAAGTGGCATGGCCAACAACTTGTTGGATGTAGGTGAGACTTGGACTTACACCGCGACTTACTCAATTGTGCTCGCTGATGTGAACGCGGGCGGATTCCAGAATACTGCGACGGCGACCGCCACAGATCTTCTGGGTAATCCGACATCCGACGTTTCGGACGACGGTGACGACGGCGACGGAAACGCTGTCGATGACCCCACTGTCGTTGAGATCACTGGCGAGCCGTCTCTTGAGGTCGAGAAAATCGTCACGACGCCCGGCCTGATTGCGACCGATGAAGTGGTCTTCACGATCACCGCACGCAACACCGGCAACGTGACGCTGACCACGCCCGATATCACTGACATGTTGACGCAGATTGACGGCACGCCTGTGGGCGGACCCGTTGGTGTGCCGACACTGACCTCGGGCAATGTGGCCGGGATTGATCCCGGTGAAGAATGGGTGTGGGAACTGCGCTATGTGTTGACTCAGGATGATGTCGATGCGGGCGGACTGTCCAATACGGCCACCGTCACAGGCACTCCGCCCAGTGGTCCGGACGTCAGCGACGTGTCGCGCGATGGCGACCCTGCCGATGGCAACAACTCCGATGATCCCACCGAAATGGAGATCGAGCGCACTCCTTCTATTGAGGTAATCAAAAACACGATCTCTGTTGGGGACACGCCCGGCGAAGAAGTCATCTTTGATATTGTAGTGCGTAACACGGGCAACGTGACGTTGACGGGCCTTACGTTGACCACAGAGGATTTGACCAACTTTGATGGCTCGGCCCTTTCGCCCGACAGCATCGTTCAGACGGCAGGTGATACCACGGGCCTACTAGCGGTGAATGCCTCGGCTACCTACCGTGTGACCTACACGATCCAGCAGAGCGACATTAACGCAGGCGGTGTTCTGAACTCGGCCACGTTCCAGGCGACGTCGCCAACCGGATCGCCGGTCGTGGACATCTCGGACACCGGCAGCGGCGGTGGCAGCACGCCAACTCCGGCTGCAATTAACCAGATTGACGAGATAACGGTCAGCAAGACAGCAGCAGTGCCGATCCGGATCAACGGGACCTTGACGCAGGTGGAATTCGAGATCGAGATCGAGAATACCGGTAACGTGACTCAAACCGGCATTGAAGTGGTTGATGATCTGACCGGCTTTGTGGCCCCAGCCACGCTGGTCGGGGTCGATACACCGGCCGTGACTGATCTGAACGGCGCAGTGGGCAACGGGGCCTATGATGGACAGACGGACACGCTTGTTCTGGACGGGGCCGTTGACCTTGATCCGGGGCAGGGCGGCACCATCACTCTGACCGTGCGCTACGATATTGCCGGGGGCAATCCGGCCTCACCGAATACGGTGGCGGTCTCGTCGGACCGTATCACGATGCCGGTGACCGCAACGGCAGTCGTGGCGGGGATCACCGCGGAACCTGATCTATTCGCTACCAAGGCGGCATCTCCGCAATCGGCTATTATCGGTGATACGATCACCTATACGATGACCTTCGAGAACCGTCTAACCACAGCGGAAGGCGCGCTGACGCTGATCGACGAATTGCCTGCGGGACTTGAATTTACACCGGGGACAGCCACCTTTAACGGCGCTTCGACACCCGTGCCCGATGTTGTTGGGCGTCAATTGCGATGGCCCAATGTGACCATTGGGGCGGGAGAGACGGTTACCATCGCCCTTCAGGCCCGCATCCTTGGCGGCGAAAGCGGCGAGCTGACCAACCGTGCCTTTATCATGGCGGCGGACGGATCGGTCGTTTCCAACATCGCTTCCGCAACCGTAACGCGGCGGGCCGAGGTTCTGTTTGATTGCGCCGACATCATCGGGCGTGTCTTTGATGATCGTGACTTTGACGGGATCTTTGACGAAGGCACCGAGCAAGGCCTGCCGCGTGTGCGCCTCGTAACGGTAGATGGCACCTTGATCACCACCGATGAACATGGCCGTTTCTCGGTGCCCTGTGCGGCGCTGCCCCGGGCCGACATCGGGTCAAATTTCCAGTTGGAGCTGGACGACCGCACTTTGCCGACCGGTTTCTTTATCACAACTGAAAACCCCCGTATCCTGCGGGTGACGCCCGGCACGATGACAGTGTTCAACTTCGGGGCAACCTTTGGTCAACTGATCGAGATTGACCTGACCGCGGCTGCGTTCCAAGCCAACGGCCAGCCGTCCGACGCCTTGCTTCAGGGCATCGACCGATTGATGCAGGTGCTGGGTGAACGGCCATCGGTGCTGGAGTTGGATTACTATCGCGGTGAAGAAAGCGCAGAGCTTGCGCGGCGCAACCTTCAAGTGCTGGAGGAGTTGATCGAACAGCGCTGGCGTCGTTCTGCGGATTACGAACTTCGGATCGTAACCAGCATCGCGCGGATCAGGTAAGGCGGATGTAATGGAAATTGGCGGGGCAGTTCAAGCAGCGGCCCCGTCTTTCTAAACGCCACACGTCCACCTCGTCGGCGGGTGCTATGAACCGCTGCGAAGTTCGGCAGGCTGATCAGTCTTCAGATTTCACTGGAACTCGGCCATGTCGGATTTCAGTCTCGCATGGCATGGAAATTCTCAATCGTGAAGTCGACTTCCGCGCCGCTAACCCAGTCAAACAGCGACCGCTTCACTGCCGTCAGGGGACCTTCACAGATGTGGATCGCATGGCTTTGCCCATTGCCATCCGCCGTGATCGCATGGATCGCATCGGTGCCCAGGCTGGCGACTTCTCCTGCCGAGATCAGCTTGTTCCCACCATGCGTCAGTTGATTGGGCTTTCGCTTGTATAGAACTGAGGTGCCCCTAGTTTCCTAGACACCTGCCTCTCTCAGTTTCTGCTGTCTTCTTTCGAAGTCTACGGGCGACAGCATGCCGTTGTTCGTGTGCTTGCGCTTTGGGTTGGACGCAGGCGCGCCGTAGAGCTTCAGCCACTTGTACAGAGAATACGCGCTGACGCCCAAACGCTTCGAGACCTCTCGAACCGGATACCCTCGCTCGGTGATCTGCGCGACCGCGTCCCGCTTGAAGTCATCGCTGTAGTTGTTTGTCCCCATGTCGGCCTCCTAGCCTCAAAATTAGGGGGCAAAGCGTCTACAAATCTAGGGGCTCCTCAGTCAGCAAGAGCCGACTTTAGCTCAGATGCAGCGAAAGCTCACATTGTCCCGCACAACAGACCTTATTGCAAACCGCAGCGAAGGTCTCCTTCCCGCCCTTCCTTTCCAAAGGCCCTCGCAATCGCAGCGCAAACTGAGCGGTCGCAGCGAACGGCAGGAAAGTCCGCACAGCAGACCTCTGCGCAGAGTGCAGCGAAGGTCCGCAATCCGCCCTTCACAAAAACCGTTCCGAGTGGCGCATGGGGTGGAGTCGCTGCGATCAAACATCTAACAATAATAGGTGAGTAGGGTCGTGACCTTGATTGGGGGGCGGCAACTTGTGGGTCCCTGCGTCGAACGGTCTTTTAGTCAGTGAAGAGGGAGGTTAATTTTCTGCTCGTATTACGGGGCGACTACCATATCAATCGCGTGGCCTACGATCGGATCAGATGCAACTTGGACCTGTCGCGCTTTTGTGCCGCCCCAAGTGCTCGTTTAAGCCACCTTGCGTTCGAAGGCGACAGGGCTTTTCCAGCCCAATGCTGAGTGGCGGCGGCGCGGATTGTAGAAGCCATTGATGTACTCGAAGATGGCCATCTCGGCCTTCCGCCGTGTCTTCCAAGGATGCCGCCAGATCAGTTCAGCCTTGATTGTTTTGAAGAACGTCTCGACGGCAGCATTATCATAGCAATTGCCTTTCCCAGACATCGATACCTTGAACCCGTCCTAGCGCAGGATCTTCTGAGAATCATGAGAACAATATTGCGACCCGCGATCCGTGTGATGGATGCACCCTTTGGGCGGTTGTCGGAACGCGATGGCCATCTTCAAAGCTCTGATCGCAAGGTCGCGTTTCATGCGGTTGCTCACGGCCCAACCGATCACACGCCGAGAATGTAAGTCCAAGATCACGGCCAGATACAACCAGCCCTCACGCGTCCAGACATAGCTGATGTCACCTGCCCATTTTTGGTTGGGCGCATCAGCGTTGAAGTCACGATCTAGTAGGTTTGGCGCGATATTGAACTTATGATTGCTGTCTGTGGTGACCTTGTATTTGCGTGTTCTAACAACGGATATGCCGTTCTGGCGCATCAACCTGCCAACACGACGGTGGCCCACGTTCAAACCGATCTCTTTCAACTCTTCGGTCATTCGTGGACGGCCATAACTGCCCAGGCTGAGGCGCGATTGTTCTTTGATATGCGCCAGCGTCACAAGATCAGACCGCTGCCTGCGACTGGCTGGACGACTGCGATACGCCCGTAACCCACGCGTGCTGACGCCAACGACATCACACAACCGACTGGCTGGGAAGCTGCACCTGTGTTCTTCGATGAATCTAAATCTTATTGCTTTAGACCCGCGAAGAACTGGGTGGCCTTTTTTAAGATCTCCCTCTCCTCCTTCAGGAGCCGTATCTCGCGTCGAAGCCGATCATTCTCTTTGGCGAGGTCTAAATCTTCGTTCGACACTAACTCCGTGTCTCGGTGCGCAGTGATCCATTTGTTCAGCGTCGACATGCCAACGCCCAGATCGTCGGCCACTTGCTTACGCGTAAGCCCACTGGTTAGCGCGATACGCACCGCATCCTGGCGGAATTCGTCCGTCCGTTTCAGTCCCATAGTCAGTCTCCTTTGTTGCAGTAAATGCTGTCAAAGGAGCGGCATCAAACCGCGACAGGTCCATCATTTATACGGTCTCGGTTGTGGCACACTGATAAATGGCCGAAACGGAAGACGGCACCCACACTTGCTGAGTGGGTGATTGCTACAGTTGACAGAGAACAGACGCTTCAAGAGGTCGAGGACGATCACACAGCAGATGAAGATGCTCGGCTCTACTGAAGTTCCAGACTGCAGTCATTCGAGCACATCGCAGCATCGCTTACTTTGGGCTCAAACCGGGCTCTGGCAGCGCACTCAAACAAGGTCAGGAGTGAGAGATGTAGCGGGCGTCCGCGCTGCAGGACAAAGCTGGCTTTCGCTGCGGGTGCTCTAAGGTCAGGTTGTCGTGTCATCCAACTTCATTGGTATTCTCGAAGGCGTTCCAAAGTAGCTTTCGCCTCGTTCACAATGTCACGGACAATATCGCCGGCGCTTTGAACTTCCCTTACCAGAGATACTCCTTGCCCTGCCCACATCGAGACAGCCTCAACATTCCCTGTGAGGTCGGACGAAGGTGACTTACTTTGATACCTTAAGACATCAGCACCTGCACCAGTGGTGGCGATAACATCTCCTTCTCCAGGTCTTTCACCAAGTGGTAGGCCACCTGCCTCTTCCCACATTCGGGATGTGCTGTTTTTCAAAGCTCTATGCGGAGCACTAGGCCATCCAAGATCAAATAAGTCATCAAAATGGGCCGTGTCGTTCTCCGAAGCGGCTAACAGATGGGACAGGTAATCGGGATGAACATCTGCCTCAGCTGCTGCAAGGAATCTGGTTCCGACCCACGCGGCGGATGCACCCAGCGCAAGAGCTGCCGCCAATCCTCGCCCGTCTGCAATTCCGCCTGCTGCCACGACCGGAACATCACCAACTGCATCGACGATGGCTGGGATAAGGGCCATGCTGCCAACATTGCCCCGCACATGTCCGCCAGCTTCCCAGCCCTGAGCGCAAATCGCGTCTGCCCCAAGATCGACAGCGGCCTTTGCATCTGCAGCGTCGCCCGCGCTGTAAATGACTTTGGCACCGCCCGATTGGGCATGCGCCAAGAATTCTCCAGGTGGTTGCCAGAACAATGAAATAATCTCGACGCCTTCTTCGAGACATGCGTCGAGATGTTCCATGCTCGGGAATTCCATGTTCAGGTTCACACCAAACGGTTTGCCGGTCATCTGCTGGATGCTGCGCACGGATTTCCGAAGGTCGCAAACACTGACATGCCAAAGCGGTGCAATTCCGAGGCCACCAGCATTGCTGACAGCTGCCACCAAAGGGTCGGGAACCACTCCAGCCATAGGAGCCAAAATCACCGGGTGTTCGATCCTGAAAGACTTGCAGAAACATGCTTTCATGGCTTTTTCCTTCAACGTCGTTGGGCGCGCGCACAACAACATTGCACATTGCCGGGCTTACTCAAAGCGGAGGTTAGAACACTTCGCAGCACCCGACACTTTGGGCTCGAAGTTGCCGTTCGCTGCAGGCATTACCAAGGTCGGCTCTGAGCCGTGTGCGACCGTGACCTGCCCGCCCGCAACTTCCCTCGTACTGATGTAGAGTTTGCTAAACCTTTTGATAGAGCAAACAGGTGCGAAAGAGCCGTTTGACCGAGGCGCAGATCATCGGGATTATCAAGGGACAGGAAGCCGGGATTGCGCGTCACCGGGCACCATTTCCTACAGGTAAGCTACTGTTTCCCTTCAGTTTTCACTACTGAACGCTGGAGGCGTAGACCATGTTGGAAAGTGAAACTGCCTTTTTCGCTATTGTTGGGCTGGCATTTCTTGTTGCTCGCGACGGATCGCGCGTGGTTTTTCCCGACATTACACGGCCGACAGGACCGTTGGTGCGTCTATCCGTACGCTGAAGGCGCGGTGATGCGGCGGGGGCAGGCGTAGGGAAGTGATCGACGTTGGCGATCACTTGCGCCCACATTCTGCCCTCGGCGGCGAGCTACGCACTGTGATCCACTGTCAGAAAAACGACGCAACATAGCTTGATCGGTCGCAGCAGA
Source organism: Gymnodinialimonas sp. 57CJ19 (assembly GCF_038396845.1). Taxonomy (NCBI): domain Bacteria; kingdom Pseudomonadati; phylum Pseudomonadota; class Alphaproteobacteria; order Rhodobacterales; family Paracoccaceae; genus Gymnodinialimonas; species Gymnodinialimonas sp. 57CJ19. The sequence continues at coordinate 2,193,897 of NZ_CP151587.1, forward strand.
GAGTAGCATGAACTACGTCCAGACTTGTTCGCGAAGATGACGAAATGGCTTGAGCGGCACCGCTCGATCATTGTTTGATCCGCGTCTCCAATGAGCCTCATTGCCCGCTCACTCCGCCTCCGGTTCAGTACGGGGGTCCATCCGCACGGCGACCGGGGAAATGTCGGGGAGCGGTACGAATTTCTCGCGTTCTTCCATCGGCAAGGCGCGTCCTTGTGTGACGGTGAAGAGCACATAGAGCGCGTAGAGCACCGCGATTGCGGATTCGAACAAGAAGAAGGTGCGCGGCCCGTATGTGGCCATGAAGGTCGACGCCAGAAGCGGTCCGATCGTGGCACCGATAGAATAAACCATCAGCAAACGTCCCGAGGCGGCGACGTAATATTTGCGATCCAGTCGGTCGAAGGTTTGGGCTACACAAAGGGGATAAACGCTGCTGATGGCGCCGCCGAAAGCCAACGCCATGGCCATGAGAAGGCCAAGGGGCAGGCCGCTCGAGATCGAGTTGGACAACAGCCCCCAGCTGAGCCCAACGGCAAGCAAGATGCAGGCCATGACGATGCGGCGGTCGAACCGATCTGCCAGCAATCCGACGGGAACCTGCGCGGCCAAGCCCCCCACGACGACGGTACTCATGAACAAGGCGGCTTCGGTCACGCTCAGGCCGATCTGGCGCGCGAAGACGACGCCGAGCGCGTAGAATGAACCGACAAGGACCCCGGCGACGGCGGCCCCCACTACGCCGACCGCAGACGCCTTGAAAAGCGCCTTTACCCCCAGAACGCTCAGATCGCCAAGGTCCGGCTCCCCCAGGCGGGTCATGGCGACAGGCACCAGCGCCAGCGCCACCAGTGCCGATGCCGCCATCAGGGGATCACTGCTGGCAACCGGCGTGACGTTGACCAAGGTCTGCCCCAGGGCGACGGCCAGGTAGAACACCAGCATGTAATAGCCCAGAACCCGGCCCCGGGTCACGTTGCTGCTGCGCTCATTCAACCAGCTCTCGATGGAGATGGTCATTCCGGCAATGCAAAAGCCGTTGATAAATCGCAGGCCGATCCAGGCGACGGGGTGGAAGAGGAAATCATATGCCAGGCAGGCGGCGGCCATGACTGCGGCGAAAGTGGAGAACGCGCGGATGTGGCCGATGCGCAGGATCACGTGTTTGCCCTGCAACCCCCCGTAGGCGAGGCCGAGGTAGTAGGCGGCCATTATCAGACCGATCAAGGAGACTGAGTATTCCGCGGCCTGCATCTTCAAGGGCAGCACCACGCCAAGAAGGCTGTTGCCGGCCATGAAGGCGGCCGTGCCGCCCAGAAGCGATTTGATTGGGCCGAGAAGCTCGCGGAGGCTGTGAGTCATCCAGTCACTCTGCACTCATCGTGCGCGGATACAAACAGCGATTTCGGAAAAAACGCCCCGACACGCGGGTCGGTGCCGTCGTCGATCACTCAAGAGCGCCTGCCCATGGGCTGAACCACTGTCGAGACCCGGCAAGGTCAGGACGTCGTGGCACGCAGGATCCAGGCGGCCGTGTCATGGAAGGCAGCCCGGTTCGTCGCGAGATCCGCCGTTACCGGATCATCGGCAGCGTCCGCCGCGCGGACCAGCGCATGCAATTGATGCGAAAGCGCTTCGTGCCCCTGTAGCAGGCCATGCAACATGTCGTCGGTGCTCTGATCGGTCACCACGGCGCTGTTGCGCCCGCGCAGGTCGACATAGGCCGGTTCCCCCAAGGTCCGGATGCGCTCGGCCAGCAGATCGACGGCACGGAACATGTCGCTGTATTGGGCTTCGGTCATTTCGTGCAGCGAGTAGAATTGCGGCCCGGTGACGTTCCAGTGACAACTCTGCGTGTCGAGGATCAACTGGTAGGTCTCGTTCAACACGATGCGCAAAGCCTCGGTGACCGGGGCGATGCTGCGGCGGCTGGCGGTGTCTTTTCGAATGGCGGCGGTGTGGTGCAAGCTCTGAGGCATGGTGCACTCCTTGTTAATTCAATGGATTGAAAGAGTGGGGCGTCACGCCACGATTTCGGCGCGGCTGGCATTGTCTTGGACCGGCGCGGGGGCAGGGGCCGGGCCGATCAACACGTCGCAGGCCGCGTCACGGATCAGCTGCTGAATCACGCTGCCGCTGAAGATCCGGGTCAACATGCCCGAACGGTGCGGCCCCAGGGCGATCAGATCGACGCCGTCGGCACGGGTGGCGTGGACAAGCTGTTGCGCCGGGTCGCCACGCAGCACACGCCAAGTGACCCCCGGTGACCAAGCCTGCGCCCGCAGGGCGAGCCGCCTCTCGGCATCTTGGACCAGCGCCTCAAGATGGGCGGTGATCTCCGTCAAGGGGGACCCGACGCGCAACATGGCTTGCTCCAGCCGCGGCTCCACCGCTACGGCGTGCACGACCTCGATATCCACGCCGGGCACGGCCGCCATGGCGTCAGAGAGGGCGGCGTCCGCCGTGTCCGCGCCTTCGACGGCAGCCAGAACGCGGCCATAGGGTCGGGTGACCTCGGGCTTGACGACAAGCACGGAAGCCACGCCTGCCGCGATGACCCGCTCGGTAACCGAGCCGAACAGCTTCTGTGCGATCCATGGCTGGTGCCGTGCGCGCATCACCATGACGGCGGGCGCCATTTGTTGGCTGAGGGCAACGAGCCGGTCCGCCGGGTCGCCCACCTCCAGCCTGACGTCGACCGCGTCGGGCGCGATGCCAAGGCGCCCGAGAGCTGCATCAATACGCTGCTGCGCCGAGGTTTTTGCCCGCGCGATTCTGGGGCCCATGACCGCCGCGGAGGCCGCGTAATCGGGTACGTCGGCCACGTGCACAATGCGCAGCGTCGTTTGGTGCCGACCGGCCACTTCAATGCCCCGAAGCAGCACAGCGTCATCCTCGGGGAACCGGTCAACGGCGGCAATCACGGTAGTTTTGGTCATTTCTAGCAACTCCTGAAAACCATGCTTTCCCAGGCGGTTATGGTGGGGGGGCGCCGCCGGCCGGCATGTTGACGCGCGGCGATTGCGGTGGGCTCGGGTCAAGCGAAGGCGACCGGCCTCAGATGCCGCGCGGCCTCTTTCTGGAGAGGGGGGCGCTTGGACGCGTTCAGGCGCCCGGACTGGGGGGTGGCGTGCAGGGGGGCGGCGTCATCCTTCCATCGCGTCACACAATGGGCGCTGGGAGCGTTGAGGCGGATGGCCTCGGTCTCACGAGTGTCGCCGGGAAAGAGGTCGGGAAACAGATCTTCGAAATCGGCTTGGCACAGCATCATGGCGTGGGTCCTTTTCTGATCGAGGCTGGAATCCAAAGGGGTGCCGTGCCGCCAGTGGCTGGCAGCACGGTCGGCGTGAGATCGACGCAGCGGATCAGTGCGCCCGCAGATCGCCTTTGGTCGGAACCATTTTCAGCTCATCGTCACTGAACCCGTAGACGATGCTGTGGATTTCTCCGCGGTTGATCCCGATATCGCGCAGGATCTTGTCATCCATGGCGCGCAGTTCTTCGATCATGCGACGACGGTGGATGTTGCGCACACGGGCGCGGTACCAGTTGCCAAGCACCTGACCCAGACGGGACCCACGATTGCGTGGATTTTGGGATAGATAGTCGTTGTAGTGGACGGGATGAGTTTGCATGCCGATCTCCAATTCGAGGGTATGAGATACCGCAAACGGACCCGCGGGACTCTGGCATCGGACTGTCAAAAGCCACGAAAACAGAGATCAGCACAGGTGCGATCGTCGGTAAGAACAGGGAAGTCGAATGAAGCCCCGAGACGTGAGCCCGCACGGATGCAGGCGCCGCCCGGGGTTACGGGCGGTTCAGCAGATTTCCTGCGGAGAGCAGGAACCTCCTATGGCGCATGTACAACATCATGCTCCCTATATGGCCCTTACGGCGCACGCTTGTAAGCCTCTGGGCACGGGTGCGGCATTATGGCCAGCTTGTGCTCTGCTGCTGGGCAAGGCGGCGTAGCCCCGCGATCAGAGAAGGCGCGTGCGCTTAGGCACCGAAAGCCCGGACTTTGATAAATTAGCGCGTGAAGATGGGCACGATCCATGCCGCACCGGTGCCGTTGGCTGCACGCATCGCCCCCCTCCCATGCGGTAATCGCGCCCCGTGGCCGCGCGGCCGCCGTCGGCGTTTCGCAAACGCGATCACTCCTTTGACGAAGTGGATGACTTCGCGGGCTCGGCGGGGTTTCTGGAAGGCCAGGGGCCGAGCACATCTGATTGGCTCGACACCCTTGCGCTTTGCGGCGCGGCCGCACGCCCGTCGACGCGCGACCTCGCCCACTTGGCTCAGGGGTAGTGGACACCGCCTTCTGCACGCAGGACCTCTCGGCCATCTTCGGGTAGGGGGATGAACTCTTCCTCATCGCCCGGTACGGACTCGAACCGGCCTCGGCGCCATTCCTCTTTGGCCTGCTCAATGCGTTCGGGCCGTGAGGACACGAAATTCCACCAGATGTAGCGTGGGCCTTCCATGGGGGCGCCGCCAAAGAGCATGAACCGGGCATGGTCGCCCGTGCCATCGTCCACGCCCGTCACGACGATCTGGTCACCGGGATGCAGAACCAGAAGCTGGCCGGGCTCGAAGGTGCGGCCCCCGACCTCGATCTTGCCTCGGATCGTATAGAGCGCCCGCTCCTCCGTGGTGGCCTCGATCGGCGCGCGGGCACCGGGGGCGAGGCCCACGTCGGCATAAAGCGTGTCGGAGGCCGTCTTGAGCGGCGAGGACGCGCCAAAGGCCTGGCCCGCGATCATCCGGGCGGTCAAACCCTCGGCCTCGACCGTCGGGAGATCGGTCTTGCCGTGGTGCATGAAGGCGGGGTCGGATTCCTCTTCATCCTCGGGCAGGGCCATCCAGGTTTGCAATCCGAACAGGCGCTGGCCCGTCGCAAGCCTTTCCGGGGAAGTACGCTCGGAATGAACGATCCCCTTGCCGGCCTTCATCCAGTTCACCGCGCCCGGCTCGATCGCCAGATCCGAGCCGAGGCTGTCGCGATGGTAGATCTGACCTTCAAACAGATAGGTCAGCGTTGCGAGATTGATATGGGGGTGCGGGCGCACGTCGATGCCCTGATCGGTCAGAAATTCGGCCGGTCCCATTTGATCGAAAAAGATGAACGGCCCCACCATCTGCCGTTTCTTCGAAGGCAACGCGCGGCGGACCTCCATTTCTCCGAGGTCCACGGCACGGGGCACGATCAGGGTCTCGACCGCATCGACGCTCGCCGCGTCGCCGGGGACAGGATCGGGGCAGGGGCTCCAGCTCATATGATATCTCCTTGGTTTGACCGAATGGGGCGCGGGTGGCGCCTAAAGAACGTCCTGCCATTCGGGATGTTTGGCAATCTGTGCTTTTGCGAAGGGGCAGAGCGGCACGATCTTGCGCCCCTCTGCACGGGCGTCCTCGACACTGCGTTTCACCAATGCCTGACCGACGCCACGCCCCCCAAGCGCGGCAGGGACGCCGGTGTGGTTGATGATGATCGAGGCGTCGCCAAGCCGCGAGTATGTCAGCTCGGCCTCGTGGCCATCGACAACGGCCGCGTAGCGCCCCTTGGTCTCGCCTTCGTCGCGGGTAATCTTGATCTCTTCGCTCATGTTCGTCTCCGTCACGGGCCGGTGTTCAGATGCTTGCGCAGCCATGTTGCTTCTTGCTCGATGATGCCATGGCCTGCACCGGGAATGATCATTGTTTCGACGTTGGCCCCCATTTCTTGCAACTTGCGTTCGCTCTGTTGCACGCGAGCAAGAGGTATATGCGGGTCCCGTTCGTGGCAGCCAATCAGGACTGGCACCCCGTCGAGGCGGCCGGCGTAGTCGAACTGCTTGGGGCGATGCCCGTAAAGGGCCTCTGACCCGGGTTCTGCCGTGTCCTGGGTGCCGACCAACCCGCCCGATAGCGCCGCCACGGCCCGGAACGGACGCGCCAGCCGTGCAGCGGCTTCAAGCGCCAGACACGCACCCTGCGAGAACCCCATGAGCACGATCTGCCCTGCCGTGACGCCTTCGGCACTCAGCGAGTCCAACACCGCTTCAACCACGCTCAACCCGCTGCCGAGGCCCGGTTCATTGGCATCCAATGGCGCCAGAAATGAGTCTGGCCACCACGAATGGCCTGCCGCCGTGGTGGCCACGACGGCAAGGTCTGGAAGGCCCAGATGCTCGGCCAGTCCCACCATATCGGCAGGCTGGCCGCCGCGCCCGTGCAGCATCACCGCAACCGCCGAGGCCCGCGAGAGAGGCGCACCGGTTGTCACCAGCCGCTGCCCTGCGTGCGGACCGTGCCCGCCCGTTTCCAAGCCGATTCCGGTGCTCATGACGGCACCTTGATCGGTGGCAGGATCTGTTCGATACGGGCACGCGCGCTTTCGTATTTTTCAGGCAATTTCAAGGACTCGCCCAGGTGGTCGAAGTCCTCATCGACGGCGAAACCTGGTGGATCGGTCGCGATCTCGAACAGGACGCCGCCCGGGGTGCGGAAGTAGATCGCGTCGAAGTATTGACGGTCGATCACCGGCGTTACCTCTTGCCCGATGGCCGAGAGCCGCTCGCGCCAGGCGCGCTGCTCCTCTCCATCGCGGGCGCGGAAGGCCACGTGATGGATCGTGCCAGCCCCCGGACGCCCGATGGAGGCCGCGTTCGATGTCAGCAGATCCACCGCCGAGCCGCGCTCGGGGTCGGTGGAGCGGTAGCGTCGGCGCGTCTCGGTGCCGCCGGTGCCGCCCGTGGCGCTTTCCTCGTCAGCCTCATGCACGTAACCCATGGCCTCCAGCACCGAAGCAGTCCCGGCGATGTCTTTCAGCCAGAGGGTGACGGAGTGGAAACCTTCATCGCGCGCGCCGCCCTCGATCAATTCGACCCGCAGCCCGTCTGGGTCCTTCAGCGCGATGGCGCGTTCACCAAAGCGATCGAACGGGCCTTCGAAATCGACGGCAGCCTCCGCCAGCTCGCCCATGCGCTTGTCCAGATCCGCCACGGCATAGGCCACGGCCGAGGCCATGCCCGCGCCCGCGCGGCCGGGGCCCGCATCGACGAAGGGGAAGAAGGTCATGATCGAGCCGGGCGCGGCATCGGCGTCGCCGTAGTACAGGTGATAGGTGCCGGGATCGTCGAAGTTTACCGTGCGCTTGACGAACCGCTGGCCGAGCGTCCCAACCCAGAAATCGAGGTTCTCCTGCGGCGGGCCCGAGATCGCGGTGACATGGTGGAGGCCGGGGATGGCCTTGGTGTCTGAACTGGACATGGATGGCTCCTCTTTCATCGGCGCACGAGGCTTGGATGCCGCGTGGTGCCGTTGTGTTTTGCTACTGGGGTCCTATGTAGATCGGCAGGCACCTATTGAAAGTAGTTACCAAATGGAAACCACATTGAAGTCGGCCCAAGTCACTGAAAACGCACTGAGTTGTCCGTCCGATGCCCTGCTCAGAAAGCTCTGGGGACAGTGGAAGACCCATGTGATCTACGTGCTCGGCACGCATCATTCCTGTCGCTTTGGCGTTCTGAAACGCACCATTGCGGGCATTTCGCCCAAGATCTTGACCCAACGGCTGCGCGAGTTGGAGGCCGACGGTCTGGTCTGGCGCGAGCAGGAGAACACGATCCCGCCCAAGGTCACCTACGGGCTTACCGAGGCGGGCCGCGCGATCCACGACGTCCTGAAGCAATTCGACCCGATCGCAGACAGCCTTCAAGGCGGCAACAGTGCTCCGCGCCCCTAGTTATGTTGTGCCGAGATTGGAATTGACCGGCAGGTAGCGATGCCGATTGACGGTATCTCATTGGCTTGCGGCAAGTCGGACCATCAGGCCTGAAACCCATGCGGGGACAAGTCCCTAGCAAGAGCGCTTGGCGCGAAGCCAAGGCTGAAGGAACGATTTTCGGGTCTCGACCCAGCGTCAATCTAGACACGGCACCGGACAATAACTTCTATGCCGGGCGAAGGAGACTATCGTGACCGAACCAAGCAAAGCTGAAATAATAGACATCGTAAGCAAACGTTCCAAAGACCGGATCAAAGGCAGCGTCCGGCTGGAGATGCCGGGTACGGTGACGCTTTATGTGGACGAAACAGGCGCTGTAGAGAGCGATCAGGCCGCTGACATAACTCTGACGGCTGACGCCCAGGTGTTCTATGACATCGCGATGGGGACCAAGAACCCTGCAAAAGCGTTCATGCTGCGCCAGTTGAAGGTCGACGGAAATCCGATGAAGGCGCTCAAGATCGGGGAAATCCTGAGCGCGGCAGATTAAGCTCAAGCTGTCCCGCAAGGTTTGATCAGGACGCGCACGGCAGGTGTGGCTGATCTGACGCGCCGGTGCGGGTGGGACGCCCCGGCAAGGGGATCTCGACTTCATGCGCCCGCAAGATGGGCGCGCTACCGATGGTGTTGGTGGCGGTGCGGGACGGGACAGGCGACAGCGTCGTGGGGCAGGCTGCTTTGCCCCTGATGGCTGACGTTTGCAGCGACCCCGCTTTGCGCCAAGAAGGTTGCGTTCGCCGGAGAATGATCTGAACGACGGCTCGGTTTAACTCCGATGCGCGCGCAGCGCTTCCGGGACCGCGATCAGCAACAACGTTGTCGCCGCGATCACAAACAGCCAGCTACCGAGCCCTTGAAACAGAAGCGCGCCCACGATCCCTCCGAAGGCGAAGCTGGCAAGGGTCAGGCTATGCAAGGCCAGCTTAGGTACGGCGTCACTGCGGCTTTCTTTGTCGCCCACAAGCGCGGCCAATCCGATCCCGATGTCCGTCGCCATGCCGGACACATGGGTCGTTCTGACCCGCGCCCGAGATATCATTGTCGTCACGGCGTTTTGCAGGCCCATGATGAAGCTGAGCACGATAACCAACAAGGTTTCATCCAGATGAACGACCGATCGCAACAGGGCCACGCTCAGCAGCAACAAGAGCGCGGCCTCAGCGGTTATTGCGAGGGCATAAATCGACCGCAGGTTTCGTTTCTCCCCGGCCTGAATGGCCAGTGCCGCAATGCCCGCGCCGCCGATAAACGCTGCCACAAGCCCGAGGAATGACACAGATATCGCGATTGCACCGTTGGCCAGGGTGTCGGCGAAGGCCGAAATATTGCCCGTCATATTTGCGGTGAACGACCCCGCAATCAGGAACCCCACGGCATTCAGTGCACCCGCAATGGCTGAAAGAAGGCCCGCGAGCACCAGATCAATGCTGGCGGTCCGGTCATCGCCCACCTTGATCAGCATTTCACGTCTTGCTCCGGTTTGGTTTGCACCATGGGTTTAGCGGCGCGGCCGAGATGCGGTAAAGGTGGCATCATGTCGTTGGAGATGTGGCTTGATCCGCTTGTCCGAAGGGCGCTGTCCGATACCAAGAACGATCCAGCAGGGTGAAAACCTCGGACACGATCGGGTCGTTTTTGCGTTGATCGAGGGCGATAAAGCAAAGGCAGGCGGGGACGGAAACATTGGCGCAAACGGCAAGGCCGAAGGATTGCTTTTGGTGCAGCGCGATGGATTCCCGGCAAAGGCTCAACCCGATGCCGGATCGGACCATTTCCAGCATCGAGGCCTCTTGATCCACCAAAGCCACCACATTCTGCGGCTTGGCGGTGCCATCAAACACCTTGGCCAACAGGCGATGGTGGACCGAGGTTTGCGGCGTGCCAATCCAAGGCAACGTCGCCAGCCTCGACCAATCGGCGTTTTCGACTTGGTTCTGCCACCCCGCCGGGGCGATGACGCGGTAGCTGAAGTCTGCCAGCTTGATCGCGTGAATAGGAGCATCGGAGGTGGTCCCGATCTGGGCCATGTCATCGGGCCCACAAAGGTAAAAACCCGCGTCCACACGCCCCTGTTTCACCCATTTCAGCACATCGCCGCTTACCCCATGGATCAGCTCTGTTTCAATCCTTGGATGATCGCTACGCAGTTGCGCCAACAAACGCCCCAGCCGGATGAATTCGGGGTCCACAATCGTCCCGAGGGTCATTTTCCCGCTGACTTGCCCCACGCGCTGGCGGGCGCTGCGGCGGAACTCACCCATGGCGGTCAGGACTTGCTCGGCCTTGCTCAGCATCGCCGCGCCGTCGTGGGTGATCTTCAACCCGCTGGCCGTGCGGGTGAACAGGGCGATCCCGGTTTCCTCGCTTAACCGTTTGATCTGGTGGCTGATGGCGGGCTGGGTCAGGTTCAACACCTCTGCCGCGCGGGACACGCTGCCTTCTCGGGCGACGGTCACGAAGGCCAAGATGGTGTTACGGTTGGAAAATCTATCCATATAAAAAGAACTAATATAGCTATGTGAGAATTGTCATTAGATTCCTGGGTCAAAGATCAGCAAGGGTCACGGTCAATCAAGGACGAGAGCGGACAGGATGCGCAGATGACGGATGGGGATAGCCACTTCGATTACATCGTGGTCGGGGCGGGGTCGGCGGGGTGCTTGCTGGCCAATCGCCTCAGCGCGGACCCGTCGCGTCGGGTGCTGCTGCTGGAGGCCGGAAAACCCGATCGTTACGCGTGGATACATATCCCCGTGGGCTACCTCTACTGCATCGGCAATCCGCGCGCCGATTGGATGTACAAAACGCAGCCTGCCAAGGGGCTGAACGGGCGCAGTTTGCTGTACCCTCGGGGCAAGACCTTGGGGGGATGTTCGTCGATAAACGGTATGATCTACATGCGCGGACAGGCGCGTGATTACGACAATTGGGCCGAATTGACCGGCGAGGCGGCTTGGAACTGGGAAAACTCTCTCAATGATTTCAAGGCGCACGAGGATCACTACAAACTGGACGAGGGCGCAGACCCGGCGACGGGCGACAACAGTCGGTTCTCGGATATGCACGGCCACGGCGGAGAGTGGCGGATCGAGAAGCAGCGCCTGCGGTGGGACGTGTTGGACAGTTTCTCGGACGCCGCAAACGAAGCGGGCATTCCCAAGACCGAGGACTTCAACACCGGCGATAATACCGGCGTCGGCTACTTTGATGTCAACCAACGCTCGGGCTGGCGTTGGAGCACGGCCAAGGCCTTTCTGCGACCCGCAACGTCGCGGCCTAACCTGACGGTCTGGACCGAAGCGCAGGTGGAGAAGCTGACCTTCGCCAAGGCCGACAGCGGGCAAACGCGCTGCACCGGCGCGGTCGTTAACCGTAAAGGCACCCCCGTCACGGTTCGCGCCACGCAAGAGGTGATCTTGTCGGCGGGTGCGGTGAATTCGCCTCAGATCCTGCAACTCTCGGGCATCGGCCCGGCAGGTTTGCTGCGCGACCATGGCATCGACGTGGTAAAGGACACGCCTTGCGTCGGCGAGAACCTGCAAGACCATTTGCAAATCCGCGCCGTGTATAAGGTCAAGGGCACCAAGACCCTGAATACGCTGGCAAGTTCCCTGTTCGGCAAGGCCAAGATCGGTCTGGAATATGCCCTGAAGCGCACCGGCCCGATGAGCATGTCCCCCAGCCAGTTGGGGGCCTTTGCGCGGTCTGACCCAAGCCGCCCCCACGCGAACCTGCAATACCACGTCCAACCCCTGAGCCTTGAGGCTTTCGGAGAGGATTTGCATGATTTCCCGGCCATCACCGTCAGCGTTTGCAATCTGAACCCCACCAGCCGGGGGCATGTGCGCATCGCTTCCCCCGACTTCCGCGACGCGCCGAAAATCTCGCCCAATTACCTTGATACGGACGAGGATCGGAAAGTTGCGGCTGACAGCCTGCGGCAGGTGCGTCAGATCATGGATCAGCCCGCGATGGAGCTTTATGCGCCGGAAGAGTTCAAACCCGGCGTGCAGTACCAATCCGATGAGGAGCTGGCGACGCTGGCAGGCGATATTGCCAGCACGATTTTCCATCCGGTTGGCACGGTGAAGATGGGCCGCGCAGACGATGACAGCGCCGTTCTAGACCCGCATTTGCGGTTGAAGAATGTTGCGGGGCTGCGGGTTGTGGATGCTTCGGTGATGCCGAATATCACCAGCGGCAACACCAATTCCCCCACAATCATGATCGCGGAAAAAGCCGCCGCTTGGATCTTGGCGGGCCGCTGACGCCCATTCAGTCGCTTTTTAAAGGCAAAACGGACGATCCAAAGACGTGCAGGTCTTAATTCGTGTACGGTCACCGGAAGGCGATGTTTCAGCCCCCCACATGGGGCCTGAAAATAATCCGCATGTTTTTGATCCAATCCCATGGGGCAGGCGTATCAGTTACACCTAACCCTCCGGAGTTCCGATGCCCTTTGACGCCCGCCCGATCGCCCCTCAACGTATTGCAATCATTGGCGGAGGTATCTCTGGTCTTGCGTCGGCTTACTTGCTTGCGCGCCATCACGCGGTCACGATTTTTGAGGCCGCGCCTCGGTTGGGCGGCCACGCCCGTACGGTGATGGCGGGGCGCAATGGGGATCAGCCCGTGGATACGGGCTTTATCGTGTTCAACTACGCCAATTACCCGCATCTGACGCGGATGTTTCAAGACCTCGACGTTCCGGTGAAAAAAAGCGACATGAGCTTTGGGGCCTCGGTCGATGGCGGAAAAGTTGAATACGGCCTGCGCGATCTTGGGGCCTTGGCGGCGCAGCGGCGCAACCTGCTGCGGCCCGGTTTCCTGCGCATGGTCCGCGATATCTTGCGCTTCAACGACAAGGCCGAGCGTTACGCCACCGACGACAGCGCCACCATCGGAGAGCTGATGGACGACCTGAGCTTGGGCGATTGGTTCCAGCGGTATTACCTGATGCCCCTGTGCGGCGCGATCTGGTCCACCCCGCCGTCCGAAATCCGCGCCTTTCCCGCCCGTGCTTTGGTGCAGTTCTTCCGCAATCACGCGCTGCTGAGCGCGTCGGGCACGCATCAATGGTGGACGGTGGATGGCGGCAGCATTGAATACGTCCGCCGTCTGGAGCAGCACCTTCGCGCCCATAGCGTCACGATCCGCACGGGTACGCCGGTGCAGCAAGTGGTGCGTGCCGCGGGGGGCGTATCCGTTGTGACGGGGCAGGGGGAGCCTGAGCCCTTCGATCAGGTGATCTTCGCCTGCCATTCCGACCAGGCCTTGCGCCTGTTGCAGCAACCAACAGCGCAAGAACGCGCGGCGCTGTCGGCCATGCGCTTCCAGGACAACCAGATGATCTTGCACCGCGACACCAACCAGATGCCTCAGCGCCGCGCGGTGTGGTCCAGTTGGGTGTATAAGGCTGACACCACGCGACCAGAGCCCGCCATCGGCGTCACCTATTGGATGAACCGCTTGCAAGGAATCGGAGAGGCGGACCCGCTTTTCGTGTCGCTCAACCCCTCAACCGAGGTGCCGCAGCATTTGATTTACGATCAGACAACCTTCCGCCACCCGGTCTTTGACGGGCCAGCCTTGGCCGCGCAGAAGCAGCTGACGGCGATGCAGGGGCAGAATAACACGTGGTTCGCAGGGGCTTACACGCGCCACGGTTTCCACGAGGACGGATTTGCCTCGGCGGTGCGGATCGCGCGGATGATGGACCGGCAGGTGGCCTGATGCATCGGCCGGAACATATCGCGGGCACCACGACCCATCGGCGCAAGGGCGCAATCAAGCACCACTTTAGCTATGGTGTTGATTTCGTGCTGATAGATCCCGAGGCCAGTGCGCCGGGTCCGGCCCTGTTCGGGCGCAATCGCTTCAACCTGATGGCGGTCCGGGATCGTGACCACGGCGGCCCGATGTCCCAAGGGCGCGGCCCGGTCTGGGCGCGGAAAGTGCTGGAGCGTCATGGGCTTCCCGGCGACGGCATTGACCTGCGCCTGCTCACGCAGCCAAGCTATCTTGGCTATGGGTTCAACCCCGTCAGCTTCTGGCTCGCACAGCGGGACGAGGCGCTGGTTGCGGTCATCGCCGAAGTCTCAACCCCTTTTGGCGACCGTCATTCCTACCTTTGCCATTCCCCCGAATTTGCCCCGATCACGGCGCAGACGCGGATCACGACGCAGAAATCGCTTCATGTCTCGCCCTTCCAGGAGGTGGCCGGAGATTATACATTCCACTTCGATATCCAACCCGATCGCATCGCGATCAACATCCTGCATCGCAACGGCGATCAGGGCATATCGGCCAGCCTGTATGGTCCCCGTGCACCCCTGACAAACCGGGTCATACTGGGGGCCAGCCTGCGCCGCCCCTTGGGCGCGATGCGCACCATGGCGTTGATCTACTGGCAGGCCCTGCGACTGAAATTGAAGGGGGCTGTGTATCGCCCCCGGCCAACGCCGCCAAAATCGGAGGTAACTTAATGTTATTCCTTACCAAACGCGTGAAGCACGACTTCCTGGAAAGCTGCGCCCGTATCCGCCAAGGCACCTTGCGCCTGCGCACGCCCGAAGGCGAGGTGCATGATTTCGGCGACGGCGGCACCGCGGCCGAGATCGAGATCCACGATTGGTCCGTTGTAACCTCACTTGCCGCGCGCGGTGATATCGGCCTGGGCGAAACTTATGTGGCGGGTCTGTGGGACACGCCATCTATTGCCGATCTGACCGAAGTGGCCGTGCGCAACATGGAGAAGCTTGAAGGCTACGCCTATCCCGGCTTCTGGAACAACCTGAAGTTTCTGGCCGCCCACCGTCTGATGCGGGCCAATTCCGTGCGCGGGGCGGCGCGGAACATCCGCGCCCATTACGATGTGGGCAACGAGTTTTATCAGCTGTGGCTGGACGAGACGATGACCTATTCATCGGCGCTCTTTGCGCCCGGTGATGATGATCTCGGCCGGGCGCAGAACCGCAAATACGACCGGATTTTGCGGCATTTAGGCAGTGGAGAGCGGGTGTTGGAGATCGGCTGCGGGTGGGGCGGTTTTGCCGAACGCGCCGCCGAGCATGGGCGCGATGTGACGGGGCTTACGATCTCTCCCAGCCAAAAAGGCTACGCCGATGCGCGTCTTGATGGACGCGCCGAAATCCGCCTTCAGGATTACCGGAAATGCGACGGGAAGTTCGACAACATCGTTTCAATCGAGATGATCGAGGCGGTGGGCGAAACCTATTGGCCCACGTATTTCGCGACCCTGAAAGACCGGCTGGCAGACCGGGGGCACGCGGTCATTCAGGCGATTACGGTGCCGGACAATTACTTCAAGACCTACCGCAAAAGCTCGGATTACATCCGCCACTACACCTTCCCCGGCGGCATGTTGCTCTCGGACGCGGTCATCGCAGATCAGGCAAAGCGGGCAGGGCTGGTGGTGAAGGACAGCCACGCCTTTGGGGCTGACTATGCCCGCACCCTGTCGATATGGAGCGACCGTTTGGACGCACAGGCTGACCGCATCCGGCGCTTGGGTTACTCCGACAGCTTCCTGCGCAACTGGCGCTACTATCTGGGCATTTGCGCGGGCTCGTTCTCTGCGGATCACACCAATGTTGTGCAAGTGGAACTGGCCCATGCCTAATCGCGAGACCATCTGGATCATCGGCGCCAGTGACGGTATCGGTGCGGCCCTTGCCCGGGCTTGGGCTGACAAAGGCGCGCGGTTGATCCTGTCGGCCCGCTCCGAGGGGGCGTTGCAAGATCTCGCCGAAAGCCTTGGCCCCGATCACGTGGCGCTGCCCCTGGACGTGGCGGATCGGAGCAGCCTTGTGGCGGCGGCCGAGACCATCGCAAGCATCGGCCCGTTGGACCGTGTCGTCCACTTGGCGGCGATGTATGACCCCGGCAAAGTCGCGGAAGTGGACCCGGACACTGCCGCCAAGATCGTTACCGTGAACCTCACTGGAACGTTCCATATCTCCCAAATCGCCCCGCCGCTGTTGCGCGAAGGCGGGCAACTGGCGCTTTGCGGATCGGTAGCGGGGTATATCGGCTTGCCGCAGGGGCAAATCTACTCGGCCACGAAGGCGGGGGTGATGAACCTGGTGCAATCGCTTCGGGCCGAGCTTTCAGGCAGCCGCGATGTGCGTCTGATAAGCCCCGGTTTCGTCGATACACGCCTGACCCAACGCAACAACTTTACCATGCCCGCCATGGTCACCCCCGAGGTCGCCGCGCGTGCGATTATCGACGGGCTGAACTCCCGCCGGTTCGAAGTCCATTTCCCGCGCCGCTTCACCTACGCCCTGAAATTGCTGAGCGTTCTGCCCTATTGGGCCGCGCTGCCCCTGACGCGGCGGTTGACGCAATGAACGCAAGTTTCCATTCTTTCACTGGAGTCCATCCATGAATATTCTGATCCTTTATATTGCCACCGCCTTAATCTTCTTTGCCGCCGACGCGGTCGGTCTGCGTTTGTTGGTCAAGCCAGTGTTTGATCGGCACATCGACCACCTCTATGCCGAAAGCTTTCGCGCGGTGCCGGCGGCGCTGTTCTACCTTGGCTATGTGGGGGGCATTTTGTGGTTTGTGTCCCTGCCAGCCTTGCGGGCAGGTGACCCGTCCGCGGCGCTGATCGGTGGTGTGATATTGGGCCTGATGGCCTACGGTACGTACGAGTTTACCAACTTCGCCACCTTGGCGGATTGGACGGCCGAGCAGGTCATCGTGGACACCCTTTGGGGCGGCGTGTTGACGGGTTTTGCCGCCTGGGCCGGGGTGATGGTGACCCGCGCAATGGTCTAGAGGCGTCGGCAGTGCACTGTCTTTGACGAAATATTTACCTTCGGGCAGCTACCTTCGTTCTTGTCCTTCGGCCGTGATCGGCTGAGGGATTGGTCTTCGCACGATATGCACTGCCTTCAGAATGGGGGCTATGCATCCCGCGCGTGACCTGCCACTAACGCACGAGGGCAATTGACGTCCCAAGCGCGAAGGAGACTCGATTGCAACCATCTGACTGGACCCGCATCCTTGCGAAATACCGCGAGCCGAACCATTCGCGCAGTATTTTCGAGGTGGCCGTAACCCTTGCCCCCTTTATCGTGATTTGGGCATTGGCGTGGTGGTCCTTGTCGGTCAGCGCTTGGTTGGCGTTGGCACTGGCGGTGGCGAATTCCACATTTCTGGTGCGACTGTTCATGATCCAGCACGATTGCGGCCACGGCGCGTTCTTCAAGAACCGTAAAGTGGGCGATTGGTTGGGCCGTTTCATCGGCGTGCTGACGCTGACGCCCTATGACGTGTGGCGTCGCAACCACGCCATGCATCACGCGACCACGGGCAATCTGGATCATCGCGGCACGGGCGACCTGCCAACACTGACCGTGCGCGAATATCGCGCCAAAAGCTGGGTCGGGCGTGCACTGTACCGCTTGGTGCGTAACCCGTTGTTCTTGTTTGGGGTCGTGCCGTTCTACACCTTCTTCCTCCAAAACCGGTTGCCCATTGGCGTCATGCGCGGGGGCTGGCGTTACTGGATCAGCGCCCAAGGCACAAACCTGTGCGTTGCGGCGATTGTGGGGGTGTTGTTCTGGCTTGGCGGGCTGAAGGTCGTGCTGTTGATCTTCTTGCCCACGGTGTTTCTGGCGGCTGTTGTCGGCATGTGGCTGTTTTACATCCAACACCAGTTTGAAGATACGGTTTGGGACCGCGACGGCGATTGGACGATCCAGGACGCGGCCCTGCACGGCAGCTCTCACTACGATCTTCCCGCCGTACTGCGCTGGCTGACCGGTAATATCGGCGTTCATCACGTCCATCACCTAGCCAGCCGTATCCCGTTCTACCGCTTGCCCGAAGTGATGCGTGACCACGATGTTTTGGCGCAATCTCAGCGGATTACCCTTTGGGAAAGCTTCAAATGTGCCCGTCTGCATCTGTGGGATGAAGAGAGCCGCAAATTGCTGTCCTTCGCGGCCGCCCGGCGTTTGGCGGCTTAACGCGCCGGGTGTTTTTGTTATGGTGATCTGAAGCGCTCTGTCCGATGGGCGCGACCAGATGGGATAGCCGATGACAGACGATGCCGATGCCGTCCGCGCGTGGTGGCGCACCTCGATCATTGATATGGAACCTGGCAAGATCGCCTTTCGCGGCCACCCGGTTGAGGCGCTGATCGGCGCAGTCAGCTTCCCGCAAATGATCTGGCTGATGACCCGCGGCGATCTTCCCACGCCCGAGCAAGGGGCGCTGCTAGAGGCAGCCTTGGTGGCGGGCGTTGACCACGGCCCGCAAGCGCCGTCCATCGCGGCGGCGCGGATGGCAGCGACCTGCGGCGTTGGCCTGAACAACGTGATGGCAACGGGGGTGAATATGCTCGGCGATGTCCACGGCGGTGCGGGGGAGCAATGCGCCGAGCTTTACACAGACATTGCCGGTCGCATGGACGCGGGCACCCCGCAAGACGCGGCCCTTGACGCGGCCCTTGCCGATTGGCGCACGGCTCACGGCAAAATCATCCCGGGCTTTGGTCACCGCTTCCACAAACCCACCGATCCCCGCGCCCCGCGCCTGATGGGCTTGGTGCGAAAGGCCGCGAAAGCGGGCGTGGTGCAGGGCGGTTTCGCCGACATTGCCGAGGCGCTGCAAACGCGGATCGGCCAAGACCGAGGCGCTCCCATCGCGATGAATATCGACGGGGCGACAGCGGTGATCTTCTGTGAGTTGGGCTTCGCGCCGCCCCTGGCGCGGGGCCTGTTTTGCTTGTCGCGCTCTGTCGGCATCCTCGCCCACGGGTGGGAGCAGATGCAGCAGGGGGGCCGAAACAAGGGCCCGATGCCCCCGGCCTACCTGCCACGCTACATACCGGACGCGGGCGAAACCTAAGACGGATCGCGCCGCTTGGTCGCCTTTGGGGCGCGGGGTTTGCGCGGCTTCGGCGCGCCTTTTCCACCGGTCTCAGCGGCGGCCGCGCGGCGGGCTTTGTTCTTCTTACTGTTGGGTTTGCCGGTTGTGGGCGCACCTAGACGTGCCCCGGGATTAGCCGCCGCTTTACCCTCGGGCCGCGTGGGGCGCTCAAACCCTGCGCCGCCGTCGGGCTTGCTGTTCTTGTGGCGTGGCTTGCGGGCCTTCCACGGCTCGGCCTGTGGTAAATCCGGCTTGCTCTCGGCCGCGTTATGGCGCGGCTTGCCGCCAGTGGCGGACTTCTTCGGCTTCTTCTTGCGCGGCTCTGGCGCGTCGTTCCAATCAATCGGCTTGGAGTGCCCCGGCTTTGGGGCGCTCGGTTTTGGAGCGCTCGGTTTTGGCGCGTCATGGTCGCGTGGCGCAGGCTTGGGCCCGCGACGATCATTGGACTTGTTGGTGCGCGGTTTGCGATCTTGGGGGGCATCGCCACGGGGCGGGCGCGGGCCGCGATCCATGGTGGGGGCGCTGTCCAAACGGGTCAGCGCCGCGCCGTCTTCAAGCTGCATCTTGCCACCAATGGCCGACAGGAAGCCATCGACGGCGCTTTCGCGCAGCTCAATGAACGAAGCTTCGTGATGAATGCGGATTGCGCCCACATCTTCGCGGCTGATCTTGCCCATCTTGCACAGCATCGGCAACAAGCGACGCGGCTCTGCGCCCACCGCTTGGCCCCCGGCAAGAGAGAACCAGACGCTCGGCCCGAAGGGTTTGCGTTCGGGCGCGGCGGTGATGTCAGACAATTCTTCCGGGGCGGAACGCTTCTCGCGGTACATCCGCACATAGGCGGCGGCCAGTTGCTCGGCGGAATACATCTCGGCCAAACGCGCCACCGCGTCGCGGTTGGCGGGCTCAACTTCCGCCTCCCAATCGCTGCTTTGCATCATCCGCTCATCATCTTTCGCGGTGACTTCTTCGGCCGAAGGTGCGTCGGCCCAAATGGCGGTCAGCTTGGCCCACCCCAACAGGCGTTGCGCTTTCTTGCGGGCAGCTGGCGGCACGATCAGGGCAGAAACCCCCTTGCGTCCAGCGCGGCCCGTGCGGCCGGACCGGTGCAACAACGTGTCTTGGTTCGTGGGCAATTCGGCGTGGATCACCAGCTCCAAGTTAGGCAAGTCAATGCCGCGCGCCGCCACATCAGTGGCCACACAGACCTGTGCCCGTCCGTCGCGCATGGCTTGCAGCGCATTGGTCCGCTCCGATTGGGTCAATTCCCCCGACAGGGCCACGACCGAGAAACCCCGGTTCGACAGCCGCGTCGTCATCCGGTTCACCGTAGCGCGGGTGTTGCAGAAAACGATGGCATTGGGCGCCTCGTAGTAGCGCAAGACGTTGATGATCGCGTTCTCGGTGTCACGCGCCGACACGGTCATTGCCCGATATTCGATGTCCGAATGCTGCTTTTCGCCGGTCGTTGTAGCGATGCGCTCGGCGTTTTTCTGGTAGTTCTGTGCCAGCTTGGCAATCGCGCCGGGCACCGTGGCCGAGAATAGCAGCGTCTGCCGGTCTGAGGGCGATTCCTCCAGAATGAACTCCAGGTCCTCCCGGAAGCCCAGGTCCAACATCTCGTCGGCCTCGTCCAACACCACGGCTTTCAAGCCGGACAGGTCGATCGACCCGCGCATGATGTGGTCCTTCAGGCGGCCGGGCGTGGCTACGACGATATGGGCGCCCCGGGCCAAGGCGCGGCGTTCGTCGCGCATGTCCATGCCCCCCACGGTCGAGGCCAAGACCGCCCCCGCATGGGCAAACAGCCAGCTCAACTCGCGCTTGACCTGCATCGCCAATTCGCGTGTCGGCGCGATCACCAGGGCCAAGGGCGCACCCGCGGTTCCAAACTCTTCCGCCTCGCCAAACAGGCCCGGCGCAATCGCCAGGCCAAAGCCCAAGGTCTTACCCGACCCCGTCTGCGCCGAGACCAGCATATCCTTGCCGGTCAATTCCGGGTCCGAGACCGCCTGTTGCACCGGGGTAAGGGTGTCATACCCCTTGGCGTCGAGGGCTTTTTGAAGGGCCTGTTTCACGTCTAATCCACTTTCATCAACACGCAGCGCCTCAAGGGCGGTCGCAAGGGGCCGCACCTAACGCCTTGCACCGCAGAAGTATAGGGCACTCGCGCGTCACGGTTAGTGCCGCAACGTCGCGCTCGTGCGCCTTTCCGAAAGCGCGCCGTCCCTGCTTCCTTGTTCCAGAAATATCCTGGGGGGTTTGGGGAGCTAGCCCCCAAGGCCAGCGCTTGCCCCAAACACGCCAATCGCTGAAAAAATTGCCCGGCAACCAAGGGGATGGCTGCCGGGCGGATGAGACGCGCTGGAAGAGATCACGCGTCTTTCGAGGTGCCCCACTGGAATTAACGGGCACCCGGTCCGAACAAGATCCGCGCGCCTGTGCGCTCGGGCCTGTAACTGTCTTCGAAGTAAACTGCGGTGGAATTCTCGGCTTCGGCAATCAACGCGCCGCGCAGGGGCGGAATACCGGGCTTCGCCAGTTCAAGCGCGATCCATCGCGCCACCTGTGGCGCCGCCGCCGAGGTTCCCGACAAGCGCACCGCCGCGCCCGAACGTGTTCCCGCCCCCAAAATCCCCGGCACCGCGTGGTTCAATTCCGAGATCGCGGCGATATCCACCCCGTCCCGGTCGTTGTCCTCATCGCCTGCGCTGCTGAAGGTCGAGGCCGCCGTTGCCTGCAGACTTTCCACCTCGCGCCGCGCTAGATTGGCGGCCCGCGCCGATCCGACCCGTATCGTATGGGCGCCCGATCCGATGGCATTCGTCGTCCCCCGCCGCAGCACCCATGCGCCTTGGGTATCGGCCTCTTCCAGTCGCCCGTCAGGGGCGACGACCCGGTAGCTTGCATCTTCCAACCGCGATTGGCGGCCAAAGGGGCGGAACCCGAAGGGGGTGTCATTGCGCTGGCAGCGGATGTCCACGGTTTCCGGTGTCTCCGATGCGGTGTTCCACAGGCGCACTTGCCAATCGCCGGCGGGCAAGGTGGCCTCAGACTGGGCGAACTCACTACCGCCCAAGGCCTGCTCAAACACGGACGGCGCCAAAATCAACGTCAGCTTGTGTTGTGCAGACAGGCCGGGGGCATCGCGGTCCATTTCCTTGCGCCCAAAGCTCAGGATCGCCTCGTGATAGACCATGGCAAGGGTGCGGGTGCCATCGCTCAGGGGGTGGCCATGAAAGAACGGCACGTCCCCGTCGGGCACCGTGATCCAAGCCCCGCCTTGGGGCGGTTTTATTTCCAGCCGGAGAGGGGAAGGGAGGGTGGACAGCTGCTCAACCACCTGCCTGCGTTGGTTGGCATCCAGCCCATCCTTGATTCCCTTCACCCTCTCCAACCCGTAGGACGCAAGACTGATGGTGCGTTCCGGCCACCAGAATTCGACCACGGTGGGTGCCTTGTTTCCGGCGGCGTGCCGCAGGATCAGCGGCGCGGCGGTGTCTTCCACGGGCCGCTCATTGCCGACGATTTGCTGGCCATGGGTGCGGTCCAGATGGCTGTTGCCTGCAGGCAGGACGACCCAAGCGGGAATGCGGTGATCTTTCCACATGGCCTTTACCGCGCTGTCGATCCATTCCTCCATCGCCGCACGACCGCTTAGCGCACTGGCGTAGACCCCGTACGAGAAGTTGAGCACCACAGGCAGGCGGTCGCCCCCCGTAGGCTGCAAACGCAACGCGCGGTCCAGAATGTAGTCGATGGCGTGGGTTACATAAGACGCCATGAACGCGCCCGATGAATTGCGGGTCGCGTGGCGGGCGAGTTGCACTGCAACGATCGGACGGCGTGCTGCCAGATCAGAGGGCACTTCGCCCAGATCATTGGCGGCGGCGTCATCGCAATCATAGCCTGTTGCAAGGTCCATCACATGGGTGCCGTGGGCGGCAATACCGGCCACAGACCGCGCCATTTCCGCATTGCGATAGGCGATGTCCTGATCGGGGTAGAGCGTGCCTTCGGGGTACGTGAACAGGCTGGTGTTGATCTCGTCCTCGGTCCAATCGTGGCCGAAGGGCAGGGTATAGCCCGCCGTGGGGCGGGTGTTGCCACAGGTGGCATCCTGGTTCCAGAATGCGGCCATGCGCGTCTGGTATCGGCCCGAGGGGCCGGGCTTCAGAAACCGGGCGTGGGCAAAGGCCAGGCCGTCATCAATGATGCCCATGATGACGGTGCCCGAGGGCGCATCGAGCGGCGGGACATCGCCGCGGTCCGCCTTCGGGTTGATGCAAAAGGCCCGCTGCATCACCGGGGCGGTCTCGTCGGGATGGGCAGAGAAAACCTCCCGGTCCACGGGCGTGGCGATATTGGCGGGCAGGTCACCGATCAGGCCGCGCAGCCACCAGTCGCTGGCTGGGGTTTGTACGGAGGCCGATTTGCCGCCTCCGTCCATCCGCGTCGCTGATCCCCACCCCCAAGTCATCACGTCACCTTTGCGTCTCGACAGAGGTGGACCATTCGGCCTTGGCCAGCGTGTAAAGCTGGGTCAAAGCCAACGTGGCCGGGTGCGATTGCAGCGCGTAGGCCAGCGGCGTCGCATAAGTCACCGATGTGTTGGTGCTGGGATCTGCGACGCTCAAGGGGTCCGGCCCGAAGATACCTGCAACGCTTTCATAGGTGAAATCTGCGCCGCCATAGGCGTCGCCTTCACAATGCCACCCGTTTGCATGGCCCGCGCTTCCGGCCATCTCGAGGATATAGCCGCCAAGGGACACGCCAAGGGTGGCCCCCGCCGCACTATCCACGGGGAAGTGGACCCCCGCCACCGTGCGGTTCTGGGCAATCCGCGCGGCTTGGCGAAGCAATTGCTGCTCCGCGAGGTGGGGCCGATGCTGCGCACAAAGGGAGAGGTCGCGCAGGATCGTGGCGGCGAGGAACGCTTCGGTCGCATGGCCAGAGGGCAAACTGCCGTGGCCCGGTGTCTGGATCATCGGATGGACCTGCGCCGAGAATTCATTCGGGCGCCGGCACGCGAGCAGATGCTTGCACTGCATCTCGATCAGCGACACAGCCTCCAGCGCGGTCTGGATCAGCTCATACGTCCAGCGATGCCGCCCCGGATGAAGGGGCAGGACAGCCCCGAACGGGGTAATCAGATCGGTCAGTTGTTGCAGGACTTCCGGCGTCCGCTCGACCCGTTGGTCGGCGTAATATTCCAGATAATTCAGCTGCTTGGCGAAAGTATCGTTGCCGGGGCGGTCCAGGCGCGCAATCTGCGTGCCGTCGTGCAAGCTCACGCTCACTGCATCGGGGGTGCCGCTGATGGGGCGCACTGCAAGGGTGGCCGCGATTTCCTGCACGATAATCATCACGCGCACATCGGCGGACCATGTGTGCAGGTTCGCGGGATCGTTGAAGGGCAAGGGGTCAGGGCGCGGGGCGTCCTGGGTCCAGGTCCACGGACCGGCGCTACTGGCGTGACCCATGATAAGCGCTGCCGCCGCCGAAGCAGGCGCACCGGAGGCAGAGGAGAATTGCCCGTGCTGGCCATGCTGTCCGTGCTGCCCGTGTTGGCCATGTTGCCCGTGCTGACCATGTTGCCCGTGCTGACCGTGTTGGCCATGCTGACCATGTTGGCCGCGCTGCACAGAAGTAAAACTGCTTGTCGTCATGATGCCCCACCCGGCAATTTACCTTGCGTAAGGGAAACCGGCATTTCAGGTGCGATTTTGTCAACGGCAGGTTAATTTTCGTGCTAGAAACCCTGTGACTATAACGCTTTTTTAACGATGTTGACGCCCGGCAGCGGGCGCATGCACGCACAAACTTGGGACGCGACATGGCGAAACCTGTCCACAGCTTGACGCTGCTCGGCCCGTTCCATTTGCGGTCGCCGACGGGTGGGATCATTGAAATCAAATCAAAAAAAGCCCGTGCCATCGTGGCGGCTTTGGCCACGGGGCGCGATATGGCCCGACCCCGCGCGTGGTTGCAGGAGCATTTGTGGAGCGACCGGACCCAGGCGCAATCGGGCCTGTCGATGCGCCAATGCCTCCACTCTCTGCGCCGCGATCTGGGGGATAGCAGTGGCATTCTTCTGGTCGAGAAAGGACAGTTGCGCCTCGATCCTGAACAGGTCTGGGTGGATGCCGCCGACGATGCGCATCTGACGGAACTGGCTGAACAGACGGTTGAGGCCCCGGTTTTTCTGGACGGGCTGTCCATTGCTGATCCTGCGTTCCAGGGCTGGCTCAAGGACCGCCGGTCGCACTTTGGCAAACGACTTGGCGGGCGGAAGCGGCCGAACACGCGGGCCTTGCCGCGCCCCATTGTGATCCGTGCGAAACCGGACGACGCCACGGACTCGCAGACCTACAACACCGTTCTGCAAGACCTGATCTGCAAAAGCATTGATGACCAGGGCCGCATTCAACTGCTGGATGAGGGGGCTATGTTGGGCCTGTCTCAAGCCGATGCCAGCCGCGCCTTTCGGGTTCAGGTCAACAGCATGGATACCGGCGGGATGCGCGGCGTTTCGGTGAACCTGACCCGCTCGGTCGATGGGACAGTTTTTACCAATCTGACGCGCCTGTCCGATGATGTGGACATGATTGATTTGGTCAATCAGGCGGTTGTGCATTCGCTGGAGGAAATCGCCAGCTACGGGGCTGACATGCCAGCCGACAAGATTGCCACGGCGATGTGTATGCGGGCGATGCATTCGGTCACGAATTATGCCGCCACCACAATCGAGAACGCCGACACGCTGATCGCGAAAGCCTATGAAATAGACCCGCAGCCGGTGTTTCTGGCATGGCGCGCCTATCTGCGCACCTTTCTGTTGGGCGAGGGGGGCGGCGCGAATACGCAAGCGATCCGAGAGGAGATGGAGCGGTTCATCATGCTCGCGGAGGAGCAGGACCCCGAAAACTCGATCGTCCTGTCCCTGGCCGCTTTCATCCACTCCATGTGGCTTTTGTCCAATGAAGAGGCGTTGGAATTGGCGCAGCGCAGTCATGGTTTGAACCCGTCCAACCCCTTCGGTATCGCGTATCTGGGGATGGTCCACACCCACCTTGGGAATTTTGAAGAGGGCTACCGCCTGACCCGCCGCGCCAATGGGCTCTCGGTGAGCCGCAATGCCAAATCCTCGATCCGTTATGTGGCGATGCGCTCGGCTGCCTGCGCCGGGCGCTACACCGAAGCGATCAAAATCGGAGAGGTTCTGGGCCGCGACGCGCCGCAGTTTCTGGCGCCAAAGCGGTTGATGGGGATGCTCTATATGAAGGTCGGACGGGTGGCGGACGCCGAGGCGATGGTCGAAACCCTGCGCCGGTTCGAGCCCGATTACGGCATGGACAAGATGCGCGATGCCTTCCGCGCCTCGCCCCTGTTGAACGCCAGTAAACTGGGCCGGGCCCGTTAACCTTCCGACGTTATCGGTGGCGCTGTGATCGCGTCGCGCACAACATCGGCCAAGCCGGTCAAATGCTCGGCCAAGGGGCTGGATTTACGCCATGCCATGCCAATCGTGCGCTTGGGTGTGACCTGATCGAAGCGGGCGACGGACACGGCGGCAGAGCGTGTTTCAACCTCGACCGCCATGTCAGGGATCAACGTCACGCCGATCCCAGCGCCGACCATCTGCACCAAGGTGGAAAGGCTGGAGCCGTCCAAACCCTCGGTGGGTAAGTTGTTGCGAAGGTTGCAAAAAGAAAGGGCCTGGTCTCGAAAGCAGTGGCCCTCTTCCAACAGCAGAAGCCGCATTTGCGCCAAGGCGTCCCCATCGGGCACCGGCTTGTCGGCGTCGGCCTGAGGGCGCACGAGGACGAAATCTTCGTCATGCAGGGGCACTTCGGTCAAGGTGGGTTCAGAGATCGGCAGCGCCAGAATGGCGGTGTCCAGGCGCCCGGCGGTCAGGTCTTCCAGCAGGCGCGGCGTTAACGTCTCGCGGATATGCAGATCCACCTGCGGGTAGTGCAGGCCAAGGGCGCCGATCACGCGGGGCAAAAGGTAGGGGGCGACGGTGGGGATCACCCCAAGACGCAGACGCCCGGTCAGGCCACCGTGGGCTGCACGCGCAAGATCATCCAAGGCGTCAACGGCGCGCAAAATCTCTTTCGCGCGGGCCAGCACGGTTTCGCCAAACCCGGTGACCCGCACGTTGCGCGGGGTGCGTTCAAACAGGGGCAGGCCGAAGCTGTCCTCCAGTTCCTTGATTTGCATCGACAGCGCCGGCTGGGTCACGTTACAGGCCGCCGCCGCATGGCCGAAGTGCCCGTGACGGGCCAGAGCATCCACATATCTGAGTTGTTTCAGGGTAAGATTTCTCATAAGTTTAACTTATCAGGCATATCAGAATATACAACTGTAGCTAATCGGATTGGGGTGTTAGGTATGTCGCAATCGCGACTCACAGTGGGTGTGGTCGCCGTCAGCTACTGTCAGCAGGGGAGTTAATACTATGGACGGGAATGCACATTCTGAGGGTTGCCCAGTCATGCACGGCGGCAAGGGCCGTCCCATGGGCACGTCGGCCAACCAGCACTGGTGGCCAAACCAGTTGAACTTGAAACCTCTGTCGGCGAACTCTGAAAAGCTCGACCCGATGGATGCGGGCTTTGACTACGCGCAAGAATTCCAGAAACTGGATATGGCGGCTGTGAAGGCCGATATCGCGGCCTGCCTGAAGGATAGCCAAGATTGGTGGCCTGCGGATTATGGCCACTACGGCCCGCTGATGATCCGCATGGCGTGGCACTCGGCAGGCACCTACCGCACCTATGACGGTCGCGGCGGGGCCAGCACCGGGACGCAGCGTTTCGCGCCGTTGAACTCGTGGCCCGATAACGGCAACCTCGACAAAGCGCGCCGCATCCTTTGGCCGATCAAGGAGAAGTATGGCCGCAGCCTGTCCTGGGCCGATCTGCTGATCCTGGCGGGCAACGTGGCGTTGGAGGACATGGGTCTGAAAACCTTCGGTTTCGCAGGCGGTCGCGTCGATGTGTGGGAGCCGGAAGAGGACATCTACTGGGGTGCAGAGACCGAGTGGCTGGCCACATCGGACATGGAAAACACCCGTTACGGAGAAAAACGCACGCTGGACAACCCGCTGGCTGCCGTGCAGATGGGCTTGATCTATGTGAACCCGGAAGGCCCGGACGGAAACCCCGATCCGCTGGCCTCGGCCTTCGATATCCGCGACACCTTTGCCCGCATGGCAATGAATGATGAAGAAACCGTCGCGCTGGTGGCCGGTGGTCATACATTCGGCAAGGCCCACGGTGCAGGCGATCCTGAATTGGTCGGCTCCGAGCCGGAAGCCGCCGACGTGACCGAGATGGGTCTTGGATGGGCCAATGGGTTCGAATCCGGCAAGGGCGTGCACACGACGACCTCGGGCGTGGAAGGGCCATGGACGCCCACGCCGACCCAGTGGGACCACACGTATTTCGATATGCTGTTCGGGCACGAGTGGGAATTGACGAAATCGCCCGCAGGCGCAAACCAATGGCGTCCGGTGGATTATGAGAACGACCAGGCACCACAGGTCGATGGCAACGGCACTGTGCCGTTGATGATGACCACAGCCGATATCGCCCTGCGCATGGATCCGGCCTACGAGAAGATCAGCCGTGATTTCCACGCCAACCCCGAGAAGTTCGCCGACGCTTTCGCCCGCGCCTGGTACAAGCTGACTCACCGCGATATGGGCCCGATCCAGCGCTACCTTGGCGATGAGGTTCCTTCGGAGGAGCTGTTGTGGCAAGATCCGGTGCCGATGCCCCAGGGCGAACAGGTCAGTGCCGCAGATGTGGCCGTGCTGAAGGGCGCTATTCTTGAAGCAGGCTTGTCGGTGCAGGAACTGGTGCGCGTGGCGTGGGCTTCGGCCTCAAGCTACCGTGACAGTGACAAACGCGGCGGTGCCAACGGTGCCCGCATCCGCTTGCAGCCTGCACGCGGTTGGGAGGCGAACAATCCGGCAGAGCTGGATAAGGTTCTACCAGTGCTGGAAAGCATTGCAGAGGCGTTCAATGCCAAGGGCGGGGCGCAGATCTCGGTTGCGGATGTGATCGTTCTGGCCGGTGGTGTCGGTGTCGAGGCGGCAGCCGCCGCAGCAGGACACACGATCGAGGTGCCATTCACCCCCGGTCGCGGTGATGCAACGCAAGAGCAGACCGATGTTGAAAGCTATGACGTGCTCGCGCCCACATCCGACGGGTTCCGCAACTACCACTCGGACAAGGCCCTGCGCGAACCGGCAGAGATGCTGGTGGACAAGGCGGCATTGCTGGGGCTGACCGCACCGGAGATGACCGTATTGGTCGGCGGCATGCGGGCCATGGGCGCGACCTTTGAAAACAGGGGCGAAGGGGTGCTGACGCAGACGCCGGGCACGTTGAACAACGCCTTCTTCAAGAACGTGCTGGATATGGGCACCGTTTGGAGCAAGGCCGACAGTGGCGTGCTGGAAGGCCGCGACCGCGCCAGCGGAGAGGTCAAGTGGACCGCGACGGTGGTGGACTTGGTGTTCGGCTCCAACAGCCAGCTGCGGTCCTTCGCCGAGGTCTATGCCAGCGCCGACGCGGAGGCCAAGATGGTCTCCGACTTCGTAGCGGCATGGGTCAAGGTAATGGAAAACGATCGCTTTGATCTGCACCGTTAAGCGTGACGGTACTGAAAAAGGGGGGGCGCGCCGGGGATCTGGCGCGCCCCTTTTTTGTGGTGATGTGTTTGTGGCCACGTGTTTGTCGCGATGTGTTGGAGGGGTTCTGCATCGGGGGTCCAGCCCCCCACGCGGTTTTTCCGAGTGGAAAAACGCGCGCTCCCCCCGGAGGTGTATTGGCCAAGATGAAGGGGGGAGCGGCGCGGATCAGCGGCGTTTGTCGCGGTGGTAGGTGAGGGCCATGGCGGCGAGTTGTTGGAAAGCCGCGTCAGGGAAGGGGGCGGAGGCGGGCAGGACGACGGCGCGGTTCCCGAGGTATGTGAATTCCGTGGGGAAGATGGCGCGATACCTGTCGAGGAGCGTGGTGGAGCAAGGCACGAAGAGGGTTGGTTTGCGGTTGGTGGCCCCAAGGCGCAGGGTGGTACCGGCCTTCCCGGCGGGAAGGTAGGCGGGTTGGCCCCATTTGAGGGTCTCGGTCAGGGGAGCGGTTTGGGTGGTTTGGGCCGCGGCAAAGATCAGCGCACGCGCCCTAAGCAGGCGCTCGGGCAGGAGGGAGAGGGCGGCAGCGACCCCTGGGGGAATGGGCGGGGGCATGGTCAAGATGCGCGGAGGAAGTTTGGGATGCAGGCCTCCAGCCCCGCGGGGAGGACCAGCCAAGCGCCGGATTGGTAGAGGCGCGCGACGAGGTTTTCGGCGTCGCTGCGAAGGGTGAGGGAGATCGCAGAGCGTCCGGTGATGGCGATGTCCTGGGGCAGGGTCGCGATGAACCTGTCGGACGGGAAGGGTACGAAGGCAGCGGGGGCTGCGCCGCCGAGGGCCATGACGGTTGCAAGGGTGGCGATCCAGCCGATCAGCAGGAAGGGAAGGCCGAGGAGGAGGCGTCTAATAGTCATGGATATGCTCGAGCCTTAGGCCACGGGCGTCCAAGGTGCGCAGCGCGGCGGCGAGGTCCTGGACCGGCACCAGAAACAGGTGGCGTGTGTCGCCGTAGCCTTGGCGCGGGAGGTTGGCCAAGGCGCCGTCCTGGGTGGCCGCGTCGGAGGTGGCGGTGAACATGATTTGATCGTTGCCTGCCATATCGAGGAAGGTGGCACCTTGGGCGGCCCAATCGGCAAGGATGCGGGTGAGCTCTCGGTAGCGGGGTGTTTCGACCTCGAACCCGGCAGAAGTTTCGCGGATCACGCGGACGCCATCGGTGCCGGTGAGGGTTTCCACGGGGAGGTCAGAGACCACCATTTGCAGCGTTAGATCGTCGTAGCCCGTGGCCGCAACGGCTTGGGCAATCACATCGGCATAGGCGGCACGGGCGAGGTGTTCGAGCCCGAGGGAGAAGGCGCGTTCGCGGTCCCGGAAGGCATCGGTGGCGACCTGGTTCAGGGCGGCGGCGTCGCCACGGAAATCGTAGCGATACCAGGGGACTTGCTGCAGGAAGGCGGCGTAGGCGGCGGCTTGTTGGGCCGAGAGATGATCGAGCCGAGCGTGTCGGGGGCCGCGGATCAGGGTGGCGGCGCGGCCTATGGTTTCCTCGTAGGCGGCCTTCATCAACATCTCGAAGGTGAACGACACGCCGATGACGTGGACGAGTTGGCGGGTCTCTGCGTCGATCTCACCCAGGGATGCCGCTTGGGTCGTGAGGGTGCAGAGGGAGCTCCAGTACCCAAAAATGGCACGTAAGTAGCTGAAATCATGAGGGTCTCCTTCGCGGATGACCTCGGCGTAGTCATCATAGGCGTGGACGATGTGCCATTCAGGATAGGTCAGGAGGGTGCGGATTTCGGGGCGCGTTTCACCGGATAGAGGCGCGGAGGGGGCGGGGGTCGCCCTGCCGCGGCACATGGTTTCCACATAGATTACGGGGCTTGCCAGCCCGATCACGAGGATCAGAACCACCAGCAAGGCACGTTTGATGAACCGCCCCAGCGCCCTCATGCGCGGCGCGCCGCGATGCCGGAGACGAGGGCGACAAAGCCCAGGCCGATGTGAGGGACGTTGGCCATGATGCGCTGAAAGGACCAGTCCATACCGAGGGCCTCGTTGGTGAAGATGCCGAAGTCCAGATAGCCCCAGCCGGTGAAGATGCCGAAGATGCCGTCGCCCAGATAGGCCGCGCCGAAGAGGATCAGGAAGGTGCGGGCGGAGCGGTTATTGATCAGGCCAGCAAGGAAGGCCCAGATGGCGGAAACGAGGTGGAGTGCGTCGTCGAATGGGTCAAGGGCGAAGATGCCGAAGGCAAGGCCCGCGTCATCGGTGAGGCCGGGGATGTAGTTGATGGCAGCCGCCCCCAGGAGGATGACGGCGTAGACGAGGCAGAGGCGGCGAATGAAGCTCATGGTGCGGTCCCTTGTTGCGGATGGGCAGTTTGGTTGGGGCGGGAGCGAGGGGCCGGCCCCTCGCGCTCCCCGGGATATTTGAAGAACGAGGAATTGGGGGAGTTTAGAGGGCCGAGAGGTAGCTGTCCCATAGGTTATTGCGCAGGGTGAGCGTCGGGTCGAGGGCGCGTTTTGCGGCGGCGAATTCTGGCGCACGGGGATAGGCGCGCTGGAATTGGTCCGGTGTGGCATGGGGGCGGTAGGGCAAGTAATACGTGCCGCCGATGGCGATGATCCGCTCGATCAGGGCGCGTGTCATGCGGGCGTGGTCGGCCTCGGCACGGGGGGTGAGTTCCTGGGTGAAGGACATCACCGCGGCGATGCGGGGGGTGGGGGAGTGGGGCAGGAGGCTGTCGGTATCGCTGTCCACGAAGCGCAGGGTGACGTTTAGAAACTCCACGAAGGCATCGGGGATCACGTCGCGGCAGGCGGTCAGGAAGCCATCGAAGGCGTCGAAGGGCAAGAAATATTCGTGCAGGATATCGACACGGGTCGGGTCGCGGTCATCGAGGGTTATGACCGGCTCATTCATCAGGGAATTCCGGGTGGAGGGGCCCGCGAGGCGCGGCGCGAGGGAGGATTCCATCCACCAGCGCCAGTCCTTCATGCCCTCGCGGCCCACCTGGCCCCGGTAGAGGTAGGAGGCGGCGTAGGACATCCAGCCCGATTCCGTGGCGGGGGGGATATCGGTTTGGTCCAGCGTCGGCGAATAGGTGACTAAGAGCGCCTCATCGAAGAGGGTTTCACGGGTGACGTTCAGGCGCCCGTAGGCCATGGGCATCGTCGGATCATCCACGGCGGTGCGGAAGGCAGTGGGGAAATCGGCAGCGGGCATAGGCGTAAAGGAGGGCGCGAGGCGTTGGTTGGGGACCATATCGACCTCTAGATCCACGATCAGGCCCGCGAGGCCGTAGCCGCCCACGGCGAGGTTGAAGAGATCCGCGTTTCGGGTGCGGGAGGCGGTGACGAGGTCTCCGCCAGGCAGGACCATGCGGATTTCACGCACGGTCGCGCCCATGGGGCCATAGGGGACGGGCCAGCCATGGGCATTGACGGAAAACGTCGCGGCGACGCCGAAGTCGTGGTTGGATTGCATCACTGCGGGAGAGAAGCCCAGTGGATCGAGGGCCGAGATCACATCGCGCCAGCGCGCGCCGCCGTTCACACGGTAGGTTTGATTGGCCGTGTCGGGTTCGATCCAGGCGTCGTCCACGGTGATGGCGTGGCCATCGCGCGGGATGGATTGCCCGCCCATGGAGTGGCGCGCGGCGCTGACGCAAAGGGGGCGTGCGTCGGACCGGGCGGCGGCAAGCTCGGCCCGGAAGGCCTCGATCAGGGCGTCACCGTGGGCGGCGGGTCGGGTGTGGGTGCGGATCGAGGTGGCCGACAGTTCCGACGCATCGTTGAGCACCAGAGGAGCGGGAGGGGGGGCGCCCAAGCGGGAGACACCGTCAATTTGGGACAGGCCGGGTGCCCATGCATTGCCGAGCCCGTAGCCTGCGGCCGCGCCTGCGCCGAGCAGAAGGCCCCTGCGTGACATCTTTCCCAAACGGCTCATGGTTAGCACCTTTAACGAGACTTCTCAATAATAATGAACGATGTTCATTTATTTGTAAATGGGCAAATCCCGGCGCGACGTTGGGGTTTGAAATGGTCGAACAACGACAGAAGACCTTTGGGGCGAGGTGAAAGGAGGTCGCTTTCGGGCATGACAGGGCGGGTGCTGGGGGGAAGGGTTAAGCGGTCTGGCAGGAGGTTGGGATGCAGGTTGGATTTATCGGGTTAGGATCTGTTGGCGGCAAGCTGGCGGGATCACTGTTGCGCAACGGGGTGGCGCTGTCGGTGCACGATCTGGAGGCGGAGGCTGTCGCGGGAATGGTGACGCGCGGGGCCCGCGCTGGCGGCGATCCGGCGGCGATGATGCGCCAGTGCGATGTGGTGATTACCTGTCTGCCGTCGCCCGCGGCCTCGGCCATCGTGGTGGAGGCGATGCTGCCGGAGGTGCGAGAGGGTAAGATCTGGATGGAGATGTCTACCACCGACGCCGCGGAGATCTTGCGGTTGGCGCCGATGGTTGCGGCCCGCGGGGGGGCGGTTGCGGAATGCCCGGTCTCGGGCGGATGCCACCGGGCGGATACGGGCAACATCTCGATCTATATGAGTGGGGAGAGGGCGGTGTTTGACCGGGTCTTGCCGCTGCTGACCAAGATGGGGCGGCGGGTGCTGCATACGGGGCCGCTTGGGGCGGCCTCGACCCTGAAGGTAATGACGAACTATCTGGCGACGACCCATTTGTTGGCCTTGTGTGAGAGCCTTGCGGTGATGAAAGCGGCAGGGGTTGATTTGGCGGTGGCTTACGAGGCGATTGCGGTGTCGTCGGGCAACTCATTTGTGCACGAGACCGAAAGCCAGTTGATCTTGAGCGGGTCGAGGGATGTGAATTTCACGCTTGATTTGATCCAGAAGGATGTGGGCTTGTTTCAGGCCATTGCCGAGCGAAATAACGTGCCATTGGAGCTATCGCCCAAGGTGATTGAGATGCTGAGCGAGGGGCAGAGGGTCCTGGGACACGCGGCGCAGAGCGACCGGATGATCGAGTTGCTGGAGGCCGCAACGGGCTTGGACGTGCGGGCCGAGGGGTTTCCACAGGTTCTGGTGGATGAGGAGTCGGAAGAGTCCGGGTATGAGGTTGTCGTCAGGAGGGGTTAAGTGGCGGTGCGGCGCGCGGTGTGGGCCGGGAGAGGTTGGAGAGTTGTATTTGCCAAGATGAAGGGGGAGCGGCGCGCAAGATTGGCGGGATTGGGCGTTATTGGGGGGCGATGCGGCCGCGAAGCGTTTTGGCCATGCGGCGGTAGCCTGCACGGTGGCGGTTGCGCAGGTGCATGGCGGTGAAGACCGGTTGCGTGATGGCGGGGGCATCGGGGACGCGGTGGGCGGTGCCCTCGTCGATGAGGGTTTGGGCCATCTCAGAAGGCAGGTAGGTGGTGCCCCCGAGAGCGATGAAGAGACCGCGGACGGCGGCGGCTTGGCCGCTGGAGACGCTGCCGAGGCTGAGGCCGGGATGGAGGGCGGCGTGGGTCTGGCTGAAGGCGGGGGCATAGGCGGGGAGGATGTAATCGGTCGGAGAGACGTCTTTGAGCGGCTGTTGGGATGTGGAGACCATGTGATAGGTCACGTCGCCCATGCTTTCAAAATAGAGGTCTGGCGAAGGGCGCGGGGTGAAAACGATGCCCAGGTCGAGGACGCCGTTTTCGAGGTCGCGACACATTTGGATGGAGTAGTCGCCATCCACGTAGAAGCCGCAATCGGGCAGGGCTTGGCGCAGGGCGGCGAGCCAATCGGCGACGTGGTTGTCGATCAGATCGTGTTGGATGCCGATGCGCAGCATGACGGCGGAGCCTGTGGGTTTCACATCGGCCTGTCCATCTGCCCAAGCGCGTCGGAGCACGCGGGCGTGGGTCTCGAAGCGCAAGGCGGCGGTGGTGGGTTGGGTGCCGGAGCGCGACCGCTCGAACAGGCGTTCGCCCAAGGCTTTTTCCAAAGCTTTGACCCGGCCCGAGATCGTGGATTGGGTGACGCCGAGCCTGTCGGCTGTGCGATTGAAGGACCCCGTGTCGAGGAGGTCTAGGAAGGTTTCGATTTGGTCGATCTGCATGGGGGCGTTCCTTGGGGCGGTTTGGGTGGGGGCGCTGCCCCCGCGTCTTTTCCAAAGGAAATGACGCTTCCCCCGGAGGTGTTTTCGCCAAGATGAAGGAGGCGGAGACTAATCGGTTTTCTCGATTAATACAGATGTGATCAGCGAATTGAAGTCAAAAGCGGATGGCGTAATACTGGAGTGAAACAGGGAATTGGCGCGTTGGTTTTTAGGCGCATCGGGAGGCTTGAAATGGCAGAACTACCCAGCACGGCGCGTGTTGTGATTATTGGCGGCGGGGTCATTGGAACCTCGGCTCTTTACCATCTGGCGATGGGGGGGTGGAGCGATTGCGTTTTGCTGGAAAAGAATGAGTTGACCGCAGGTAGTACCTGGCACGCGGCAGGGAATTGCCCAAACTTCTCAACCTCTTGGGCGGTGCTGAACATGCAGCGCTACTCGTTGGAGATGTACCGGGAACTGGCCGAGAAGGTCGATTATCCGATGAACTACCATGTCACCGGCTCACTGCGGCTGGGGCACTCCAAGGAGCGCGCACAGGAGTTCCAGCGCGTTTTGGGGATGGCGGAATATCAGGGCATCGACATGAAGATGTTGAGCAATGATGAAGCGAAGGAGATGTATCCGTTCCTGGAAACCCATGACCTGAGCGGGATCCTTTATGATCCCTATGACGGCGACATCGATCCGGCGCAGTTGACCCAGGCGATGGCCAAGGGGGCGCGGGATCTGGGCGCGCAGATCCATCGGTTTACACCTGCGACGGGTGTGCGCCGAGAGAATGGCGAGTGGATCGTGGAGACGGAGAAGGGCGAGATCCGTTGCGAATACGTGGTGAACGCGGCAGGCTATTATGCGCAGCGCGTGGGGGAATGGTTCAAGCCCTATGGCGGGCGCGAGGTGCCGATGGTGGTGATGAGCCACCAGTATTTCCTGACCGAGGAAATCCCGGCGGTGAAGGAGTGGACGGAAGCCAACGGAAAGAAACTGCCGCTGATCCGCGATGTGGATAGCAGCTATTACCTGCGGCAGGACAAGAACGGGCTGAACCTTGGGCCCTATGAGCGGAACTGCAAGGCGCATTGGGTGACGCCCGAGGATCCGATGCCGGAGGACTTCAGCTTCCAGCTGTATCCCGACGATCTGGACCGGCTGGAGTGGTACATCGAAGACGCGATGGAGCGGGTGCCGCTGCTGGGCGAGGGCGGCGTGGGGCGCAACATCAACGGGCCCATTCCCTATGCGCCCGACGGCTTGCCGATGATCGGTCCGATGCCCGGCGTGGAGAACGCGTTCGAGGCGCATTCCTTCACCTTCGGGATCGTGCAGGGCGGCGGTGCGGGTAAGGTCCTTTCCGAATGGATCATGCACGGCGAGACGGAGTGGGACATGTGGGCGGTCGATCCGCGTCGTTACACCGACTTTGCCGATCACGACTATTGCCTGGAGAAGGCGCTGGAGACCTACGGCCACGAATACGGGATGCATTTCCCATGGAAGGCCTGGCCTGCGGGGCGGGACAAGAAGCTGTCTCCGGTGGACGGACGCGTGCGCGAGTTGGGCGGCCAGATGGACGCTTATGGCGGCTGGGAGCGGGCCAATTGGTTCGCCAAGCCGGGCGATGACACCTCGCTGGAGGCCACCGAAACATGGGGCCGTAACGGCCCGTGGGAGCCGCGCGTGCGCGAGGAATGCGAGGCGGTGCGCGACGGGGTTGGCGTGCTGGACCTGTGCGGTTTCTCGCGCTTCAACCTGTCGGGCGAGGGGGCTGCGGAATGGCTGCGCGGGCGCATCGCGGGCGCTTTGCCCAAGGTGGGGCGGATGAACCTGGCCTACTTCGCCGATACGCGGGGGCGGATATTGACGGAGATGTCGGTGCTGCGGCACGCGGAGGATTTCTTCACGCTGATCACGGCGGCCTCCGCCCAATGGCACGACTTCGAGGTGCTGTGGCGCAGCGGATTGCCCGAGGGTGTCAGTCTGACGGATCACACGACGGAATATTCCACGCTGATCGTCACCGGCCCCAAGGCGCGAGAGCTGTTCGAGAAGATCGGCACCGAGGCCGACCTTTCGCTGGGCTGGCTTTCGCATCAGCCGGCCAAGGTGGCGGGCGTGAATTGTGCACTGGCGCGGGTCTCTTTCGCGGGGGAGTTGGGTTGGGAAATCCACGCCGCCAATGCCGATATCCCGGCGCTCTACGAGGCGGTTCTGGATGCGGGGGCCAAGCCGTTTGGCATGTGGGCGCTCAATGCCTTGCGGATCGAGAAGGGATATCGCGCGTGGAAGGGCGATCTTTCCACCGATTACACGCTGCTGGAAGGCGGGATGGAGCGGTTCATCAAGTTCGACAAGCCGCAGGACTTCCCCGGCAAGGCGGCGCTGCTGGCCGAGAAGCAGGCGGGCGTGAAGAAACGTTTCGTGATCTTGAAAGTCGACGCGGGCGAGGCCGACGCGCCCTATATGTCCACCATCACCCATGACGGCGAAGTGGTGGGCGAGACCACCAGCGGGGCATGGGGATACAGGGTTGGCCACTCGGTCGCGCTGGCCATGGTGCGGGCTGATCTGGCCACGCCGGGGACGGAGTTGGACGTCAACATCTACGGCAATATCTGCAAGGCGACGGTGACCGGAGATCGCCCAATTTGGGACGCGGAGAACGCGCGTATCCGCGCATGAGGGCTGGTATCGGCATAGCCGCGTCGCTAACGCTCTGCGCAGTTTTCTGACGGGAAGGTTTGGCCATGGATATCACGATTTTGGACGGCGGCATGGGGCAGGAATTGATCGCCAGATCAAAGGCCCCACCAACGCCGCTTTGGTCGACGGATGTGATGCGGGCGCAGCCGGAATTGGTGCGCGACGTCCATGGGGATTTTTTTGCGGCAGGGGCGCAGATCGCGACGGCCAACACCTATGCCATCCACCGGGATCGGCTGGTGAGTGCCGGGGCGGAAGATGAGTTTGAGGCGCTCCACTCTTTGGCTCTGCGCCAGGCGCGAGACGCTCGCGATGCCCATGGCAGCGGCTTGGTTGCGGGGGCGATCGGGCCGTTAGGCGCGTCCTATCGCCCTGATTTGCAACCAGAACACAGCAAGGCCGTCGCACTATTCGCCGAGATTGCGGCCTTGCAAGCGCCCCTGTGTGACCTGTTGATCTGTGAATCCGTGGCCTCGGTCGCTCATGCTCGTTCCGTATTGGAAGGTGCGCAAGGGCACGGTGTGCCGGTGTGGCTGGCCTTCACGGTGGACGACAAGGATGGCAGCCGCCTGCGTTCGGGCGAGCCCTTGGCCGATGCGGTTGCGGTCAGCAATGGCGCGGCGGCGTTGCTGGCAAACTGCTCGGTTCCTGAAGCGATGCCTGCCGCGTTGAAAGTGTTGGCGACCGCGGGCGTCCCCTTTGGCGCCTACGCCAACGGGTTCACCGAGATCAGCGCCGGCTTCCTGGAGGATTCCCCCACGGTCGAGGCTTTGACCTCGCGCCAGGATATGGGGCCGGACACCTACGCCGATCACGTTATGGAATGGATCGCGCTAGGGGCCACAATCGTTGGCGGCTGTTGCGAGGTTGGCCCCGCCCACATCGCGGAAATCACCCGCCGCGTCGGTGCCTTGCCGTGACCGGCCTCAAGCGCCCCCTGCGGCCACCCGATTGGTCCGACACCCACTCTGCCCCGCTGCGGGCAGAGATACCAACGGCCCGCGCGGCCTATGAGATCGCGCTTGGCCAGATGCCGCCTTGGGTTCACGGGGCGATGAAACTGCGCAACTGGATCGTCGGCAAATTCGGCCTGACGACGCCCTCCATGGGGCAGGGCATGATGCAGTTGCCCATCGTGTCCGAGACATCCAAGGCCTACGAGCTTGGCCTGATTGACCGGCACCTGACCTTTACCCTTCAAACTATCCGCAATGGCGACACCGCCCACCTGACCACGCGGATTTGGTTCAACCACTGGACCGGGCGGTTGTACCTCGCCGTTGTCCTGATCCCCCATAAAATCATTGTAAAACTGTCCCTCAGGAGGCTCGCATGAAGCTGTCTGACCGCCATGCATTGTTCGCTGACCTGCACAAAACGGGCTGTTTCGTCATGCCCAACCCTTGGGACCGCGGCTCTGCCCGGATGATGGCGGCGTCCGGCGCGGTGGCCTTGGCGACAACATCGGCGGGCCATGCGTTCACGTTGGGGCGGGCGGATATGGGGGGCGTCACGCGGGATGAGGCTTTGGCCCACGCCCAAGACATCATCAGCACCACAAACCTGCCCGTGTCTGGCGATTTTGAGAACGGCTTTGGCGATGACCCCGACACCGTGGCCGAGACGATCCGCTTAGCCGCAGAAGTCGGGCTTTCGGGCTGCGGGATCGAGGATATGGGCTTTGAGGACGGTCTGAACGCCTATGACTTTGACCTTACCGTGGAACGTATCCGGGCCGCCGTGGCCGCCGTACGCGCGTTGGGGCGGCCCTTCGTGCTGACCGCGCGGGCCGACGGGGTGATGAACGGGCTTTATGATCTGGGCGAGGGCATCCGCCGTTTGCAAGCCCTCGAGGCGGCGGGCGCCGATTGCCTCTATTTGCCCGTTCCGCCGGGAAGGGCGGAATTGGCGCAAGTTCTGGGGGCGGTTACGGCGCCGGTGAACGCGCTGTCGGTGGGGCCGTTGCAGGACCTGTCCTTGGCAGAACTGACGGCGATGGGGGTTCGGCGCATCTCGCTCGGCAGTCAAATCGCAAGGGTGACCCATGCCGCGATCCGCGACGCGATGGGCGGCGTGATGGCCGGAGATTTCACGGTCCTGAAGGGGAGCGCCTCAGGGGACGAGATTGACGCAATGCTACAGGAGGGCTGCGCAGATGACCGAGATTTTGGACCGCAAGGGCCGTAGAGGCGGCGGCCGCGCCGCCCGTGTGGCCGCAAGGGCAGCGGCCCTGCCAGATGCATTGCGCCCGATCCGCGCGGGGATGGAAGGCGGCACCCTGAAGGTGTTGTCTGACGCACAGGTCACCCAGATCCACGAGGCCGCTTTGCAAGCGCTGGAAACCATTGGCCTTGCCGACGCGCCACAATCGGGGATTGATCTGATGGTCTCGGTCGGCGCGGTTTTGGGCGAAGATGGCCGCCTCCGCTTCCCGCGCCAAGTGGTGGAAGACGCCCTTGGCAAAGCCGCGCGGGGGATCACCTTGATGGGGCGCGATGCAGCCCATGACCTGCATCTATCCGGCACCAAGGTCCACTACGGCACCGCAGGCGCGGCGGTTCATATCGTGGAACCCGCCAGCAACACTTACCGTGAATGCACGGCGCAGGACCTCTATCACGCCGCGCAAATCACGCAATCCCTTGATAACGTGAACTTCTTTCAACGACCCATGGTGTGCCGTGACGTGGTGGACAATCTGGAGATGGACCTGAATTCCATCTACGCCAGCGTCTCTGGCACCACCAAACATATCGGCATGTCCTTCAGCGATCCGTCCCACGTGGCGCCCTGCATGGCCCTGATACATGAGCTTGCGGGCGGAGAGGACGCTTGGCGCGAGCGGCCCTTCATCTCCAACTCCAACTGCTTCGTGGTGCCGCCGATGAAGTTCGCCACCGAAAGCTGCGAGACGATGGAACATTGCATCCGCGCGGGGATGCCGGTGCTGCTTCTTAGCGCGGCCATGGCGGGGGCCACGGCGCCGTCCACCATCGCGGGCGCGGTGACCCAGGCCACGGCGGAATGTCTGGCCGGATTGGTCTACGTAAACGCTCTGACACCGGGGTTTCCGGCGATTTTCGGGACGTGGCCGTTTGGCTTGGACCTGCGCACCGGCGCCATGTGCCTGGGCTCGGGCGAGCAGGCGTTGCTTTCATCGGCCTGCGCCCAGATGCATCAGTTCTACGGCCTGCCCGGCGGCGCGGCGGGGGGCGCGTCGGACAGCAAGATGCCCGATATGCAAGCAGGATGGGAGCAGATGTGCTCGAACGTGATGGCGGGCTTGTCGGGGCTGAACATGGTCTACGAGGCGGCGGGGATGCATGCCTCGCTTCTGGGGTTCTGTCTGGAAAGCCTGATCCTGTCCGATGACCTGATCGGCCAAGCCATGCGCTGCGTGCGTGGGATCGAAGTGAACGAAGACACGCTGGCGCTCGATCAGATGGCCGAGGTCTGCTTGGGCGGCACCGGGCATTACCTTGGCACCGATAAAACGCTGGCCCTGATGCAAAGCGATTTCGTCTATCCGACCCTTGGCAACCGCATGAGCCCCAAAGAATGGGAGGAGAACCAGAAGCCCGACCTGATGGCCTCGGCCATTGCCCGGAAAGAAAAGATATTGGCCGAAGCGCGGCCTCATATCTCGCCCGAGGTCGACCAAGCGGTGCGGGCGAAATACGCAATGTATTTCAGCAGTTGAAGTATAACGAAGCCGGGCAGGGAATTGTGCCTTGTCCGGTGCCCTATGACGCTTGACGTAAGCCTGCGGGATGGATCAACTCACCCCCATGAGAATTGACGGATTACAGTACTGCAACTGGTCTCGCCGCATCTTTGAGGAGATGCGCGAAGGCGGACTGGATGCGGTCCATGTCACCATCGCCTACCACGAGGTGTTTCGCGAAACCGTCCTACAAATGGAGCGCTGGAACCGCTATTTTGAGGATCACAGCGACCTGATTGTGCCCGCCCATACGGCGGCAGATGTGGGGGCGGCCAAGGCATCGGGGCGCACGGCGATCATTTTCGGCGCGCAGAACCCCAGCCCGATCGAGGATGACATTGGGCTCGTGCAAATCCTGCATACCCTTGGGCTGCGTTTCATGCAGCTGACCTACAATAACCAATCCCTTCTGGCGACCGGCTGCTATGAGGCCGAAGACCCCGGCCTGACCCGCATGGGCCGCGAAGTGGTGGCCGAGATGAACCGCGTCGGGCTGGTGGTGGACATGAGCCACTCCGCCGACCGGTCAACCGTTGAGGCCGCGGAGCATTCCACCCGCCCCATCGCCATCACTCACGCCAACCCCCATGGCTGGCACCCGGCGCGGCGCAACAAGAAGCCGCCGGTGATCGAGGCCGTGGTGGCGGGCGGCGGGATGATGGGGTTCTCGCTCTATCCGCATCACCTGAAGGGCGGCAGCGATTGCACGTT
The DNA here is from genome assembly GCF_038396845.1 of Gymnodinialimonas sp. 57CJ19. Lineage (NCBI taxonomy): Bacteria > Pseudomonadati > Pseudomonadota > Alphaproteobacteria > Rhodobacterales > Paracoccaceae > Gymnodinialimonas > Gymnodinialimonas sp. 57CJ19. The sequence continues at coordinate 2,236,398 of NZ_CP151587.1, forward strand.
GGACAGCTTCTGCGGGGCGATGATGGATATGGCCGAGCAATACGGCGTGCAGCATTTCGGCATTGGCAGCGACCTGTGCCAGGACCAGCCCGATAGTGTGGTGGAATGGATGCGCGTGGGGCGTTGGACCAAGCAGATCGACTATGGCGAAGGCTCCAAAGACAACGCAGGTTTCCCGCCGCAGCCCGATTGGTTCCGGTCCAACGCGGACTTCCCGAACCTTGAAGACGGCCTGAGGGCGGTGGGTTTCGACGCGGCCTCGGTCGCGGCGCTGATCGGGGGGAATTGGCTGGAATTCTTTGATAAGAACTTCGGCCCGCGATGACCGTGCGGCCTTGCAAGCCGATCCCCCTGCGTGACCCGCAAGAGGTGATGCGGCTGGCGCGCATGGGCTCGCTGCATCAATCACGATTGTCGTTCATGCGGGTGCTTTTGCGGCGGATGAAAGCCGAGGGCTGGCAGTTCTTCCGCCCCGAATGGGACGTGGACAAAACGGGCGAGGGCCATGCCGTATACACCGCCCGCACCCGTGACCGCGCCTATTCACTGGTGGCCTTCGCCCACGATCTGCCCGCCGATCAACGCAGTGACCGGGTGATCGCCACCGCTTGGGATGCCACATTTGCGCTGTTCGATGGCGTGCCAACGGCCAGCGAAATCAGCCAGTTACGCGCCAATGTGCCCCTGCAAGAGGCGGGCCGCGTGACGGAAAAAGTGCTGACCCTTAGCCGCGCCAACCGGTCCGTTCGGTTGTGGAACCACGTGGTAGACGCCTTGGCGCAGGGCCAGCAACCTGACCCCACGTTGATTGACGACGTGGGCTACCTGATGCGCACCACCGCCGTCTATGGCTCGGCCAAATTCGGGGCCGCGGACCGCGCCGTGATCGCGGACCGCGTCGAGTTGAATGCCCCATTTCAGGCCGAAATGCTGACCGTCTACCTGATCCGCACCTTCGTGATGGACTTGGTGGAGCATATGGCGCGGGCGCGGAACGAGGCGGCGGCAAAGCTGGACCCGGACCTGAAGCGATGCTTCGGGATCGGCAATTCCACCGGCCTTGGGATGGCCCCGTTTCTGGTCAACCACCCCCAGTTGATCCACCATTGGTTTGCCGCCCGCGAATGGGCGCTGGCCGAGGTGCGCGGGCTGTCGCACGCCTCCGACCACGAGGTAGCGATGGTGCGAGACTTCGCCGAACGCGCCGCGCTAAACGCGGACCGGTGGCACTCGGCGCATCCAATCCAGCAGGCCAAGCTGGCGGAACTTCGCGCGGACATGGCGGCGCTGACGGCTCAACTCGCCACCTTCGACGGCGCCCAACCCCGGCCCTGGGACGCGCTTTGGCACTGGGCAAAGGCGCATTTGGGCGTGGAGGGGCAGGAGCAATTGGCCTCTCTCCTGTTGGAACCTTACGGGCCGCTGATCGACCACGCCGCCAACACCATGGCCGCCGACGAGACGCCCGCGCCCCTTGACGGGCAGATGGATGTTGCCACCGTTGCTGCGTTGATTGAACGGATCCACCCCGGTGCGCTCCAATCCGATTGGACCGCCCCCGAGGCCCGCGCCCGGATCTGGTACACCTCGGAAGAGAAGTTGGAACCGCGCTTGGGGGAGCGGGCGGAAGAGGACCTTGAGCCCTACGCAAATGCCCTGTGCCCGGCCCATGACGCGGCCCGGCTTTACGCCGATCTATCGGGCCAGACGGGGCCCATCGCGCCGTTTCTGCTGCACCATCCCGAGCATCGCCACACCGTGCGCCGCCTGCAACTGGCCGCTACCCATCCCTACGCAGAGATCCGCGATAACATGACCCACGCGGATATGGCGCCGATTGACCTGCTGCGCGCGAAGCTCAGCTTCTTTGGGGCCACGCGGTTTGATCCCCGCTCGGACCGTTGGCTGCGCATCACCATGTTTCAAAACGCGCCATTCGCGCATGAATTGCCCCACACCGACCCCGATGATTGGAGCTATCCACCCCTTGGAAGCGCTGCGCCATGATCCGGGATTTATCCCTGGGGGAGCTGCAATCACTTTGCATCAAGGCAACCCGCGGCGCAGGCCGCGCGGTTGGCACGGCAGAGGACGCGGGCCACGCGGTCAGGTGGCTGTGTGCGCGCGGCTTGGCGGGGGCAGAGGCGTTGGTGGCCTTGTTACGCGCCACGGATGGCATGGCCAACGCGGCGCTTGTGGGCGCTTTGCCGGGGGCGATGCAGGTGGATCAGGGCGCGTTGTGCCCGCTGGCGTTGGGCGGCTACCTGTCCGACATCGACCTTGTGCCGGAAGGGCGGATCGGTCCCGTTTACGCGCCCCTGCTGCTGCGCCCGTTCCTGGACCATCTGCCGCCCTATGGTATTGATATAATGTCGGAAAGTGCCTCCCATACGCCTCAAGTAATCCAAATGATCCACCGTGAAACCGCCTGTCCTGCGGTCCATTCTCGCGCCCAGATATCCGATGAAACCCTTGCCGTATTGCAGGGCCTTGCCGCCCGCACCTATGCCCCCGAAACCGCCCTGCGTCGCGCAGAAGGGGCAGGGGCGGGGCTGTCGGACAACGATTAGAACGCACCCACGTGTGAGGGGGAAGGGTGCCGCACTAAGGGTTTCCACCACTCGCCAATCTGCGCAAACTCCTTCAACTTCCGGCGGAGTGTGTTACCAATTTGAACACCACATTCCGAGGACGCCGATGGTCAAGAAACCCATCCTGACAGACGATGATTTCGGCGATCCGCCGGACCACGCCAGCCCCTTGCCGCCTGCAAGGCCTGTGGCCACGGGCGGGGCGACGCGCCAAGTGGACGGCCCGCAGGAAACGCCCCGCACGACTGAGGCAGCTTCTGGCGGGCGCGATGCTTCCGGCCATGCGCGGCCAAAGACCCGGATTTTGGGGATCTCCGCAGCGCGTGATGATGCGAGCCAAGCACAGGACAATGCGGGCGAACATCCCCCCGTGGGCTGGCTCGTGGTCGTTTCCGGGCCGGGCAAGGGCGCGGCCTGCGCGCTGACGATGGGGATGAACGCCATTGGGCGCGGTGACAACACCCATGTGCAACTGGATTACGGCGATAACAGCATCAGCCGCGAGGCTCACGCCTATGTCACCTATGATGACGAGGCGCGGCGCTTTTTCGTCACTCATGCGGGGAAAACCAACCTCGTGCGGCTTAACGATACGCCGGTTTTGGCGACCCATGACCTAACCCACGGCGACACAATCCGCATTGGCGCCACCACGTTACGGTTCGTGGCGCTTTGCGGCGCTGACTTCGATTGGACCGATACATGAGCGCGATTGGTTACGATGTTGCCACCGCCCTTTGGCAGGGCGCACGCCCGTATCAAGAGGATACGCTGCTGGCGGATTTCCACGGCGGTGTGGACCGGGGCTTTGCGATTCTTGCCGATGGCATGGGCGGCCATGCGGCCGGAGATTTGGCATCTCGCTTGGTGGTGATCGACGCGGCGAGCCATTTGAAATTCCTGATCCACGATGGAGAGGGGTTGGAGAAGTCGCTTCATTCAGAGCTCAGCTCTGCCATCACCACAGCCAACGATGTCCTGCGCGACCGCGCCGCCGATGATCGGCGGTTGCAGGGGATGGGCACGACGTTTCTGGCGACGGTGATCTTTGAAGACCGGCTATATTGGGCGTCGGTCGGGGATAGTCCGCTGTACCTCTGGCGCGAGGGGGCGCTGCGGCAGCTGAACGAAGACCACTCCATGGCGCCGGTCATCGACCAGATGGCAAAAAGCGGAGAGATCACCCGCGAAGAGGCCGCCAACCACCCCGATCGCAACGCGCTGACCTCGGTGCTGATGGGGCGGAGCCTGAAGGCGATGGACGTGCCAGAAACGGCGACGGTCCTGGACCCCGGCGATGTGTTGATCCAAGCCTCGGACGGATTGCAGTACCTTGATAACGCAGAGATTTCTCAGATCGTGGGGGAGGGGGGCAGCAGCGCGCATATCGCGGCGGCGCTGATCGGGGCTCTGAAGGATCGGGCCGATCCGATGCAAGACAATACGGCGCTTTTGGTCCTGCAATTGACCTCGGCGGATGCGGAACCCGTGGCGATTGCAACGGGGGGCGCTGCGGCGTCCAGTGATCGGTCTGAACGGGCCGTGGGGACGCCGGCCGGTGGGCCTTCACCCCGCGCGCAAACGCCAACAGACGTGGCACGCCCCGCCGGTGGGCGGCGCTGGGTACTGCCTGCGGGCGTGCTTGGCGGCGCCGCTGCGGCGGCCTTGGGAATGGTGATGTTTGGCTTGCCCAATGGCGGCGAGCCGGATCTGGCTATCGCCCCAACGTTCGAGCCCGCCATCGAGGTCGCCGCCGTCGCGCCCGAGATTGCAGCCCCCCCGGTTCCGGCGCCCGCACCTCCCCCAACGCCCGCGCCTCCCCCTGCGCCCGCCGGGAGCGGGGCCGCCGGGGCCCGCATCGCAGCGGTGCCTTCGGGAGAGGCTGCCGCGGACGTATCCGGGGCCTTGGGTGCCATCGCCGCGCCCACCGCCCTGGGCCGCGGGGCGACCCCGTTGGCCCTGCCCACCGCCGAGATTTCTGAGGCGATTTCGCCGCCCTCTGTCCCCGATAAATTCGCCACCGGTGTGGCCACGGCCGATGCCGCCACTCTTCCTTTCGGCGCGGTCCCCTCGGTGGTGCCCTTGCGCGAAGGGATCAACGCACCGTCCCCTGGCACGGCGCCCCTTCCGGGCCTGCAATCGCAGCGCGGGGTGCATGGAGTCGCGCCGCAGGAACGGGGGCGCTGACATGGACGATACCGTTGAAATCTCGATCGTCATGGCTGCCTCGGATACGGTTCTCATAGATCAGCAGACCCTGCGCCTGCCCGTGGAACTGGGCCGCTTCGGGGCACATAATACCGGGCGGATCAGCGCCGGGCATGGGCAAACCCTTCATTTTGGCGAGGGTTTTGGCACCCTTTCCCGGGCACACATGACCATCGACAAGGGACCGGACGGGGTGCTGGTGGTGACGGATATTTCCTCAAACGGGGTGGCACAGATAGGGCAGGCGGGTTCGGCCCCGGTGGCGCTTGGTCGGGGCGGTACGGTGCGCATGGCGCCCGGCGCGATGCGCACGTTTGAGACGGTGGGGCTGAAGGTCACGATTTGTGCGCCCAACGTCGCGCAGGTGGCCACGATCGGGCAGCCGCTGCATCTGGTGTACGACAGCGCGTCCAGCGGGCGGTTGAGGGCGCTGGACCTTGACGACGTCTCGATTTCCTTGGTGGCCAATGGCGCGGAAGTGTTGATGCGCCGCCGCCCCGGTGCAGCCCGCGCGGCGTTGGGTGCGACCCGTGCCGAGGGCACCACTTGCCTCGTCATGGTCGGCCCCGATGGCGCGGGCGGGATCGAGGCAATTTGCGGCGTGACGGGCGAGGTCACCCACAATCGCCGCGCCCTGGATGCGGACGAATCCGTGCCGATGGACCATCTTGATACGGTCGAAATCCGCGGACAAATGTTGCGGATCATGTCGGCGGAAGACGGCAAGGGGCTAAGCTGCACAAACAGCGCTTGCCGTCAGTTGAACCCCTACCTTCCGGGCGAAAACTGCCGCTATTGCGGGCAACGTCTGGGGGATGGAACCTCTTATTGGGTTCACTCCTAAGGTGTTGAGATGATTGTGTTCCCTGTCCGCTTCCGGGTCCGTCAGATTGGCATTGATGGCAATGCCATCGGCCCCTCGCGCATCTTGTTGTGCGAAGAGGCGGGCAGCTTCCTGGTCGGCAAAAACGACGACGCAGATGTCCCTCTGGCGGGGGAGGCCGTGTCGCGGCGGCACATGTCCCTGGTGCTTAGCCCGCAAGAGGTCCGGGTGCGCGACGAAGGCTCCACCAACGGCACCTATGTGAATGGGACGCGGGCCGATGATGTGGCCTTGTCGGTCGGCGATCAGGTGTCGATCCCCGGCTGGTTGCTAGAGCTTTTGGGCCCGTCTGCTGACGCCGCGCGGGCCACTCACATCGGAACGGAGGCCGTCGACGCGAGCCTCGTGAGCCGCTTGGTCATCTCCGATGAGGCCACGTCGCCTCGGTCGCGCCGCCGCTTTCCCGATGCGGAATTTGGCACGAGCGAGGCGGTTGATGTCACGGCCCTACGCGCCTCTGGCAATCCAGTGGAAGAGGCGCGTTTTTGTGCCGTCGGCGGCGGTCTGGGCAGCTTCGTCTGGGTCGACCACCTGCGCTGCTACGGGGTCGCGGCGGCCGATATCAAAGTGATCGGAACCGAATCTAATTGTTACCAGACCTACAAAAGATATTGTAAAAACAGCCAGATACCGGATCACGAGCGGCTGCGTTCAAACTCGCTTAGTCGTCCCGACAACATCTGGGGCTTTCCCGGCTATGCGTTGCGCGAAGTGGGCCAAGGCACCGGGTATCTGGGCGTGTTGCAGGTGTTGGCAGAGCCCACTTTGGCGCAATCCTATACCCCGCGTGCGGGTGATGTTTTTGACAGCCTTGATCGGGAAGCGACCCGTATCGGTTGGCCGGAAATGTTGGTTAAGGCGCAGGTGTTGGGCCTGCGAAAGACCACTGACGGGCGCTATGCTGTGGCCTATAAGCTTTGGGGCGGGGAGGCCCTTGGTCAGGCGCGCAATCGCTATATGGTGGCCGATGTCATCCATCTTGCCACGGGCTACCCCGCGACCCGTTTTGTCGATGATTTTCAAACCTTTATCACAAGTCATCCTGAGTCTCGGGCACAAGTTGCCAACGCCTATGAGCCCCACGATCAAATCTATGCCGAGGCCGAAAAACGCGGCGGTCCGGTGCAAGTTGTGGTGCGCGGGCGGGGGATTGTGGCGTCGCGTATTCTGCAAAGGCTGCACGAGGCGCGGGCGAAAAACCCCGACCTGCGGATCATTCACTCCATGCGCAGCCCCATCGGCGCGGGTGACGGAGCCAGTTTCCGAAATGCCCGCAGGTTGGCGCGAAATAACGTGCAAATTCAGCCCTTTAACTGGCCTAAGTCGTGTTGGGGGGGCGACCTACGGGTGCTCTATGAAGCGGCAGACGCGCCGACTCGTGGCGTGCTGTTGAACCAGCTAGGAGGCACCACCACGGCGGAGCGCTCCGATTGGTTAACGCTGGTGGAACGGGGCACCGAAGAAGGCTGGTACAGGCCCGTATTCGGCACGATCCGCGCCCTGCATCCCCTGCCGCCGCAGGGGGCGCAACCTTCTGGCGTGCGGGTTGAGATTGCCACAGTGGAAGGTAATACCGAGCAGATCAACGCCGACTATCTTATTGATTGCACCGGGCTAATTGCCGATATCCGCCGGTCGCCCCTGTTGGCGGATTTGCTGGATGTCTACGACCTGCCGCGCAACCATGCCTACCACTTGCGTGGTGACACGCCCGAGCAGGGGCATGCCACGGGTCTTGCGTGCTCTTCCAACTTCGAGATTGAGGGACTGCGCAATGGCACGGGCCGCGTATATGCGGCCGGTACGATCACCACGGGCGGGCCGTATCTGGCCGTCGATAGCTTTTTGGGTCTGCAATATTCTGCGCTGCGATCAGTCGATCATCTGGTGGCAGAGCGGCAGCACAAGGTGCGAAATCTTGGCCCGTTCCGATCCTTCGCGGGGTGGAGCAAATGGATGATCGGACGCCGCCCATGACCCGTCCCAAGCCAGAGGTGTCGCAATGATTCCCACCCTCGCGGGTCGCCTTCAGACGCGGATTTTTCTTTTCCTTTTCATCGGGATACCCGTGACCCTCTTGTTCGGGATGGCGCAAGTGGGCTGGACGTGGAACTGGCCCGCGATCCAGATCTACATGTGGTTTTTGTGTGCGGTGACGGGCTGCGGGCTGCTGCTCGACCCGGTTTACATTTTCGCCCAATCCCTGCGATGGGAACGGGATTGGCCTTTCGCGTTTCAAGCCTTCTTTTCGTGGGTAGAGTTCGCGATCGTCTACTTCGTCGCCCGCGCCGGGCTTTTCCCTTTCTTGCCCGAGGCGGCGTTTCAATCCCTCAGCACCCCGGCGTGGCACTACACCTTGGTCTTCGTGCCGTCCTTCCTGGCGTTGCTCGGGCCGATGCAGGTGCTCTTTATTCGCTGGCGCTTCAAGGGCGGGCAGTTGGGTAAGCTGTGACCCGACCATCTGCCATGATGCCTGTTGTGAAGGCATGGATTCCGATCCATCTGGCCGTGCTTCTGGCGGCCTATGGGTGGTTGTATTGGGACAGTGCCTTGGCGCTCAGCACGGTGTTGGGCCTTTGGTTTTTCTTCCCCGTCGGCGTGGTTGGCGCGCTCATCGCCAATGCAACGGGGACGGGGGGCGGCGTGGTCTTTGTGCCGGTCTTCAGTGCATTGCAGGATGGCGGCATCGCTTTGCCGCCTGCCTTGTTGCAAATCGCGACGTTGAAACCCGAGGAAACCGTTGCGGTTTCCTTTGCGATACAGTGTTTTGGCATGTCCGTGGGGGCGCTGGTGTGGGGCCACGGGATCTTCGTGAAGGATGCGTTGGCTTGGGATGAGAAGGTCTCGGCGCAAACCTTAATGGCGTTAACCTTCACACCCCTCGCAACGGGGGTTCCGGCGCTATTGTTAACACAATTTTATGTGGAGGTGGACGGCGCGGCGTTACTGGGATGGTTCAAGGTCTTCTCTCTCCTGCTCGGGATCACTTTGCTGATCTTCGCCTGGATGCAGCGCCGGAACGCCGCCAAGGACCGCAAGATCTGGGTATCCCCGACCGAGTTGTGGGTGCTGTTGGCCTTGGGTGCGATTGGCGGTTTCGCAACGGCTCTGTTTTCCGTCGGAATCGGAGAGTTTCTTGCCATCTATCTGATATTGCGTCGCTTTCCAACGAAGGTCGCCATCGCCGTGGCCGTGTGGGTCAGCGTTGTCTGTGTGCTCTGCGGCGTGTGGGAGGGGTATTTCACAGGTCTCGTGCGGTCCGAAATCGTCCTGATCGCCGTGCCCGGCGCGATTGTTGGCGGAGCTTTGGCCAAGGGCATGGCACAGGTGTTGGGAACGCTGTGGCTGAAAACATTGGCGTCGCTTTGGATCATCGGATCGAGCCTCAATCTTCTCCTTGGTTAGTTAACCGTCTTCGCCCCCGGTAAGGGTGATCCGCGCGTCGCAGGTCACGCCTTCTGGCGTCGCCAGCCATACGTCCAACGCCCGTGTGGCGTTGCCTGAATCGGGTAAGGCAAGGGGGGTGCCTTGCGTGCCGAAATGCCAGCTTTCGCCGAAGCGAGCGACGACGACGGGGTTACAAATGCCCTCCGCCGTGACGCGCAACGTGTAGTCGCGTGCGGTGCCCAGTATGTTGATCGCCACATCGGGGGCCTGGCTGACGGAGAGGTCCAGTTGCACCCGTTCCAACGCCGCCGCGAGCGAGGAATCTTGCGCCCCTGCACAGGGCAAAAGCGCCACGTCTCCGCCTGCTTCGACGTCAAAAACACGCTGTCGCGCCAGTGAGTTGGGCAGGATCGGAATGCCATCCATAGCCCGGTCGATCACCGCGCAATCGCGCAAATCCGGGGCGGTTTCCTCTACCCCCATGCGCCAAATTTCGGCCTCGCCCCCATCGGCGCGGCCGGTGGCGAGATAGCTGTTGTCGAAGCTGAAATACCCCTGCGTGGCGGTGCCGAAATCCCTGATCTCAAGACCTGTGGCCACGTCCATCAACCGCGCCGTACGTCCCTGGGATGCGCCGATGAAAATCATCGTGCCATCGGCCGAGATAGACAGCGCGGCGCCCCGCGCCGCGTCCTCGATCGGGCCGCTGCCGCGCAGGCCGCCTGTCAGAAGGTCGATCACCTCCCAGGTCTCCTCATTGGCGCGGAGAAAGTTGAGCCGATCGCCCGACAAACGATAGGTGGTATAGGCGGCCCGTGCCGCGACGGTGGCGACGACTTCCTGTTCGATCAGGCTGTTGTAGATCAACACTTCGCCGCTGCCGTGGAGCACCAGATACCCTTGATCGCCGCCAATGGGGGACAGCGCGGCGACCGCGCCGATGCGGTTTGTCGCGGTCTGAAGAAGGCGCCCATCGGGCGCGAAGACGCGGACGCCGGAAGGGGTTAGAATATTGATTTCGTTACTTGTTTCAGAGAAGGCGATGCGAACCGGCGTGCCTTCGGGGACGGAGGTGATAATCCGCTCCACCGGCGTGGCGTTGGGATCACTCAGGGAGCCGAGCGAAGTATTGACGACGTTAACCTGTCCGCCCCCGGCAGCGCGGGTGAAGACGAAGAACTGCTCGTCGGTGCTGATCGCGCGGTTGGCGGTGGTGACGGTGACCGGTTCGAACCGCAGGATTTCCCGACGGGTTCGCACATCAAACAGGCGGTTCGGCGTGCCGTCCGGCGTGGTCGCAATCAGGTAAGACCCCCCAGCCGAAAATCCCAATCGCACCACAGTGTCGGGGATGCCGCGGGCAAGGTGGGCCTCATATTCGCCGCTTTGCCGATCATAAAGCGCGATGCCGCCGGTGCTATCCACGGCGGCGATGCGGCGGTTGTCCCAAGAGAAGCGCGGCAGCAACGCGAAGGTGCCATTCGGCGCGCGCAGAGTGGCTTGCAGCACCCAATCGCCCCGTGCCTCAACCGAGGCTTGCAGGGCCGCCGCCAAAGCGTTTTCTGCGATCTCTAGCGCCTCGCGAAGCTCAGCCTCTGTGCCTTCCAACGCGGCAATCTGGCCTCGTAAGGCGTTGTTTTCAATTTCTAGCACGCCGATACGGTCGCGCAATTCGGCGATCTCCGCCAGATTGGGCAAGGGCGCATTTTCCAAGGTGGCGATTTGCGCGATCAGGCGTTCACGCGCCGCTTCCGAGGTTTCAAGCGATGCTTCCAGCGCCCGCAATTCCGTTTGCGCGGCGTCCAATTCAGTGCCTCGGGCCTCGGCCTGTTGTAGCTGTGCATCCAGCGTGGCGGCGCGGATTGTGGCGGCGTTCAGGGCCGTCTGCGCGGCGGCCAGATCTTCCTCGGCGCGGGTCAAGAGCGCCTGGGTGGTGCGGGCCTCCACCAAACGGCTTGTGGCTTCCGCAAGGCTGGCTTCCAAGGTCGTGACGCGGGCGCGGGCGGCGATGCCGTCGCTTTCCAACCCGGCGATTTCGGCGGCGAGGGCGCGGCCTGCGGCCTCGGCGTTAACCAAACGGGCCTGAGTTTCTGCCGTCAAAGCCTCGGCGGCAACAGCCCGTTCTGCGGCGGCCGACGCGGCCGATTGCGCCGCTTCCAGATCCGCTGACAACGCGGCCAGGGCCGCTAATTCCCCTTCCAGTTCAGTGATTTGCGCGGTCGCTGCGTCGCGGGCCGCTTGGGCCGCGTCCAGTTCGGCCAACGTGGCGCTCATGTCGCCGCTTGCGGCTTCCAACCGGGACAACTCGGCCTCGGCTTCGGTCAAGGTGGCCTCCAGGCTTTGCAATCGGGCCTCGGCCTCCGTGCGGGCGGCGTTTGCGCCCGAAAGCTCGGATTCCAGCTGCCGCATCTGCGCCTGCATTTCCGGCATTTCCGAAGACAGCCAAGGCGGTTGCAGCGCCCAGATCGCGGCCCCAGCCAGACCCGCCAAAAGCGCCCCGATGGCGACACCGGCCAAAAGCCGCGACGGGGCGGCGGCGGGCGGGGCAGAGGAGGGGGCCGTTGCGGAATCGGTTAACGCCGTTAACCATGCGCGAGCATCGGCAGGGCGCTCATCGGGGACCATGCGCAGGGCGCGGTCGATCAGATGCAGAAGGCGCGGATCAAATTCGGGATGGGCGTCGGCAATCGGGGCGTAGGGATCAGCATGTCCCGTCGCCATGGCGCTGGCACGTTCATCGGCGGCAATCGGCGCGGCCCCGGTGATGACGTGGTGCAGGGTGGCAGCCAATGCGTAAAGGTCCGAATGGGGGCCTTGCTTGGCGCCCGAGACATAGAATTCGTGGGGAGAGTAGCCGTCCGTCACAACGCGGAACGTCCCGGCCATGCGCGACCGGGCCTGCGTTTCGGCCCGCGCTGCGCCAAAGTCGATCAGCATCGGCATCCCGAACCGGTCAATGCGGATATTTTGCGGTTTGATGTCCCGGTGCAGCACCCCTTGGGCGTGCACATACTCCAACGCGCCCAGAAGGTCGCGCGCCAGTGCCAGAACGCGAGATGGCGGTAGGGCGTCGCCCTCAATCTCTTCATGCAGGTCGCGCCCGTGGATGAAATCCATCGCCATATAAGCGGTGCCGTTTTCTTCAAACAGGGATTGGACATGGACCACATTTGGGTGGCGCAGCCCCGCTAACATGCGGGCTTCCCTCAGGAATTGTCCTCGGGCGGTCTCAAAATGCTCGGACGTGCCGGCAGACGTTGCGCTAACGGTGTGGCTGGCGGCGGCGCGTTGGGCCAGCCCAAGGGGGAAGCATTCCTTTACCGCCACATCGCGGCCCAAGGTATCGCGGGCCAGATAGGTGATCCCGAACCCGCCCGAGGCGATCAGGCGCACAATTTCATACTGACCCTCCAGCAGTTTCCATCCGGCCGGAAGCTCTCCGGCGGGCAGAAGTTTGGTGACGGCATCGGGGCCGCGCGGGGTGGAGGGCGCGTTTGGCATCAGGCCATTGTCGCGCGGCGGACGGGGCGGTGTAAACGGCTGTTTCGCCCCAAACACCTACAGGGCTTGCAATCTTGGCTGCCCTGCAACAAGTGGGGGGAATGTCGTTAAGTCTTTCGCAAAAAGCGCTTGGCGCGTGGGATGTTGTGACCCGCCGCTATGACCAGAAAATTGATAGCGCCCTTGGGCGGTGGCAGGGCCAGTTTTTCGCCAACATGGTGGACCACGGCATTTTGCGAAAACGCTGGACCAACGAAGGCCAGATTGCCGAGGGCTTGTATCGTTCCAATCATCCCCACGTCGGGACATTGGCCCAGTGGAAAGCACGCGGGATTGTAGAGGTCATCAGTCTGCGCCCCGCCAACAACGCGGTACAATTGTTCGAGGCAGAAGCCTGTGACGCCCTGGGCCTGACCCTGCGAAACGTGCCATTGACGGCCCGCCAAGCGCCAAGCGCCGACGCGTTGCTGCGCCTGTTGGATACCTTCGATACGATCCAGCTGCCCGCCTTGATCCACTGCAAGTCAGGGGCGGATCGCACCGGCCTTGCGGCGGCCATGTGGGCGATCCATGTGGAGGGTAAACCCGTGGCCGAGGCCAAGCGTGCCCTGGGGTTCAAGCACTTGCATATCCGCGCTTCCAAGACCGGAGTTCTGGACCGCGTGCTGGAGGCTTACGAGGCGCGTGTTGCCAAGGCTCCGATCAGCCTGCGCGACTGGATCGCGACTGAATACGATCCCGCAAGCCTTTGAAGCGGCTTAGTTAAGCCAAGTTTCCAGCTCTAGATCAGCGGTGCAGGTGGACCCATCGGCGGTGCCGATCCAGATATCGACACGCCCGTCGATGGCCGCAGCCCCCGTCAGGTTCAGCATCGGCAAAATGCCCCCGTTGCTGTCGTTGTCGAACTGCCAGACCCGGTCATTCCCGGCCACCAGCAACGTCGTGTCACAAACCGACACCACCTGCATTTCTACCCGGCGGAATTGGGCCATCTCAGACAGGAACAGCGTATAATTCGGGGTCTCATGCACCAAACCCGCGGCGTTGAACGGCAGGTCGGCACAGGCGTTCAGGTCAATCGTGCCGCCGGCCTGCGTGTGCAGGGTTTGAGGGCTGTAGATGTCGGTGCCGGTGAAGCGCAATTCCTCGCCCGATACGCCGGGGACGGGGCAGGTGGTGGCTGGGTCCGTGGCAGGGCCGGGGTTGGGGCCGGGGTTGGGAACAGTCGCGTTGGCGGCCATCAGGTCAATCGTGGCCTCGGCCTCTCGTAATGCCAGGGTCAGGCGATCGGCCTCTGCCTCGGCGGTGGCGAGGTCTTCGGCCATGCGCTGCAAATCGGCCTGAGCGCGCGTGGCGGCACGGTCGGCGGCCTCTTGCGCGGCAAGGGCAGCGGTCAGGGCGCTGGGGTCCGTAGCTTGTGTCCCGAGGGTTTCAATCTGCGCCTCCAGGTCCATGATCTGGGCCTCGAGCGTGCGACGCGCATCAATCGCCGCGCCTTGATCCGCAATCGCTTGGTTCAACTGGCTGCGGAGCACGCGGGTTTGGTCGCCTTCCCCTTCGCCCGCCGCGCGAAGCTCTGCGCGTAGGTCGCTGACCGTGCGCGACAGTTCCTCGGCGCGATTGGTGGCAAGGTCGCGGGCGTCGGTAGCGGCGGCCACATTGGCTTGCAGGGCATCGGCGGTGTCCGACATCTCGGCCAATTCGCTTTCCAACTCGGTCATGGCGCTTTGGGCTGCGACCAGTTGCGCGCGCAATTCCGCGTCGGTGGCGGGCGGCTCGCTCAGCGCATAGACACCGACACCCACCAGAACGAGGGCCGAGGCACCGGCAATTGCGGCCCCTTTCCAAGCGTTGCCTTGGGCGGTGGGCGCATCGGGGGCGGGCGGTGTGGCCACGGGCGCAATGATCCGCGTGGTGGCATCGGGGATCGCGGCGAGCCATGCCTGCGCATCGGCGGGACGGTCACGCAACGGGCGCGACAGGGCGCGATCCAGCAGGGACAACAGACGCGGATCATGGGCCGGGAAACGCCCGGCGAGGGGCATATAGGGGTCTTCTTCCCCGTTCGAGACTTTCTGCGCCCGCACATCCGCCGCCGCCGGGGCCACGCCTGCGATGCAATGATATAAGCTCGCCGCCAGCGAATAGAGGTCCGAGGCCGGGCCCTGATCGGTGCCGGGCACGTAGAACTCATTGGGTGAATAGCCGTCGGACACCACTCGGAACGTTCCAGCGGCCCGGCTTTGCGCCTTGGTTTCCTGCCGCGCCGCGCCGAAATCAATGATGACGGGCGTGTCGAGGGGATCAATGCGGATGTTGGCGGGTTTGATATCGCGGTGCAGCAGCCGTTCCTTGCCGCGTTCGGGCGCATCGCGGTGCAGGTAGTCCAACGCGGCCAGCAGGGCGCGGGTCAGCTCCATGATATAGGCGGGGGTCAGCAGCTCGGGCTCATGGGTGATGACATGCTGCAAATCGCGCCCCTCCACGTAATCCATCGCCATGTAGGCGGTGCCGTTTTCCTCAAACAGGGTCTGGACGTGGACGATATTGGGGTGGCGCAGGGTGGCGAGGGTGCGGGCTTCGCGCAGGAATAGGGTGCGCGCGGTCTCGAACGGCTCGGCGGTGGAGGCGCTGGCGGCGGATACCGTGAAATCGCCCGCGCGCAGGGCAAGGCCCGCGGGGAAGCACTCCTTGATGGCAACTTTACGGTCGAGGTTGTCGCGTGCCTCATAGGTAATGCCGAAACCGCCCGCTGCGATACGGCCCGTGATCCGATACATGCCCTGGCTCAGCTCTGCGCCGACGGGAAGCTCTCCGGCGGGGGCGTCGGGCAAGATCCGGGTTTTGGCGGGATCGTCGGACATGAAAAAGCTGGCCTTCGGGCGGGTTACGGGTGGGGCAGGGCCCACGCGGACCCCCGTGCGGATTGTGGCGAATCCCCGCTCAATTTGTAAACGTCAGGTTAACCTTACGCAAATGTGCGCGTGCCTCCCGGCGCGATACGTCTTCCCCTTGCGTATCGGCCCCTCCGCCCATAGAAGGAGCGCGATTTTCAAGACGATTATGCCCGCGCGTACACAAGCGCGCGCGAGAGCTGCAAAGAGGATGCCCCATGCAAATAACCGAGACCCTGGCCGAGGGCCTGAAGCGCGAATACACGATCACCGTTCCGGCGTCGGATCTGGAAACCCGCGTGAACACCAAGCTGGAAGAAGCGCGCCCCGAGGTCGAAATGAAGGGCTTCCGCAAGGGTAAAGTCCCGATGGCGCTGCTGAAAAAGCAGTTTGGCCCCCGGATCATGGGCGAAGCGATGCAGGAATCCGTGGATGAGGCCATGCAGGGCCACCTCGACGAATCCGGCGATCGCCCCGCGATGCAGCCCGAAGTTAAAATGACCAACGAAGACTGGAAAGAAGGCGACGATATCGTTGTTTCCATGTCCTACGAAAAACTGCCCGAAATCCCTGACGTGGATTACAAGGCGATCAAGCTGGAAAAGCTGGTCGTGACCCCGTCCGAGGAAGAAGTGGCCGAAGCGCTGGCCAATCTGGCCGAGAACGCTGAAAGCTTTGCCACCAAGAAGGGCAAAGCAGCCGACGGCGATCAGGTTGTGTTCGACTTTGTCGGCACCGTGGACGGCGAAGCCTTTGAAGGCGGCGCGGCGGAAGATTTCCCCCTGAAGCTCGGTTCCGGCCAGTTCATCCCCGGCTTTGAAGAGCAGCTGGTTGGCGTGAAAGCCGGCGAGACCAAAGACGTGGAAGTGACCTTCCCCGAGGAATATCAGGCCGAGCATCTGGCCGGTAAAGCCGCCGTCTTCGCGTGCACCATCAAAGAGGTGAAGAAGCCTGTCGCCGCTGAAGTGGATGACGAGCTGGCGAAGAAATTCGGCGCCGAAGATCTGGACGCCCTGAAGGGTCAGATCACCGAGCGTCTGGCCTCTGAGTACACCGGCGCTGCCCGCGCAGTGATGAAGCGTTCGCTTCTGGACCAGTTGGACGAGGTTGTGTCCTTCGAGCTGCCCCCCTCGTTGGTGGATGCCGAAGCGGGCCAGATCGCCCATCAGCTGTGGCACGAAGAAAACCCCGAGGTGGAAGGCCACGACCACCCCGAGATCGAGACCACCGACGAGCACAAGTCCCTTGCCGCGCGTCGCGTGAAGCTGGGTCTGTTGCTGGCCGAGCTGGGTCAGAAAAACGACGTCACCGTTTCCGACGCCGAGATGACCCAAGCGATCATGAACCAGGCCCGCCAGTACCCCGGTCAAGAGCGTGCGTTCTTCGAGTTCATTCAACAGAATCAGGCCGCGCAACAGCAGGTCCGTGCGCCTCTGTTCGAAGACAAGGTTGTCGATTTCATCGGTGAGATGGCCGAAGTGACCGAGAAAGAGGTCTCCAAGGATGACCTCAAGGCCGCTGTAGACGCGCTCGACGAAGAATAATCGCCGCCCTCAGGGGCTGGTTGCAAGATTCAGGCGTCCCTCAGGGGGCGCCTTTTTTGTTGCGCGTTTCCCTATATTTCATTGGGGGTTGCCCCCATTGTTATTGGATAACGCGGCCCCGCTTTTGAGTATCAGGCCGACCTGTAGCCATAGTCATCCCACAGCCGATCCCCGGCATTTTTTACGACACTATTTTCAACACCGCTTTCTTTCTTCGTCCCTTCTTTCCGCCCCCAATTTTAACTCAAAGGCTTAATCCAATGTTTAAATTCCCCATCGCCGTGGCGATTGGCCTGACGGTGGCTTCCGCCGCTGCCCATGCCGACGTGATCGTCATTCAAGGCACGCCCACGTTTGAACCCGCAATCATCAACCACGGCCCCCATGCCCCGCTTCTGGAAGATGCCCTTGACCGGGCCGACATCCTGTCCATGCCCGCGTTCCACCGCCTGACCCAGATGTGTGAGACCCTTGGGATGGACTGTGGCGCAGAGCACGCGACCGCAGAAGGCGGCATCATGCCTGAATGGACCCCGCGCCACATCGCGGATGCTGAAAAGCGTCTGGCTCAGATGGTCGAGGACCGCGAAGATTATGTCGCTGCCCTGGAGGAGCATTTTGAGGCGCTGCCCGCACCGCGTCCTGTCTCGCCCTTTCCCCATCGGCTGTTCGGCTGGAACACGGCCCCCCTCGGCGCCCCTCATGTCATCGCGCCGCGGCCGCATCAGTTCGGGCATGTGTTCCCGACGCTGCCTCGGGCAACGGTTCCGCAGTTGACATTGCCCCGGCCCGTTGTGCCCGGTGCCCATGACCTCTCGGGCTTCTATCACCGCCTGAATACGCCGGGCGCTGTGGTGCCCCGGTCCGTGATGCCCCGACACATGCTGCCGCGACATGGCTTTCCTTGGCGGTCGTTCTAACCCCTCCATCGTTTTGCCCCGGTGATTTTGCCGGGGCAGGGCGCTCCTTTCCTTCCAACCCATTCGAGTAGAAAAATTATGAAACGCACATTTCCCCTTCTTGCCGTTATGGCCGCCACCCTTGCCGCCCCGGTTGCGGCGCAAGACATCAACAGCATCCTGAACCCCGGTAATTTTGCCGCGCGTCTGAACATGGGCAACGCCCCTGCGATGGCTAACATGCCTCGCGATATGTCCGCCTTGTTTGACGGGCGCGCCATGGGGGCCGCGGTGAACCCGGCGCTGGCCAACCAGATCGCGGCCTTGGCGCCAGAGACACGTAGCCTTGCGCCCCGGACCTCCATGGCGCCGGTACCGCGCCGCTCCATCGCGCGGATCGTGACGCCGGACGCCGCACCCGAGGTTGCAGCCCTGCGCGTTGCCCCGGTTGCAGAACCAGAGGCGGACACGGGCCTTGTTGCCATGATGGCGGACGCCGCCAATGCCGCGCCTGCGGGCAGCAACACCTTTGTCGTGAACGGCACCAATACGGCGGTGATTCAGTCCAGCCCCAGCGCAGAGGCCCCCCGCCTGAGCTTGTGGCAGCGTCTGTTCGGCAGCTAACCCCCCTGACCGATCGGCCACCGCCCCTTGCAGAACAGGGGGCGGTTTTGGCTTTTTGATCCATTGGATAAAAAAGGCTTTGGTCATTCCGTCTGCCCGGCTAACGTATTGCTTGTATACGGAAGGTCAGGGTTTCCGCAGTTCTGCGGCAGCATTTTTAACAATATGATTGATCTCATTACGACGAACTAAGGCGGACAAGGCACCCCTCGCCAGTCCCCAAACAGGAAGGAAATCAACACCATGCGTCTTATGACTGCGAGCGCGATTGCAATGTTTGCAATGGGCGGTGCCGCAATGGCTTGCCCCAACTATCAACTCTCGACCGGAGCGCTAAGCTACGATGCCTCTCAGATCGGCAACCCCCAGGGGTTCTCGGTAACGGCAGGCGGTAACTTCACGCTGGACCAATGTGGTCTGGGGTCCTTGGGCTATGGCCAGTTCCGTTCGGCCCCCGATCTGACGTTGAACCTGACCAGCATGGCGGGCCGCGAATTGGATGTGACGGCGACCTCCAGCTGTGACCCGGCGCTCTTGGTGAACGATGCCAACGGCCAGTGGTACTTCAACGATGACCGCAACGGCTTGCAGCCCGGCCTGACCCTTCCTGCGGGCGCCGGTAACGGCCGTGTCGATATCTGGATCGGTACATTTGCTGGCGGCGGTTGCCCCGCGACGCTGGCGGTTCAGGCCTTGGGTGGCGGCGCGGTTCCCGTGCCTCAGCCCGTCCCACAGCCCGTGCCGCAACCTGTGCCGGTTCCGGCCAGCGCGTGCCCCACATGGGAAGTCCCTGGCCCCGCGCTTTCGTTTGACGCGAGCCAAATCCTTCAGCCGCTGTCCTATGTGGCCCAGGCCACCGGCGGCACGAATGTACGCGAATGCCCTGGTGTAGAGGGTGCCGGCTACGCCAGCCAGGTTCCTCAGTTCTCGGTTTCCCTGTCGGGTATGGACGGCCACAGCCTGCGCCTTCTGGCCAACGCGGAATGCGATTCCACGCTTTTGGTGAACGGCGCCAACACCGAATGGTTCTACAACGATGACGGCCAAGGCCAGTTGCAGCCACAGTTGGACATTGCTGATCCAGCGGCTCTGAATGGCCGGATTGATGTGTGGGTCGGCACCTATGGTGACCGGGTTTGCCCCAGCACCTTCACGCTTCAGGCGATCCCTGTTGCGGTAGCGCCAACGCCCCAGCCTGTGCCCGTTCCGGTGCCGCAGCCTGTTCCACAACCCGTACCGCAGCCTGTGCCGGTTCCGGTGCCTGCACCAACACCTGCACCTGCACCGGTGCCAGTGCCCACACCGACGCCTGTCCCCACACCCACGCCAACGGCCGGGTGCCCAACGACAGCGATTGAAGGAACCGTGGTCACCACCACCGGGTCCGAGCTGTACGGTCCAGATCGTTTCGCGATCAACGTCGGTGGCGTGACGCCTCTGTCCACCTGCGCGGATATCCCAAGCAGCACTGGCGTGGCTTACTCCACCCCGGACTACACCTTCTACCTGTCGGGGATGGAGACCTATGGTCGCCTGGAGATCGAAGTTGAAAGCGATTGCGACGCGACGCTTTTGGTTAACGATGCCGCGGGCAACTGGCACTTCGACGACGACTCGGGCGGCAGCTTCCAGCCTGAGTTGAACCTGGCCAACACGGCCGCGTTGAATGGCCGGGTCGATATCTGGGTTGGCTCCTACGGCGAATCCATCTCGTGTCAGGGTGAGATCGAGTTGGAGACCTGGAACTTCTAATCCAGAGGCTTCTTTGACGAGAATAGGGGCGTGGTCATCCGTGACCGCGCCCTTTTTCTGTTTGGGTTAGAGTGTTGAGGGGGGCGGGCAGGCCAAAGATTAACGACAGGTAAGGATTTCCAGCCTTACGAATTTGCGCCGCGAAGGCGATAGTCCTTTCATAGGCAAACGACACCAAACGCCTGCAAACACACAGAAACACCAAACAACCTAAACCCCTTCCAAGACAAAGAAATTTCGGAGTAACACAATGAAAAAGCTTCTCGCCGCCGCCTTCGCTCTGGTCGCCACCGCCGGCGTCGCCGCCGCTTGCCCTGCGTGGCAGAACCAAGGTGTGCAGACTGGCTATACGACCGGTCAGGACCTTTGGACGCCGAACCATTACTCGGTCACGGCGGGCGGCAACCAGTCCCTGCGCAACTGCGGTTGGAACCATTCCGGTCACGTGATCTCTCGCCCTGACTTCGAGTTCCAGATCGACGGCCTGGAGCAATATCGCCGCCTCGAGATCCGCGTGAACGGCACCTGCGATACAGTTCTGCTGGTGAACGACGCGAGCGGTAACTGGTATTTCAACGACGATGGCTGGGGCAACCTGAACCCGCTGGTGAACCTGTCGAACCCACGTTCCGGCGTATACGACATCTGGGTCGGCACCTACGGCACCAACCTGTGTGGTGCGACGCTGCAGATGGAAACATTCTGATATAGAAGACTGATATTGCTAAAGAACGGCCCGCCCATTTCGGCGGGCCGTTTGCGTTTGGTCGGGGACGCGGTGACGCGGGTCCGCGCTTTTGCCTACGCAAAACCGCATACCACGCCCCACCCGCCGTCCCGTTATTCAGCGGCGGGGGTCAGGCGGATCAGGGCGCCCGGGTCGTCGTCTATCAGGATCAGGATGGCACCGTTTGCATCGACGTCCACATCACGCACGCGCCCTTGGCCTGTGCGGAAGCGTTCCTCTGCGATGACCGAGGTGCCGTCGATATCCAGCCGTACAAGCGATTGCCCCGCCAGAGCGCCCAGAAGGATGTCGCCTTGCCAGTCGGGGAACATCTCGCCCTCATAGAAGATCAGGTCCGAGGGCGCGATGGAGGGGTCCCAGTAGTAGCGCGGTTCGATAAAGTCGGGGGCATGGGCCTGTTCGCCGTCGCCCACGTCGGAGCCGTTGTAGTTCACCCCGTAGCTCACCCGCGGCCAGCCGTAGTTGCCGCCCGGTTCGATCACGTTCAGCTCGTCCCCACCCGCGGGGCCGTGTTCCAGCGCCCACACAAGTTGGCTCTCGGGCTGGATGGCGAGGCCTTGGATATTACGGTGTCCGTAGGTCAGAACGCCGGGTAGGGCACCGTCGACGAAATCCAACGTGGCGGGATGGTGGTCGGGTTGCAGCATGATGGTCGCGCCGTAGGTCGCGGACGCGGGGTCTTGGGCTAATTCTCTGTTTTCCGGCGTGAAACGGTCGCCCGTGGTGGCGAATACGAAGCCCTCATCATCCACCAACACGCGGCTTCCAAAATGCGCGGGGATCGCCGAGGCGGGCGTTTGCCGCCAGAGTTCCTCTACGTTCGTCAATGCGGTGTGATCCTCGGACAGGGTTGCGCGGGCAAGCGCCGTGGCCGAGGCGGCAAGGCCCTCGCGAGCGGAATAGGTGAGGTAGATGGCGCGGCTATCGGCGAAATCTGCCGCAAGCGCCACGTCCAACAAACCGCCCTGACGGATCGCGCGTACGTCCGGGACGCCGTTGATCTCGGGGCCCATGGTGCCGTCGCGGGTGATGTGGCGCAGGGTGCCGCCGCGTTCTGTCACGATGTAGCCCGCGTCTTCGGGCAGGATCGCGAGCCCCCAGGGATGGGCGAGGGTGCCACTGATGACCTCCTCGTCGAAGGTCACACCCGAGGTGACCTCTGGCGCTTCGGTTTGTCCGGCGAAGGCCGCGACGGAGGCGTCGAAATTACCGCTGCCGTCGTCGACGGGAGCCACTTGCGCGAAGGCTGCGCCTGCGAGGAGCGTAGCGAGGAGGGCCGGGGCGGACAGAATGCGAAGCATGATGGACCTTTGGAAAACGCTGTTGCCTAAACAAATAGGCCGCCTCCACGGGGAGACGGCCTACTTTTTCGTGAAGTGCCAAGATCGGCAAGATTAGTCCTCGTCAGAGGCTTCTTCCTCAGCGGCCGGCGCTGGGGCGACGTCGTCGTCATCCAAGCCTGCGGCACCGATGTCGTCGAACAGCTCGGCGATCTCGAACTCTGCCTGTGCTTCTTCTTCAGCGGCCAGATCCTGAATGGATTTGCCCGATGCCTGAAGCTCGGCTTCTTCGGTGGAGCGGGCCACGTTCAACTCGATCTCGACCTGCACTTCGGGGTGCAGATTGACGATGACCGTGTGGATGCCCAGGTCCTTGATCGGTGCGGTCAATGCGACCTGCTTGCGATCGATGGAGAAGCCTTCAGCTGTCGCAACTTCGGCGGCGTCACGGATGGTGACAGAGCCGTAAAGCGCACCAGAATCGGAAGCAGAGCGGATGATGATGAACTGCTGACCAGCAAGTGTCTCACCCAGCTTCTCGGCTTCGGCTTTGGTTTCCAGGTTGCGCGCTTCAAGTTGCGCTTTCTGGTTTTCAAAGGTCTTCAGGTTGGCTTCGTTGGCGCGAAGCGCCTTTTTTTGCGGCAGAAGGAAGTTGCGCGCGTAGCCCTCTTTGACAGAGACTACTTCGCCCATTTGACCCAGCTTCGCCACACGTTCCAGAAGGATAACGTCCATGGTGTGCGCTCCTTATTTAACGGCGTAGGGCAGCAGGGCGAGGAACCGGGCGCGTTTGATGGCTTTTGCAAGCGCACGCTGGTTCTTGGCACCTACAGCGGTGATACGGGAAGGCACGATCTTGCCACGCTCGGAGATGTAGCGTTGCAGAAGACGTGTGTCTTTATAGTCGATCTTCGGCGCGTTCTCGCCCTCAAACGGGTCGGTCTTGCGGCGGCGGAAGAATGGTTTAGCGGCCATTTTGGTGTCCTTTCAAACTGAAGGCGGTCGAATCAACGACGCTCGCGGCGGGGTTCACGCTCATCGCGCTTTTGCATCTGGACGGAAGGGCCGTCCTCGTGGGCGTCAACCTTGATGGTCAGAACGCGCATCACGTCGTCATGCAGGCGCATCAGGCGTTCCATTTCCTGGATCGCGGCGGATGGTGCATCCGTGCGAAGGAAGGAATAGTGACCCTTGCGGTTCTTGTTGATCTTGTAGGCCATGGTCTTAACACCCCAATATTCGGTGTCGACCACAGTGCCGCCGTTGTCGGTAAGGACGGTGCCAAAGTGCTCGTTCAGCGCTTCGGCTTGCGTGTTGGACAGGTCCTGACGCGCAATCATCACGTGCTCATAGAGAGCCATGGGAACTCCAGTTCATCGTTTCGGGCGCGTTTCAAAGGCCGGGCACTTCAATCCTTGCCCCCCAGCCACGAGGGATCACGCCAAACACATATCTTAGCAAGGATGGGCGCGTGTACGCCCGTGCGGCGTGGATGTCTAGCCTTTCGTCGCCCGCGAAGGGGCTTTTGGACCAGTGACCACAGGGTTTGCGCGTTTCTGCCCCATTTCCACCACGATGCCTTGGCACAAAAGCCTCGGATTGTGCCGTCCGACGTCGGACTATCGCGCACAAATGGGCGGATTTGCCCAGAACAGACAAGGGCAGATGCCCCAAGAACCAAGTGAATGGAGGCCCCCGTGGCGTACCAATGTTATATAAGGGACGAAAACGGCGCCGCGACGGTCGATTGGGTCGTGGTAATGGCTCTGTTGGTGGGGCTGGGTCTTGCCGTGTCGAACCAGACCGGAGAGGCGCTGACGACCGAAAGCGGCCAAATTCAGGGCGAGCTTCAGGGTGGTTTGTTCGAGACCGCTTGGGACAGCCAGTTGGCGGTTCAGCCTGATAGCGAAGCGGGTGAAGACTGCACGGGTGGAAACTCATGTGATCCGGGCACGGGTACGGGACCCGACCCGATGCCAGACCCCGATCCGACGCCTGACCCAACACCCGATCCCGATCCGACGCCCGATCCCGATCCGACGCCTGATCCCGATCCGACGCCTGATCCCGATCCTGACCCAGACCCGACGCCCGATCCCGATCCGACGCCGGACCCCGATCCGACGCCCGATCCCGATCCTGACCCACCAACTGCCAGTGCGCCTGCGGCCGGGTGCCCGTCGACGGCGTATTACGGTATCCCGATTGCGTCGGATGGGTCGGACCTGACGGGGCGAGACGACTATTATGTACGGTACTCGGGTTATACCAACCTGCGCTCCTGTAGCGGCATGCCAAACAACTGGGCGCATTTCGACGCGAACCCGACGTTCACGCTGAGCCTGACGGATATGGAAAACTATAAATCGCTAGAGTTTCGGGTTCGGGATGCGTCGTGCGACACCACGATTTTGGTACGCGATGCGCAGGGCAACTTCTACTTCGATGATGACGGCGGCAGCGGTCTTTATTCGAAGCTGAGGCTTAATGATACCGATGCGCTGAACGGGCGTGTGGATGTATGGTTGGGGGTATATTCCGGCGGTACCTGCAACGCACAGCTGGAGATTCGCGCTCGGGACTAACGACACGCCGACGTCGATAAACATCACGAAACAGGCGGTGCGCGTCAGCGGGCCGCCTGTTTTCGTGCAGGTGCCGTTTTGTGCAACGTTGCGATAGGCGCGGGCTTGGGGTAGCTGAAAGGTCACCATTTTGTTCCGCGACTGACCCAAGGGGACCGCATATGACCCGAGCTTTCATTTTTCCCGGCCAAGGGGCGCAAACCATCGGCATGGGCCGCGCCCTCGCGGATGCTTATCCGGCCTCAAAGGCCGTCTTCGCCGAGGTGGATGACGCCTTGGGCGAAAGCCTGTCGTCGCTGATCTGGGAAGGCGAGATCGAGGCCCTGACCCTGACGCGAAACGCGCAGCCTGCGTTGATGGCCACATCATTGGCGGCCATGGCGGCGTTGAAGGCGGAAGGCGTTGACGTCACGGCGGCATCCTTTGTGGCAGGGCATTCTCTGGGTGAATACTCGGCCCTTTGTGCGGCGGGCACGTTCAGCCTTGCAGATACCGCGCGCCTGTTGCGCCTGCGTGGCGAGGCGATGCAAGCGGCCGTTCCGGCGGGCGAGGGGGCCATGGCGGCGGTTCTGGGCCTTGACCTTGCAGCGGTAGAAGAAGTGGCAGCGGAAGCGGCCCAGGGAGAGGTCTGCGAAGCGGCCAACGACAACGACCCGGCGCAAGTTGTGATCTCTGGCGCGAAAGCCGCGGTGGAGCGGGCATGCGAGATTGCCAAAGCCAAGGGCGCAAAACGCGCCTTGCTGCTGCCGGTGTCCGCACCGTTCCATTGCGCGTTGATGCAACCGGCCGCCGATGCCATGGCGCAAGCGTTGGGCGAGGTGGATATGCAAGCCCCCGTCGTGCCGCTGGTGGGCAACGTATTGGCGCGGGCCGAAAGCGCCCCGGCGGTGATCCGGGAGAACTTGGTTGTGCAGGTCACGGGCCGGGTCCGGTGGCGCGAAAGCGTGGCGTGGATGGCAGCCGAGGGCGTCACGGAAGTGTACGAGATCGGCGCGGGCAAGGCCCTGTCGGGCATGGTCAAACGCATTGACCGCGCAGTCACGCCCCATGCGGTCGGCACGCCCGATGATGTGTCAAAGGCGGTTGCGACGCTTGCGCAATGAGCCTTGCAGACGCCGTAGCGGTACAACCCTTCTGGGTGCGCACGTGGGTGATTATCCTGGTTTTGGGTGCCTACTTCCTGCCGGTGAGCTTTCTGATCTGGAAGCAGAGCCGGGTCGCGGGGGTGCTGACCTTGGGGGCCTCAATCTTGGCGGCGTATGGGGTGAGCTGGATGTACGATCAGCTGGGCTACGTGAAGCTCTTGGGGTTGGCTCATGTCGTTTTTTGGACGCCGTTGGCGGTCTACCTGTGGCGTCTGGTCCGACGCGAAGACATGCCGATTTGGCCGCGTGGCTTGATGTCGGTGTCACTTGCGATCATCGTCATCTCACTGGCGTTTGATTATGTGGACGTGGGGCGTTGGGTGTTGGGGGAGCGTGAGGCATTGGCTGGCACGCTTGCGTTGGAATAGAAGAGAAAAGGGGCAGAAATGTTTGATCTAACCGGAAAAAACGCGCTGGTCACCGGCGCATCGGGCGGCATTGGTGCCGCGATTGCACGGCAGTTGCACGCAGCAGGCGCCACGGTGGGCCTGTCGGGCACGCGGGTAGAGCCGTTGGAGGCGCTGGCCGCTGAGCTGGGTGACCGCGCCCATGTGTTGCCCTGCAACCTGAGCGATGCCGAGGCGGTGGACGCCCTGCCGAAAGAGGCGATTGCCGCGATGGGCAGCCTGGATGTGCTGGTCAACAACGCGGGCATCACGAAGGACAACCTGTTCATGCGCATGTCCGACGAGGAATGGGCGAGCGTGCTGGAGGTCAACCTGACCTCGACCATGCGCCTGTGCCGGGGCGCCTTGCGCGGCATGATGAAGGCGCGCTGGGGCCGGATCATCAACGTCTCGAGCGTTGTGGGGACCACGGGCAACCCGGGACAAGCCAACTACGCGGCCTCCAAGGCGGGCATGGTGGGCATGTCGAAATCGCTGGCCTATGAGGTCGCGAGCCGTGGAATCACCGTGAACTGCATTGCGCCCGGTTTCATTGAAACAGCGATGACCGACAAGCTGACCGACGATCAGAAAGAAAAAATTCTGGTGCAAATTCCAGCCGGTCGCATGGGCTCTGCCGACGAAATCGCGGCCTCGGCCCTGTTCCTTGCAAGCGCAGAAGCGGGCTATTTGACCGGCACGACGATGCATGTAAATGGCGGCATGGCGATGATTTAGATGGTATGCTAGGGCACTTGACCTTACGTTAGAAAGGCATGCTCAAGGCATTGCCATGGCCGCAACATATGCTATAGGCGGCGCAGATTTCACCGGAGGACTTGTTCACCCGGTTGGCCTTTCCCACCTAATCCGGGTGGTGCGGGCATCCTGAGAGGCCGCAACGGCAGCACTGAAACAGGGGCGCACAAAACCGTGCATTTGCCCTGACACAAGATGAGGAACGTAACATGAGCGACATCGCAAGCCGCGTGAAAAAGATCGTTGTTGAGCACCTGAGCGTGGACGAAGATAAAGTTGTTGAGGGCGCGTCCTTCATCGACGATCTGGGCGCAGATTCGCTCGACACGGTCGAGCTGGTCATGGCTTTTGAAGAAGAATTCGGGATCGAGATCCCTGACGACGCGGCCGAAACGATCCAGACGTTCGGCGACGCGACGAAGTTCATCAGCGAAGCAACTGCCTGATTGCGCAGTGTTTCTTGCGCGACAGCGCATGCGATTTTACGGCGTTCGGAGCGATCCGGGCGCCGTTTTACGTTGGACGGGGAAGACGCTGGTCAACGATTTTGCGATGCAAAAACGTTCACATCGCCCCTCCCGCCGTCCCACAGAGGCTATCTTGGAGTGTTTCCGCCGAGGCTGGCCCGAAGGGATTGCGCCTTGGGGGGCGTTTCCGGTAATTGAACAGGCAAAGACAAACATAGGGGTTTGGGCATGCGGCGAGTGGTTGTAACGGGTCTGGGGCTGGTAACGCCTTTGGCATCGGGCGTAGAGGAAACGTGGAGCCGTCTTTTGGCGGGGCAATCGGGCGCGGGTCCGATCACACGGTTTGATCCTGAAGGCTACGGCACGACTTACGCTTGCGAAGTCCCGCGCGGCGACGGCACTAACGGCACATTCAACCCAGACGAGTGGATGGAGCCGAAAGAGCAGCGCAAGGTTGACGATTTCATCCTTTACGGCATGGCTGCCGCCGTTCAGGCTGTGGAAGACGCCGGTTGGAAACCCACTGACAAGGAAAGCCTGGAGCGCACCGGCTGTTTGATGGGGGCGGGCATCGGCGGGCTTTCGTCGATCGCGGACACGTCGATCATTTTGAACGAGCGTGGTCCTCGCCGGGTCTCGCCATTCTTCGTGCCCGGCGCGTTGATTAACCTGATCTCGGGCCAAGTCTCGATCCGCTACGGCTTCAAGGGCCCGAACCACTCGGTGGTGACGGCCTGCTCTACGGGCGCCCACGCCATTGGCGATGCGGCCCGTCTGATTGCCTTTGACGACGCCGATGTGATGGTCGCAGGCGGCGCGGAAAGCCCGATCTGCAAGATCGGTATCGCCGGGTTCAACGCCTGCAAGGCGCTGTCCACCAAGCGTGCCGATGAGCCGGAAAAAGCCTCGCGCCCGTGGGATTCCGACAGTGATGGCTTCGTCATGGGCGAAGGCGCGGGCATGGTTGTGCTGGAGGAATACGAGCACGCCAAAGCACGTGGCGCGAAGATCTACGCCGAAATCCTGGGCTACGGCCTGAGCGGCGACGCCCACCACATCACCGCTCCGCCCCCTGACCATGAAGGCGCAGAGCGCGCCATGCGTGCGGCGCTGAAACGCGCCAAGCTGGAGCCGTCGGCGGTTGATTACGTGAACGCCCATGGCACCTCGACCATGGCGGACACGATCGAGTTGGGCGCGGTAGAGCGTCTGATGGGCGATCACGCAAAGAATCTGCGGATGTCTTCGACCAAGTCCATGACGGGGCACCTTTTGGGGGCTGCGGGCGCGATTGAGGCGATCTTCGGCATCCTCGCGATCCGCGATAACGTGGCACCGCCCACGATGAACCTCGACGATCCAGCGGCGGAGACAGAGATCAACCTGTGCGCCAACGAGAAGCAGGAAGGCGAGATCAACATCGTGCAGTCGAACTCTTTCGGGTTTGGCGGCACCAACGCTTGCCTGATCATGGGCCGGGTGTAACCGACCATGTGGAAGCACATTGCCGCCAACGGCATTTCATTCCTGATCGTGGCCCTGATCGCAGCGGCTGCGGCTTTGGGCTGGGGACAGCGGCAATGGACCGGTGAGGGCCCGCTGGCGCAAGCCGCGTTCTTTGAAGTGGAGCAGGGCGATACGCTGTCTCGAGTCTCGGAACGGTTGGAAGCGGCGGGCGCGATCCGATCTGCAACGGTGTTCCGCGTCGGCGTCCGTGCGGCGGACCGGGCGGGCGACCTGCGGTTTGGTAACTATGAAATCCCCGCCGGCGCGAACATGGCGCAGGTGTTGGAGATCGTCACGGCGGGCGGGCCTTCGTCGTTCCGCTACCGGGCCACTTACGTCTTGCGCAACTCGGGCACCGGGCAACTGCGCCTGAGCGAACGCAATCCGTCGACAGGCGAGGTCGAGGAAATCGCGCGTTTTGCTTATGAAGATGGCGTTCCCGTGGAATATGCCACGCTGGTGGATGAGGGCACGCCGATGCTCTACCGCCTTGTTATTCCAGAAGGTTTGACAAGCTGGCAGGTGGTGCAGGGCTTGATGGCGGCGGATTTCCTTGAAGGTGAAATCGTCGATATCCCCGCCGAGGGGATGCTGGCACCCACCACGATTGAGGTGAGCCGGGGCGAAAACCGTCTGGAACTGCTGGCGGAAATGCAGGCCAGCCAGGAACGGATCTTGGCAGAGGCCTGGGCGAACCGTGCCGACGACATTCCGATCAGCACGCCCGAAGAGGCGCTGATTCTGGCCTCGATCATCGAGAAAGAGACCAGCGTCCCCGACGAGCGGGGCCGGGTGGCCAGCGTGTTTACCAACCGTCTGAACCAAGGAATGCGCCTGCAAACGGACCCTACGGTGATCTATGGCGTCACCAATGGTCGCGGCATTCTGGGGCGCGGCTTGCGTCAGTCTGAGCTGCGTGCAGAAACACCGTGGAACACCTATGTCATCAACGGTCTGCCCCCTACGCCGATTGCCAACCCCGGACAGGCGGCGATTGAAGCGGCGGTAAACCCCGACAGCACCGACTTCATCTTCTTCGTTGCCGATGGCACGGGGGGGCACGCCTTTGCCGTTACGTTGGACGAGCATAACGCCAACGTCGCCCGCTGGCGCGCGATTGAGGCTGAGCGTAACGACAACTGACCCGGCATTGAGGGGAGAGGGCGGAATCGGCCCTCTCCCCCGCCGGATTTTCCTCATTTTCGACGATCTTGTTAACCTTTTGAGCGTTCAGTCGCGGGAAGGGGTGCCAAGCTGTGCAAGTTTTTCGCGGGCGGCGTACGGTGCTTTGCGCGGATAGCTGCGGGTCCAAACGCTTGTTTTTGTGGGGCTGGGTGCTGCTTGGTTAATCAATCGTTAGCGCACGGTGCATGCGTTAACCCTTTGAAAACGCAAAACTTGTTGACCCATCGAACGGCCCATGGCACCTATTTAAGCACGCTGGAAGATGTGGGTTCAACGGCCATTCAGGGGTAATTCCTTGGGGGCCGTTTCTTTTTGTCCGGGTGAGACGGGGTCGCACGCCCCGGCGGACGAAAGATCGCTTTTGCGAGGCGACATCCTGCTCGTGACCGAGAGTTTTCACGGACACGAGGATATCTAACATGACACGTAACCAGGAAATTGACCCTTCGGACGACACGCGGGACGAAACGCTGGCGCTACAAGCGCAGGAGGCGTTCGACCGCGCCGTGCGGGCTTTGCAAGACAGCTGCACCACGCTGGAGCAAGCACCCGACGCCGGAGAAGGGGATGTGACGAAAGCAGTGCGCCAGATGAATGGCGCGTTTCTGCACACTATGGAAATGCGGGAGAAGGCACGTGAAGCAGGTTGCAAACGTTTCGGAGCGGGGGGGGCTGGCACGCTCGACCTTGATGAAGCCAGGGCTGAAATCGGGCTCCGCTTGGCTTGCCTGCGCGGATCGGGACACGGAGGCGGCATTTCTGAGCAGTCTGAATGAGAACGCGCTGGCCGCCCTGCCTTGGTTGTTCGAGTTCTGGGCCCTGCCGCACCAATTGCCGCCCGAGGGGGATTGGACCACGTGGGTGGTGTTGGGCGGCCGGGGCGCAGGCAAGACGCGGGCAGGGGCCGAGTGGGTCCGCTCGATGGTGGAGGGGGCCACGCCAGAGGCGCCGGGGCAGGCCAAGCGCGTGGCCCTAGTGGGGGAAACCTACGATCAGGCCTTGGCGGTGATGGTGAAGGGAGAGAGCGGGCTGATCGCCTGCTCTCCGCCCGATCGAGTGCCACGCTGGATTGCCGGGGAGCGCAAGCTGGTGTGGCCGAACGGCGCTGAAGCACGGGTCTATTCGGCCCATGACCCCGAGGCGTTGCGGGGGCCGCAGTTTGATCTGGCTTGGGCGGATGAATTGGCGAAGTGGCCGAAGGCGCAGGAAACATGGGATATGTTGCAGTTCGGGTTGCGGCTGGGGAAGCACCCTCAGCAGATCGTCACGACCACGCCGCGAAATGTTAACGTCCTTAAGGAATTGCTGAAGCGCGACGGCGTGGCCCACACCCACGCCCCCACCGAGGCCAACGCGGCCTATCTGGCGGATTCGTTCCTGTCTGAGGTGCGATTGCGTTACGGCGACACGAGGTTGGGTCGCCAAGAGCTGGACGGCGTGTTGCTGGACGACGTGGAAGGCGCGTTGTGGACCCGCCCGGAAATCGACGCCAACCGCTTGGCCGAAGCGCCTGAAGTGACACGGGTGGTCGTGGCGGTAGACCCGCCGGTAACGGGGCACGCGGGATCGGACGCTTGCGGGATCGTCGCGGTGGGCATCATCGAAAGCGGCGACCCGGCGCAATGGCGTGCCGTGGTGCTGGAGGATTGCTCGGTCCAGGGGGTGTCGCCGAACCAATGGGCCAACGTGGCCGTGGCCGTCTACCACCGCTTCGGTGCGAGCCGGATGGTCGGCGAGGTGAATCAAGGCGGGCAGCTGGTCACGGACGTGGTCCGGTCGGTGGACCCCACGATTAATTTCCGCGAAGTGCGCGCCTCGGTCGGGAAGGTGGCGCGGGCGGAACCGGTCGCAGCACTTTATGAGCAAGGGCGCGTGGCCCATGTGGGCACCCACGCGGAACTGGAAGACGAAATGTGCAAAATGGCGCTGACAGGGTTTGAGGGCCAAGGCTCTCCGGATCGGGTCGACGCGCTGGTTTGGGCATTGACCGAGGGCATGTTGGTGCCCGCAAAGACCCGGCTGAACCCGGCCATTCGCAACCTTTGACAACACCCTGAACGGGCCACGCTAGGTGGCTATAGAGCGGGCACGCGCAGGCGGGCACGTTCTTCATGTATGACTTGAGGAGAGGCTCATATGGTATTGGATTTACTAAAGAAACCCGCTTCACCGGTGCCGGAGGTCAAGGCCTCTGCCAGCGCGAAACTGGCGGTCTGGGGATCGTCGGGCCGCGTGGTCTGGAGCCCGCGGGACGTGGGCTCGTTGACGAAAAATGGCTTCCTTGGCAACCCGGTGGGCTTCCGGGCGGTAAAAGTGATCGCCGAGGCCGCCGCCGCCCTGCCGGTGATCTGCCGCGACGCAGAGCGCCGCTATGACGCGCACCCGGTTCTGTCGCTTTTGGCACGGCCCAACGCTGGCCAAACCCGCGCGGACCTGCTGGAGGCCGCCTTTGCGCAGCTGATGTTATCGGGCAACGCCTACGTCGAGGCGCTGATGCCCGAGGTCGGCATGCCGGGGGAGCTGCACGTCCTGCGCTCGGACCGGATGAGCCTGATCCCCGGTGCCGATGGCTGGCCCAAGGCCTACGACTACACGGTCGGCGCGCGCAGTCACCGCTATCCGGCGGAATTGATCTGCCACATCCGCAATTTCCACCCTCAAGATGACCACCATGGCCTTGCGCCGATCCAAGCCGCAGCGACGGCGATTGATGTGCACAACTCGGCCGCGCGGTGGTCGAAAGCGCTGCTGGACAACGCCGCGCGTCCGTCAGGCGCTATTGTATACAACGGCTTGGAGGGGGCGGGCACGATGAGCCAGGATCAATTCGACCGCCTTCAGTTGGAGCTTGAAAGCCACCACCAAGGCGCCCGAAACGCGGGCCGCCCGATGCTGTTGGAAGGCGGGTTGGACTGGAAGCCGATGGGGTTCAGCCCGTCGGATATGGAATTCCAGAAAACAAAGGACGCCGCCGCCCGCGATATCGCGCTGGCGTTCGGGGTGCCGCCAATGCTGCTTGGCATCCCCGGCGACGCGACCTACGCCAACTACGCCGAGGCCAACCGGGCGTTCTATCGCTTGACGGTTTTGCCGCTGGCAGAGCGGGTTTGGGCCTCTCTCTCGCACTGGTTGTCGGGCCTGTCCGGCGACGTGGTGGAGGTCAAACCGGACCTCGACGGGGTCCCCGCGCTTGCCGCCGAACGCGAGGCGCAATGGCGACGCGTATCGGAGGCGGGCTTCCTGACTGATGCAGAAAAACGCCGGATGCTGGGGCTGCCGGAGCAGCCCGAGACATGACGGATACGCGGGGGGCTGGCGGCTCTCGTTATCTCTATGCGCCCTTTGATGCCGCCAACGCGCAGATCGAGGCCAATGAGCGGGTCCAGCAGGAGCGATGGGCCGCTTTGGCATTCCGCCTTGAGGCGATCGAGCTGGCGCTGCAACGGCTGGAAAAGCGCCTTTGGCTGGCCGTCTTTGGCGTCGTCTCGGTGATCCTCGCGCAGGGGATAAGTCAGCTACTTAACTTGAACCTCGGCGGATAGGAGCCTGATATGAAATCACTTTCTGAAAGTGGTCTGGAGATGAAATTCCAGAAGTTCGACAGAGACCTGACCTTGGATGACGGCTTTGTCATTGAGGGATATGCCTCGCTGTTCGGCGCCAAGGACCAGGGCGGAGATGTTGTGGAAAAAGGCGCTTACGCCAAATCCTTGGGCAACGGGCGCCGGGTTAAAATGCTGTGGCAGCATGATCCAAATGAACCCATCGGGATCTGGGACGAAATCCGCGAAGATGACCGTGGATTGTACGTGAAGGGACGGCTTTTGAAGTCCGTGGCCCGCGCCCGAGAGGCCGCCGCGCTGACCAAAGCTGGCGCGATTGACGGGCTTTCCATCGGCTACCGCACGGTGAAATCCCACAAGAACGAAAGGGGCCTGCGGTGCCTTTCGGAAGTGGAGCTGTGGGAGGTGTCGCTTGTCACATTCCCCATGCTTCCAGAGGCGCGTTTGGATGCCCACGAGGGCAAATCGGACACGCTTCTAGAGCTGGCGCGGGTGTTCGACACCGCACGCCAATCCCTGGCGGCCCGCAAGGCCCGCTGATCTCGGCCCCCGCAATCTGGGGGGCACACTCAACCACAAGGGACATCCCATGACCGAGACCGCTGAGCGGAGCGCGGGCAGCGCTCCTATGGCTGAAGTCAAGACCGCGATCGGCGGGTTCTTGAATGAATTCAACCAGTTTCAAGACGACATGAATGCAAAGTTTCAAAAGCAGGAAGACCGTATTGCCATGCTGAACACAAAGACCAACTCTTATCAACGTCCCGCCCTTTCCGCGGACATCGACACAACAGTGCCCCATAAATTGGCGCTGAAATCCTACCTTCGCTGCGGCGATGATGATGCGCTTCGGGGGCTTGAACTGGAAGGCAAGGCGATGAACACCGCCGTCAATGCCGAGGGCGGCTATCTGGTCGATCCGCAGACCTCTGAGATGATCCAGTCGGTGCTGCGGTCCTCCTCGTCGCTGCGGTCGGTGGCCAATGTGGTCACGGTCGAGGCGACGTCCTTTGATGTTCTGATCGACAGCACGGATACCGGCGCGGGTTGGGCCGATGAGGTCAGCGCCACGACGGAAACGGATACCCCGACGATTGAGCGGATCTCCATCGCGCTGCACGAGCTTTCGGCGCTGCCCAAGGCCTCTCAGCGGCTTTTGGATGATGCGGCATTCGACATCGAAGGCTGGCTGGCGGGGCGCATTGCCGACAAGTTCGCCCGCGCGGAAGCGGCGTCGTTCATCAACGGGGATGGCTCGGGCAAGCCGACCGGTCTGTTGACCCATCCAACAGCGGCAAACGGTAGCTGGACCTGGGGCAACCTGGGCTATGTGGCCACCGGAACGGCGGGCGATTTTGATGCCGCCAACCCGGCCGATGCCATCGTGGATCTGGTCTACGCTTTGGGCGCACGTTACCGCGCGAACGCGAATTTCATCATGAATTCAAAGACTGCGGGTGCCGTGCGCAAAATGAAGGACGCCGATGGCCGCTTCCTGTGGTCCGACGGTCTTGCCGCCGGAGAGCCCGCCCGTCTGATGGGCTATCCGGTTCTGATCGCAGAGGATATGCCCGACATTGCCGTGGACGCGATGGCGGTCGCTTTTGGTGATTTCGGCGCTGGTTACACCATTGCCGAGCGGCCCGATCTGCGGGTTCTGCGTGACCCGTTCTCGGCCAAACCCCACGTTTTGTTCTACGCCACCAAGCGCGTGGGCGGCGATGTGACCGATTTTGCTGCGATCAAACTGATGAAATTCGGCACAAGCTGAATGCAATTCATCCATCCCGTCCGGTGGCCGAGTGTAGCCATGGGGCGGGCGGGGCGTGTGTGCGGGCCTTTGCGGGTCCAGCTGCGCGTCTCTCCGCATGAGCAGCGCGGAGGTCGGTGCCACGCCCCACATTTCACCGAAACGAATTTCCCGGAGATTTCAACATGATGATGGTCGAATTGACCTCTGTTCCCAGTGCTTCACTGCCGGTGGATGCGCTGTCGAGCCACTTGCGCTTGTCCTCGGGATTCGCGGACGATGGCAGTCAGGACACGCTGTTGGAGGGGTGCCTGCGGTCCGCCATGGCCGCGATTGAGGCGCGAATTGGCAAGGTTTTGATGCGGCGCCAGTTTGCCCTGACACTGGTGGTCTGGCACAATCCGGCCAGCCATGGGTTGCCGATTGCGCCGGTTTCCAGCGTTGATAGCGTGAAGTTAATCGCGCGAAATGGCGCTGAGACCATCGTGGATGAAGATCGCTACGTACTGCGTGCGGATGCGCATCGTCCGAGTATTGAGACCGTGGCCGGATCCCTGCCGACGCCGCCCGAGGGCGGTACGATCGAGGTGACGCTAACGGCGGGTTTCGGGCCGGATTGGAATAACATCCCCGCCGATCTGCAACGTGCCTTATTGGCGTTGGCGAGTGAATTCTACGGTTCGGGCGGAGCGGTGTCGCCACAAATGCCGGGCCATGTGATGGCCCTGATCGAACCCTATCGGCAGATCCGACTGCGCGGGGGGGCGTTATGAAAGAACCTCATCTCAACCGAAAACTGACCCTGGAGGCGCCGACCCGCACCAGTGACGGCGCGGGCGGTTTTTCCGAGGTTTGGCAAGCGCTTGGCTGCATCTGGGGCGAGGTTATGCCCCGCGGGTCTGGCCGTGAGGCGGAAGCTTCTGAGCTGAATTTGAAGGTCACGATCAGGGCAGCTCCCCAAGGTGCACCGTCGCGGCCCACGGCGGCGATGCGGTTTCGGGACGGAGCCCGGGTGTATTACATCGACGCGGTCACGGAGGCGGATGCCGCCGGCCGCTATCTGGTGTGCTTTGTCAAAGAGGAGGTGGGCGCATGAGTTATGCCGCCACGGCCGCTCTGCAAGAGGCGGTCTTCACTGCGTTGACCACGGATTCGGCGGTCTCGATGTTGACCAACGACGCGATCTACGACGCGTTACCGCCGGGGCCTGTGCCCTCGGTTTATGTCAGCCTTGGGCCGGAACGGGTGCGCGATGCCTCGGATGTTGTGGGCGACGGGGCGGTGCATGACTTCCCCGTCACGGTGGTCTGCGACGCAGCGGGTTTTCAAGCCGCCAAGACCATCGCCGCCGCCGTGTCCGACGCCTTGACGGATGCCGATCTGGCCCTCTCACGGGGCACTTTGATCGGGCTGAATTTCCTGCGCGCCCGCGCCCGACGGGTCGGGGATGGGCGCGAAATCGACATTTGGTTTCGCGCCATGATCGATTCCAGTGACGCCTAGGCGTTTCCAGATAACAAATTGACAATGATGGAGAAATCCCATGACGGCACAGAACGGTAAAGACCTTCTGGTGAAGGTAGACATGGACGGGAACGGCGTGTTTGAAACATTGGCGGGGCTGCGTGCCTCGCGTCTGTCGTTCAACAGCGAAAGCGTGGATGTGACTAGCCTGGAAAGCACCGGCGGGTGGCGGGAATTGCTGCGTGGGGCGGGGGTGAAATCGGCCTCGATCAGCGGCTCGGGCATCTTTCGGGACGCCTCCACGGACGAGCGGGCGCGGGACATTTTCTTTGAAGGCGGAATGCCCGACTTCCAGGTCGTGATCCCTGATTTTGGCATCGTGGAGGGGGCGTTTCAGATCAGCTCCATCGAATACGCGGGTACCCATGACGGCGAGGCGACTTACGAGATCTCCATGGCGTCGGCGGGCGCGTTAACCTTTACGGCGATCTGAGCCATGGCCAATCCTTGGACGGGCGAAGTGGCGTTGACCTTAAACGGGGAACGGCACACGGCGAAGCTGACGCTGGGGGCGTTGGCGGAGTTGGAGGAATGGCTGGGGGCGGGATCGCTCAGCCAGATGGTCGCCCGGTTCGAGGGCGACGGGCTGAAGTCCGCGGACGTGCTGGCGTTGGTTTGCGCGGGACTGCGCGGCGGCGGCTGGTCGGGCCAGATGGAGGACCTTTTGGAGGCCGAGATTGAAGGCGGCATCCTGGAGGCGGCAAAGATCGCCGCACGGCTTCTGATCCTGGCCTTCCGCCCGGTGCCCGCATGAGCAGCGCCCCCGTCGGTTTCGATTGGCCGGCATTAATGCGTGTGGCTTTTCAGGGGCTTGGCCTGTCACCCGCGGATTTCTGGGCAATGACGCCAGTGGAGTTTCTGATCCTACTTGGCCCGGAAAACAGCGCGGCGCCGCTACGAAGAGACGCGTTCGAGGCGCTTCTTTCGAGGTTCCCAGACACAATGAATGAGGACGGATATGACAGAGATGGATGACACTCTCAGCCGCTTTGATACCGAGATTGCTGAGCTGGAAACGAGCCTTGCGGGGGCGACCTCGATGGCGGCGGCGTTCCAGGGGGAGCTGCGCGAAATGCAGGGCGCCATGCTCTATACCGGACGCGAGGTCAGCTCGATGAGCCGGGCCATTGGCGGCGGGTTGCGGCGGGCTTTTGACGGCGTGGTGTTCGACGGAATGCGCTTGTCTGATGCCTTGCGAAACGTGGCTACCAGCATGGTCGACGCGGCCTACAACACCGCGATGCGCCCGGTTCAAAACGCCGTCGGGTCGGCCGTGGGCAATGGCATTAACAATTTGCTGAGCGGGATTATGCCCTTCGAAAAGGGAGGTGCGATCAGCCAAGGGCGGGTCATGCCGTTCGCGCGCGGCGGCGTGGTGAGCAGCCCGACGACATTTCCCATGCGCAGCGGAACGGGGCTAATGGGCGAAGCGGGGCCCGAGGCGATCATGCCCCTGCGGCGCGGACCCGATGGCAAATTGGGTGTGGCGGCGGCGGGCGGCGGCGGCGGCCCAGTGCATGTCACGATGAATATCACTTCGCCCGATGTAGCGGGTTTTCAGCGGTCCTCCAGCCAGGTGGCCGCACAGATGCAACGTGCTTTGGCACGTGGCCAACGCAATCGCTAGGGGAGAAAAGCCATGGGATTTCATGAGGTTCGCTTTCCTGCAAACTTGAGTTTCGGTTCTGTCGGCGGGCCCGAGCGCCGCACGGAGGTGGTTGCGCTGACCAACGGGTTTGAAGAACGCAACACGCCGTGGGCACATTCACGCAGGCGCTATGATGCGGGCGTCTCGATGCGCTCACTCGATGATATCGCGCTGATGATTGACTTCTTCGAGGCCCGTCGCGGCCAGCTTTATGGGTTTCGGTGGAAGGATTGGTCGGACTTCAAATCCTGCATCCCCTCGGCCGAGCCTACTTTCCGCGATCAGCGTATCGGGACCGGCGACGGAGAAACTAGAACGTTCCAACTGAGCAAGACCTATCAGTCGGGCATTAACTCTTACGCGCGGCCGTTAACGAAACCGGTGCAGGGCACTGTGCTTGCTGGCGTGTCGGTGGATGAACTGGTCGCGGATGTGCATTTCGCCGTCAATTACACCAGCGGAGAGATCACTTTTGCGGACGCGCCGCCCCAAGATGCAGAGGTCACGGCGGGCTTTGAGTTTGACGTCCCGGTACGCTTCGACACGGACGCAATCCAAACGTCTGTTGCGTCATTCCAGGCCGGTGAAGTGCCAAATGTGCCTGTAGTGGAGATCAGGATATGAGTGTTCAAGAACTTGATATTCATCTGAAAACCGGCGCGACGGGCGTGTCGAGATGCTGGCGCGTGACCCGCGTCGATGGCACCCAATACGGGTTCACCGACCACGATTGTGACCTGTCGTTCGACGGCACAACCTTTCGCGCGGGCACGGGGCTTAGTGCTGCGGCACTTACCCAAACCACCGGACTTTCGGTCGACAACACCGAAGCCGTGGGTGCGCTTTCGGACGGCGCCATCAGCGAGGAAGATATTTTCG
The DNA here is from genome assembly GCF_038396845.1 of Gymnodinialimonas sp. 57CJ19. NCBI lineage: Bacteria > Pseudomonadati > Pseudomonadota > Alphaproteobacteria > Rhodobacterales > Paracoccaceae > Gymnodinialimonas > Gymnodinialimonas sp. 57CJ19. The sequence continues at coordinate 2,276,106 of NZ_CP151587.1, forward strand.
CCGGGCGCTTTGATAGCGCCGAGGTCGAGGCGTGGCTGGTGCAATGGGCCGCCCCAGAGAACCGGGTTCTGCAATTTCGCGGCACCATCGGAGAGATCACGCGGGCCAATGGCGCCTTTTCGGCCGAACTGCGTGGCTTGGCGGAGCGGATGAATGTGCCGACGGGGCGCGTTTTTCAACGCAATTGTCAGGCTGTGCTGGGGGAAAGGGCATGTGGGTTTGATCTGGAAACGACAGGCTATTGGACGGAAGCATTGGTGAGCACGACCGATGGGCGCATGTTCAGCTTTGACGGCCTGATGGCGTTTGAGCCGCGTTGGTTTGAGCGAGGGCATTTGCAAGTGCTGACCGGGGCCGCGGCGGGCCTGTCGGGCGCGGTGAAGTTGGACCGCGTTGCAGATGATATTCGCAAGGTTGAGTTGTGGGATAGCCTACGCCTGCCGATTGCACCGGGTGATCGTATTCGACTGACGGCAGGCTGCGACAAGCGCATGGAAACCTGTCGGCTGAAATTCGTTAACCTCGTTAACTACCAGGGTTTCCCCGATATTCCGGGGGACGATTGGCAGGCGGCGCATCCGACGCGGCTTTCGTCGCGTGACGGCGGGTCTCTCCGATGAATGACGTGGTCCGCACGGCGAGGGCATGGGTGGGGACGCCCTATGTGCACCAGGCCGCGTGCAAGGGTGCGGGATGTGACTGCCTTGGGCTTTTGCTGGGGGTGTGGCGCGAGCTCTACGGAGATTTGCCCGCGCCGGTTCCGGCCTACACCAACGACTGGTCTGAAACCTCGCACGAAGAACGGCTGCTGCATGCGGCGCGTAAGCACCTGATCGAAAAACCTTTAAAAGAGTGCGCGGCCGGTGACGTCCTAATTTTTCGCATGCGCAAAGGTGCGGTCGCGAAGCATGTGGGTTTGCAAACGCAGGCACACCCTCAGCCCCGCTTTCTACATGCCTATTCCGGGCGCGGCGTCACCGAGGGCGCTTTCACGCCCCCTTGGGCACGGCGCGTTGCGGCGCGTTTTGCCTTCCCCGAAAGGAATAACTGATATGGCTACCCTTCTCCTTTCTGCCGCTGGTGCGGCGGCTGGGGGGCTTATTCAGGCCCCCATTCTTGGCATGACCGGCGCTGTGCTTGGCCGTGCCGTTGGCGCAACCATTGGTCGGGTGATCGACCAACGGCTTTTGGGGAGCGGCTCGGACCCGATCGAGGTGGGTCAGACCGACCGCCTTCGAATCACCGGCGCGGGGGAAGGGGCACCCATTGCGCAGCTTTATGGGCGGATGCGCATGGGCGGCCACGTGATTTGGGCCACGCAGTTCCAAGAGCACGCAAACACAAGCGGCGGCAGCGGCAAGGGCGCGCCGCCGCAGCCGCAGACCACCAGCTATTCCTACAGCATCAGCCTTGCAGTGGCGCTGTGTGAGGGGAAGATCGCCCGGATCGGCAGGATCTGGGTGGACGGGGTGGAAATTGACCGGGAAGCTGTGACCTGGCGGCTTTACAAGGGGACCGAAGATCAGATGCCCGATCCGCTGCTCGAGGCGGTGGAGGGGGACGGCGCGGTGCCCGCCTATCGCGGCACCGCTTATATCGTGTTCGAGGATCTCGACCTGACGCCCTATGGCAACCGCGTGCCGCAATTTGCCTTTGAAGTGGTGCGCCCGGCGCAGCCCAAGGCCCCCCATGTGCCCAGTGCGGCAGAGGCGATCCGCGCCGTTGCGTTGATGCCTGGCACCGGAGAATACGCGCTGGCCACCACCCCGGTGAGCCGCCGCTTCGGCCTTGCCAGAGGGTCTTCCACCAATGTGAGCGCTGAGGGCGGGGTGACGGATTTCTCTCAATCCGTGGAACATTTGCGGGACACTTTGCCCAATCTCGAGTCGGTCTCATTGATCTACTCGTGGTTCGGGGATGACCTGCGTGCGGGCCATTGCGAGGTGCGCCCGAAGGTGGAGCAGGGCGACTATGACGGATTGGAAATGCCATGGCGTGCCGGCGGGATTAACCGGCAAATGGCTGAGGAGATTGCGCAGGTCGATGGCCGCGCGATTTATGGCGGGACACCTGCCGATGCCTCGATCCTGGAGGCGATTGCGGCGATCCACGAGGGCGGCCAAGAGGTTACATTTTACCCGTTTCTGCTGATGGAAGTGTTGGAAGGCAACGGCTTGCCCGATCCTTACGGCGCCGATGAACAGCCTGCGTTGCCGTGGCGGGGCCGGATGACCGGTGATGTGGCGGCTGGCTTGCCCGGCACCACCGATAAAACCGCAGCTAATCGCACGGCGATCGAGGCGTTTTTTGGCACCGCGAAGGCTTCGGACTTTAGCACCGGGTACGCGGGCGTCGGCTATTCTGGTCCGGCAGAATGGAGCTACAGCCGCTTCATCCTGCATTGCGCCGCGCTGTGTGCGCAGGCGGGCGGGGTGGAGGCGTTCTGCATCGGATCGGAAATGCGCGGCTTGACGCAAATGCGTGACGATGAGGGGTTTCCTGCGGTGGATGCCTATATCGCGCTCGCCGCCGAGGTGCGCGCGCTACTGCCCGACGCGAAGATCACCTATGCCGCTGATTGGACAGAATATTTTGGCCATCAGCCCCAGGATGGAACAGGCGACGTCTACTACCACCTTGATGCGCTGTGGGCCGATGACAACATCGACATGGTGGCCATCGATAACTACATGCCGATGAGCGATTGGCGCGAGGGGACCGCGCATCTGGATCATGACAACGGGCCGATACATTCGCTCGATTACTTGAAAGCCAATATCGAAGGCGGCGAGGGGTACGACTGGTATTACTCCGGTCCCGAGGCCGAAGCAGCGCAGCGCCGCGACGTGATCGAGGATGGCGCCTTTGGGCAGGATTGGATCTTCCGCTTCAAGGATTTGCGCAATTGGTGGACTAACCCGCACTTAGACCGCCGCGACGGTTATCAACTGGCCACGACGCCCCTCACCTCGACACTGCCGTTTGATGGGGCGTTCAGCAACGACGATGACTATTGGGCAGCAAGCTATCCCTTTGGAGAAAGCTCCCTTGATAGCCAGATAGGGTTTACGGCGGCCTATGCCGAGGCGTCGGTCGAAACCGTGGCAGGCGAAGGTCAGGTGCTTCAAGTTCGCGACGCGTATCGCATCATGAGTGAACGTGGCTTTCGACCCTTCATACCGGGGCAACGGATACGTTTGACCGTGCGGACGCGGTTGACGGCGCCGCTTGCCAGTGGCCAGTCGCACCAGTTTATGGTGTTCGCGTTGGGCATCCGCGATGACGGCGGGTACGGCGGATACAGTGTCGTTGCGACGTTCAGTGGGCTGGAGGTCGCGGATGGGTGGGTGGACTATCAAACTGACGTGGTGCCGGAAGATCTGATCGGCGTTGGTCGGATGCAGTCGGGGCTCAAAGGGTGGCGCATCGCCGTCGGGTTCAACGGCTTCTCCGCTAACACTCTTGCAGGGGTGGTTCAGCAGGTGTCGCAGGTCTCCGTGGCGTCTTTGTCAGGGCATTCGCTTTGGGTCCCAAAATCCAAACCAATCTGGTTCACCGAATTTGGCTGCGCGGCTATTGATAAGGGCACGAACCAACCTAACCGCTTCCTTGATCCGAAATCGACGGAAAGTGGCATTCCCAAATACTCCAATGGGCGGCGCGACGACCTGATCCAAGCGCAATACCTGCGCGCCACGATGGATTATTGGGCCGAAGAAGGCAGAAATCCCCTGTCGGATCAATATGATGGACCGATGCTGGAATTGGCGCGCGCCCATGCCTGGGCCTGGGACGCTCGGGTGTGGCCGGCCTTCCCCAACGACCGAGAACGGTGGAGCGATGGGGAGAACTGGGCGAAGGGGCACTGGTTAACGGGGCGGTTGGATGCGCAACCGCTCGACCTCGTGGTATCGGAAATCTGCGAAGAGGCTGGCATCACAGATTATGATGTCTCAAAGCTCTTTGGATTGGTGCGCGGCCATGTCTCGGCGCAGACACAAAGTGCACGGGCGCGGTTACAGCCATTGATGCTGGCTTATGGTTTCCACGCGGTTGAGCGCGACGGAAAGCTGGTGTTTCTGCCGGTCCCGCAAGAGCCAGAGACGGTGATCGAGGCCCCACTGACGGCCCGTGATGACGACGGGGAGGGCGGCTTTACCCACGCGCGCGCCCCGGAAGCGGAAACTGTGGGACGCTTGCGTATCGGCTATACCGAAGCCGAGGGCAGCTATGATGAGAAGGTGGCAGAGGCGGTCTACCCCGGCGACGGTGCCGATCAGGTGAACGACGTGGATTTGCCGCTGGCGCTGACCTCAGCCGAAGGGCAGGGCATGGCCGAGCGCTGGTTGGCTGAGGGACGGGTGGCCCAAGATACGTTGCGCTTTGCGCTGCCCCCGTCGGAGCGCGCCTTGGGGGCTGGGGCCCTGATCGCAACAGAGGACGGGCATACGTGGCGCGTCGATCGTGTAGAAGATCGGGGCTTTCGTCACCTCGAGGCGGTCCGGGTCGAACCCTCAACCTCTTTTCCATCGGATGAGGTGGAAGACGCTGCCAGTTTTGCCGCTTTCGTGCCGCCGCTTCCGGTCACGCCGGTGTTCCTCGATCTGCCGCTTTTGACGGGGGACGAGGTTGAACATGCACCACATTTGGCCGTTGCCGCTGACCCTTGGCCCGGTACGGCGGCGGTCTATTCCGCGCCCGGCCCCGATGGGTTTGCCCTGAACCGTCTGGTGGAGCGCCCCGCCATCGTGGGCACGCTGTTGCAACCGCTGCATCGCCAAGAGCCGGGGATTTGGGACCGGGCAGGCGCGGTGCAAATACGGTTGGAAACCGGGGGCCTGTCTTCGGCGGAGCTGTCGGCCGTTCTGGCGGGAGGTAACGCGGCGGCGATCGGCTCGGGCGAAGATGACATCTGGGAGGTCATGCAGTTTGCCGAGGCCACGCTTGTGGGCCCCGATACATGGGAAATCGCGATGCGCCTGCGGGGCCAGCAAGGCACCGATGCGGTGATCCCGGATGTCTGGCCAGAGGGCAGTCTTTTCGTGCTTCTGGACGGGGCGGTGGGGCAGGTCGATCTGGCCAGCTCTGCCCGCGGGTTAGAACGCTATTGGCGCGTCGGTCCGTCGCGCAGGTCCGTGGATGACCCAAGCTACGTGGAAAAAGTCGTTGCGTTCCATGGTATTGGACTGCGCCCCTATAGTCCCGCTCACCTGCGTAGCAGCCATAGCGGAACGGCGCGTGACATCACCTGGATACGACGGTCACGGGTTGATGCGGATAGTTGGGATGGCACCGATGTGCCTCTTGGCGAGGCATCCGAGCAGTACATTCTGCGGATATCGGACGCGCAAACGATCCGCCGGGAAGAGGTGCTGAGCGCGCCCGCCTTCGCCTACACCGACGCGATGCGCGCCAGCGACGGCACGCTCACGGACTACTCCATTGAGGTCGCTCAAGTCTCCGAACGGTTCGGGGCGGGGCCAATTGCAAGGATTCAGATCAATGACTGATACTCCAGAACTGGCGCTGCCGTTGTTGGCACCGGCTCAAGCGCAAAAGCATGTCACCGTTAACGAGGCGCTGATGCGCTTGGATGGACTGGCGCAATTGCGCTTGCAGTCGGTGTCGGAAACCACCCCCCCGGCGGCGTCTGACGGGCTTGCCTATGCCGTGCCATCTGGCGCGGTGAACGCTTGGGCCGGACAGGAGGGGGCGGTGGCCATCGCTTCAGGGGGCGGCTGGATTTTCGTGCCGGCGCAACGGGGCTGGCGCGCGGTGGTGCTCGACGCGGGATCGCTGGCGATTTTTGACGGGGCCGCGTGGCGCGTGGGCGCGCAGACATTGACGCCGGGTGGCGCTTCGGTCGGGGTGACGAGTGCGGAATTCGATGTGCCCCTAACAGCCAGCGCAAGCGTCACAACGCCTGTTCTTTTTCCCGCGCGATCAATCGCTTACGGTATAACGGGGCGGGTCATTTCGGCCATCACCGGGGCCGCGACTACATGGGATATCGGGGTAACGGGCGATTTGCAGCGCTATGGGTCGGGCCTAGGCACGTCCCTGAATTCTTGGGTCAGCGGCCCCGGTACGCCGCAGGTCTATTGGTCCCCCACGACGCTGGAGATCACCGCCCAGGGTGGCAATTTTGCGGGCGGAACGATCAGACTGGTCGCCCATTATGCGGAACTGTCGCTGCCCGATCCTGTGTAAAACTGTAACTTCAACTTACAGTCTACACGTTATCGTTTTATGGACCTTTGCGGTACGCTCGCTTATTCTAGCGGCAACGTATCGCAAAGGAGGCGGCCCATGGCGCGCACTCAACCCAACGACCGGACCCATATCACGGAAGTTGATCCCGTTTGGACCCGGATCACCGAGGAAGCCACGACCGCCATCGCTTCGGAGCCATTGCTCGGCGGGTTGGTCCATGCTTGCGTCCTCCACCATCCCTCCCTTGAGAAGGCCCTCGCGTACCGCGTGGCGCAAAAGCTCGCGTCCTCTGAGATGTCCGAGCAGCTTCTGCGCGAGATCGCGGATGAGGCTTTTGCCTCGGACGCCACCCTTGGCGCGCAGGCGCGTGCGGATATTGTGGCGGTCTTTGACCGTGATCCCGCCTGCCATCGGTTCCTGCAACCTCTGTTGTTTTTCAAGGGCTTCCAAGCAATCACGGCCTACCGCGTCGGCCATTGGCTGTGGCGGCAGGGGCGCCGCGACCTGTCTTACTTCATCCAGATGCGGGTGAGTGAGGTCTTTGGGGTGGATATCCATCCGGCGGCCCGCGTGGGGCAAGGGATCATGATCGACCACGCGCATTCCATTGTGATCGGCGAAACGGCTGTGGTGGGCGACAACGTCTCGATGCTGCACTCCGTCACCTTGGGCGGCACCGGCAAAGAGGAAGAGGATCGCCACCCAAAGATCGGCGATGGCGTGTTGATCGGGGCAGGCGCGAAGGTGCTTGGCAATATCGAGATCGGCCATTGCTCGCGCATTGCAGCGGGCTCGGTGGTTTTGTCCGCTGTACCGCCGATGAAGACCGTTGCCGGCGTGCCTGCGAAAATCGTGGGAGAGGCCGGTTGCGATCAGCCTTCCCTGACGATGGACCACCTGTTTGGCGGGCCCGCCAGCGCGGTTTAAGTATCGAGATGACAAAATCAAGCCCCCGCATGGATCACCATGCGGGGGCTTATTGCGTTCTAAGTCAGGCTTTTAGCCCGCGCGAGAGGCGCGCTTGCGCTCGTGCGGGTCAAGGTGGCGCTTGCGCAGGCGGATGGCGTTTGGTGTCACTTCGACCAACTCGTCATCGTCGATATAGGCGATGGCCTGCTCCAGTGTCATGGTCACAGGCGTGGTCAGTTTCACCGCCTCGTCGGTGCCCGAGGCCCGTACGTTGGTCAGCTTCTTGCCCTTCAGCGGGTTCACTTCCAGATCGTTGTCGCGCGAATGCTCGCCGATGATCATGCCGGTGTAGACCGGGGCCTGAGCACCGATGAACATCTTGCCACGATCTTCCAGGTTCCACAGGGCAAACGCCACCGAAGTACCGTTTTCCATAGAGATAAGAACACCTTGGCGACGGCCGGGGATCGGGCCTTTGAAAGGTGCCCATTCGTGGAACACACGGTTCAGAACACCGGTGCCGCGCGTGTCGGTCAAGAATTCGCCGTGGTAGCCGATCAGGCCGCGGGACGGGACGTGGGCGATGATGCGGGTCTTGCCCGCGCCTGCCTGTTTCATCTCGGCCAGCTCGCCCCGGCGTCCGCCCGTCAGCTTTTCGATCACCGCGCCGGAGTATTCGTCGTCCACGTCGATGGTGACTTCTTCGATGGGCTCATGGCGCACACCGTCAATCTCGCGGAACAGAACCTGCGGTCGAGAGATCGACAGCTCGAACCCTTCGCGGCGCATGTTTTCGATCAGAACGCCCATCTGAAGTTCGCCACGTCCGGCAACCTCAAAGGCTTCGCCACCGGGCGTGTCCGAGATCTTGATGGCGACGTTTGATTCCGCCTCTTTCATCAGACGCTCACGGATAACGCGCGATTGCACCTTCTTGCCGTCCCGACCCGCCAGAGGCGAGTCGTTGATGCCGAAAGTCACGGTAATGGTAGGCGGATCAATGGGTTGCGCTTCCAGCGGCTCGTCCACGGCCAAGGCGCAGATGGTGTCGGCCACGGTGGATTTCGTCATCCCCGCGAGGGACACGATGTCGCCTGCCAGCGCCTCGTCGATGTCTTGCTGCGCAAGGCCCCGGAAGGCTTGGATGCGGGTGACGCGGAACTGTTCGATCTTTTCACCCAGGCGCGACAGGGTCTGGACCGTCTGGCCAACCTTGAGGCGGCCCGATTCCACGCGACCCGTCAGCAGGCGGCCCACAAAAGGGTCCGCGCCAAGGGTGGTGGCCAGCATGCGGAAGTCATCGTCTTGATGGTTGATCTGCTTGGGCGTTGGGACGTGGTTCACGATCAGGTTGAACAGCGCGTGCAGGTCTTTGCGCGGCCCGTCAAGCTCGTGATCGGCCCAACCGGAGCGGCCCGAGGCGTACATATGCGGGAAGTCCAGCTGGTCTTCGTCGGCGTCCAGCGAGGAGAAGAGGTCAAACACCTCATCCAGTGCGCGGTCAGGCTCGGCGTCGGGCTTGTCCACTTTGTTGAGCACCACGATCGGACGCAGGCCAAGGGCAAGCGCCTTGGAGGTCACGAATTTGGTCTGGGGCATCGGGCCTTCAGCCGCGTCCACCAGCAGCACAACGCCGTCTACCATCGACAAGATCCGCTCTACCTCGCCACCGAAATCAGCGTGGCCGGGGGTGTCAACGATGTTGATCCGCGTGCCCTTCCATTCCAGCGATGTGGGCTTGGCGAAAATGGTGATCCCGCGCTCGCGCTCAAGGTCGTTGCTGTCCATGGCGCGTTCGGCGACGGCCTGATTTTCCCGGAAGGCGCCGGATTGTTTCAGAAGCTCGTCCACCAATGTGGTCTTGCCGTGGTCAACGTGCGCGATGATCGCGATATTACGGAGGTCCATTACGATGGCCTTTAACTAAAGAAGTGTTGCTGTAGGGCTTTGGGGGGCGCTTAGGGGTTTTTCGCGTCGATGGCTAGGGAAAAAGGGGAAGTCACGCCGCGGCGCGGAAGCGCAGAACACTGTGGTAGCCGTCCGCGTTGATCTCGGCGGAAAAGGCGCCGCCCAACTGATCGGCAAGCATTTCAATGATCGACGTGCCCATGCCGCCGTCATTATCAGCACCCTCTGCGGCACTGCCTTGGCCGTTGTCGTCATAGGTAAGAACCAGCTCACCATCAGAGGTTTGCGTCAAACCCAACGTCATTTCGCCCTCGCGTCCATCGGCGAAGCCATGCTTTTGCGAATTTGCCGACAGCTCCGCCACAATCAGCCCCAAAGCCGCGGCTTCCTGAGAGGTCATCGTGGCATTCTTGCTGGTCGTGTTGAGCGTGATGGTCAGATTAGGCAAAAGCGCCCCGCCGATCAGCTCCACCACCGAGGCCAGGTAATCCGCAATGTCGATCCGTTCGCCCGCGTTGGTCTTGTAAAGCGCCGCATGCAGGGCGGCGATAATCTCGATGCGTTGCTGCATCAAGGTCAGGGCGCGGCGCCCGCCCTCATCGGTCATGACCCGTGCCTGAATCCGTGCCATCGCAGATACGGATTGAAGCGAATTCTTCACCCGGTGGTCCACCTCCAGCCGCAACATTTCTTCGCGGCGGAGCGCAAGGCGCAATTCCAGTTGGCGCATGACCTGTTCGGCCATCACCTTCAAGGTGTCGCGTTGCAAATCGGTCAGAGTGCGCGGCTTGTTATCCAGCACGCAAAGGGTGCCAAGGGGCAGGCCGTCGGCCGTTTTCAGCAGAGCACCTGCGTAAAACCGCAGGTTTGGCTCGTCCAGGCAAAGCGGGTTGCCGCATAGACGATCGTCCGACAGCGTGTCGGGGATTTCCATGAAGTCGTCCAACATCAAAGCATGGGCGCAAATGGATTCGTCCAGCGCCAATTCTCGGGTGCCAAGGCCCACCTCGGCCTTGAACCACTGCCGATCCTCGTCGATGAAGTTGATGACCGCAAAGGGCACGTCGCAAATCCGTGCGACGAGCTCGACCACGGAATCATATTCGGCCTCGCGCTCGGTATCGAGGATGCCATAGGCGTGCAGGGCCGCAACACGACGGTCATTCAAAGGGTGCGGCGCTGCCACATAACCCTTCGCCGATGCAGGGGCGATCAATTTTGCCATGTCAGGAGCAGCTTTTGCGCCGAAGGCGGATCACGACATCGACCTTCGCGACCTCGTACCCGTCGGGAACGTCGGGCAGGCTTTTGATCTCCAACTCAGCCGCTGGGGCGTCTTTGAGTGAGCCGCAGCCTTCAAGGTAGAAATGGGGGTGGTCGTCTACACGGGTGTCAAAGTAGCTGCGGTTTCCGTCCACGGTGACTTCTTGCATCAAGCCCGCATCGCAGAAGGCGCGCAGCGTGTTGTAGACGGTCGCAAGGGACACCTTGTCGCCGGTGCCAAGAACCGCTTCGTGCAAGCCCTCCGCCGTGACGTGGCGGTTCTGGCCATCGCCCACCAGCAAGGACGCCAGCGCAAGGCGCTGACGGGTCGGGCGGAGTTCAGCTTGGCCAAGCCAGGCCTGAGAGCGTTCAAGAGCTTCGGGGGTCATGGTGCCCGTGGCTTTCTATTAAGGGTTCCCCACATATATGGCCTATTGCGAGCGCTTTGCAAACGCCAATGCATCCTGTGCATTATCATGCAAAATGGGGTGCACTTGCGCCGAAAAGGGGCGCGGTGCTAGGTGTTGGGCAAGCCGCAAGCGGCAAGAAACACGACGAGCAGGGGGCCCCTATGTCCGATTATCCAACGAGCTTTGACCGCGATGACCTTTTGCGCTGTGCGCGCGGAGAGCTGTTTGGCGAAGGCAACGCACAACTGCCAGAGCCGCCGATGCTGATGATGGACCGGATCACCGATATCTCGGGCGATGGCGGCGAGCACGGCAAAGGTCATGTCGTGGCCGAGTTTGACATCAAGCCAGACGCTTGGTTTTTCGACTGCCATTTCCCCGGAAACCCAATCATGCCGGGGTGCCTGGGCCTTGATGGTCTGTGGCAATTGACCGGCTTCAACCTTGGCTGGCGCGGCTGGCAGGGGCGCGGTTATGCGTTGGGCGTGGGCGAAGTGAAGCTGACGGGCATGGTGCGGCCGGATCGCAAGATGCTGACCTATTACGTGGATTTCACCAAGGCGATCCAAACCCGCCGCCTGACGATGGGCGTGGCCGATGGCCGGGTCGAGGCCGACGGCGAGGTGATCTACATGGTGAAAGACATGAAGGTCGCGCTGTCGGAAAGCTGATGGCATTTCTGCGCGGCCATTGGCAGTTAATCGCGTTAACCGTTGCAGTTTTCGCCCTGTGGTCCACACCGGTCGTGATGCCATTGAAGCTGCTTGTGGTGTTCTTCCACGAGCTGTCCCACGGGCTTGCGGCGGTGCTGACGGGCGGGTCGATCGAGTCTATTTCCGTTAATTTCCAACAGGGTGGTGAGGCCTGGACCCGAGGCGGGTCGCGCTTCTTGACCCTGACGGCGGGCTATCTGGGATCGCTCCTGATCGGGGTCGGGCTGTTATTGGCCGCCTTGAGGGGCCGGGCGGATCGCAGTGTTTTGATGGGGCTTGGCGCGCTGATGCTGATCGTGCTGGTGCTATACGTGCGGGACTTTGCGGCGATACTCATCTGTGGCGCCACGGGCGCGGCCTTGATCGCGGCGGGGCGGTTCTTGTCCGCACCCATATGCGATTTGCTCCTGCGCCTCATCGGGCTGAGCAGCATGATCTACGTCCCCTACGACATCTTCGACGACACCTTGCGCCGGGCGTCGCTGCGGTCGGACGCAAGGATGCTGGCGGAAGAGATCGGCGGCACCACGATGATGTGGGGCGTGTTGTGGCTGATTGTCAGCTTCGCGGTAATCTTCTGGTGCCTGAGAAAGGGCCTTGGGCGCGATAGCAACATTTCCTTTGGCCGCTAACGGGTTGCGCGAAGCGGGGCCGAACGCCTAGATACACATAACAGGCAGCAAGAGGAGAACGCCATGCGCCGCGTCGTCGTGACTGGATTGGGCATCGTATCCCCCATCGGAAATAATGCCGCTGAGGTAACTGAAAGCCTCAAGGCGGGGCGGTCCGGGATCGAAGCGTCGCCTGAAATGGCGGAGCACGGGTTCCGCAGCCAAGTGGCCGGCACGTTGAAAATCGACGTGGCCGAGCATGTGGACAAACGCGCGTTGCGGTTCATGGGACCGGGGGCGGCCTACGCCCATATCGCCATGGGGCAAGCAATTGCTGATGCGGGTCTGGACGAAGCCGACGTGGTTAACGAACGGACGGGCCTGATTGCGGGCTCGGGCGGGCCATCGACCAGCGCAATGTTTACGGCCCATCAGACAGTTCTGGAAAAGGGCTCTCCCAAGCGGATCGGGCCCTTTGCGGTGCCCAAGTGCATGTCCTCCACGATTTCGGCCAATCTGTCGACCGCCTATAAGATCAAGGGCATTAACTATTCGATCACCAGCGCCTGCTCCACCAGCCTGCATTGCATCGGCTCGGCGGCAGAACAGATCATGATGGGCAAACAAGACGTCATGTTTGCGGGCGGCGCGGAAGAGTTGGACTGGACGCTCAGCTGCCTGTTTGACGCGATGGGCGCGATGTCCTCGAAATACAACGACACGCCAGAGCGCGCGAGCCGGGCGTTCGATGCGGACCGCGACGGGTTTGTGATCGGCGGCGGCGGCGCGATCCTGGTGCTGGAAGAGATGGAGCGGGCCGTGGCCCGCGGTGCGAAAATCTACGCGGAAGTGACCGGCTTTGCCGCCACCTCGGACGGCCACGACATGGTCGCGCCAAGCGGCGAAGGCGGTGAGCGGGCGATGCGCCTGGCCATGCAAACACTGCCCGAAGGCCGCAAAGTGGGCTATATCAACGCCCACGGCACCTCGACCCCCGTGGGCGATGTGGGTGAGGTTGAAGCCGTGCGCCGGGTCTTCGGCGAAGGTAACACGCCAGTGATTTCCTCGACAAAATCAATGACAGGCCACGCCCAGGGCGGGGCCGGCGCGTTGGAGGCGACCTTCTGTCTGCTGATGCTGGACGGCGATTTCATCACGCCTTCGATCAACGTCGAAACGCTGGACCCGGCCTTGAACCCGGAAGAGATTGCGACGGCATTCAAGGCTGATGCGGGGCTGGATACTGTGATGACGAATTCTTTTGGTTTTGGCGGCACGAATGGCTCGATGTTGCTGAGCCGTTTTGAGAAGTGAGAAGATAAAGCATGGCTGATTTGATGAAGGGCAAGCGGGGCCTTGTGATGGGCGTCGCCAATGAACGCTCGATCGCGTGGGGCATCGCAAAAGCGCTGCATGGGGAAGGCGCGGAATTGGCGTTCTCCTATCAGGGAGAGGCCTTCGGCAAACGCTTGGCCCCGCTGGCAGAAAGCCTTGGCAGCACATTGATGGTGGATGTGGACGTAAACAACGACGACTCCATGGATGCGTGTTTCGACACGTTGAAATCTGAATGGGGGTCGTTGGATTTTGTCGTTCACGCCATCGCGTTTTCCGACAAGAATGAGCTGACGGGCCGATTCATCAACACGACGCGGGCGAACTTCAAGAACTCTCTCACGATCAGCTGTTATTCGTTTATCGACGTGGCCAAGCGGGCCTCGGAACTGATGCCCGAGGGCGGAACGTTACTGACGTTAACCTATCAGGGCAGCAACCGGGTTACGCCGTTCTATAACGTGATGGGCGTGGCGAAGGCGGCGTTGGAATCCTCGGTCCGGTATCTGGCGAACGATTTGGGCCCGCAGGGCATCCGGGTGAACGCGATCTCGCCGGGGCCGATGAAAACGCTGGCAGGGGCGGCCATTGGCGGGGCCCGCAAGACGTTCAAGACCACGGAAGCAAACGCACCGATGCGCGCGAATGCGACGTTGGAGGCCGTGGGCGGCACGGCGGTGTATCTGGCGTCGGATTATGGCGCGTGTACCACCGGCGAAATCGTGACAGTGGACGGCGGCTATCACGTGCTTGGCATGGCACAGCCCGAGAACCTGTAGCGACGCGATTGGCACGGGTGTTGCGCCTTGGGGCGCTGCCCCAAACCCCGGGAATATTTGAAGAACGAGGAAGGGGGGCGTTGCGGCCCCCTTTTTTGCGTGTCACGACTTGAGAGGACAATCGGGGAGAGGTTCCATGGCCAAGATCACCACATGTATTTTCGACGCTTACGGCACGTTGTTTGATGTCGCCGCGGCGGCGCGCGCCTTGGCGGGGCAGCCGGGGAGAGAAGCGTTTGCCGAAGTGTGGATGCAGGTGGCCAATGATTGGCGTTTGAAGCAGTTGCAGTATTCGTGGCTGCGTGCGGTGGCGCGGGATCATTGCGATTTTTGGCAGGTGACAGGCGACGGGTTGGATTGGGCCTTGGTGAAGGCGGGGTTGGATGATGCGCAATTGCGAGAGGATTTGTTGGGCCTCTACTGGGAGTTGGACGCCTATCCGGAGGTGCCAGAGATGTTGGCGCGCTTGAAGGCCGCGGGATTGCAGACCGGAATTTTGTCCAACGGCTCGCCCGATATGTTGGCAGGCGCGGTGGAAAGTGCGGTCATCGAAGAGGTGTTGGACGCGGTCTTGAGCGTCGAGGATGTGGGCGTCTTCAAGCCGGATGTGAGGGTTTATGACCTTGTGGGGCAGCGCTTTGCTTGCACGCCGCAGGAGGTGTTGTTCGTGTCCTCCAACGGGTGGGACGCGTCTTTTGCGGCGGCTTATGGGTTCGATACCCTATGGGTGAACCGCGCCGGAGAGCCGATGGATAGATTGAGTGGAAAACCGGGGCGCGAGGCGGCGGATTTGACCGGCGTGGCGGCGCTGGTGGGGGCGGCGTGATGGATTTTGTGACCGCGCCCGATGGTGTGAAGATTGCCTATGACGACCAAGGCGAAGGTGTGCCTTTGCTGTGTCTGCCGGGATTGACCCGCAACATGGATGATTTTGAGCCGGTGCTGGCACATTACCGGGATCGCGCTCGGGTGATCCGGGTGGATTTTCGGGGGCGTGGGGCCTCGGACTACGCGGATTTCGCCACCTACACGCCGATGCAGGAGGCCCAGGATGTGGTCGCTTTGCTCGATCATTTGGGGCTGGAGAAGGCTTGCGTCCTGGGCACGTCGCGGGGCGGATTGGTGGCGTTGATGATGGCCGTGATGGCACGGGACCGACTGAGCGGCGTTATTTTTAACGACATTGGCCCGGAAATCATGGCCGAGGGTTTGGCCAATATTATGGATTATATTGGCAAGCCGCCGGCCTATGGCTCGTTGGCGGCGGCGGCGGCGGCCTTGCCGGACGTCTATGCGGGCGCGTTTCGTAACGTGCCTGCCGCCACGTGGGCCGCGTTCGCGCGCCGTGTGTGGCGAGAGGAGGGGGGCGCGTTGCACTTGCGCTACGATCCGAAGTTGCGCGATGCGGTGGCGCCAGCCTTTGCGCCCGATTTTGAGGCGCCCGATCTTTGGCCGTTGTTCGACGCGCTGGACGGCGTGCCCCTTGGCCTGATCCGGGGGGCGCAATCGGACATTCTGTCGGCGGAAACCGCCACCGAGATGCGCCGCCGCAGGCCAGACATGGCCTTTGTGGAATTGGGTGACCGGGGCCATGTGCCGTTTCTGGACGAGTCGGGATCTCGGGCCGTAATCGAAAGTGTTTTGGAGAAATGTGCATGATCACGATCAGCGATATCGAGGCCTCTGCCAAACGGGCGCAGGGGGTCGTTCGGCGCACGCCGTTGCTGTCGTCGCCCTTCTTGGATGAGATCGCCGGGCGCGAGGTCTACCTGAAGGCCGAGGTGTTGCAGCACACGGGATCTTTCAAGTTTCGCGGCGGTTGGTCCGCGTTAACGGCGTTAACCGATGACCAGCGGGCGCGGGGCGTGATCGCCTATTCCTCGGGGAACCACGCCCAAGGGGTGGCGCGAGCCGCGCAGATTTTGGGCGTGCCTGCGACGATCCTGATGCCGGACAATGCGCCCGCATTGAAGATCGCCAACACCCGCGCCATGGGCGCGGAGGTGGTGCTTTATGATCGCGCCGGCGGCGAGGATCGGGGCGCGATTGGCGCCGCCCTAAGCGAGGAACGGGGCCTGACCTTGGTCAAGCCCTACGACGACCCGAATGTGATGGCGGGGCAGGGCACCTGCGGGTTGGAAATCGCGGAGCAGGCCGCAGAGGCGGGCATGACAGAGGGCACGGTTCTGACCTGCTGCGGCGGGGGCGGATTGACCTCGGGCATCGCGACGGCGCTAGAGGCCAAAGCGCCCGGATTAACGGTGCGCCCGGTAGAGCCTGAGGGCTTTGACGATGCCGCGCGGTCGCTTGTGGCCGGTGAAATCCTGTCCAACGAGGGCCCGGAGGTGGGCCTATGCGACGCCGTGTTGACCCCTGCGCCGGGGGCGCTGACATTCCCGCTGATGCAGCGCCTTTGCGGGCCGGGGATCGTGGTGACGGACGCGCAGGTCAAGGCGGCGATGCGCCTTGCGGCGATCCGCCTGAAGCTGGTTGTGGAACCCGGCGGCGCGGTCGCCTTGGCGGCGGCGCTGTTTCACGGCGATGCCCTCGCGCCCGGCCCGGTCACGGCCACGCTGTCGGGCGGCAATGTGGACCCGGCGCTATTTGCGCAGATCCTGGCGGAACCGGCGGCAGGTTAATCTGCCGACAGCACCTTGCGGGCAGCGGCGGCGAACGCGCGCGCGTCTTGCGGGGCCTGGCCCAAATCCGCCGGGGAACTCAGCGGCGGCATGGGTGCGTCGGGATGCGCCTCGGCCACCAAATCGGGCAGGGGGCGGCCCGTTTCAATCGCCTCTTTTGTCAGCCGTTTCACCTCGGCCTGGGCGTCGGGGCGGCGCAGGGTGGCGGTCAGCGCGAAGGACAGCGCCTCGGCCCGGATAAGCCCCAGCGGATCGGCCAGACGCGCGGCCATGGCGGCGGCATTGGGCGACAGGCTGCGGGTCACATCGCCGGCCAAGGCGCTGGCGCGGGCGGCGGCGGAAACCAGCGGCGGCAGCGTTAACCATTCGGTGAACCAAGCGGCCCCGTCGCGGGCCTCTCCATGGGGGATGGACAGCGCCGAGAGTTGCGCGGGCGCCATCCGGGCCAAGGCCACTAGGGCTGATGCGGCCACAGGATTCTGTTTCTGCGGCATGGTCGAGGACGCCCCCGCGCCCCCAAGCTGCGTCTCTCCCACGTCGGATCGGCTGAGCCGCAAGACATCTTCGCCGATCTTTCCCATCGTGGTGGTCACGGCGCTAAGCCATTGTGCTATCTCGATAAGACGCCCGCGCTCGGCATGCCAGGATTGCTGTGGGTCGCTCAGGCCCAAGGCCTCGGCCAAGGCCCCGCGCAGGGCCGCAGGGTCCGGGCCCAACTGGCTGGCCGTGCCCGCCGCCCCGGACAACGACACGCAAAGCGCGTGGCGGCGCAGGTCAGGCAACCGCTCCAGCAGGCGGATGACGGGATAGCCCCAAGTGGCCACCAAGGCGCCAAAGCTGCTGGGGACAGCTACTTGGCCGTAGGTGCGGGCGGCCTGCGGGGTTTCTGCGTGGGCGTCGGCCAAATCGGTTAACACCGTTAACAAATTGCGCAGGCGGGTCTCCATCAGCCCCAGAACCTGCCGCAAACGCAGGCTTTGGGCGGTGTCTTGAACGTCTTGTGACGTCGCGCCCCAATGGAGGAACTGCGCATGTTCCGGGGCCTCCAACGCGGTGCGCATCGCGCCAACCAGACCCGGCACCACCACGCCGTTCATCCCCGCAAGGCCCATCGGGTCGATCTGGATCTCCATCGTGGCCCGGTGCAGGAACACGCCCGAGACTTCGGGGATAACCCCGGCCGCCCCTTGGACCTTGGCCAAAGCACCAAGCACCAACATCATGGCGCGCACTTCGGCGCTGTCGGACAACAGGCGCGCCACCTCGGCGTCGCCGAAAAGATCACGGTGAAGAATGCTGTCGAAAACAGAAGTGCTCATGGCAAGTGCCCGATTTCGCTAAGGAATGTGGTAAGGTGCTTGGCGTAGGTCTGGGGGGCCTCCACGCACGGCAAATGCCCCGCGCCGCGCATCAATTCGAACTTCGACCCGGGGATCAGCTCGGCCAGTTCACGGACCAGATCCGGCGGCGTCGCCCCGTCTTGATCGCCCGCAATCACCAGCGCCGGCAGGCGCAGCGCGGCCGTGGTGCTATAAAAATCGGTGCCCGCGATGGCTGCGCAACAGCCGGTGTAGCCTTCCACGGGGCAGGTCTCGACCATCCGCTGCCAGGGGGCCACGGCAGGGCTTTCGCGGAACGCGCGCGAGAACCAGCGCTCCATGATTGCCGGGGCCATGGGGGCCAAACCGCCCGCGTTTATGGCGGCAATCCGGTCCTCCCACATGGCGCGGGTGCCGATCTTCGCGGCGGTGTTGGACAACACGACAGCGCGCACCAAGTCCAGGCGCTTCGCCGCCAGCCCCTGCGCGATCAGCCCCCCGATGGAAAGGCCGACGAAAACCGCATCGCGCACCTGCAAAGCGTCCATCACCCGCTCTGCGTCGCGCACCAAAGAGCCCATGCCGTAGGGGGCGGGCGGGCAGGTCGATAGCCCATGGCCGCGCTTGTCATAGCGGATCAGCCGCAACCCCTTGGGCAACGGCGCCACCACCGGGTCCCACAACCGCAGGTCCGTCCCCAGCGAATTGCCAAACACCACCGCCGGGCCATCCTCGGGCCCATCCACCTGCACATGCAGGGACACATCATCAAAGCTCAAAACATCCATGGCACCTTGTCCCTCAATCGCGCCACTTTCCGCAAGCCGATTACGCTGCGGCCAAGTCGCAACTTGCGTCTCTAATGGCGCGTTTTGTCTCGCAATTGCGCCTATCACCCGCAATGCTGGGGCTCCACAGGACCGGAGAGCCCCATGCCCAAGAATATCCGCGCCGCCGTTTGCCACAGCCATGGCGCGCCGCTCAGTATCGAAACGGTCACCCTGCGCGACCCCGGCCCCGGAGAGGTCGAAGTCACCCTGGAGGCGGTGGCGATCTGCCACTCCGATATCTCCTATATGGAGGGCGCCTGGGGCGGTGATTTGCCCGCGATTTATGGTCATGAGGCGGCGGGGAAAGTCACCGCCGTGGGCGCGGGCGTCGCCCTGCAAGAAGGGGACCGGGTGATCGTCACCCTCGCCAAATCCTGCGGCCAATGCCCGTCCTGCGCCTCTGCGCAACCCATGTACTGCGCCGGCAACACGCCTGAGGCTCAGGTGATCACAACCCCAAACGGCGCCCCCGTGGTAAAAGCCATGAACTGCGGCGCCTTCGCCGAGGCCGTTGTGGTAGACGCCAGCCAGACCGCTCTCATCGGCGATGATATCCCCTCAGATGTGGCCTGCCTTCTGGCCTGCGGCGTGCCCACGGGGCTTGGTGCGGCGATCAACACGGCCAAGGTCAAACCCGGCGACAAGGTGGTGGTGATCGGGGCAGGGGGCGTGGGCCTCAACGCCATCCAAGGCGCGCGCATCGCGGGTGCGGCCCGGATCGTCGCCATGGATCTCGAAGAAAAGAAGCTCGCTGACGCCATCGAGTTCGGCGCCACCGATACGCTCCCCGCCCAAACCGACAAGCCTTGGAAGGCCCTCTCCAAGCTGCTCGGCGGCACCCTGGCCGACCATGTCTTTGTCTCCGTGGGCGCCATCCCCGCCTACGAGTCCGCCCTGCGCCTGCTCGCCCCCCGGGGCACCGCCTATGCCGTCGGCATGACCCACAATGGCGAAACCACCCCCTACGAGCCGGTCATTTTCGCCGCCACCGGCCAAGGCATCCGTGGCTCCTTCCTGGGCGAAGTGGTCCTGAAACGCGATATCCCCTGGATGGTCGACCTCTACAGCCAAGGCCGCCTGAAACTCGACGAACTCATCTCCGCCCGTTGGTCCCTCGATCAGATAAACGAGGCGATCTCCGACACCAACACAGGCCAGGCCCGCCGCAACGTCATCACCTTCTGATCACGCGCGCCGCTCTTCCATTCACCTTGGCCATACACCTCTAGGGGGTCTGGGGGACTAGTCCCTCATTCACGCAACTGACATGAAACTCGACAATCTCGAAATTTTCGCCACAGCCCCACCTCCGCCCGGCTGGGGCGGGCGCTATTGGCTGATCGTCCGCCTCACCACCGATACTGGCCTCACCGGCCTTGGAGAGGTCTATGCCGCAGGCGTCGGTCCCAAAGCCATGCAGGCCGTCATCGAAGATGTCTTCTCCCGCCACATGCGCGGCGAAGACCCCGCCAATATCGAGCTGATGTCACGCCGCGCGCATTCGTCGGGCTTCACCCAACGCCCCGACCCCACCGTGCTCGGCGCCTTCTCCGGCCTCGAAATTGCCTGCTGGGATATCCTCGGCAAGGCCCGTGACTGCCCGGTCTACGCGCTTCTGGGCGGCAAGATGAACGGCAAAATTCGCGCCTATACCTACCTCTACCCCGAACCCCACCACGACCCCGTGGCCTTCTGGACATCTCCCGAAATGGCCGCCGAAAGCGCACTTGCCCGGGTGGACGAAGGCTATACGGCGATCAAGTTCGATCCCGCTGGCCCCTACACGATCCGGGGCGGCCATATGCCCGCGCTCAGCGATATTGACCTCTCTGCCCGCTTTTGTGCTGCGATCCGGGATGCGGTAGGCACAAGGGCCGATCTGCTGTTTGGCACCCATGGGCAATTTTCTCCAGCGGGGGCAATCCGACTGGCCCAAGCTATTGCGCCCCATGATCCGCTTTGGTTTGAGGAACCCCTTCCCCCTGATAACCTTCCCGGATTGGCAGAGATCGCCGCCCATACCCCGATCCCCATCGCCACGGGCGAACGGCTCACCACGGTTGGGGAATTTGCCCAGGCGCTGCACCACGGGGCGCGGATCTTGCAGCCCGCCTTGGGCCGTGCAGGCGGAATATGGGAGGGGAAGAAAATCGCCACCCTCGCCGCCGCCTTTGGGGCGCAGCTTGCGCCGCATCTCTATGCCGGACCGGTGGAATGGGCCGCGAATGTGCATCTGGGTGTCAGCTGTCCGAACCTTCTGATGGTGGAGGCGATCGAGACCCCGTTCCATGACGCGCTCGTCACTGGGCGGCCCCGGGTCGACAACGGCTTTGTCGCGGCCCCCGATGCCCCCGGCCTTGGGATCACGCTGAACGATGATGTGGCCCTTGCAAACCTCTATACGGGCGATCGTTTGCACCTAGAGATGCAGGAAGCGCCCTGTGATTGGCAGAACGGCAATACCTTTGGGGGCGGCCCGGTGGATTAGGCCGAGGTCGCCCCGGGCCAAGGCCCGGTTTACGCCCGGCGCGGATACTTCGGGGCACCGCGCGGTGTGTCGCCCTCGGTAGACCGGGCCTTGGCCCGGGGCCGTCCCCGCCTAACGCTCCACCTCTTGGGCATATCGCAATTGCGCGATTTCTTCGTTCTTCCGTGTGGCTTTCAACGTGGCCATCTGTTCCTTCACGTAGTCCAGATGGTGAATGATGGCAGCCTTCGCGGCCTCTGGATCGCGTTCCTGGATGGCGTTGTTCATGGCGCGGTGTTGTTCCAGAAGGATGTCGCGGGTGGCGCGGTTCTTGAACATTTGCTGTCGGTTGAAGAACACCCCCTGGCGCAACAGATCGAAACTGGCGCGCATCATATGCAGCAGCACGACGTTGTGGCTGGCCTCAATGATCGCCAAATGGAACTCCGCATCCAAGGCGGCCTCATCGGCGGGGTTGCGTTTGCGGTGAGCCGCTTCCATCTTCTGCAAGATCACCCCGATCACCTTCAGGTCCGTGTCCGAGCCATGAATGGCGGCACGTTCTGCGGCGATGCCTTCAAGGTCCTGGCGGAACGAGATGTAATCAAAAACCGCTTCTTCGTGGGCCGACAGAAGCGCGATCAACGCGGGTGAAAAGGCGGATCCCAGAACATCGGCCACATAGATCCCCGCGCCGGCGCGGGTTGCCAGAAGCCCCTTTTCCTGCAACTCGGATACCGCCTCGCGGAGGCTGGGGCGGGACACGCCAAGGCGTTCGCTCAACTCCCGCTCCGAGGGCAAGCGTTCCCCGGGGCGCAGGATGCCGCGCAGGATCAATTGTTCGATTTGCTTGACGACCGAGCGAGAGAGCTTTTCCGCTTCGACACGTTGAAATGGCATGGGCCCTCTGCCTCCCTCAGCCTTGGCGGAATTGGTCAAACGATATGACCACGGCCGGGGTCTGTCTACCCGAGATCACGGGGCCAGATACGAAAGCGGCCCGCCCAAAGGGCAGGCCGGTGTCATGCCGGTGTCATTTTGTACGTGCGAGAAGTCGCCCTTAGCGGGGGCGAATGATGACTTCGACCCGGCGGTTTTGCTGGCGCCCCTCGGGGGTGAGGTTGGTGGCAATCGGCTCGCTTTCGCCGCGCCCGGAAGACCGCACACGCGAAGGGGCGACGCCCGCCTCGAGCAGGACGCCGGCCACACCTTGAGCGCGACGGGTGGAGAGGTCCTGATTATAGCCCGCGGACCCGGTGTTGTCGGTGTGGCCCACCACCTGCACATCGGTGGCCGGGTATTGGTTCAAGTTGTTGGCCAATGCCCGCAGGTCCGCTTGCAGACCGGCCCGGATGGCGGCGCTATCGACGTCGAACAAGATGCCTTCGGGCATGGTGACGACAAGCTCTGATCCGGTGTTCTCGATCAGGATGCGGTCGTTGGAGAGCGCCCCGCGCAGGTCCTGTGCCTGACGGTCCAGCGCGTTGCCGATCAGCCCGCCTGCGGCGGCACCCGCTGCCGCGCCAAGCACCGCATTGCGGCCCTGGTTTTCGCCGCTGGCTGTTGCGCCGAGGAAGCCGCCCAAGAGGCCGCCGATGACCGCGCCGTCACGGGTGCGGTTTTGGCCGTTGGCGGTTGTAGGGGCCACGGTGTTGCCGACGCAGGCCGTCAGGGCCAATGCGCTGGCGGTGGCCAGAATGAGGGGTTTGATATGTCGTGCCATGAGTGTAGCCCTTTGCCTGTTATCCCGTTTCCCGCGGGAGTTATTGCGGCCTTTATATCAAGCTGTGGCGGTTGGCACAGGGGTAAAGTGCGACTGCCGGGGGCGCGGGCGGGCCCTGGCCGATTTTGGCGGCTTTTCAGACGGCTCCTCCGGGCGGGGCCCGTCATCGCCGCATCTCTCAGGCCGCGCCATCTTCCGTTGTGGCGGCTTCCCAGGCCAGCATGGCCCGCTTCACCGGAAGGCCCCAATGGTAACCGCCCAGACCGCCGGATTTGCGCAACGCGCGGTGGCAGGGGATCAACCACGAGATCGGATTGCGCCCCACCGCTGTGCCCACGGCGCGCACGGCACGGGGCTTGCCGATGGCGCCTGCAATCTCGGAGTAGGTGGTGACGTGGCCCGTGGGGATCGACAGCAAGGCTTCCCACACTTTGATCTGGAACGGGGCGCCGATCAGCGACAGATGTAAGTCGCCCGTGCCATGGAACGCGGCTTCGGCCATGGGCCTGAGAGAGGCGGCGTCTTCCACATATTCGGCATTGGGCCAGCGTGAGCAGAGGTCGTCCATCGCGGCTTCCGGCCCGGTCTCTGCGGCGAAACCGATGCCGCAGATGCCTTTCTCGGTGGCCATCACCAGGGCGGGGCCAAAGGGGCTGTCAAACCACCCCCAACGGATCGTCAGGCCCTTGCCGCCGCTGGCATAGGTTCCGGGGCTCATCGCTTCCCATCTCAGGAACAGGTCGTGCAGCCGCCCGCCGCTGGTCAGCCCGGTCTCCCCCACCGTGTCGAGCACGGTAAAGCGGTCCGCCAGCAGGCGGCGGGCGTGATCCAGCGTCAGGTATTGTTGATACCGCTTGGGACTGACGCCGACCCACCCGCTGAAGGTGCGCTGGAAATGAGCCGGGCTCATGCCGAGGGCCTTTGCCAAATCATCAAGCGATTGGTGTGGGTTAGCGTCAATCAGGTCCAACGCCCGGCGCATGACGTTGAAGTGGTAGCTGCCGGATGGGTCTTGGTCTTGGGGCATGGCTCGGATCTCCGTTAACGGGATTAACCTATCGCAGAGCGCCGCCGTTTCGCGACCCGCTTCTTGCGGGAAGGGTGGGGGGCTTGCCCGCCCGCCCGTGTCGCGCCAAAAGGGACGCTATGGCAAAAGCGCTTCCATATCATACGATTCACGAGATCTTCACGCGGTTCCGCGATGCCGAGGCCGAACCCAAGGGCGAATTGCACCACGTCAACGTCTATACGCTGGTGGTCGCGGTGGCGCTGTCGGCGCAGGCGACGGATGCGGGCGTGAACCGGGCCACGGCCGAGCTGTTCAAGATCGCCGACACGCCGCAAAAGATGCTCGACCTTGGGTTGGAGGCGGTGACGGAGCACATAAAAACCATTGGCCTCTACCGGAATAAAGCCAAGAATGTCATCAAGTTAAGCCAGATACTGGTGGATGAATACGGGGGCGAGGTGCCCTCATCGCGCACGGCGTTGCAATCGCTGCCGGGGGTGGGGCGCAAGACCGCGAATGTGGTGCTGAACATGTGGTGGGGGATGCCCGCACAGGCGGTGGACACCCATATCTTCCGCGTCGGCAACCGGACGCTGATTGCGCCGGGCAAGGACGTGGAAGCGGTGGAACGCGCCGTCGAGGATAACGTCCCCGCCGAATTCCAACTGCACGCCCATCACTGGCTCATCCTTCACGGTCGCTACATCTGCGTGGCGCGCAAACCCAAGTGCGGCGCTTGTCTGATCCGCGACCTCTGCGTTTTTGAAGACAAGACACCCGATCCCTTGCCCGGAAAGGCCAAAAGATGAGCCGTCAGAATGTTTCTTCCGGGTCTTATCTGGAGCCTCAGATCGGATTCTCGCGGGCGGTGCGCATCGGCAATATCGTGGCCATCGGCGGCACGGCTCCGATTGCCGCGGGCGGCGGCACCGATTGCGTCGGCGACGTATACGGCCAGACGAAGCGCTGCCTCGAGATTGCATTAACGGCGTTAACGGATGCGGGCGGCAGCGTGTCCGATGTCATCCGCACCCGCATAATTTTGACTGATATCAACACCTTCAAGGACGCAGCCCGCGCCCACGCCGAGGTGTTCACCGACATCCGCCCCGTCACCACGGTGATGGCGGTTTCCGCATTTGTTGATCCCGACTGGTTGGTCGAGATCGAACTCGACGCCATTCTAAAGGACTAGAACCCATGGCCCAGAAATACGACCTTGTCGGCATCGGCAACGCGATTGTTGACGTGATCTCTCATGGGGATGAGAGCTTTTTGGACAATATGGGAATCCAGAAAGGCATCATGCAGCTGATCGAACGCGAACGCGCCGAGATCCTTTACGGCGCGATGACCGACCGTGTGCAAGCGCCCGGCGGTTCCGTTGCGAACACGGTCGCGGGGGCCGGGACCTTGGGCCTGAAAGCAGCGTTTCTTGGAAAAGTGAAATCCGACGCGTTGGGCAAGTTCTATGCAGATGGCATGACGTCGGACGGAATCGACTTTCCCAATCCGCCCGTAGATGGCGATGTGCCGCCCACGTCACGGTCGATGATTTTCGTCTCTCCCGATGGGGAACGCTCGATGAATACCTATCTGGGCGCGGGCGCAGACTTTGACGAAGGCGACGTGGACGCAGGCGTTGCGGGCGACACGCGGTATCTGTTTCTGGAGGGATACCTCTATGACAAGGACGAGGGAAAACGCGCCTTCAGAGCCGCCGCGCAAGCCTGCCACAAGGGCGGCGGCAAGGCCGGTGTTTCGCTGTCCGACCCCTTCTGCGTGGACCGTCACCGCGACGATTTCCGGCGCTTGATCGCCGAGGAAATGGACTTCACCCTCGGCAATGAAGAAGAGTGGCTTTCGCTTTACCAGGTGGAGGATATCGAGGCCGCGCTGGCCGAAGCCGCGGCCGATTGTGAGACGGTGGTTTGCACCCGCTCGGGCGACCCGGTGATCTTGATCCGCGACGGCGAGCGTGTCGAAGTGCCGGTTAATCGGGTCACGCCGGTGGATGCCACAGGCGCGGGCGATCAGTTTGCAGCGGGTTTCCTTTACGGTGTCGCCACAGGACAAACCCTTGAGGTCGCAGGTAAAATGGGCGTCGCTGCGGCGGCAGAGGTTATCGCCCATGTGGGCCCCCGCCCCAAGCGCCCCCTGCGTGAGGTCTTTGCCGAGCAAGGTTTGATCTAAGGTAGAGGCGGGCACATGGCGGACCTTATTGCACAGTTGAACATGGGCACGGGCAGCATTGCGATCTTGCTGGTTGGGCTGGTGTTCAAGCTTGCGGGGTTCGCGGTGCGCGATGAGATGTGGCTGCGGGTCCTGGTGGTATGCGGCTTCATCTGCGACGCCGCGTATTACTTCTTCCGCGCGGATCCGATCTTGCCTTCTGTCTTCTCGAACATCGCGCTACTCAGCATCAACGTGGTGCTGATCGTGGCCATCGTGTCCGAGCGGACAACGTGGCGGATGTCTGCGGATGACCGGCAGACGTTCAGCCATTTCTCGACCCTCACACCGGGACAGTTCCGCCGCCTGAGAAAGATGGTTAAGGCAGAGCTCGCCGACGCGGGCACCGTGCTGACACAAGAGGGCGCGCCAGTGGATGACCTGATGTTGGTCTTCGCCCCCACGATCACCATCACCAAGGGGGGCGAGAGCTTTCCGATCCGAGGTCCGGCTTTCGTGGGGGAGATTGCATTTTTGACAGGCAACGTCTCCAGCGCCGATGTGACCTTGCCCGATGGCGGCACGGTTTTGCGCGTGGATAGCACGGTTTTGCGCAAACATATGGCGCACTCGCCTGCGTTCAAGAACGCGATGACCGCGCTTTTCGGGGCAGAGTTGGCGCGCAAGGTGGCGGAGTCGGTGCCGATCGTCCCAGCCGTCGGGGCGGAGAAGGTTAACGACGTTAACCCCTCTTGAATTAGGGCGCTACGACGGCCCGCTCGCGGTTGGCGGCGTCAATCTTGCGCTGCGCCTCAATCTGCAAGGCGCCCGAAACGGCGAGGGCGAAGGCATGATCCGCCTCCAACTCTCGGATCAGGGCGGCGCGGGGCAGGGTGAAAATATGGGCCTCGGCCGTTATCTCGACATCGGCGGTGGCCTCTCCGCCATGTTGAATCGTTAACTCTCCGATCAACGCGCCAGGGCTAAGGATGGCGACCGTCGCACCATGGGCGCGGACATCGGCCTGGCCTGATCCGATGTAAATCAGCTCGTGAACCATGGTGCCCTGACGCGACACAACCGTGCCGGGGCTGACGGTTTGCCAGCGCCCCAAACGCAGGAATTTACGTGCCAGATGGGGCGGAAGGGTGCTGAAATGGGCGGCAAGAAACGCCTGTTCGTCGGGCGTGAACCGGGCTTGGCTGTGGTGCCACGCCAACCGCGCCAATCCCACCACGGATAGGACGATCCAGAAAACCTGGATCAACGCCGAAGACAGGTTGAATGCCTCGTTCAAGCTGATCAACACGGCCGAGGCGGCAAGTAAATTCATCGCCGTGTAGGTGAGAGAGCTGCCGCGCAGAAGGCCCAGTTGCAGGCCGCCGTAAGCCGATAGGTAAAGGGCAACCCCCAGCAGGCCGGAGGCCGACCAGATCGAATATTCCATGGCTGTCTTGTCCTTGCCGCAAGAGAAAGCCCGCGTCAGCCAACAGGGTGGACTGCGACACACCGGCCTGTCAAATCCCGCGAGGGCGCCGGAAGGGTTTGCGACGACACGGAAAATCCGCCACGATCCGAGCAACAAGGGACCCATTGCAGCAAGGGGGCCAATGGAAAACCACGAAGAGGGGCGGCGATGTCACGGATAACAGTCATCTTGGGACTGGTGGTGACGGCACTGATGGTCGGCCTGACGGCCTTTCCCCCGCCGATTTTTGAACGCGCCCGCGATGCGGTTTTCGATGGCTACCAACGCACGATGCCACGCCCCTACGACCCAACGGCGCCGGTCCACATCATTGATATTGATGAGGCCGCTTTGGGCGCTTACGGCCAGTGGCCGTGGCCGCGCAGCTACATGGCGGAGCTGACGGATCGCGTGTTTGACCATGGCGCGGCGGCGGTGGGCTTCGACGTGTTGTTTGCCGAGCCGGACCGGACCTCTCCTGAATTGATTGTCGACTCCTGGGCCCGGTTCACCGATGGCGCGGCACCCGTCTTGCCGGACCTTGGCATCGCCCCGCATGACACGCGCTTTGCCGAGGCGATGCGGGGGCGGCCGGTGGTTTTGTCGGTCGCGGGCGGGTTGGAGGGCTCCATGCCCGAGGCCGTGGCCGGGTTTGCCGTGACCGGGGCCACGCCGAGCACGTTAACCACTTATCCCGGCGCGATCAGCAATCTGCCCGAGCTGACGGCGGCGGCCAGCGGGATTGGCACGATCTCTTTGGGGCGCAACGCCGATGGGATTACGCGCAGCGTTCCCATGGTCTCGGATTTCGGGGGGGTGTTGATCCCGTCGCTGTCGGCAGAGCTGTTGCGGGTGGCGCAAGGGGCGGGGGGGCATGTGCTGCGCACCTCGGAAGCGTCCGGCGAGATGTCGGGCGGAACCGTTGCGGCCACGGCGATGCAGGTCGGCGCGCTGTCTTTTCCGCTGGAGGCAGACGGGCGTTTTCGCATGTATTACGCGGGCTATCAGCCGGAACGCGTGACGCCGGTGGGGGCGTTGTTTGAGGCCGAAGGGATCAGCCCAGAGCTGCAAGACAGGTTTGCGGGGCGGATCATCCTGGTCGGGTCGTCGGCGCAGGGCCTTTTCGATATCCGAACGACGCCCTTGGATGGGCAGATTGCAGGCGTCACGCTACACGCTGAAATAATTGAACAAATCGTGTCAGGCGCGTTCTTGATGCGGGCCGATTGGATGCGCGGGCTGGAGATCTTGATCGTCGCGCTCTCGGGCATTTTGCTAACCATCCTGATCCGACTGGAGCGGCCCCTGCTTGGCCTTGGGGCGGCGTTGGTCTTTGGCGGTGGCTCAGTGGTGGGCGGTGTGATGGCGTTCTCCATGGGGGGGGTGTTGTTCAACCCGGTGACGGCGGTGCTGACGGCGGTGCTTGTCTATCTCCCCGGCACGACCCTGGGCTATCTGGCGAAGGAACGCGCCCGCCGGTCGATCCGCGAACGCTTTGCCCGCTTCCTGCCGCCGCCCCTGATCGCCGAGATCGAAAAGAACCCCACCGCCGCCCTGACACCAGAAGGGGCGGAGCGGGATTTGACGGTGATGTTTGTAGACATGCGGGGGTTTTCCACGGTGACCGAAGGGATGCCTCCGGACCGAGTCGTTACTCTTGTTAACACTTTCCTGAGCGCTGTGGCCGAGGCTCTGGTGGATCACGGGGCCACGATCGACAAATTCATGGGCGACGCGGTGATGGCGTTCTGGAACGCGCCGATTGAGCGTGCCGACCACGCCATCGCCGCCCTGGGTGCCCTCCACGCGGTGAACGAAGCGGCGGAACAGGCGAATTTTCTGCTGACCTCGCAAGGCTTGCCGAGGGTTAATCTGGGGGTCGGCCTGAACACCGGGCCTGCGTCTGTGGGATTGATGGGCTCGCGCGACCGGCTGTCTTACACCTGCATCGGCGACAGCGTGACCCTTGCGGCGCGGCTGGAGGGGCTGACCCGCATCTACGGCACGCGCAACTGCGTGGGGCCGAACACAGTGGCCGAATGCCCGCCGCATTTGCAGGCCGTTACGCTGGATTTGATCGCGGTGAAGGGCTTTGCCAACGCGGTAGAGGTGTCAACGGTTCTGCCGCGCATGACACCGGGATTGGAGGCCTTTGCGACCGCCTTGGCCGAGGCCCGCGCCACCTTTATCGCCCAGGATTGGGCAGGGGCGGAGGCGGCGATGATGCGGGTGGCCAAGATCAAGGTGCCGACGTGCAATACGGCGCTTCTGGCCAAAGCCTATCTGGATCGTATCGAGGCCTACAAAGAAATCCCCCCGCCAGAGGGCTGGCAGGGGGAATTTGTAGCGCAGTCAAAGCGGTAGATCAGTCAGCGCAGGCCGCCCGTTAATCGCAGGGAATCAATATCGAGCCCTGGGGAGGATCGAGATAACCGGAATCCAAGCTGCCGTAATCGCAGAGGTCTATGGGCGTTTCAGGGGGGCTTTCCGGCAGACCTTCAAACAGGTCATCGAAGCGGAAATCTTCGTCGAAAATCTCTGGATCGAACTCTTCCCCGGTTGTGGAGACTGGCCCACGATCCGAGGGGTTGGGATTGTCCACGCCCGAGCCAAGGCCCGAGCCGCCACCGCCGCCCGGCGCGCCGTCGATCAGTTCCAACACCTGGGCAAGGAACGCAGGGTTCACGCGGCCTTGGTAGCCATCTTCGGTCAGCACGCCGCCGCGGCGGCTGGTGCAGGCACGCCCGCCCGCGGTCGACGTGATGCAGAGCCGCTCCCCCGCCAAGAACACGGTTATCGTCTCGCCGTTTTGGTAAATGATCAACGCGCTTGATCCGCGAATGCCGATGGTGGCGGTGGGGGTCGTGACCGTTGCCTCCTGGCCCCGCGATAGTGAGCCACCGATAAAGCGCAGCGCGCCTTGGGTCATTTGCAGGCCCATCTGACCGGAGCGATTGGGGTTGAACACGAATTCATCCAACACGATTGTCGTGTTGGGGGCCATGGACAGCGTTGTCTGATCGACAAAAAGGATCTGCCCGCGGCCAGAACCAGACGAGGCGATGGTTTCATTCTGGACAACGCCCGCGCCCAAACCCAACGTCCGCGTTCCTGCCCCGGGTGGGGTGCCACGCAACGTCGGCTCGCTCGAGGCGACAGTGCCGATGTTTTGCGCCGCCAGGGGCGCGGCGAATGTCAGGGCCGCAACGGCGGCCCATGTGATGGTTTTGAAGGGCATACTTAAAACTCCCAACCGACTTGGAATGTATAAATTAATTCTTCACGTGAGGTCGTCACACCGCCGGTGACAGAATCCTCAAAGACCTGCGCGGCAGTGGTTTCAATATAGATATCTTCCAATACGAAGGCCCGTAACCAGACCCCATAGCTTTCCTCATCGACGTCCGTGGTGGTGCCGCCGTCGATCCGTTCTGCCTGCCCCGCTTCGGCCCATGCGCCTGCGATCCAGCGGTTTGGCAGATGTTCCCAACCCACGTCAAAGGCGTGTTGGGCGGCCAACCGGACAGAGGCCTCGGTGATCTCAATCGGGGTGGGATCGTCCACTTCCTCACGCCCGCCCATGGTGCCCGAAAGCCGGACCCGTGTGTCCCGAGAGGGGCGGTAGGTCACGCCCAGATCAAAGTCGTAAAAATCGAAATCGGAACCGGTGGCGGCGCGGGCGATCTGTCGGCCCGTGGTTGCGTCGGCGTAGACCGTGAAACGCTCATTGATTGGGTTGGCGTAGGCAAGGCCCACCCCCCAAGAGGTATAGTCCCCCGACAGGGTGGAATCGTTCTGGAACCAGCCAAGTTCGGCATAGGCTTGCAGGCGCGGGCCGTAGGCGTCGCGGGCCAGGCGCCATTGCGGGCCGGTGCGCAAGCGCCCGGAGCTGCGGCTGTTGATCGAGCTGTCGCCGGGTTCATAGCTGGAGAAGGCAAATTCGGTGATCCATTGGGTGACATCGGCGTCGCCCATGTCGATGCGCCAATCCACCGAGCCGGTCACAAACGCGCCCTGTTCGCCGCTGGTGTCGGCATAGGCGTAGCCCACGGCAAGGCGGCCCCGGTAGTCAGAGCGGTCATCGCGGTCCTGCGCCTCGTCGCGGTAGCGGGCCACTTGGGTCAGCTGCTCGGGAGACAACGAGCCAGAAGATTGAGCCGCCGCGAGATGGTATTCGGCCACCGCGTAAGAGCCCAAGGCAAAGTAGGCAATCGCCAATTCCACACGGGCCGTAGCGTTGTTCGGCTCCAGATCAACAAGGCGTTCCAAGGTCGCGGCGGCGGCCTCAAAATCACGGGCCTGGACAGAAAGCCGCGCATAGTCACGCATCAGCTGTCGGTTGCTTGGATCGGTCAGCATCTGCTGGAAAATAGCTTGGCGCTGCGCGTCAGCGCTTGCGTTTTGCGCCGCCAGCGGCGTGGAAATTAACGAGATCGCGGCAATAGACGCCAGAAGAGGGGCTCGGATCATTTTCGGGCCTTACGAAGAAAGAGAAAAGAAAGTCGTTCGAACTGGCAAAACCATACGAGGCGTGGCCAATTTATTCAATAAATGCCGCAAACCCACCCCGAGGAGCGCGCGGCCCATGCGGCATTGGGGCAACGGTCTCGGGGCGCGGACGCAGAAGGGTGGCGAAATTACCTGCCCAGTTTTGCGTGAACCTCATCAAGGTCGATCTCACCGATGGGCATCTTGTTGCCGGGATTGTCGAAGTCATATTTGAACAGATCGAAGTCGCGGTGGTAGATTTCCTTGACCAAATGCATCGAGAGATCGTCGAAATAGTCCTCGACCGGGTGCAGACGCTTGGGGCCGTGGCCCTCAGATTCGTTGAAACGCGGCACATCCTTCAGCTTGATCGGATGGGCGTTGTCGGTGGCATCCAGCACGCTTTGCATGCCGTCGTTGAAGCTTTCGGTCCAGAAAATCTTGTCATATTGGCCACCGTTCACGATGAACGTGGAGACATGGCCCGACATGGCGGACCAATGGATATCCGGGTCCATGGGCTTGCGCCAACGGATGGTGTCGCGGGCGAACAGCAAGAACCGGCGGAAACTGGCGATTTGGTCGAACTCGCCCTTGCCGTCATCGCCGCCCACTTCGATGCCATATTTCTGGATCAAGAGCGGCACCATGTTGCCCCGATAGCGGCGGCCATTGCGTTGAATGCCGCAGATTTTATCGAAGAAGCTGGACAAGATTCGGGTGTAGGGGTTGCGCACGCAGGTAAAGGCATAGCTTTTGTGCGCCTGAACGTTGCTGGTGATAACCGGCTGACTATTGTCGAAGGCCCACTTGTGCATGCCGCCAGTGGCATCGTGGATGTCGCCATCAAAATATTCGCCGTTGTCGGCGTAATACATGATCTGACCGATGGTTGAGCAAGCGCATTTGGGTACCACACGATACACCATGCTTTCGCTTGTCGTCATCCAGGTGCCCGGAAATCCCATATGCTCTTACCTCACGTGATGCCCGGTGCTGTGTTCACCCGGTCTTAAGACATAAATTGCAAAGAATTGGTGTCGCTTCAATCTCTCTCAGGTATTAATACGTTAACAACAAGGCGCAACAATGCGCGTAAGTCCGGGGCAATCGTTTCCAGAATGGCAAAAATCGCCTTTATTCTCCTGTGTCACAAGGATGCGCCAAGCATCATCCGTCAGGCTGAGCGTTTGACGGCGACGGGCGATTATGTGTCGATTCATTTTGACGCAAACGCCAAACCGGCGGATTTTGCGGCCCTGCAAGAGGCCCTGAAGGACAACGCGGGCGTCACCTTTGCCAAAAAGCGCATCAAATGCGGGTGGGGGGAATGGTCGCTGTGCCAAGCCACGCTGCATGCGATTGAAGCGGCGGTAGAGGCGTTTCCCAAGGCGTCGCATTTCTACATGCTGTCGGGGGATTGTGCGGCGGTGAAGTCGGCGGACTACGCCCATAGGTTCCTTGACGACCGCGACATGGACTATGTCGAAAGCTTCGATTTCTTCAACTCGGACTGGATCAAGACGGGCTTCAAGGGCGAGCGTCTGTTCTACCGCCACTTCTTTAACGAGCGGAACCACAA
This sequence comes from Gymnodinialimonas sp. 57CJ19, assembly GCF_038396845.1. NCBI lineage: Bacteria > Pseudomonadati > Pseudomonadota > Alphaproteobacteria > Rhodobacterales > Paracoccaceae > Gymnodinialimonas > Gymnodinialimonas sp. 57CJ19. Next base: position 2,309,944 of record NZ_CP151587.1, read on the forward strand.
GAAGCTGTTTTATGCCTCGTTCCATTTGCAGCGAAAATTCCGGCTGGAACGCAAGATCCCCGACGACATTCAGGTGATGATCGGCTCGCAATGGTGGTGTCTGCGACGCAGCACGATTTTGTCGATCCTGGATTTCTGCCGCCAGCGCCCCGATGTGATCCGTTTCTTCAAGACCACCTGGATTCCGGATGAGACGTTTTTCCAAACCCTTGTGCGTCACCTCGTCCCGTCGCGCGAAATTGAGAGCCGGACCCTGACGTTCAAGATGTTCAGCGACTACGGCATGCCGGTGACCTTCTATAACGACCAATATGACCTGTTGATTTCGCAGGACTATCTGTTCGCCCGCAAGATTTCTGCCGAAGCCACCTTGCTGAAGGACCGCCTTGGCGCATTGTGGAACTCGGACCGCAAGGACTTTGCCACCTCGAAGGAGGGGCCGAAACTACACGCCTTCCTGACCGGGCGGGGCCGGGTGGGCAAACGCTTTGGCACAAGGTTCTGGGAACGCGAAAGCACCCTTGGGGCGGACCGCGACCTTTATATGTTGGTGTGCAAGAAGTGGCATGTGGCCAAGCGGCTTCTCAAAGCCTCGTCCGAGAAGTTGGATGTGCGCGGGATTGAGTATCTATTTGACGAAGAAGGTTGCCGTGTTCCCCACCTGGGCGGGATTGAACGCACGATGGAAAAGCGCAACCGCCACCGCCGTGCGCTGGTCCGGATGCTGTTTGATTACTACGGGACAGAGCAGCTGGTGATCTGCCTTGATCCGGCCAACCTCGACCTGATGCGTGATTTCATGTCCGATCGGGCGAATGCGCGCATCCTTGAATTGCAGTGCAACTTTGATGACCAATATCTGGTGGGTCACGCACACCGGGTCGGGCTGGCCACGGACGACACGCCGGGCGAGGTTCTGCAACGGATGCTGCCGACCCTACGCCACGAATTTCTGGACGAGCAGTTGGAAATCCGAGAGGCGGAGTTCAAACAGCATTGGCGTTTGAGAGAGGGTAAATCGGACGAAGAAAATGGCGCCGTTCTGGCGGATTTCTTCGGGATAGACCAAGACGTTGGTCGAGAGTTGGCGCAGACCCAACACCTGTTTGCAGATTAAAAAGGGGGCTTCGATGGCCTATTCTTACGACGATCAGAACATCTTCGCGAAAATCCTGCGAGGGGAGATTCCCAACAAAACCGTGGCCGAAAGCGACCATACGCTGGCTTTCGCGGACCTGTATCCGCAAGCGCCCGTGCATGTCCTGGTGATCCCCAAGGGGCCATATGTGTGCTTTGATCACTTTGCCGCCGAAGCGTCTGATGCGGAAATCGTGGATTTCCACCGGGTGGCGGCGCAAGTCTGTGCGCAGGTGTCGCCCGGAAATGGTGGGGACGGCTTCCGCACGATCTCCAACGCGGGCGATGATGGGGTGCAAGAGGTGCCGCATTACCACATGCACATATTGGGCGGGCGGCATCTGGGGCGGATGTTGGCGAAGGCCTGAAACGGGGGGGCGCGCGGCCTCAAGCCCCGGCCCAACCGGTTGGGCCGGAGCCGCTCGGCCCCGCGCGCTGCCGCGGATGCGCCGACAGGTCGCGCGGTCACGGGGCCCGTGCGGCGTGCTCCACCCTTGCCCGGTCGCAAGACCTCTGCCATATCCAAAAGCAGCCACAGTGAATGGAGCCCCATGATGAGCATTGACGCCCCCGAGATCGAGATTGTGACCGCGAGCCGCGTTGCCTGCGATGGTGGAGAGGGCGCGTTGGGCCATCCGCGCGTGTGGTTGATGATCGACCCCGACAGCGGCTTCGTGGAATGCGGCTATTGCGACAAGAAGTTCATCCACAAGGATTTCGTGGATGCCGCAGAGTGATCCGCCGCTTCGGCAAGGGTTTGGGCCGCCTCTTTGGGGCGGCCTTTTTCGTTGTCGCGCTCTATCTTTTGGGGGCAGCGGTTGGCGGGCTGATCCCCGGCCGCTCTGCCGATGTTCCCGCAGGCGATGATGTTGAAATTGCACTACTTTACGGGCCGATCCACGTCGACTTTCTGCTCCCTGCCACGGCGCAGACCCGAGAGGCGCTGCAATTTGCGCGCACTGGCGGGGTTCAAGTGGAGGACGCGGGCGTGGGCTATTTCATCGTCGGTTGGGGCGCCCGGGATTTCTACACCACGACGCCGCAATGGGCGGATCTGAGCGCAAGGGCGACGCTTCGGGCGATTACCGGCGATGCCTCGGTCCTGCGGGTGGACGTGGTGCAGCCCAACATCGCCTTCGACCAATTGCCCCGCTTGTCGCTTTCCGCCGATCAATATGCGGCGCTTTTGGCCGAGATCGCCGCGACAGCTACACCGGACGCAATCGGGGTCGAGGCAGAGGGCCACCGCGCCACATCCGGATTTGTCGAGGCGCGAGGGCGGTTTCACATCCTGCGCACCTGCAACACATGGGTTGGCCGCGTGCTGCGGGGGGCAGGGGTGCCCATGGGCGCTTGGACGCCGACCCCCTACGCCGTGCGTTTGTCCCTGTGGCGGGCGGGAGTGCGTTAACGCCATTAAGGAATACCCCTGCGATTGGTGAAAATCCCGGTCGCGTCTGCCCCTGTGGCACGGTAGAACGAAGGCAACCATCAGGAGGGGCGCACATGGCATTCGGTAAAGGGCATCATCTACATCTGGTGGATGGCTCGGCCTTCATCTTTCGCGCCTACCACGCGCTACCGCCGCTGACGCGGAAATCCGATGGCTTGCCGATTGGCGCTGTCGCGGGATTCTGCAACATGCTGCACCGCATGATTGAAGCCAACACAGGCCCTGACGCTCCCACCCATGCCGCTGTTATCTTTGACAAAGGTAGCCACACTTTCCGCAACGAGCTCTATGATCAATACAAGGCCAACCGCGAGGCGATGCCCGAGGATTTGCGCCCGCAGATACCGCTGACCCGGGACGCGACGCGGGCGTTCAACCTCGCTTGCATCGAGATGGAGGGGTTCGAGGCCGACGACATTATCGCCACCTACGCCCGCCAAGCCCGAGAGGCCGGGGGGCGCTGCACGATCATTTCCTCGGACAAGGACATGATGCAATTGGTCGGCGACGGCGTGGAAATGTTCGACGCCATGAAAAACACGCGCATCGACCGCGAAGGGGTGGAGGCTAAGTTCGGCGTCGGACCCGAGCGTGTGGTGGATGTGCAGGCCCTGGCCGGAGATAGCGTGGATAACGTGCCCGGTGCCCCGGGGATCGGGATCAAGACCGCCGCCCTTCTGATCAACGAATACGGCGACCTGGACGAACTTCTGGCCCGTGCGGAGGAAATCAAGCAACCCAAACGCCGCCAAACCCTGATCGACAATGAGGCGCAAATTCGTCTGTCGCGGCAGTTAGTTCTGTTGGACGATCAGGTGCAAGTGCCGGAACCGCTGGATGATCTGGAAGTGCGCGACCCAGAGCCGGACGTGCTGCTTGCTTTCCTGGCTGAGATGGAGTTCCGCACGTTAACCAAGCGTATCGCAGAGCGAGCGGGCGTAGAGGCCCCCGCCATTGCCGAGCCCGCAGCCCCCGCCGCCCAGGAAGCCCCGGAAATGCCGCCCATCGACCACGCAGGATACGAGGTGGTTAACGACGTTAAGACCTTGCAGGACTGGGTAGACCGGGCCTCGGCCTGGGGTACCGTCGCGTTTGATACGGAAACGACCTCGCTGAATGAGATGGTGGCGGAACTGGTCGGCGTCTCGCTCTGCATCAAGCCCGGCGAAGCTTGCTACATCCCCCTGCTGCACCGGGGCAGCGGCGACGACCTGTTTGCCGATACTTCTCTGGCGGAAGGGCAAATCCCGTTAGAAGACGCCTTGGCCGTGCTGAAGCCGATGCTAGAGGACGAAAGCGTCCTGAAAGTTGCGCAGAACGCCAAATATGACGTGAAGGTGCTGGCCAATTACGGCGTGAGTGTCGCGCCCATCGACGACACGATGTTGCTGTCCTACGCGATGCACGCGGGCTTGCATAACCACGGTATGGATAGCCTGTCTGAGCGCTACCTCGGGCACACGCCTCTGCCGATCAAGTCCTTGATCGGAAGCGGAAAATCCCAAATCACTTTCGACCGCGTGCCGATTGCGGACGCCGCGCCCTATGCGGCGGAAGACGCCGATGTCACGCTGCGGCTGCACAAGCTTTTCAAGCCGAAACTGCACACCGTTGGCGTCACGAAAGTGTACGAAAAGTTGGAGCGCCCTTTGGTGCCCGTTCTGGCCCGAATGGAGCGATCTGGCATCAAGGTGGACCGAGAGGTTCTGTCACGCATGTCCAACGCATTCGCTCAGAAAATGGCGGGTCTTGAGGCGGAAATTCACGAGTTGGCAGGCGAAAGCTTCAACGTAGGCTCCCCCGCGCAGTTGGGAGAAATACTGTTTGATAAGATGGGCTTGCAGGGCGGGAAAAAAGGGAAGACCGGCAAATATTCCACCGGTGCAGATATTCTAGAAGATCTGGCGACGGAGCACGATTTGCCGGGACGGGTGTTGGATTGGCGGCAGCTGTCCAAGCTGAAATCCACCTACACAGACGCGTTGCAGGATCACATCAATCCGGACACCGGCCGCGTGCACACCAGCTATTCGATTGCGGGCGCCAACACCGGGCGCCTCGCCTCCACCGATCCCAACCTGCAAAACATCCCGATCCGGTCCGATGAAGGCCGCCGCATCCGCGAAGCTTTCGTGGCGGAACCCGGTAAGGTTTTGGTGGCGCTCGATTATTCCCAGATTGAGCTGCGTATTCTGGCCCATATTGCGGGGATCGACGCGCTGAAACAGGCCTTTAAGGAAGGTCAGGATATCCACGCTGCCACGGCGTCCGAGATGTTCAATGTGCCCCTCGAAGACATGACACCGGACGTGCGCCGTCAAGCCAAGGCGATCAACTTCGGCGTGATCTACGGCATCTCGGGCTTCGGGTTGGCGCGTAACCTGCGCATCCCACGGGCCGAGGCGCAGGGCTTCATCGACCGCTACTTCGAGCGTTTCCCCGGCATCCGCACCTACATGGACGACACCAAGAAATTCGCCAAGGACCACCTCTATGTAGAGACGCTGTTCGGTCGCAAGATCCACACGCCCGAGATCAACGCCAAGGGACCCGGCGCAGGCTTCGCGGGCCGCGCCGCGATCAACGCGCCGATCCAAGGCACCGCCGCCGATATTATCCGGCGCGCCATGGTGCGGATGGAGGATGCGATCAAGGACATCCCCGCCACGATGCTGCTGCAAGTCCACGATGAATTGGTGTTTGAAGTGGATGAAGATGCCACGGACGCCCTGATTTCCAAGGCAAAAGAGGTGATGGAAGGCGCGGCTGATCCCGCCGTTCATCTGTCGGTGCCGATCACAGTGGACGCAGGCCAAGGGGCGAACTGGGCCGAGGCTCATTGATACAGGACTGGCCCCAACTTCGCGCCTTCGCCCTGTCGCTCGGCCTGCCGAAGGTCGAAGACGCCGTCAGTTGGGGCAATCCGAACCTCAAGGCCCACGGCAAGATGTGGTGCTGGTGGTCGCCTTACATCGATGCCGCGATCTTCAAGGGCACCCGGGACGAGCGCGAGATGTTGCGCGAAGCCGACCCCGACACGTTTGTGATGCACGACCACTATGCCAAAACGGGGCTCATTTTGGTCGCCGCAGGGCGAATTGACCGCGGTTGGGCCGAAGCGCGGTTGCGCCGCACATGGCGAGAAAACGCGCCCAAGCGGTGGTTGGCGAAATTCGACGCGGGGGAGGTCTAGGATGCAGTGGCTCTATGTGTTGCGCGGCACGCTGGTGGCTTACCTCTTTGGCATTTTGCTCGTCGCCATCCCGATGCTGATTGAGGGTGGTCAAGCACCCGGGGCGATATGGCTCGTGGCTTTCTTTGGCCTCTTTGCGCTGATCCCGCTTCAGATTGTTGTCTTTGTGGTTTGGGGAATTTTGGCGAAGAAACAGGCACTTGTGACGTTTCGCCAAGCGATGGGCGTTTGCGCGGGGATCTTCTTTGGCCTGACGTTCCTGAGCACCTTGGCGGATGGAGAGCTCCTCGTCGGTCTGGTGATGGCCGTCGCAAGCCCGATTGTGGGGGCGATTTTTGGCGGCGTGTTCTGGGTCGGCGCGTTCGGGTTTCGCAAAGAGATGCAGATGGGCAAAGAAATGCAAACTCGTAGACGGACGCCAGAGGGCCTGCGCTGATGCTTATCGCGGTGAACAAGCCGATGAACATGCTGTCGCAATTCACGTCCGAAGGCGGCTGGCCCGCGCTGGACGCGCTTGGATTGCCCAAGGGTGTTTATGCCGCTGGACGGTTGGACCGCGATAGCGAAGGGCTGCTTCTGCTGACGGACGACGGCGGGCTACAAGCGCGGATATCTTCGCCCAAGTACAAGTCACCCAAGGTCTATTTTGCTTTGGTGGAGGGGGTGCCCGATGACGCTGCCTTGGCCAAACTGCGCACGGGCGTCGTGTTGAAAGACGGCAAGACCGCGCCCTGCGAGGCCGAAGCCGTGGGCACGCCCGATTGGATCTGGGACCGTGACCCCCCGGTGCGCATCCGCAAGAGCATTACCGATACATGGGTGCGGTTAACTCTGACGGAGGGTAAAAACCGCCAAGTGCGCCGCATGTGCGCGGGCGTAGGATTCCCGGTGATCCGGCTGGTGCGGTTTTCTATCGGGCCCCACGATATCAGAGGGTTAGCGCCCGGAGAATGGCGAGAGCTTTAGTCTAGGCGCTACAGGTGATCTCGATCCAGCCGGGCAGAAGGCCACGGGGTGGCGTCACCTCGACCGATAGCCGGGACATGTTGATCGTTTCGCACCGCATGGCGGCGGAATAGTCGATGGCAAAGCGGTCCAATTCGCTGACCGGAGGCCAGTAGGGGGCGACAAACCCAAGGTCGCCGCCGCCCATATAGGCCGGAACTACGAAGGGGCCGACCGGGTCGGCCCGGGTGGCGATCAAAACCACCATCGTCATAAGGCTGCCGAGGGCCATAAGGCCCAGGGCTTTAAGCAGTCTCACGCCAGCATTACCATTGGGTTTTCAAGGTTGTCCTTGATCGCGGCCAGAAGCTCGGCCCCCAAAGCGCCGTCAATCACACGGTGATCGACAGAGAGCGTGGTGGACATGACGGTGGCCACTGTCAGCTCTCCGTCCGCGCCGACGACGGGTTTTTTGACGCCCGCACCAACCGCCAGGATCGCGCCATGGGGCGGGTTGATGACGGCGTCAAAGTTCTCGATCCCCATCATCCCGAGGTTCGAGATCGCGAAGGAACCGCCTACATATTCGTGGGGCTGCAATTTGCCATCGCGGGCTCGGCCTGCGAGGTCCTTCATTTCGGCAGACAGAGCCGAAAGGGACTTCGTATCGCTGTCCTGCAAGACCGGGGTGAACAGACCACCCTCGACGGCCACCGCAACGGCCACATCGGAGGGCTTCAGCTTGATCATCCGGTCGCCGGCCCAAACGGCGTTGGCGTCGGGCACCTGTTGCAGGGCAAGGGCGCAGGCCTTGATGACGAAGTCGTTGACCGACAGTTTCACGCCCCGGCTTTCCAGCTGTTTGTTGAGCTGAGAGCGGAACTTGAGCAACGCATCCAGCTGGATATCGCGGCGCAGATAGAAGTGTGGGATCGTTTGCTTGGCCTCGGTGAGGCGGGCGGCGACAGTCTTGCGCATGCCGTTGAGCTTGACCTCTTCGAACTCGCGGCCCTCGTACATCTTGAGGACTTGTTCGGCGCTTGGCCCCGTGGGCATGGACCCACCCGCGGCGGCAGCTTTGGGCGCTTCGGCGGGGGCAGAAGCGGCTTTGGGGGCGGCAGATGCGCCTTCCACATCGGCTTTCACGATGCGGCCATGGGGGCCGGAGCCGGTGATTGAGGCAAGGTCAACGCCCTTATCCGCCGCGATGCGCCGCGCGAGGGGGGAGGCGAAGATGCGTTCGCCGCTGGCCGTTGCGGGGGCTGCGGGGGCAGGGGTGGCCGCTGTCGCGGCGGGCTTGGCGTCCGCCTGCTCGGCCTCTCCCGAGGCCTCCACGGCGCTGGAACCTGCGGCGGGCGCTGTTGGCGCGGCAGAGAAGTCTTCGCCCTCTTCGCCGATCAGGGCGATGGCGGTGTTGACCTTCACGCCTTCGGTGCCTTCGGCAACAAGGATCTTGCCGATGATGCCTTCATCTACGGCTTCGAATTCCATCGTGGCTTTGTCGGTCTCAATCTCGGCCAACAGGTCACCGGACTGGACGGTGTCGCCTTCCTTGACGAGCCATTTGGCAAGGGTGCCTTCCTCCATCGTGGGGGAGAGGGCGGGCATGAGAAGTTCAATAGGCATGGGTTTCTCCCTTGGAGGGGGTGTCGCTTATTCGAGCGTGATGTGAGTGAAGGGCGCCCGCGGGGTGGCGCCTTTCTTGAGGGCTTTGATGGCGTCCGTCAGGTCGTGCTGCTGCGTGGCGATCCATTCGTAGGCCTGATCGTGGCTGACAGCTTTGTCGGTGCCATATTGCTGAGACAGCAAAGCGTCCGGGACCAGAGCCACTACCGCATCCCCGCCCAGATCGACGGAGACACGGTAGGCATCAGCAGAAGCATTTTTACCAAGGACTTGCATCAGCGGTAGGTCACCTGTTTGCACGCGGCCACGACCTCATCAGTGGTGATCAGCGCGTGGCGTTCAAGGTTCGCCGCATAGGGCATGGGCACGTCCTTGCCGGTGCAGTTGATGACCGGCGCATCGAGGTAATCGAAGGCGTTTTCCATCAAATAGGCGCTGAGGTGGTTGCCGATGGAGGCGACGGGGAAGCCTTCCTCTACGGTGACGCAGCGGTTGGTTTTCATCACCGAGGCCAGCAAGGTGTCATAGTCCAGCGGACGCAGGGTGCGCAGGTCGATGACTTCGGCCGAGATGCCTTCTTCGGCCAGTTTTTCGGCCGCTTCCAGCGCGTAGGTCATGCCGATGCCGAAGGACACGATGGTCAGGTCCGTGCCTTCGCGCCAGATCTTGGCCTTGCCGAAGGGAATGGTGAAATCATCCATGTCCGGCACCTCGAACGAGCGGCCATAGAGGATCTCGTTCTCGAGGAAAATCACCGGGTTGGGGTCGCGGATGGCGGTTTTCAGCAGGCCTTTGGCGTCGGCTGCCGAGTAGGGCATCACGACCTTGAGGCCGGGCACCTGGGCGTACCATGCGGCGTAATCGTGGGAGTGCTGCGCGCCCACACGGGCAGCGGCACCGTTGGCACCCCGGAACACCATGGGCGCGCCCATCTGGCCGCCGGACATATAGAGCGTCTTGGCGGCGGAGTTGATGATATGGTCAATCGCCTGCATGGCGAAGTTGAAGGTCATGAACTCCACAATCGGCTTGAGACCGCCAAAGGAGGCACCGACACCGATACCGGCGAAACCGTGCTCGGTGATCGGCGTGTCGATGACGCGCTTGGCGCCGAATTCGTCCAACATGCCCTGGGTGATTTTATAGGCCCCGTTGTATTCTGCGACTTCCTCACCCATCACGAAAACGCTTTCGTCGGCGCGCATTTCCTCCGACATCGCATCGCGGAGCGCTTCGCGCACCGTTTGCGTTTTCATCGCCGTGCCTTCGGGCCAGTCGGGCGAGGTGTCTGTTTTCGGCGCGGCGGGAGCGGCAGCCGCGACGGGGGCCGCCTGCTCAGCCGCTGGCGCGGCTTCCTCGGCGCTTGACGCTGGTGCGGCAGAAGCAGAGGCGGCGGACATGTCCTCGCCTTCCTCACCGATGATGGCGATGGCGGTGTTCACTTTCACGCCTTCGGTGCCTTCCTCGATCAGGATCTTGCCGATCACGCCTTCATCGACGGCCTCGAACTCCATCGTGGCCTTGTCGGTTTCGATCTCGGCCAGAATATCGCCGGATTGGACGGTGTCGCCTTCCTTGACCATCCATTTGGCCAAGGTCCCTTCTTCCATCGTGGGGGAGAGGGCGGGCATCAGAATTTCTACAGCCATTTACACAGCCTCCCCTTGCGGTGCCTCTTCGGCGTAAATGTCGGTCCAAAGCTCCTCCAGCGCGGGCTCGGGCGAGGTTTTCGCGAACTCGGCGGAGTCGTTGACGATTTCCTTGATCTCTTTGTCGATGGCTTTCAGATCGTCTTCCGAGGCGTGACCGCCCGTCAGCAGCATCTGGCGCACGTGTTCGATCGCGTCGCGCTTCTCGCGCATTTCCTGCACTTCTTCGCGGGTCCGGTACTTGGCCGGATCAGACATGGAGTGGCCGCGATAGCGGTAGGTCTTGATTTCCAGAATGTAGGGACCTTTGCCCGCCCGGCAGTGGGCCACGGCCTTTTCGCCGGCGGCCTTAACGGCCAGAACGTCCATACCGTCCACCTCTTCGCCGGGGATGCCGTAGGCGACGCCCCGTTCCCAGTAGGACGGGGACTTGGTGGAGCGTTGGGTAGAGGTACCCATGGCGTACTGATTGTTTTCAATGACAAAAATGCAAGGCAGCTTCCACAGTTCGGCCATATTGTATGTCTCGTAGACTTGGCCCTGGTTGGCTGCGCCGTCGCCAAAGTAGGTGAAGGTCACGCGGTCGTTGCCGAGGTATTTATCGGCGAAGGCAAGGCCCGCGCCGATCGGCACCTGTGCCGCGACGATGCCGTGGCCGCCATAGAAATGCTTCTCCTTGGAGAACATGTGCATGGAGCCGCCCTTGCCCTTCGAATAACCGCCCTCGCGGCCCGTGAGCTCGGCCATGACGCCCTTGGGGTCCATGCCACAGGCCAGCATATGGCCGTGATCGCGGTAGGAGGTGATGCGCTTGTCGCCTTCCTCGGCCGCGGCTTCGAGGCCCACAACGACCGCTTCCTGCCCGATATAAAGGTGACAGAAGCCCCCAATCAGGCCCATGCCGTAAAGTTGGCCCGCCTTTTCTTCAAAGCGGCGGATCAAGAGCATCTCACGATAGTATTTCTTGAGATCCTCGGCAGAGACATTGGCCTTTGAGCCTGTCTTTTCGGTCGTCTTGCGTGCAGCCATCGCGTGCCACTCCTCTTCGAGCCGGGAATAGTTTAACGTTGAACCAATTGTTATCAGAGGTTTTGCCGGGAGTCTTCCGGTAATGCTGACGCAGGGGCACAGACCTGCCATGTGTGCAGGGAATGCCTTTGGTTGCAGAAGGTTAGGTGCCGAGTTCGTGAGGAATAAATCGCTCGGGTCGCGCGTGTCGGCCCAAGCAGCGACACAACCGGCTTAAGGAAGGATCACCTCGTCCGGGCGCACATAGCCCAACACGCTGCGGGCGCGTTCATCCAGTAGGTCAATATCCAGATAATCGTCCGAAAGGCGATGGGTCAGGATTTCCATCCGTTGGGTCTGCATCTGCAAGGCGGCGAGCTCTTCAGTCAAACGATCCCGCTCTGCCTCGACCTGAATGCGTTGAAACAGACCGTTGTTCCCCTGCACCGCGGTGAAGGTGAAGTAAAATCCCACAAGGAACAGGATTCCCGGCACGATGGCTCGGGTCAGGGAAAGGGTCCGCAACATGGTTCTGCCTCTTGGCTATCACAAGCCATTCAATGCGGGCCTCTAACGGGTCCGTCCCAGACAGATTCGCATAATTCAAAGGCTTTGTGAATCCCCCACATGTTGTGGGGGCGAAAGAACCGTGGCCTAGGTGATCGAGGCCGCGTGGATCGAGCCGATCGCGGCTTCCAGCTTGGCGTTGAAAGCGGCTTGGTCCTGCTGCGCGGAAAGCCCCTCGGTCAGGGCGCGGCTGAAGCTGGCGATCATGCCGTGATTGGCGGACAATTTGCCGTTGGCCTCATCGCGGGCGTAGCCGCCCGAAAGCGCCACGACCCGCATCACCTTGGGGTGGGCAATCAGCGGGGCGTAGAAGTCGGCCTCCTCGGGGAGGGTCAGTTTCAGCATGATCTGCTGATCGCCAGACATTGCGTCCAGTTCGGCCAGGATCGCGTCGCGCAACACCGCCTCCGCCTCGGCCTTGGCGGGGGCGGTGATAGAAACTTCAGGCTCCAGAATGGGCACCATGCCGTGGTTCAACACCTGCGCACCAACCTTGAATTGCTGCGCCACATTGGCGGCGATGCCTTGGGCGTTGGGCTCGGCAATTACCGACCGCGCCTTGGTGCCGAAGATGCCTTTTGCGGCAGCGCGTTCCAGCGTGGCGTCCAGATCGGGCATGGGTTTAAGCATCTGCACGCCGTCGCCTGCGGCCTCCAACCCCTTGTCGATTTTCAGGAATGGCACCACTTGCCGTTGCGACCACAGGTATTCCGCGGCGGGGGTGCCTTCAATCTCGCGGTCCATCGTCATCTCGAACAGGATCGCGCCGATGACCTTTTTGCCGGTGAAGGCGGGGGCGGTGGCGATGCGGGCACGCATGGCGTGGATCAGGTCGAACATCTCGGCGTCCGAGCCATAGGCGGTTTCATCGACGCCGTATTGCTTTAGCGCTTTGGGCGTCGAGCCGCCAGATTGGTCCAGCGCGGCGATAAAGCCCGCGCCGTTTTGCATTTGTGCGATCTGCTCGACGTTGCCCATGGGATGCTCCTTCGGTTCCGTTAAGAGCGGTCTAAGGGGCAGGGACGAAGGCGTCCATCATGGTTGCGCTACCATTGGCAAAGCCTAGGTTTTTGCGGCTTCCAATGCGGCAACGCCGGGCAGGGTCTTACCCTCCATCCACTCCAGAAACGCGCCGCCGGCGGTGGAGATGTAGGAGAAATCATCCGCCACGCCCGCCTTGTTCAAGGCCGCGACCGTGTCGCCGCCCCCGGCAACCGACGTCAAGCGCCCATCACGAGTCAGTTCTGCCGCCGCGCGGGCAGCGGCGTTGGTGGCGGTGTCGAAGGGCTCGATCTCGAACGCGCCCAAGGGACCGTTCCAGACGAGAGTCTTGAGGGTCGCGAATTCCGAAACGATGCCCGTGACCGCGTCGGCGCCGGCATCCAGCACCATTTGATCCGCGGCCAACTCGGTGGTCTCGTCCAGGAAGACATTGTCATAGGCCGCGCCCGCCTTGAATTCTCGCGCCACAAGGCCGTCCGTGGGCAAGATGATCCGGCAGCCCGTGCTCTTGGCCTTGGCCATGATGTCCCGCGCGGTGTCGAGCAGCTCAGCCTCCACCAAAGAGGCCCCCAGTTGCGCACCCCGCGCCATCAGGAAGGTGTTGGCCATGCCGCCCCCGATAAACAGAACGTCCAGCTTCTCCACCAGATTATAGAGCAGATCCAATTTGCTAGAGACCTTTGCGCCGCCAACAACAGCACCCACAGGGCGCTGGGGTGTGCCAAGCGCGCGGTCCAGTGCATTCAACTCTTCCGCCATCAGGCGCCCGGCACAAGCGGGCAGCAACCGGGCCACCCCCTCGGTGGACGCATGGGCCCGATGCGCCGCCGAGAACGCGTCGTTGCAATAAACATCGCCCAAAGAGGCAAGGAAGCCCGCCATCTTCGGGTCGTTCGCCTCTTCCATGGCCGCAAAGCGTGTGTTTTCGATCAAGGTCACGGTGCCCTGGGGCAGCGCATCAAGGCTCTCGCGATCGGGGCGTTCGACAAAGTTCACCGGCTGGCCAAGGGCCCTTTCCAGCGCGGGCACCGTCACCCGAAGGCTCATCTCGGGCACGTATTCGCCTTTGGGACGGCCGAAGTGCGCCAGCATCACTGGGCGACCGCCTTTGGCGAGGATATCTTTGATCGTCGGCACGATGCGCGTGATGCGGGTGGCGTCCGTCACCTTCCCGTCCTCCACGGGCACATTGATGTCCACGCGGGTCAGCACAAGTTTGCCTGACAGGTCCATGTCGTTGAGGGTGTTAAAGCGCATGGTTTCCTCCTGCGGTGCCAGTCATTCTATGTCTCGCATGAGGCGAGGGCGCACCGAAAGAGTTTAGATGCCTCCGGCGGCGATATTTTTGAAAAGATGAAGAGGGGCGGCGCGCGTGCGGCTCTCGCCCCTCTTCACCTTTTTCCAAATATCGAATCCGACGCCGCGGCAATCGGTGGCGTCGGATACTTGTGCGCGGTCAGAGAAACTTTCCCATGGCGACCGCGGTATCGCTCATGCGGTTCGAGAAGCCCCATTCGTTGTCGTACCATGTCAGGATACGGCACATTGTGCCTTCCATGACTTTGGTCTGATCGGTGGCAAAAATCGATGAATGGGGATCGTGGTTGAAGTCCATCGACACCAGTTTTTCGTCTGTGACGCCCAAGATGCCTTTCAGCGGGCCATTGGCGGCTTTGGCGATGGCGGCGTTGATTTCCTCGACCGAGGTTTCACGGGCGGCCTCAAATGTCAGGTCAACGACCGACACGTTGGGCGTAGGGACACGGATCGCTACGCCGTCAAGTTTACCCGCCAGTTCCGGCAGCACGAGGCCCACAGCCTTGGCGGCACCGGTAGAGGTTGGAATCATCGACAAGGCCGCGGCGCGGGCGCGGTAGAGGTCGGTGTGCATGGTGTCCAGTGTCGGCTGGTCGCCGGTGTAGGAATGGATCGTCGTCATGAAGCCTTTGACGATTCCGATTTCCGAGTGCAGCACATGGGCAACCGGAGACAGGCAGTTTGTCGTGCAAGAGGCATTCGACACTACGATATCATCGGCGGTCAACTGGTCGTCGTTCACGCCAAATACGATCGTCTTGTCGGCGTTTTTGCCGGGCGCAGAGATCAGGACCCGCGAGGAGCCGTTCTCCAGATGCGCCTGGCAAGCCTCTTTCGAGGTGAAGATGCCGGTGCATTCCAGAACAACGTCCACGTCCGCCCAGGGAAGGTCGGCGGGGTTGCGGATGGCGGTGACAGCCATCGGGCCGCGACCGACGTCGATGGTTGTGTCGGTTGTGGTGACGGTCGCGGGGAAGCGCCCGTGGACTGAGTCGTAGCGCAGCAGGTGGGCGTTGGTCTCGACCGGCCCGAGATCGTTGATGGCCACAACTTCAATATCGGTGCGGCCCGATTCAATGATGGCGCGCAGCACGTTACGTCCGATGCGACCAAATCCGTTGATGGCGACTTTGACGGCCATGGGGAGACTCCTAATGGTATGTGCCGCGCGGGCGGCGGCGGGGGCTTTTCGCGCGATCCGAGAGCGCTGTTAGCGATAACATTTGCGTATTAGCGCGTGCGCAGCCGTTTGGGAAGGGGCGGAGTGTCCTACCGCCAGAAGGCCATCCACAAAAGAAGGCTCGCGAACTTGCGGCCCAGAAAGAGCGACAAGCTCCAGTCAAACATAACCGCATCTACCGCCAGAAAGGCGGCGATGACGATGATGATCCATATGGCGAGCGTATTGGTCATGGGCTTGGACCCTGCCACGGGGCGGAGGCGGGCGGAAGGCTATTTCTTCGCCCCCGCCTGGGGGTGCGCCATTGCGTCATGGGGGACAAGGTCCCAAGGCAGGCCCGCGTTGCGGTAAATCCGTCGTGCCTTGCGGGGATAGTCGCCCACGTCATGGGCCAGGCGTTGCCCGATCACGAGGATGCGCAGTTGCTCGATCCCGGTGTTCACAATGGTATGGGCGAGGCCCATCTTGCGGTAGCCGATGAAATCACCGGGGGCGATGGGGTGATCTTCTTCTCCGATCGTCGCGGTGCCGGTGCCTGACAGGATATAGACGGCCTCATCCTCATAGTGGTGGACGTGGTATTCGGTGGTCTCATCGCCGGGGGCGACCTCGATCAAGTGGATGCCGAGGCCCGTGAGACCGGTTTCATCGCCCAGAGATGTATTCACGCGCTTGGCGTCGGGGTTCAGAAAGTGGACCTTGGCCAACCCCTCCATCTCGGCAATGTCTGCGGCTTTGAGTAGGTATTTGTCGGTCATGGGGGGCCTCCTGCGGTCTGGTTACGGGCCAGAGTGGGGGAGGGTTGGGGATGGGTAAAGGGGCAATGGGAAGGGGTATGTCAGTTGAGCTGACATCACGGGCCACGACGCGCGCCCGCGCTCAAGCAGCGCGAGGCGCGGTAGCGCATGGAAAGAGCCCGCGCTCAAGTAGCGCGAAGCGCGGTAGCGCATGGATGGACCCCGCGCTCAAGTAGCGCGAAGCGCGATAGCGCATGGAAAGAGCCCGCGCTCAAGTAGCGCGAAGCGCGGTAGCGCATGGAAGGAGCCCGCGCGAAGCGCGGTAGCGCCAATGTTTAATGCGTCAGGCGGCCCATGGCGCTGGCGACGTCGGCCATGCGGGCAGAGAAGCCCCACTCGTTATCGTACCATGCCAACACGCGGACCGTGCGACCGCCGACGACCTTGGTCTGGTCGGGCGCGAAGATCGACGACGGCGTCGTGTGGTTGAAGTCGACCGATACCTTGGGGGCGGGATCATAGGACAGGACGGCGCCCATGTAGCCGTTGGCGGCCTCTGCCATGATTTCGTTAACGTCGTTAACCGTGACATCACGGGCGGCTTCAAAGGTCAGGTCTACGGCCGAGACATTTGGCGTGGGCACCCGCAGGGCGGTGCCGTCCAGTTTGCCTTCCATCTCGGGCAGAACTTCGGCCAGGGCCTTGGCGGCCCCGGTGGAGGTGGGGATCATCGCCATGGCGGCGGCGCGGGCGCGGTAGAGGTCATCGTGCCGGCGGTCCAGCGTCGGCTGATCGCCGGTGTAGGAATGGATCGTCGTCATGATGCCGCGCTCGATGCCGATGGCCTCGTTCAGCACCTTCACCAGCGGGGCGAGGCAGTTGGTGGTGCACGATCCATTGGAGATCATCCGCTCATCCGCCAGCATGTCGCGGTGGTTCACGCCGTAAACAACGGTGCGATCTACGTTTTTCGCGGGCGCCGAGATCAGCACCTTCTTCGCGCCGCGTTCCAGATGCACGCTGGATTTCCGGCCGTCGTTGAACTTGCCGGTGCATTCCAGAACCACATCGCAACCTTCCCAATCCAGCTCGGCCGGGTCGTAGGTCGAGAACATCTGCATCGGGCCACGCCCCAGATCCATCGTGTCGCCATCTACTCGAACCTCTCCGGGGAAGCGGCCATGGACGCTGTCGAAGCGGAGCAGGTGTGCCGAAGTCTCTACCGGACCGGTGGCGTTGATCTTGACCACCTGCACATCATTGCGCGCGCTCTCGGCGATATAGGCCAGTGTGGCGCGTCCAATGCGGCCAAAACCGTTGATGCCGAGGGTGATGGTCATGGTGCAGCTCCTATCATCTCATCGCTTGGGACTTGGTTAGGGCGCATTGCGCCGTCTGTGAACCCAAAAGAGATGCCATTTCGGGATGTTAGCGGAAACGGTGGCGCAAACATCGCGTGATTGCGCTAACAATTGTCGGGCGTTCTTCGGTGGACGTGGGCGGCCAGTGGCTTATGTTACGCGAAGAGTGCGAATTTTAAGGATGTACCATGAGCGGACTACTGGCCCTTCTGGATGACGTGGCAGCGATTGCCAAAGTGGCTGCGGCTTCGGTGGATGATGTGATTTCGCAGGCCGCCAAGGCGGGCGCGAAGGCGGCGGGGGCGGTGATTGATGACGCCGCCGTGACGCCCAAGTATGTCCACGGGTTTTCGGCCAAGCGAGAGCTTCCCATTGTGTGGAAGATCGCACGCGCCTCGGTCTTCAACAAGTTGGTGATCCTGTTGCCGGTGGCTTTGCTGTTGTCGGCTTTCGCGCCATGGATGATCCCGCCGCTTCTGATGTTGGGCGGGGCGTATTTGTGCTTTGAAGGGGCCGAGAAGATCCACCACTGGTTGTCGTCCCGCCATGACGATGTGGCCGAGGCTGCCGCCGTGAAGGCATCGGGCGTAGATACGGCGCATCTGGAAGAGCAGAAGGTGAAGGGCGCGATCAAGACCGATTTCATCTTGTCGGCCGAGATCATGACCATCGCTTTGGCGGCATTGGAGACCGATAACATCTGGTTCCAGGCCGGGGCCTTGGCGGTTGTGGCCATAGGGATCACATTGCTGGTTTACGGCGCGGTGGCGCTGATCGTGAAGGCCGATGATGTGGGGCTGCACATGGCCTCCAACGGGCGTCTTGGGGTGACCCAGAAGATCGGCGAAGCGATTGTGCGCGGGATGCCGGGCTTTCTAAAGGCGTTAACCGTTGTGGGCACGGCGGCGATGCTATGGGTCGGCGGGTCGATCATCGTGCATGGCCTGGCCGAAATGGGCTGGCACGGGCCGGAGCATTGGATTGAGGGCATTGCCCATTCCGTTGGCGGCGAGAACGGCGCCATCACCTGGATCGTGACCGCGGCGATTGATGGCATCTTGGGCGTGATCCTGGGGATGATCTTGATCCCCATCGTGACCCATGTGATTGGCCCAATCATGCGGGCCGTTGGGCTGGCCGGTGAGGCGAGCCACTAAATTCGGCCGTTTCTGCGCCCCCTTCGGCGTCACATAGGGCCGACACCGCTGTGCCGTGCGGGTTTTTCGCGCGGCGTTAACCATATCTTTATGATCGCATGTTAACCAATGCTCCGTGGTCAGGATGCAGCATCGCTTCTGACCCGTCTAAGAGGAACCCTCGGTGGTCTGGACCCCGCCGGGGGGGACCGCTGTTGTGTGGCTTCTATCTCATTCTGCGTTATGGCCGTTTCCGCGCCGCCGAACGCGGCCGCCAAGATCCCAAGAAAAAGCCCGCCAACGCGGAAGGCGCGGGCGGGCGATGTGTGCAGGTGGGCCGGTAGGCCCGAAACCAGAGCTTACAGCAGCTCTTTCACCTTGGCAGCGACGCCTTCGGCGGTGATGCCGAAGTGGGCGTACAAGTCTTCCGCCGGCGCGGAGGCCCCGAAGCCGGGCATTCCGACAAAACCGCCCTTGTCGCGCTTGCCACGCTCTCCAAACAACCAACGATCCCAACCGAAATCGACGGCGGCTTCCACGGCCACACGGACCGGGCCGCCCGGCAGTACGCGCTTGCGGTAGCTTTCTTCTTGCTGCTCGAACAGCTCCCAACAAGGCATGGACACCACGCGGGTGCCGATGCCTTCGGCTTGCAGCAGGTCCCGGGCCGCCATGGCGATGGCAACTTCCGAACCGGTGGCCATGAGGATCGCCTGGCGTTTGCCCTCGGCGTCGGCCAGAACGTAGGCGCCCTGAGCGGTGAGGTTCTTGGTCTTGTGCTCGGTCCGCACCGTCGGCAGACCTTGGCGAGACAGGGCCAGCGTGGAAGGGGTCTTGCTGGTGCTCAGCGCCAGTTCCCAAGCCTCGGCGGTTTCCACGGCGTCGGCAGGGCGGAAGACGTTCATGTTGGGCGTGGCGCGCAACATGGCGAGGTGCTCCACAGGCTGGTGCGTCGGGCCATCTTCGCCAACGCCGATGGAATCGTGGGTCATCACATAGACCGGCGCGATGCCCATCAGCGCGGACAGGCGCATAGAGGGGCGGGCGTAGTCGGTGAAGGTGAAGAAGGTGCCGCCGTAGGGCTTGATGCCGCCGTGCAGCACCATGCCGTTCATCGCCGCCGCCATGGCGTGTTCACGGATACCGTAGTGGACGTGACGGCCCTTGCGATTTTCGGGAGAGAAGATGCCAAGCCCGCCCGTATGGGTCAGGTTCGATCCGGTCAGATCGGCAGAACCGCCAAGGGTTTCTGGGACGATGGTGTTGATAACCTCAAGCGCCATTTGGCTGGCCTTGCGGGTCGCGACCTTGGGCTTCTCATCGGAGAGCTGCTTTTTGAACGCCTTGATCGTGGCCGACAGCTTTTTGGGCATTTCGCCGGCGAAGGCACGGGTGAACTCGGCCTGCTTTCCTGCGGAAAGGGCATTGAACCGCTCCTCCCACGCTGCGCTTTGCTCCTCGCCGCGGCGGCCTACGGCCTCCCACCATTGCTTCAGGTCGGCGGGGATTTCAAAGGGCGCATGGGGCCAGCCGTAGGCGGCCTTGGTGTCGGCAACCAACTGCGGGTCGGTCAAAGCGCCGTGGCCTTTGGCGGTGTCTTGCGCGCTGGAGCCGATGGCAATGTGGGTTTTGCACGCGATCATCGCGGGGCGGGGGGAGGCTTTGGCCTCGGTCAAGGCGCGGTCGATATCGGCGGGGTCATGGCCATCGCAGCTGAACACGTCCCACCCGGACGCGGCAAACCGCGCCTTCTGGTCGGTGCAGTCGGACATCGACACGTTGCCGTCGATGGTGATGCCGTTGTCATCCCACATGACGATCAGGCGCGACAGCTCCTGGCGACCGGCGAGCGCCAGCGCCTCTTGGCTAATGCCCTCCATCAAGCAGCCGTCGCCGGCGATGCAATAGGTGTAGTGGTCGATGATCTTCTTGCCCCAGGTGGCCCGCAGATGCTCTTCCGCCATGGCGAAACCCACGGCGTTGGCGATGCCTTGGCCAAGGGGGCCGGTTGTGGTCTCGACACCTTTCACGTGGCCGTATTCAGGGTGGCCTGCGGTGATCGCGCCCAACTGGCGGAAGTTCTTGATCTGCTCCAGCGTCATGTCCTTGTAGCCGGTCAGGTGCAGCAGCGAGTAGATCAGCATGGAGCCATGGCCCGCCGACAGGATAAAGCGGTCGCGGTTGGGCCAATCGGGGTTGGAAGCATCAAAGCTGAGGTGCTTGTCAAACAGCACCGTGGCCACGTCGGCCATGCCCATCGGCATGCCAGAGTGGCCGGAATTGGCGGCAGCCACGGCGTCCAGCGTCAGGGTGCGGATGCAGGCAGCGCGGGCCCAATGATCGGGGTTGGCGCTTGCAAGGGCTTTGATGTCCATGGAAGGATCCTTTGTGGCAGCAATGGCTTTGGTTGCAGGCGTGATATCAAAGGCCCGATGAAGTGCAAGCCGCACAAGGGCCTTTCGGGGCCTGAGAAGGGCCATTTCCGGCCTAAAACGGCGTTTGAGGTGTAGAAAACCTTGCAAAGTGATGCGGTTTGACCCCCAAATAGGGGTACGTTAGAGGCAGTATACACGACATCTGCGACGAAACGGGCGCAAAGCCTGCCGGAAGCGGATGTATAGAAATCTAAACACCGCGCCTATGCGGGATGACGAGGGGGCACCGGCTGTCATGAGCGACACCGCCGATATTGAACACCTGAAAGCGCTGGAACAGCGTCTGTCGCAGGCCTTGGACCGCATCGCGGCAGGGATTGCCGCAAGTAGGGATACGCAGGCCGAAGATGGCGCCGCTGAGGCCGCGATTGCGGCTGCTGCCGGGGCTGCGACCCAAGCCGCAGAGGCAGAGGCCGCGCGCCAGGATGCCGAGGCCCGCGCGACCGAGGCCGCGGACCGTGTCAGCGCGTTGGAGGCCCGCTTGGCCGAAACCCAGGACGCGTTGGCCGATGCGCAAAGCGATGTGACCTCGGCCCGCGCCGAGGCCGAGGCAGCTCGGGCTGAGGCTGAAACGGCCATTGCTCACGCAGCCCAAACGCCGGGCACCGATGCGGCGACGCTGGCGGCGATGGAAGAGAAACTGGCAGCGGCAGAGGCCTCTCGGGGGGCGGCGCAGTCTGAACTGGACGCCCGCAACGCAGAATTGGAGGCACGCAGCGCCGAGTTGGCCGAAAAAGACGCGGCGCTGGCCGAATTGCAGGCGGCCCTGGAGGCGGCGCAAGCGGCGCAACCGGAGGTGCGTGATGAAGCCGAAGCCGAGCCTGAGGATATGGAGAAAGCCCTTGCCGTATTGGGGCGTCGGGCGGAACGCGCCCGGGAAGAACGCGATGCGGCCCGCACTGCATGTGACGCGGCCACCGACGCGCTGGAAGAGCTGCAAGAGGCCACCGGGGCCAGTGTGGACGACCGCATTCTGGAACTGCGGCGGCAATTGCGCCTGATGCGCACACGGGCCGAGGATTTGGCGGCTCAGGTCTCTTTGCTGCAAAGCGGCGCCGATGTGGACAGCGCTACCCTCGATCAGGGGTTGCTGGCCGAGGTCGAGACCCTGCGCCAGTTGCGTGATACCGATGCGGCGGAATTGGACCGGATCGTACAAGAAATGCAGGCCGGGTTGGACCGTGCCGAAGGAGGCCAAGATGCCTGAGGTGGAAATCGAAATCGGGACGCGGGTGTTCAGCGTCGCCTGTCAGGATGGTGAAGAAAACTACCTGCGCTCGGCTGCGAAGATGCTGGATACGGAAGCCGCCGTCGTTCTGGGGCAAATCGGGCGGATGCCGCCTGACCGGATGCTGTTGATGGCGGGCTTGATGCTTGCCGATAAAACGGCGGCCATGGAGGATGACCTGCGCGAGATGCAGGACAAGATCGCCACCCAGGACCGGGCGCTGCGCTCGGCTGAGGAGCGTTTGGCGGACCGGGGGCGGAAGATCTCGGAACTGCAAGAAGCGGGCGCCAGCAGTGGCACGGCGGTGGCGATCCCCGAAGAGATCAGCGTAGGCTTTGCCGATCTGGCCGCACGGGCCGAAGCGATGGCAGAAGCAATGGAAGCCTCCGACAAAGTGTAAACCTTGCAGTCGGTTTTGGCACAGTCTCGCCCGGCCCAGAGATGGGGCGGGCGTTTTCTGTTCAGGCGGTGAAAAGCGGCCCCAGAAGGCGGGCGGCCTCTTGCGCAGGATCGGCCAGAGGCGTGCGGTCCTCGCCGGGATAGAAGCGTGCCCGGATCGCCGTGGGCATCGGTTTGGGTGTCACCAGATGAACCGCCAATGGTGCTTTTGCCGTCTCGGCCTGCCAGCTTTGCACCAGCGCCCGTTGTGCGGCTTTCGACATGGCGTAAGCACCGGCGAATTTCGCGTCCCATGTGTCGTCGAAGAAAACGGCGGCGGGCGCATCAGAGGGCAGGATCAGCGGCTCGACGTTTGCGATAAGGCGCGACAGGCCGCGGATGTTGGTGGCGATCACCTTGTCCAGATCTTTGACCTCCACGTGAGGCGCCGGGGTCAGCACACTGGCGTGAAAGGCAGCGTGAACCCAGATATCGGCCTTGCCCCAGCGATCGTGGATGGAGCGGCAGAGGTTCGCAATCGCGCCCTCATCGGTGATATCCATCGGCGCAAGGGTGGCTTGCCCGCCAACGGCCTTGATCCGATCATCCAAGTCTTCCAGCCCGCCAATGGTGCGGGCAACGGCAACAACATGGGCACCTTGTTCGGCCAACCATAGGGCCGAAGCGGCCCCAAGGCCCCGAGAGGCCCCCGTGACCAGAGCGATTTTGCCAGCGAGCGGTTTTTGAGCGTCATTTCCTGTCATGGCGCGCGTGTTGCCCGCTTGCACGCCCAAGCGCAAGGGGTATACCCTTGCGGCAAGGGGTCATAGCGCCCTCACTCTTACGGGACACATTAAAGGGAGCCTGATCTGATGGGCCACAACGCAACACTTCTTTCCGCGACGCTGGGACAAGAGGGCCTTCTGCGCAAGGCGCTGCTGGTCGTCGGGGGCACGCTTGTCATCGCATTGGCCGCGCAAACGTCGGTGCCAATGATCCCCGTCCCAATGACGCTGCAAACGCTGGCGATCCTGGCCGTGGGCTTCACCTTCGGCTCGCGCCTCGGCGCGGCAACGCTGCTGGCCTATCTGGCCGAAGGCGCGATGGGTCTTCCGGTATTCGCCAACGGCATGAACGGCTTGGCCTTCGCTGGCCCGACCGCTGGTTTCCTGATCGGCTTCGTCGCGATGGCATGGGCCGCAGGATGGGCGGCTGAACGTGGCCTCGCCAAAGGCTTCTTCGGCACGGCGGCGACCGCAGTGGTTATCTCTGCCCTGCTGTACGTGCCCGGTCTGGCTTGGCCGATGGCCGTCGCAGGCACCTTCGGCATGGAAGCCGGATGGGCGGGCCAAGGCATGGGCTTCTACTGGACCCATTTCGTATCGCCCTTCCTGATCGGCGACGCGGTAAAAGCGGTTCTGGCGGCTTTGGTTGTCACCGGCGGTTGGGCGGCATTGTCTGCGCGTAAAGCGGGCTAAGCCCTCTGCCAGCTTAAAGATTTGGCGCCGCTCTCCTTCCGGGAGGGCGGCGTTTTTATTTGCCAGATGGGCGAGGGCCGGCTTGTCGTCTAACCCTGCAACCGCGCCACGGCGGATTTGCACAGGCCAAGGTCCAGCCAGCGACAGCCGGCACAAATCACGTCCAGATCATCGGGCTTGATGCGGGCGCGGACACGGTCCTGCGCCTCGCCCCACGTCAGACGCTCACCCGCAGACACCCCCAGAGCCGCGCCGTGGGCGGTGTCGAGGGTGTCGATCTCGAACTGCGCCTCGCACCCTTGCCCGCGTTTGCGGGGGCAGGGGGCGCAGATGGCATCGGCGGTGGCCGTGATCTCGACCATCGTGGCATCGCCCAATGCGGCGCGGAGGCGGCCCACAACGATGGCTTCCATATTCGCGGTGAAGGTGTCGGAATAGCCGTGGCCTTCAAACCCCAGCGAACACAGGATGTGGTGGGGCCGCAGGCGGAGCGGCGGCACGCTCATGCCTTGAGGCAGCTTACCACGTCGCCGTGGCCAAAGCTTTCATAGACCTCGAGAATTTCCGTGGCGCTCAACCCCTCTTGCTGTGCGGCATGGAAGGGGTGGCGCTCATTGGTGATCCAATAAAGCGGTTTGCGCCCCTCGGAGTAAGGGACCAAGACGCCCTCGGTCAGAAGCGGTCCGGTCAGGCGGGGCAATTGCGTGTAAAGCCACGAATGCAGTTCGCCCAGTTTATCGGCATCGCCGCGGGCCTGCGCGGCGCGAAAGCGGGCGTGGTTGCCCGCTTTGAGACTGCACCAAATCCCCAGAAAGACCGAGCCTTCCGTGCCCTTTACCGGCACCGGAAGATAGGCCCGCAACAGGTTGTCGCCGTCGCGGCGGGCGTAGTTGTGGGTGAAGATCTCGACCCCGCCGGCATCGAAACTGTCATCGTCAGCGGGCTCGGGCGGGTTTTTCCAGCTGAAAGGCGCCTCGGGGCGCAAGCGCTTGGCCGCGCCAACCACCTTGCCGCAGCACACGCAGGTGTAGTCAGGGTCCACCAGCCGCCGGGCCAATTCGGCCTCGGGGATCACTTTGGGGGCTTTGGTCCGGCGGAACAGGCGGATCATTCTGCCGCCTCCACCAGTTCAAAACCTTTCGCGATCTGATCGGTGGGGACCACGGGATATTCGCCCGAGAAACAAGCGTCGCAGTAAGCGGGTTTGGCGGGATCGCGGCCCTCGGCCTCACCCACGGCGCGGTACAACCCGTCGAGGGAGATGAACTTCAGGCTATCGACCGCCAGATGTTGGCGCATTTCTTCTTCCGACATGGTCGCGGCCAACAGCTTTTCGCGTTGGGGCGTGTCGACGCCGTAAAAGCACGGCCATGCGGTGGGCGGAGAGGCGATGCGGAAATGCACTTCGGCGGCACCGGCATCAAGGATCATCTCCTTGATCTTGCGAGAGGTCGTGCCGCGCACCACGCTGTCATCGACCAAGATCACCCGTTTGCCGCGAATCAACGCGCGGTTCACGTTCAACTTCAGGCGCACACCCATGTTGCGAATCTGCTCGGACGGCTCAATGAACGTGCGGCCCATGTATTGGTTGCGGATGATGCCCATGGCGTAGGGAATGCCCGCTTCCTGGCTATAACCGATGGCCGCTGGCGTGCCGCTGTCGGGTACGGGGCAGACAAGATCGGCCTCCACGGGGGCCTCTTTCGCCAGTTCCACACCGATCTGACGGCGCGTCTCATAGACAGAACGCCCGCCGATGATGCTATCGGGGCGAGAGAAATAGACGTGTTCAAAAATGCAGAACCGCGAGCGTTTCTGATTGAACGGCTTGGACGATTCGATGCCCGCCTCGGTGATGACCACCATTTCGCCGGGCTCAACCTCGCGGATCAGCTCTGCGCCGATGATGTCCAGCGCGCAGGTCTCGGACGACAGCACAAAGCCGTCACCCAATTTGCCGATCACCAGCGGGCGCACGCCCAAGGCGTCGCGGCAACCGATCAACTTGGTGCGGGTCGTCGCCACAACCGAGAACGCCCCTTCAACGCGGCGCAGGGCGTCTTTCATCCGCTCGGGGATGTTCTTCTGCAACGACCGCGCCATCAGATGAATGATACATTCGCTGTCCGAGGAAGACTGGAAGATCGAGCCACGTTCGATCAGTTCCTTGCGCAGTTCATCGGCGTTCACGATGTTGCCGTTGTGGGCAATAGCTGCCCCGCCCATGGCGAATTCGCCAAAGAAGGGCTGCACATCGCGGATTTGCGTGGCGCCCTTGGACCCGGCGGTGGAATAGCGCACGTGGCCAATGCCGATGGACCCGGGCAAAGTCTCCATCACCTTTTGCGAGGTAAACGTATCGCGGACGTAGCCAAAACGCCGGGCCGAGCTGAAGCCCGCTTCGGGGTCGTGGGTGACGATGCCGCCGGCTTCCTGACCGCGATGCTGAAGGGCGTGGAGGCCGAGCGCCACGAAGTTGGCAGCGTCGGCGACACCAATGACGCCAAACACGCCGCATTCCTCGCGTAATTTGTCATCATCGCGGGCATCAAAGGGATGCTGGGGGAAGGCTGTCTCGTCCATCGGGCGAATCCTTGGTCCTGTGCGTGACAGACACATAGGACGCCCGGGCGGCGGTGTCACCAAACGATCATGAATGAAATCCCCCGGCATTGGACCGAACTGCGCGATTGCGGTAGGATGCCGCATAATAACAGACAAAAGCACGCGGAGCAGTCACATGCGTTTCTTCATCTTTCTTGCGGGGGCCGCCATGGCCGCCAGCTACGTCGTTACATGGGTAGAGCCGCCATTTGCGGGGCAGGAAATCTCTCCCTCGGTTCTGATTGGCGATCGTTTGCAAGGGCTTATCACCGAGGGGCCGTGGCAGGCCTGGGTGTTTCTGGGAGGCTTTGCCTTGGCGGGCCTTGCCGCACTCCTGTCGCTGTTGGGACGCGGGGCGGGACTATTCGCCTTTCTGGCAGGCGCTTCCCCGCTGGTTCTGTGCGTCCACTATTACCTGCGCGCAGAAGATGTGCGGGCAGACTTCGGGCTGCCGTTCTCGGTCAATTTTCAGGATTTGGGGCAGGTCTATGACCTTTTGGGAGACTTCATCCGGGCCGGGTTCTGGATGTACACGGGCGGTGCCGCCGTCTTGTTGCTGGCCGGAATGATCGCCACCTTCGGGCGGCGCTAGGGAGGCCAAGCGGCGGGGATCCAACCCCGCCGTTTCGCAGCCCGCTGTTTATTCGGAGACAGCGGGGGCGGCTTCTTCGTCGGTGCCGTCGATCAATGTCTCGTAGCGTTCCAGAATCCAGCCGGGTACATCGGTGGGGATCTGCGCCTCGATCTGCGCTTGCATATTGGCAAACACCGCCGAGGATCGGCTTTCCGAGATGGCGGGAATAGGCTCATCGCCGACGATGCGATCGTAGGCGATCAGGGCCACAACAACCAACAACACGCCGCGCGCCACGCCGAACAGGAACCCAAGGCCCGCATCCAACCCGCCAAGGGCCGAGCGTTGCACAACGGTCGAAAACAGCGGCGTGAAGATCGACACGATCACCAGGGCTATGACAAACACGATGGCAAAGGCGGCTAGAATTCCCAACTCGCGGCTTTCGCCGATGAAATCGCCCAAGACGGGAATTTCCGAGATCAGGGGCAAGGCGTTGGGGGCAAAAATGAAGGCAACCACCGCGGCTGCAACCCATCCCGCGATCGACATCACCTCGCGGATGAAACCGCGGGCGTAAGCCAGAATGGCCGAAATGACGATCACGCCACCGACGACCCCGTCAAAAATAGTAAATCCGTCCATGTCTGCCCTCTTAACTCACTTCCCCGCGAATGGGGGTCTTTTGCGTGCGTCGCGCCTGTCAGCCTGCCCCAAAGATGTCACCCACGAAAGTGGGGAGATCCGTAAAGGATTTGACGTTCACACCTGCATTATCAGCAATCCGACAGCCTGTCGGTGCAATTGCTGTCGAAAAACCAAGTTTCACCGCTTCTTTCAACCGATTTTCCGCCTGAGACACCGGACGGAGCGCCCCTGATAGGGAAAGTTCCCCAAAAACCACGGTTTCGCGGGGCAGAGCGCTGTCTTCACGGGCCGACAGAAGGGCGGCCGCAACGGCAAGATCGGCGGCGGGTTCAGATATGCGCATCCCGCCTGCGATGTTCAGATAGACGTCGAGCCCCTGGAACGAGATGCCCGCGCGCGCCTCCAGCACCGCAAGGATCATCGACAGGCGCGACCCGTCCCACCCCACAACGGCGCGGCGCGGCTGCGACAGGTTGGAGGGCGCCACAAGGGCCTGGAACTCGACCAGAACCGGGCGTGTGCCCTCAATGCCTGCGAAAACCACCGATCCGGGGGCGGGTTGTTCGCGGTCGCTCAGGAACAGGGCCGAGGGGTTGGAGACTTCGGCCAAGCCCCGGCCCGTCATCTCGAACACGCCAATCTCATCGGCGGGGCCAAAGCGGTTCTTGACGGAGCGCAGGATGCGGAATTGATGGCCGCGCTCGCCTTCAAAATACAGGACCGTGTCCACCATGTGTTCCACCACGCGCGGGCCGGCGATCTGCCCCTCTTTGGTGACATGGCCCACCAACATCACCGACGTGCCGCGCCGCTTGGCGAAGGTCGTCAGCTCATGGGACGACGCGCGCACCTGGCTGACCGAGCCGGGGGCGCTGTCGACGGTGTCGAGCCACATGGTCTGGATCGAGTCGATGATCGCCAGGTCCGGGGCTTCGGCCTCCAGCGTGGTCAGAATATCGCGCAGGTTGGTTTCGGACGCCAACATCACGGCGCTTTCCGACAGGCCAAGGCGTTCGGCCCGCATACGGACCTGTGCCGTCGCTTCTTCGCCCGAGACATAGACAACCTTCAGCCCTTGGCGCGCAAAGGCGGCGGCGGCTTGCAGTAGAAGGGTGGATTTGCCGATACCCGGATCACCGCCCACCAGCGTGGCGGAAGCGGGTACAAGGCCCCCGCCCAAGACACGATCCAACTCAGCCACGCCGGCCGATTGCCGTGGTGGCGGGGTCTCCTTGGTGCGCAGATCTTTCAGGATCATCCGCTTGCCCTTGACCGAGCCTAGGGCCGCCTTGCCCGGCCCGGTGCCAAGGGGCGTTTCTTCGCGGATGGTGTTCCATTCGCCGCAATCATCACAGCGGCCAGACCATTTCTTATGGGTCGTGCCGCAGTTGGAGCAGGTGAATTGTGTGACCGGTTTTGCCATGCACAGCCTTTAGACGAGGACGCCGAAGAGGGGAATAGCCCGCGTTCAGCCCCCGGCCTTCGCCGCGCGGGCCGTTAACATCGAAATTGCCAGCGACGCGAGGACACAGGCAGTGAACAGCCACAACCCCCAAGCGGTTTCGACCCGACCCACGGAAAGCCCCTTGGCCAGTGTCACATATACCGCAATCAGGAACACGTCGGCCATGGCCAGTTTTCCTGCGATTTCCAACGCGGGGAGCAGGCGGGTGGGGGCGCGGGACAGGTGGATCAGCGTAAGGCAGATGGTTTTCGCCATGGGCGCGATCAGCGCCAGAAGGGCGACAAGTGCGGTCAGGGCGTATTCCCCGTCGCTCCAAAGCGCAGAAAGGCCCGAGAGGATTGAGATCTCCGACAGGCCAAACAGCGGTAGAAGCCCGGCCCGCATCAGCGGCGCCATCCAGGAGACCGGGAAAGCGATCAGCAAAAGGAGATTGGCGGCGATCAGGGCTTTGGGCATGGGGGGCGGCTTTCTTGGCGAAGGGTGCGGCGGCGCTTCTAGTACATCGCGCCCAAAGCGGCAAAGCCACCGTAAGTAACGGCCAGGCTGACAAGGCCGATGACGGCCGCCGTACGGAGGTGCGGCAGCTTCGGCCAGAACACAAACGCCGCGAAGGTCAGAGCGGAGAGCGCCGCAATCCACCACGCCGGGCCGTCACTTCCGTTGCTCAGCAAAGGGGGCAGGCCTGCGCCTGCGCCCACAAGGTTCATCTCTGCGTCGATGCGCATGGGGCCGTCGGCATAATTGCTGAAATCGACGGTTCCGAATATCCAAAGCCCTGCGAGCGAAAGCGGAACGATCGCAACGGGGTGCCGGGACAGGCCCGCAAAAAGAGCGGCCAGGAACAAGGTGCCCACGCTGGCGAGTTGCCCCAGGAAATAAGCGGAAAGTGCAACAATGACGAGCATTCACCAAGCCACCGCGATTGGGATGAACAGCGCTGCGACAAACCCTGCGGCGGCGACGAGTATGGGGATGTCCAAGCCACGGGGCCGCAGGCCGGTTTTGAATGCCGAGCGCGTCCAGCCCACCGCCATCCATGCCACGGCGAAGATCCAGACGAAGGACCAGACCCCCGTCGTGCGCCAAGGCGTGGGAATAAGAGCAGGCACGAAGGCTTCGACCCCAGCAAGAAAGATCACCAGGAGGGTCGAGATTAGCAGCAGCGAGTGAAGGGGGCGCAGCGCCGGGTAACGGCGCAGTTTTATCACCGCAGATATGACGATCAGTACCGGGATCAGCCGTAGCAACGCTGCACCGATAAGGATCAACGCGAAAGCGGGGTCCGAGAAAGACATGCCAAAATCGGCGGCGGTGGGAAGAGAATCGTCAAGCATGGTTCGGGTCTATGGGCCTTGGTTGCAGGGAACGACGCGGGGAGGCGTCAGCGCAGGGTCTCGATCGGGCCGTTGGGGTGCCCGCCGATGAATTGGCGCAGATAAGGGTCATCGGCGCTGTCCATGTCACCCACCGGCCCGCGCCAGCGGATCTGACCATCGTGAAGCATGGCCACGCTGGTGGCGATGGCCCGAACGGAGGTCATGTCATGGGTAATGGTGATGGTGGTGGCGCCCATCTCGGTCACGATTTCATGAATCAGGTCGTTGATCACGCCGGACATGATCGGGTCGAGGCCGGTTGTCGGCTCATCAAAAAAGATGATCTCGGGGTTGGCGGCGATGGCCCGCGCAAGGCCCGCACGTTTCTGCATCCCGCCTGAGAGTTCCGAGGGGAAGAGGTCTGCGGTTTCGGGGGTGAGGCCCACGCGGCGCAGTTTTTCGATCGCGATGTCACGGGCCTCGCGCCGGGAGGTGGGGCCTTGCAAGAGACGGAAGGCCACGTTCTGCCAGATCGGCATGGAATCGAATAGAGCGGCCCCTTGAAACAGCATCCCGAAACGATCGAGGAAAGCGGGGTTCGAGGCTGTGGGTTTGCCGTCGATCTGGATCGTTCCAGCATCGGGCGTGAGGAGGCCGAGAATGCATTTGAGCAGCACGGATTTCCCGGTGCCCGAGCCACCGATCACCACAAGGCTTTCGCCTGTGGCCACATCCAGCGTGATGTCTTGAAGAATGTGTTTGGGGCCGAAGGATTTGCTGAGGCCGGTGAGGCAGATTTTTGGCGTCATGGGTGGGGCCTGTGGTGCGCAGATGGGGGCCAGCCCCCATACCCCCGGAGGTGTATGGCCAAGATGAAGGAGCCACGGTGGCGCGTGGTGCATTGGGGGTGTGTCATGCGGAGAAGAAGGCCTCGGTCAGCAGGTAGTTGGCCGCGAGGATCAGGATGGAGGCGAAGACGACGGCGGAAGTGGTGGCTCGTCCCACGCCACGCGCGCCACGGCCTGAGTTCATGCCGTGGTAGCAGCCCATAAGTGCGACGATGAAGCCGAAGGCCGCGCCTTTCAGGAGGCCAGAGGTGACATCCCATGTCTGCAGGAAGTCGGAGGTGTTGGAGAGGTAGGCGGCCTCGTTGAAGCCGAGGCGCGTGGTGGAGACGAGGTAGCCGCCGAAGATGCCGATGCTGTCGCCCCCTGCCACGAGCAGCGGCAGAGTGAGGGTGGCGGCGATCAGGCGCGGGGCGGTGAGGTATTTCATCGGATCGGTGGAGAGGGTGCGCAGGGCGTCGATCTGTTCCGTGACCTTCATCGTGGCGATTTCTGCTGCAATGGCAGAGGCCACGCGGCCTGCGACCATGAGGCCGCCAAGGACGGGCCCAAGCTCTCGCGCGATGCCGATGGCGACGATCTGGGGGACCACGGCTTCGGCATTGAAGCGGGCACCGCCGGCGTAGATTTGCAGGGCGAGGGCGCCGCCGGTGAACAGCGCCGTGAGGCCGACAACAGGGAGGCTGAGCCAGCCGATGGTAAGGAACTGCTGGACGGTTTCACGGAGATAATAGCGAGGGGTGGCGAGGTGGCGCAGGGCCGAAACGGCGAAGAGCGCGACTTGGCCGATACTGGAGAGAAGGGTGAGGAGGGTGCGGCCCACGGCGCCAAGGGGGGCGGTGGCGAGGCTCATGGGAGGACCACGCGTTTGTAGCGGGGGCCAAGCGAGGTGAGGATTTCATAGCCGATGGTGCCGGCGGCGTCGGCCAGTTGGTCGACGGTCTGGCGGGGGCCCAGGATGTCGAGCGCTTCGGGCGGCTGGGCACAATCGGTCACGTCGACGGTGAGCAGATCCATGGAAACGCGGCCGATGAGGGGGCAGGGGGTGTCGTTGTGAAACAGGGTCGCCCGCGCGGACATGGCGCGGATCAGGCCGTCGGCGTAACCCGCCGACACCGTTGCGATCTGGCGGGGCGATTTGGCGGTGTAGGCGGCGGCATAGCCGACCGTTTCAGACGGTTGAACGGTTCGAATTTGAATGACGGGCAGGGAGAGGCGGACGACGGGCTGGGCCTGCGCGAAAGGCAGGCCACCGTAGAGGCCCACGCCGGGGCGAATCAGGTCGAAATGGTAGTCGGCCCCGAGGAGCGTGCCGCCGGTTGCGGCTAAGGATTTCGGCGTCTTGATGCCGTCGGTCATTGCGCGAAACTGCGACAGTTGCGCGGCGTTTTGGGGGTGGTCTGGTTCATCGGCGCAGGCCAGGTGCGACATGATCAGAGTGGCGTCTTGGGCGTGGTCGCGGTTTGCGGCCCAATCCTCAGGCTGGAACCCAAGGCGATTCATGCCGGAGTTCACCTGGATGCCATAGGGGTGATCGGGCAGGGCAAGGTGGCGCTTTAGCTGCTCGGGCGCGTTCAGCATGGGCGTCAGGTTAGCTTCGCGGATCAGAGCGGTGTCGCCCGCCATATGACCGGAGAAGATGTTGATTTCGGGCGCGTTTCCAAGGGTTTGGCGCAGATCCGCGCCTTCTTCGGCGGTGGCCACGAAGAAACGGTTTACGCCTGATTTGGCGAGAGCTGTGCTGACTGGTGCGGCGCCCAGGCCATAGCCATCGGCTTTGACTACGGCAGCGGCCTCGCCCGAGGTAAGGCGCGACAGGGCGCGGTAATTGGCGACCAAAGCGCCGAGATCAATCGTAAGGGTTCCAACAGCCATGTAGGGGTGGTGCGATCAAACGCGGGGCGCGTCAAGGCTCTTGCAAGAGCCTTGGCAATTCCTTGCAAGGAATTGGGGCAAGGTCTTGGAAGACCTTGGGGAAAACTCTTGCAAGAGTTTTCAAGCGCGTCAGTAGGTGTCGGGAGGGCCGTGGCGGTCTTGGGCGAGGTTGCCGAAGCGGGTGAAGCGACCCTCGAAGGCCAGTTCGACCGAGCCGACGGGGCCGTGGCGTTGTTTGCCGATGATGACTTCGGCTTTGCCGTGCAGATGCTCCATATCCTGTTGCCACTTGGTCATGGCTTCCAGATTATCCTCACCGGGTTTTTCGCGCTCTTTGTAGTATTCGCCGCGATACACGAACATGACCACATCCGCATCCTGTTCAATCGAGCCGGATTCACGCAGGTCCGAGAGTTGCGGGCGTTTATCTTCGCGGCTTTCAACCTGGCGCGACAGCTGGGACAGGGCGATGACCGGGATGTCCAATTCCTTCGCGATCGCTTTCAGGCCCTGAGTAATCTCGGAGACTTCGTTCACCCGGTTGTCGGATTTGCCGGAGCCTTTCAGGAGCTGAAGATAGTCGATGATCAGGAGGTCGAGCCCCTTGGGGGACCGTTTCAGGCGCCGCGCGCGTGCCGCGACCTGGGCGATGGGCAGCGCGGGGGTGTCATCAATGAACAAAGGGCAGCGTTCCAGATCGCCTGCGGCCTTCAGGTAGCGCTGGAATTCCTGCTCGTTCAGGTCGCCTTTGCGGATCAATTCCGAGGGTACCTCTGCAGCCTCCGACAAGATCCGTTGCGCCAACTGGGCCGAGGACATTTCCAAAGAGAAGAACCCGACCACGCCGCCATCCACGGTGCCTTGGCTGCCATCTTCCTTGACCCCTTCGCGGAACGCCTTCGCGACGTTGAACGCCACGTTGGTCGCCAGCGAGGTCTTCCCCATGGAAGGACGTCCGGCAAGGATCAGAAGGTCGGAGCGGTGCAAGCCCCCAAGCATACGGTCGAGGTCTGTCAGCCCTGTTGAAACGCCCGCAAGGCCGCCCTGGCGGTTGTAAGCCTCGTTCGCCATATGCACCGCGTCGTGGAGAGCGTGCAGGAAGGACTGGAAGCCCTTGTTGGTGGAGCCGGTGGAGGCCAGAGCGAACAGCTCGCTTTCGGCCTCGACGATCTGGTCGTCCGGGGCCACGTCATCGCGCATGGCGCGGGCGCGGTCGGTGACACGGTTGCCCAATTCGATCAACTCGCGGCGCACGGCCAGGTCGTGGATCAGTTGCGCGTAGTCGCGCGCGGCAGAGGTGGCGATGGCGGAAAGTTGCAGCTTCACCAGATATTCAGCGCCGCCCAATTCCTTGAGGCCGGGGATATCTGAGGCAAAGGTTTTCAGCGTCGTCGCGTCGGTTTGCAGGCCTTTGGCGATACGGGCGGCGGCCATGGTATAGACCTCGGCATGGACGGGATCGTGGAAGTGATCGGGTTTGACCAGATCATCGACCCGGTCGAGCACGTCGTTCGACGTCAGGATCGCGCCCAGAAGCTGTTGTTCGGCTTCGATATTATGGGGGAGGACAGCGGCGGTTTCCACCGCGTCGGACTCAGGGGAAACGCCGGCGGGAAGGGACGGATTCAATGTTGCGATTTCGTTCATGTGGTCCCCTGGCTGCTGGTTGGCGCAAAGATCCGCGGCTGGCAGGCCGGGCGCGATTCCCGCGCCGTGATCCTTGTGCGGTCGGTATAACTTAATGGCCTGCGGGGCCGTCAACTTTGGTAAGTCTGTGAGTAACTCACCCCGAGCATTGCTTGCCACCGTGTCGCTATATCATGTGGGAATTGGCGCTGGCGCGTCAAGATGTGCTGGGGTGGCGCGGCGGACGTGGCCCAAAGGCCACGCCAAATATTAATAAAGGAGAACGGAACGCTAGGTCAGGCCGCGGGCGCTGCGCCAGCTTTCAGGGTCCTCGAGGAATCGCTCGACCTCGGACAGGGTGGCGTCGTCAAAGTCACCGCCGCGCCGCGCTTCGGCAATCACATCGGCCCAGGTGGTCAGCGAATGCAACGTCAGCCCGTGAGCGGCGAGATTGGCCTCGGTGTCGGGGAGGTTGCCGTAGGAAAAGACCACTGCGGTATGGGCGCAAGTGGCCCCGGCGGCGCGAATTGCATCGACGAACTTCAGTTTCGAGCCGCCGTCGGTGGTGAGGTCTTCTACCAGAAGAACACGGGCGCCCTCAGACATTTCACCTTCAATCTGGGCGGCGCGGCCGTAGCCTTTGGGCTTCTTGCGCACGTAGGACATCGGCAGGGCCATACGCTCGGCCACGAAGGCGGCGAAGGGGATGCCCGCGGTTTCGCCCCCGGCGATGTTGTCAAAGGCTTCGAGTCCGGCGTCACGCATGACTTTGCAGGTCAGGAAATCCATCGCCGTGGCGCGGATACGGGGGTGGGAGATCAGTTTGCGGCAGTCGATGTAGGTTGGGGCCTGTTTGCCGGAGGCATGGGTGAAGAGGTCTTTGGTGTTGAAATGCACGGCGCGGATATCGAGCAGCATACGCGCGGTCATGGCGGCCATGGTGGCGTCGGAAGGATAGGAGGTGGGGATCATGGGAACCTCTAGCAGCAGGGGGTGGGGCGAGGGCGGGAGTGAGTTGTATTTGCCAAGATGAAGGAGGCAGCGACGCTTAGGTCACGTGCCAATGGAGTGGCGTGGCCGGATCGAAGAGGGTGAGGGGGCCATCATCAGTGTCGAACTTGGCGGGGTAGGCGCAGGGGGTTGCGCGTTTTTCGAGGGTGAGTGTCGTCTCGTTCGGGGGCAGGCCGTAGCGGGCGGGGCCGTTGAGGGAGGCGAAGGCTTCGAGATTGTCGAGGGCGCCTTCTTCTTCGAAGACATGGGCGAGGCAGGACATGGTGTTGGTGGCAGAAAAGACGCCGGCGCAGCCACAGGCGGTTTCTTTCGCGCCATCGAGATGAGGGGCGGAATCGGTGCCGAGGAAAAAGCGCGGGTTGCCGGACGTGGCCGCGGCCCGGAGCGCGTGTTGATGGGAGGCACGTTTGACGATGGGCAAGCAGTAGTAGTGGGGGCGGATGCCGCCTACGAGCATATGGTTACGATTGATCATCAGGTGGTGGGTCGTGATCGTGCCGGCGATGTCACCATCGGCTTCTGAGACATAGTCGATGCCTTGGGCGGTGGTAATATGTTCAAGGGTGATCTTGAGGCCGGGGATGTCGGCGCGCAGGGGGATGAGGATTTGGTTCAGGAACGCCTCTTCGCGGTCGAAGATATCGACCTCGGATGTTGTAACCTCGCCATGGATACACAGGGGAAGGCCGATTTTGGCCATGCGCTCCAGCACCGGGTAGACGTTTTTGAGGGTGCTGACGCCGGATTGCGAATTGGTGGTGGCGCCCGCGGGGTAGAGTTTGACCGCGTGGATCAGACCATCGGCGAAGGCGGCCTCGACATCATCGGGGTCGGTTTGCTCTGTCAGGTAGAGGGTCATCAGGGGTGTGAAATCCGCGCCCGGTGGCAGGGCCGAGAGGATCCGATCGCGGTAGGCGAGGGCATCGCTGGCTGTGACCACGGGGGGCACGAGGTTCGGCATGATGATTGCACGCGCAAAATCACGGGCGGTTTCGGGAAGGACGGCGCGCATCATCGCGCCGTCGCGCAGATGAAGGTGCCAGTCGTCGGGGCGGCGGATTGTGAGTGTCTGTGTCATCGCCACACCCGCTACACGAAGGGGCAAGCGGGTGCAAAGGGGCAAGGCGGCGCATGGGAAGCCGCGCGACGATGCATGCGGAGGGCGGGGGGCGAACAACCATGGACGGAATCGCTGGGATGTTCCACGGTGGACGTCGTACGACAGGCACGGGGTGACATGAGCGTCATGAGATCGGGATGTTTGGGCACGGTACTGGCATTTGTGATGGGGCCGTTAAGCGGCCCTGTGGTGGCGCAGGATTGGGATTGCGACGCCATGGATAGCTTGCCGCAGCAAGGCATTATTCATTGTCTGGGAGAGCAGCACGCCTTCTGGGACAGCTTGCTCAACAACGCATACCAACAAGTTATCGCAGAGCGCGATGGCGAGGAGGAGGAGCGCCTGCGCGTGGCCCAAAGGGCGTGGATCATCTACCGCGATGCCACCTGTGAGATGGAGGCCGACGCCATGGGCGCAGGCTCGGGCGAGGCGATGGTGCGGCTGGGGTGTCTGGCCCGACTGACCGAGCGCCGTGCCCGCGATCTGGAGACATACTTGAGACGATAAAGACCTGAGATTGCAGGGAAACCAACCAAAGGAGACTAGGCAATGTGTGATATTTGCGTAATGAACTCGGTCAAGGAGCGGATGCTGTCGCGGCGCTCATTCTTCAAGGGGGGTGCCGCGGTGGCTGCGGGGGCCGCGGCCGCCACGATGGGGCAGACGACGCCTGCGATGGCGGACGGACACAGCGCATTTGTCGACATGACCCACACGCTGCACGAGGATTTCCCCACTTACTTCGGAGACAGCCAGTTTTCGCGCGAGCAATTGTTCAACTTTGCCGACAATGGGTTCAACCTGTTCAATCTGACCGTCAACGAACATACGGGCACGCATATTGATGCGCCGCTGCACTTCAGTGCCGATGGGGCGTCGGTGGATGAAATCCCGGTGGGCGATCTCGTGGCGCCGTTGTGTGTGATTGATATCGCTGCAAGGGCCGAAGGGGATGCGGACACGAGCGTGACGCCCGACGATATTGCCGCCTGGGTTGCCGCCAATGGAGAGATTCCCGATGGGGCGTGTGTGGCGATGAACTCGGGCTGGGCCGGGAAGATGGGCAGCGATGCCTTCCGAGGGTTCGACGGCACGGCGCAGCATTATCCGGGCTTCCACGTGGAGGCGGTGCAGATGTTGCTGGAGACGGGGGCAAGGTCGATTGCGGTAGATACGCTGTCACTGGACCACGGAATATCAGCAGATTTCGCCACCCACTACGCCTGGCTCCCCGAGGGGCGGTTCGGGATTGAGTGCCTTGCGGGGCTGGACCAAGTGCCGGCAGCGGGGGCCACGATCATCATTGGTGCACCCAAACATGCGGGCGGCACCGGCGGGCCTGCGCGCATCTTCGCGATGGTTTGAGGGGGTCCTGAGATGGCAACAGTCGCGCTTTTGAGCGACGAGGAGGTCAGCGCCGAGGCGCTGGCCGTCTTCAACGATATCCGAGCCGTTCGCGGCACAGATTTCATCAACAATTTCTGGCGGGCGCTGGCCCGTGATCCGGCGCTTTTGAAGGCGACCTGGGAGCGCTTGAAGGACGTCATGGCGCCGGGGGCTTTGGACCCGCTGGTGAAAGAGATGCTTTATGTGGCGGTGAGCACGGCCAATGGGTGTTCGTATTGTGTGCATTCTCATACGGCCAGCGCGAAAGCCAAGGGGATGTCGGACGAGATGTATGCAGAGATGTTGGCGGTCATTGGCATGGCGATGCAGACCAACGGCCTGGTCACCGGGTTACAGGTGCCGGTGGACGCTGAATTTCAGGCGTAGGTGTGTGGAGAGAGGGAGGGAGTGAGGGGCCAGCCCCTCACGCTCCCCGGGATATTTCAAGAACGAGGAATCAGGGGCGCTTAGGGGCGGCTGTTGCGCGCCACCGTGGCGGCGCGAGCGGAGTAGGCGGCGTTGGTGCTGAGGCGGGCGAGGTAGCCGGGGTCGCGCCGCAGGGACGGGCGCAGGATTTCGCGCGCTTTTTGCGGCGTGAGCGTGCCCGATTGCAGGTGTCGGGACAGCGGCACGATGACCTCGCCTTTGGTGAAGGTCCGATCCAGGGCGGCCCCGCTATGGGGAAGGGCTATGCGGGTTGTGTTTGGCGCCGTGAAGAGCGCGGCTTGGGCGGCCTCAAGGGTATGGATTGGATCGAACAGGATCATGGTTGATGCAGCGTGGCGCAGAGCCTCGGGGCCCAGGGGGAGAGGGGTGTCGGGATCTGTACGGCGGTCGGCTGTGAAGCGTGTTTCAAATGGTGCATGTCGGGCTGAGATCGCGGCGGCCGGGCGGCTGAGAAGCACCTTTGCGCCAGGTACGAAGCGGGCGGCACGGGCGGCGGCGTGGCCGCAATCGGGACCGCTGGCGAGGATAAGCACTTCTTTGTAGCTGGAGAAAAAGCCCTCTTGCGCCAGGTTTTGCAGCATTTCCTCGACAAAGGCGTCGCGGAACCATGTGCGGCCGACAGACAGGATCGACAGCAGCGAATACTCCAGCGCGCGCAAGCAGTCGAATCCCAGGGGAAGCCCGCTATCACCCTGATGCCACGTCCGATCTGCTCGGTCAAAGCTGAGCACGAGCGTATCGCCTTCGTCTACGAACAGCGCCATGTGGCGGGCCGAGATTCGGGTGAAGAAACCATGGGCCTCGCCGATGCTGGCCATGTGATTCAACCAGGTTTGGCGGGGCGAGAGAGGGGCTTGAGTGTCGGGCATTGGGGTACAAACTCTGACAACGGATTAAGGGGTCTTGCGTGGGCCTTTTGCCACGAAGATCGGTATCGGGAAAGACTGTGGCGGCGATGCGATGGGAGGCGGGCATTTCGGTGCGTTTTGGTTAACTTTCGGTTAACCGGCCATGGGGGGCGTTAACGCTTGCGGGTACGCGGGACGGGGCAGGCATGGCTTGACCCGAGGCCGCCACAGGGCATTGTGGGGCAAAAGCAGAGAGGGCAGCCAAAGTGTTTCAGTCAATCGAGGATGTGCAGGGCGCTTTGGCGGCGGAAGGCTACGTTTGCGGGCGGGCGCTGGCGACGGTGGTGTTTCTGGCGTTGACGCTCAAGCGGCCCCTTTTCCTTGAGGGGGAGGCCGGCACCGGCAAGACCGAGATCGCCAAGGCGATTTCAGCGGCCATGGGGCGGCGCCTGATCCGGCTGCAATGCTATGAGGGATTGGACGCGGCCAGCGCGGTCTATGAGTGGAACTTCGCGGCGCAGATGATTGCCATTCGCGCGGCGGAAGCGGGCGGGAGCGCGGACAAATCCGCGTTGACGCAGGAATTGTTCGGCCCTGATTTCCTGATCGAGCGGCCGCTGTTGCAGGCCATGCGCGGCGATGCCGGGGGCGCGCCGGTTCTGTTGATCGACGAGATTGACCGCACCGACGCCCCGTTTGAGGCGTTCTTGCTGGAGGCACTGTCGGATTTCCAGGTCACGATCCCGGAACTTGGCGTGGTCAAAGCGCCGGAGCCGCCGATTGTGATCCTGACCTCGAACCGCACGCGTGAGGTGCATGACGCGCTGAAACGGCGCTGTCTGTATCATTGGGTGGATTACCCTGATCTGGACCGAGAGATGGAGATCTTGCGCGCCCGCGTGCCCGAG
Source organism: Gymnodinialimonas sp. 57CJ19 (assembly GCF_038396845.1). Lineage (NCBI taxonomy): Bacteria > Pseudomonadati > Pseudomonadota > Alphaproteobacteria > Rhodobacterales > Paracoccaceae > Gymnodinialimonas > Gymnodinialimonas sp. 57CJ19. The sequence continues at coordinate 2,350,450 of NZ_CP151587.1, forward strand.
GCAGACGCGACCCTGAGCCGAGAGATCGTGGCCTTTGTGCAGCGCCTGAGAACCGAGGATCTCTTCAAGCGCCCCGGCGTGGCGGAGACGTTGGACTGGGCGAAATGTTTGCTGGCGCTCGATGTGATTGAGCTGAGCCCCGAGGTGATTGCCGATACATTGGGGGCGATCTTGAAGTACCAAGACGATATCGCGAAGGTGCAGGGCTCGGAAGCGCAGCGCATCCTTGACGATTTGCGCGGCGATGCCTTGAGCTAGGCCCAAAAAGCCCGGCACGGCGGCGCGCGACACAGTGAAGCGCAGCGCGTTAACCTAGTTTCCTTTGACAGAGTGCCGATACCCGCCGCTAAGATAAGACATCTTACTGGGAGATGTTTGATGAGATTTTGTTTTTCGTTTTTCACCGCCGTATTGGCGATCGGTATCGTGTCCTCTGCACCTGTGCAGGCGCAGGGATTGCGCAATCCATGCCCCTCGGCCTGGGCGGGGGATGGGGATTGTGATGAGCCCAACGGTTTGGGGCTCTGCGCGTGGGGCACCGACCCGTTGGATTGTTCCAACCCGGGTGCGAACTACGGCAATGGGCCGGGCTATTCGGCTGGGGCCTATACCGGGGGCGCGACGCCGACCCCGACCCCGATTCCTGTGCCCACGCCCCCGCCTGTGCCGGTGGCTTGTCCCTACACCAACGATGGCGATTGTGATGAGCCCAACGGCTTGAACCTTTGCGCCTGGGGCACCGACGCGAACGATTGTTCCAACCCCAACGCCAACTATGGGTCCGGGGCGGGGTATTTCGCGGGCATATATGCCAACGGCACGCCATCGCCTGCACCGGCCCCCACGCCCACACCGGCGCCGCAGCCCGGTGGCACCATGACAGCGGTCAGCGCCGGGGCCTTCGTGCATGGGGGAGGCGGCGGATATTCCGGGTGCCCGAACTACACCATTGGGCGCACGGCCTTTGGTCAGGCTACGATGTACGCAGGCCAGGGACGCTACCAGGTGCCCTATATCACGGCGGGCGGGCGCTATCCGTTGACCAACTGCTTTCCCGGAACAGGCTGGCGCGGGTTCACCATTACGCGGCCTGATTTCCGTTTCTTCTACCAGGGCCAATCGCCCACCGGTCGGCTGACGTTCCAGCTCGACTCTGGCGCGGTGGATACGGTGCTGTTGGTGAACACGCCGGACGGCCAGTGGTTCTTCAACGATGATTCCAACGGCACGTTCAACTCGATGCTGACGTTCTCGCCTGTTTTGCAGGGGCAATACGATATCTGGGCGGGGGCGTATAACAACTCCTCCAACAACCCGGCGCGCCTTTGGATTTACGAATAATCTTGGCGGGGCCTTTAATTAAAGCCCATGCGCCTCTGGCCTTATGGACGGGCCGGGGGCATTTTTCTGTTTGCCCGCTGCGGGAGGTGCGCGGCGCGGCTGGACTATGGCTAAGTCGGTGCTCTTCGGCGTAACCTATGGCTCCCGAGGGCAGGAACGAGGCGCGAGATCAGATGGAATATGCGCCGCTAGAGCTTCCTGATACACCACAACTGACCCGCAATATCACGCACTTCGCCCGCGCATTACGGGTGGCGGGGTTGCCTGCGGGGCCGGGGCGGGTCGCCGATGCGATTGCGGCTGTGGCGGCGGTTGGTTTCAGTGAGAAGGCGGAATTTTACTATACGTTGCGGGCCTGTTTCACCGCGCGGCCCGAGCATCGGGTGATCTTCGATCAGGTGTTTCGCCTGTATTGGCGCGATCCGCGCTATCTGGATCATATGATGTCGATGCTGTTGCCCGCCGTGCGCGGCGCGGCGGAAGAGCGTATGGCGAAACCTGCCGAGAAACGCGCCGCGGAGGCGTTGTTACAAGGGGTAGAGCGTGACACGCCGGACCTTGAGGGCGGCGAAGAGGCCTCGGAAATCGAGGTGGACGCGACCCTGACGATGTCGCGGGAAGAGAGGCTGAAGACCCTCGATTTCGAGCAGATGTCCGTGGCCGAGATGGCGCAGGCGAAACGGATTATTGCGCAGATGACCCTTGCGGTGCCGCCGCTTTCGTCGCGGCGCACCTTGGCCTCGTCCAGGGGCGCACAGCCCGATTGGCGGCGCACAATGCGCGGCGCGATGCGCCACGGCGGCGACGTGGTGGACTTTGCGCGAAAAGATCGGCGGCAACGCTGGCCTTCGCTTGTGGCGCTATGTGACATCTCGGGGTCAATGGCCTCCTATAGCCGGGCGGTGCTGCATTTCCTGCATGCGGTGGCCAATCAGAAGGGGGCGGGGTGGGCGGATGTCCATGCCTTCACCTTTGGCACAAGGTTGACGAACATCACCCGTCACATGGGCGCACGGGATGTGGATGCGGCCTTGGCGGCAGCGGGCGCGGAGGCGCAGGATTGGGAAGGCGGCACACGGATCGGCGCCTGTCTGGAGGATTTCAACCGCGATTGGTCGCGCCGGGTCTTGGGGCAGGGGGCGGTTGTGTTGTTGATTACCGACGGATTGGACCGGGACGAGCCGGAGCGCCTGGAGGCGGCGATGGAGCGGTTGTCGCTGTCGTCGCGCCGGGTGATTTGGGTGAATCCGCTGCTAAGGTGGGACGGGTTCGCGCCGAAAGCGGCAGGGATCAGGGCCATGTTGCCCCATGTGAGCAGTTTTCGCGCGGGGCATAATATTGCGGCGTTGCAGGGGCTGGCGGAGGCGGTGGCGCGGCCCGATGATGCTGGAGAGAAAGCACGTCTGATGGCGGCGCTCTAGCAAAAATCTCAGCCAGAAAGCGCCGAGGAAAATTGTAGCGTTGGAACCTCCGGTTCGGGACGGCGTTAACCTCCCAAGTTCAATTCCTTGGAGGATTACATGCGCCGTTCCCTTGCAACTACCACCGCCCTTGTTGCCAGCCTGTCGTTGGTGGTTCCGTTCCCTGTCATCGCTCAGGACGATGACGCTGCGACAATCGAATGCCCCGCTGATACCGTCGCAGAAGTTTGCGCGGCCCTTCAGGCTGAGGGGGCAATCGACGGGGACGTCGTCCAGGATCCCGTCGTCGATGAGGTCGTAGAAACCCCTGTAGAAGAGGTCGCTCCGGCAGCCGAGGCCGAAGCCGAGGTGGAGACACCCGCAGAAGTCGGACCGGTTGAAGAAGCGCCCGCCGAGGGCGCAGAAGCCGCTGCTGAGGCCGTTGAGACGACCGAAGAAGTGGTCATGGAAGAGACGGCACCAGTAGAAGCTGAAGCCGAGACCGAGACCGAGACAGAAGCAGAGATCGTCGTCGAAGAGGAAGCGGACGATGCAGCCTCCGAGATGGTCGTCGACACTGACGCCGATGCGCCTGTAGAAATCGAAGCAGAAGCAGAAGCAGAAGCAGAAGCAGAAGCAGAAGCAGAAGCAGAAGCAGAAGCAGAAGCAGAAGCAGAAGCAGAAGCAGAGATGACCCCTGCCGCAGAGGGCGATGAAGCGCCCGCCGAACTGGTGGTCGAGACGCCCGAGGAAAACCCGGAGACGCCCGAAGCACCCTCCACCGCCGAAACGCAGGCCGCCAGTGGTGAAGCCGCTGAAACCATGGCCGGCAGTGACGACGGCGCAGGCGCGCCCGTGGAAGAAATAACCGAAGTTGTGACCGAAGAGACGAGCCGCCGCTCGGACGAAGAATTCGAGACGACCGCCGAAGCAACCGCCGAAGCAGAGGCCACTGGCGACGCCAGCGCGTCTTCTGGCGGGCTGACCAACCTTGAAGCCGCGCTTCTGGGCGCTGCGGGTGGGTTTGTTGTCGGGGCGCTTCTTAACGGCGACCGCGAAGTGGTCAGCACGGCGCCTGACCGCGTGGTGGTTCGTGACCCCAGCGGCAACCTGCAGCTGCTGCGCGATGACGACGCGATCCTGCGCCAGCCCGGCTCGGAAGTGACGACGCAGCGGTTCGAGGACGGCTCGTCCCGGACAGTGGTCCTGCAGCCCGATGGCAGCCGCATCGTGACGATCCAGTCTGCCGACCTGCGCGTGCTGCGCCGGTCGATCATCGGCACCGATGGGCGGGAGTTCGTCCTCTTTGACGACACGCAAAGCTTCGCGGCGGTGGATGTCAGCACCTTGCCCGAACCCGAGCGCGCGTCGACGACCGGGGCAGAGCAGACCGACATGGAAGCCCTGCGCGCGGCGTTGCAGCAGGCCAATGGCGTCGAGCGCAGCTTCTCCCTGGCGCAGGTGCGCGAGATCGAGCGGGTGCGCTACCTGGCCCCCGCCATCGAGATCGACAACATCACCTTTGCCACCGGCTCCGCCGCGGTGCAGCAAAGTCAGGTGCAATCCCTGCTGGATCTGGGCACCTTGATGGCCGAACTTATCGAGGAGAACCCGCAAGAGGTGTTCCTGATCGAAGGTCACACGGATGCCGTCGGCTCTGCCGTGTCGAACCTCACCCTGTCGGACCGCCGCGCGGAAAGCGTCGCCCTAGCCCTGTCCGAGTTCTTCGGGGTTCCGACGGCCAACATGGTCCTGCAAGGCTATGGCGAGACGGACCTGCGCGTGCCGACGCTGGAGGACGAACGCGCCAACCGCCGCGTGGTCGTGCGTCGCGTCACGCCCCTGTTGCAGACCGCTCAGGCGAACTGACCGTCGCGCAACAATCGACAAGACTCTAGCACCCCGGCGCCCCCGCCGGGGTGTTTTGGGTACTGGGCAACCGCGCAAACAACCTTGCGCGCGGGGCCGGCGGCGATAGGCTGCGTCGCAGGGGGCTTTTATCATGGATGATCTGGAGCAAATGCCTGAGCGGGCGCTTGAGTGGCACCGAGAGGGGCGCGGCGCGGTTCTGGCAACGGTCGTAGAAACATGGGGCTCGGCGCCGAGGTCCGTGGGGGCGCAGCTTGTGGTCTCGGGCGACGGCGAGATGGCGGGCTCGGTCTCGGGCGGCTGCGTAGAGGGCGCGGTGGTTGTGGAGGCCATGGAAATGGTCGGCGCGGACGCGGGCCGGATGCTGGAATTCGGCGTGTCAGATGATGAGGCCTTCGCGGTCGGCCTGGCCTGCGGCGGGCGCATCAAGGTCTGGGTGGAACCGGTCGTGGCCATGGGTGCCTTGTTGCAGGAACTGGTGGCCGCGCGGGCCGCAAGGGAAGCGGTGGCCTATTGCGTAAACGTGCAGACGGGCGCGCGGGAACTGGTGAGGGAGGGGTTCGAGGCAAGGTTTCGCGCCGATCAATCGGGGATGGAGGGGGATGTGTTCGTGCACATCCACAACCCCCCGTTGCGGATGATCGTGGTGGGGGCTGTGCATATCGCGCAAGCGCTCGTGCCGATGGCGCGGTTGGCGGGCTATGATCCGGTGATTGTGGACCCTCGACCCGCGTTTGGGGCGCAGGCGCGGTTTCCCGGAGAGGTGATCGCCGAGGATTGGCCCGACGAGGCGCTGGATCGTCTCGGGCTGGATGCAAGGACGTGCGTGGTGACGTTGACCCATGACCCGAAGCTGGATGATCCCGCGATTGAACGGGCGTTGCGGTCGGATGTGTTTTATCTCGGGTGTTTGGGGTCAAACCGGACCCACGCCAAAAGGGTCGAGAGGTTGCAGGCCAAGGGCTTCAGCGCGGCGGAGATCGGGCGCATTCACGGGCCGGTCGGCCTGGCGATTGGCGGGCGGGGGCCGGGGGAAATCGCGGTTTCCGTCATGGCGCAGGTCACGCAGGTGTTGCGACAGGGGTGAGGCAATCCCTTGGCCAGTGTCTCCGAGGCTGATGCCTCAGGTCGCTGGAATGGTTGAAGAAAATGCTGCATGTGCAGCATGGGGCCGAGGCTGATTGAGGCGCGTTTTGGCGAAACTGGGGGTTTGTCTTTCTCGGATTTCGTGCTTGGATGGGATAAATCACCAAGGGAGGAATACATGACCCAGGTAACGATGACGGTGAACGGCAAGACCGTCTCCGGGGACGTTGAAGGGCGGACGCTGCTGAGCGAGTTCTTGAGGGAAGGCCAGCGGCTAACGGGAACCCATGTGGGCTGCGACACCAGCCAATGCGGTGCCTGTGTGGTCCATGTGAACGGCGAAGCGGTCAAGAGCTGCACAACATTGGCGTTGGATATCGAGGGCGCCGAGGTCAACACGATCGAGAGCATGGCCAATGCCGATGGATCGCTTGGGGTGATCCAGCAGGCTTTCCAGGATCATCACGGGCTTCAATGCGGCTTCTGCACGCCGGGCATGGTGATGTCGGCGGCGGCGTTGTTGAAGGACAACCCCAAACCCTCTGAGGCAGAGGTGCGCGAGTACCTTGAAGGCAATATTTGCCGCTGCACCGGATATCACAACATCGTCAAGGCGATCATGGCGGCCTCCGGGCAAGACGTGGCTGCGGTGGCGGCCGAGTAAGGCCCTGATCGCGGTCTGGGAGGGCTGCGGCGAGGGCATTGCAAGACAGAGGACAGGGCGGGAGGCCCTGTCAGCCAAGGCCAGCTCCCTATGGTGGTGAGCGGCGGGAGTTGAGAAACAGGGAGGGCTGACATGCCCAAAGATCACGGCATCGGAGCAAGTTCAAAGCGGCGCGAGGATATTCGGTTTCTGACCGGGCAGGGGCGCTATACGGACGATCTTAACCTTCATGGACAGGCCTATGTGCATTTCTTGCGCTCGGATGTGGCCCACGGGATTTTGAAGGGCGTGGACACGAGCGCGGCAGCAGCAATGCCCGGCGTCGTGCGCATCTTCACCGGCGCAGATTTTGAGGGCGTGGGCGGCGTGCCTTGCGGCTGGCAGGTCACCGACAAACACGGAGAGCCGATGCAAGAGCCGGCGCACCCGGTTCTGGCACAGGGCAAAGTCCGCTACGTGGGCGATGCGATTGCAGCCGTGGTGGCAGAGACCGCCGATCAGGCACGCAACGCGGCAGAGGCGATTGAGCTGGACATTGAAGAGCTGCCAGCGGTCGTCGATATGAAAGAGGCGGTGAAAGAGGGCGCCACGAAGGTCCATGACGATCTGACCTCGAACCTTTGCTATGACTGGGGTTTTGTTGAGGAAAACAAGCCTCAGGTCGATGCGGCGTTTGAAGCTGCGGCCCATGTGACGACGTTGGAACTGGTGAACAACCGCCTGTCGCCCAACCCGATGGAGCCGCGCGTTGCGGTGGGGGATTACAACCCCGGCACGGACGATAGCACGCTTTATACGACCTCTCAGAACCCCCATGTGATCCGCCTGTTGATGGGCGCGTTCGTGTTGGGCATTCCAGAGCATAAATTGCGTGTGGTGGCGCCCGATGTGGGCGGGGGCTTCGGCTCCAAGATTTTCCACTACGCGGAAGAGGCGTTCTGCACCTTCGCAGCCAAGGCCTGCCGCCGTCCGGTGAAGTGGACCTCGTCGCGGTCCGAGGCGTTTATCACCGACGCCCATGGGCGCGATCACGTCACCACGATCCAACTGGCACTGGATGCGGACAACAACTTTACCGGGGTGCGTACGGATACCTACGCCAATATGGGCGCGTATTTGTCGACCTTCGCGCCGAGCGTGCCCACATGGCTGCACGGCACGTTGATGGCGGGTAACTACAAGACGCCCAATATCTATGTGAACGTCAAAGCGGTGTTTACCAACACGGTGCCCGTGGATGCCTATCGCGGCGCCGGGCGCCCTGAGGCGACGTATCAGCTGGAGCGGGTGATCGACAAAGCGGCGCGCGAATTGGGCGTCGATCCAATCGCGCTGCGGCGGCAGAATTTCATCACCGAGTTCCCCTATGCCACCCCGGTGGCGGTGGAATATGACACCGGCGATTACGAAGGCACGATGACGAAACTGCTGGAGATGATCGACCGCGACGGGTTCGAGGCGCGTCAGGCGGAAAGTGCGGCCAATGGCAAGCTGCGCGGCCTTGGGGTGAACTGCTATATCGAGGCCTGCGGCATTGCGCCCTCGGCCTTGGTGGGCCAATTGGGCGCGCGTGCGGGCCTGTACGAGAGTGCGACGGTGCGGGTGAATGCCACCGGCGGTTTGGTCGTGATGACGGGCTCGCACAGCCACGGGCAGGGGCACGAGACTTCCTTTGCACAGGTCGTGGCCGATATGATCGGTATCCCTGAGGATCAGGTTGAGATCGTCCACGGAGATACGGCGAATACGCCGATGGGGATGGGGACCTATGGGTCTCGGTCGCTGGCGGTGGGTGGCTCGGCTATGGTGCGGGCGACGGAAAAGATCATCGCCAAGGCCAAGAAGATCGCCGCGCATTTGCTGGAAGCGGGCGAGGGCGATATTGAGTTGAAAGACGGCGCGTTCAGCGTGGCGGGCACAGACAAATCGGTGGCCTGGGGTGACGTGACCCTGGCGGCCTATGTGCCGCACAACTATCCACTGGAAGAGATCGAGCCCGGCCTGGAAGAGACCGCGTTCTACGACCCCAACAACTTCACCTATCCGTCTGGCGCTTATGCCTGCGAGGTGGAAGTGGACCCCGACACTGGCAAGGTGACGGTCTGTTCCTTTGCCGCGGCCGATGATTTTGGCAATGTGGTCAATCCGATGATCGTGGAGGGCCAGGTTCACGGAGGTCTTGCCCAGGGGATCGGGCAAGCGTTGCTGGAGAATGTGACCTATGACGAAAACGGCCAGCTTCTGAGCGCGTCTTACATGGATTACACCATGCCCAGGGCCGACGACATGCCGATGTTCCAGGTAGACCATTCCAGCCAGACGCCGTGCACCCACAACCCCTTGGGGGTGAAGGGCTGCGGTGAAGCGGGGGCGATTGGATCGCCGCCCTCGGTGGTGAATGCGGTTGTGGATGCGTTGCAGCGTGGCGGCCATACCGGGGTGACCCATATTGATATGCCGCTGACGCCCGCACGGGTTTGGGCGGCGATGCAGGGATGAGGTTTGCCGGCGTTCGATCTGGTATCGACGTCGGGATTGAGTTGTATTTGCCAAGATGAAGGAGCGCCGCGGCGCGTTCCGAAAGGAGACGGAATGTATAATTTCGAGTTCGTAAAACCCGGCACGATTGCCGAGGCGGTATCAGCGCTAGCGCAGGAGGAGGCGCAGGCGCTGGGTGGGGGGCAGACGCTGCTCCCCACCATGAAGGCGAGGCTGGCGCAGACCGAAACGCTGGTCAGTCTGAATGGGATCGGTGAGATGGTCGGCATTCGCCATGAAGGCGGGCAGGTTTGTATTGGCGGCGCGACGACCCACGGCGCGGTTGCGGCGGACGGGACGTATCCGGGGTTGGCGTCATTGGCGGGGCGCATTGGCGACCCGGCGGTACGCAACCGGGGAACGATTGGCGGATCATTGGCGAATAACGATCCCTCGGCCTGCTATCCGGCGGCGGCTTTGGCCTCGGGGGCTGTGATTGTGACGAACGCCCGCGAGATCGCCGCGGATGACTATTTTCAGGGGATGTTTGAGACGGCGCTGGACGAAGGAGAGATCATCACCGAGGTGCGGTTCCCTGTGCCAGAGGTGTCGAACTATCAGAAGTTTGTGCAACCGGCCTCGCGCTTTGCGTTGGTGGGGGTCTTTGTGGCGAAGTTCGCCGATGGGGTTCGGGTTGCCGTGACCGGAGCCTCGTCCGACGGGGTGTTCCGGTGGACGGAAGCTGAAGCCGCGTTGAGCGCTGATTTCTCGGCGGCGGCCCTGGACGGTTTGGCGGTGCCCGGCGGTGATATGATTGCAGATTTGCATGGCACGGCAGAATACCGGGCGCATTTGGTCAAGGTTCTGACGGGGCGCGCGGTGGCTGCGGCTGCCTAAGGCTTGGCCTTGAGCGAGAGAGAAAAGCGGGATCGGGGGGCGTGGTATTGCTGCCTCGATCCCGAGCTTGAGGCGCTGCGCGATCAAGCGCGCGCCGCGTGTTTTCAGCACAGCACGATGCCGCCGCCCGAGCGGGGTGCCATGGCGCCCTCGCTGGCGGATCTATTTGCAAATGTCGGAGATGACGCGCTGTTGGAGGCGCCGTTTCATTGCGCCTACGGCCATAACATCAGCCTTGGGGCTGCGGTGTATCTGAACGCCGGTTGCGTGGTCCTGGACACGGCTCCGGTTCGGATCGGGGCGCGGAGCATGTTGGGACCGGGGGTGCATCTTTATTGCGCAGACCATCACCGCGACGCGGCGCAGCGCGCTGCCGGGATCGAGCGGGCCTTGCCGGTGACCATCGGCGAAGATGTCTGGATCGGTGGCGGCGCGATCGTGCTGCCCGGCGTGCGCATCGGTGACGGCGCGATAGTGGGGGCGGGATCTGTGGTGACGCGCGATGTCCCTTCTGGCGCGCGGGTGATGGGCAATCCGGCGCGTGCGCGGGACTAACGCAAAAGGCGCGCCCGGTCGGGGCGCGCCTTGGGTAGGGCATTCACGCTTAAGACAGAATCAACCTGCCTTAACCGGGTTAATCATCATCACCATCTGGCGGCCTTCCATGCGCGGCATGGATTCGATCTTGCCGATGCCTTCGATATTCTCGACGACCTTTTCCAGCATCTCGCGGCCCAGGTTCTGGTGTGCCATCTCACGGCCCCGGAAGCGCAGGGTGACTTTCACCTTGTCGCCGTTTTCCAGAAACTTGACCGCGTCATTGACCTTGCGCATGAAGTCGTGATCGTCCGTTCCCGGGCGCATCTTCACTTCTTTAATGTCGATGGTCTTTTGCTTTTTGCGGGCTTCGGCTTCGCGCTTCTGCGTCTCGTATTTGAACTTGCCGAAGTCCATGATCTTACACACGGGCGGATCGGCGTTCGGAGAGATCTCTACAAGATCCAGATCAGCGTCGGCGGCCAAATCCATTGCGCGCGCCGGGGTTACAACACCGAGGTTTTCACCCTCAGCGCCGATCAGGCGAACGGAGTCAGAGCGGATACGGTCGTTTACGCGCGGGCCGGTATCACGTTGAGGCGGCGCGTTATGGGGTCTGCGGGCTATGGCGATTGTCCTTTTGTAGCCTTCATGTCGATGGCTAAAGATATCCATTCCGCCTCATTTCTTCAAGGCGGATAACGGCCTAAACTGAGGTTAAGGGGAATGATATCACATTTGCGCCATTGCGTGACGGGGCGCTGCACGGTAAGCGCAGAGCGTTGATTTTGACTGACCCAATGGGGAACTGACATGAGCCGTGCACTTATTATTATCGTGATTCTCGCCGCCCTTGGTGTGGGTGGCTACTTTCTGATCCAAGGCGAAGAGCCTTCGGTCGAGGCCGTGGGCGAAGCCGCGGGTGATGCAGCGGGCGCCGCTGCCGACGCTGTCGAGGGTGCCGTAGAAGAAGTGACTGGCGCTGTTGAAGAAGCGACTGAAGCTGCTGCTGAAGCCGCTGCTGCCGCTGAAGCAGAGGCTGCTGCCGCCGCAGAAGCTGCTGCCGCTGCCGCAGAAGAGGCCGCCGCCGCTGCCGAGGCGGAAGCTGCCGAAGCCGCCGCTGCTGCCGAAGCGGAAGCCGCCGCTGCCGCCGCAGCTGCGGAAGAAGCTGCTGCCGCCGCTGAAGCCGAAGCCGCTGAAGCTGCCGCGGCCGCGGAAGAAGCTGCTGCCGCCGTCGAAGCCGAAGCCGCTGAAGCAGCCGCTGCTGCCGAAGCCGAAGCTGCCGGGGCTGCCGACGTCGTAGAGGCCGAAGCTGCTGCTGCCGCTGAAGCAACTGAAGAAGCAGCCGCAGAAGCCGTTGAAGCCGCCGAAGGCGCTGCGGAAGAAGCAGCCGCGGCTGCCGAAGAAGCGACCGAGGCCGCTGCTGAGGCCACCGAAGCCGCCACGGACGCCGCTGTTGAGACCGCCGGTCTTGCCGATCTGTTCACCGCAGAAGGCTTTGACATCGACGCCGCCCTTGCCGCTGTTGAGAACGCAGAGCTTTCCGCTCCGGTTCGTCTGGCCGTGACCTCGGCGCTTGAGCAGGCGCGTAACAACCCTGAACTTCTGGGTTCCGCGCTTGAGACAGCCCGTTCGGCGCTTGGCCTCGAATAAGCCAGTCTGGCGGCTGACAGTACAAAGAAACCCCCGCTGATCCAGCGGGGGTTTTTCTTTTGCCTCAAGTCGCTGGCGGGCGACGTTAACGTGACGCTTTAATCCAGGAACGCCTTCTCGACCACGTAATGGGCGGGCTTGGAATTGGCCCCTTCCTCCAGACCGAATTCCTCGAGCATCTCTTTCAGCTCCAGGTTGAAAGCGAGGTTGCCGCAGATCATCGCGCGGTCCGTGTCGGGGTTCAGGGGCGGCACGTCCAGGTCATTAAACGCCTCTCCAGACCGCATCAGATCGGTGATCCGGCCCATCTTCGGGCTCTGCTCACGGGTCGTGGTGGGATAGTATTTGATTTTCTTCCAGAACCCTTCGCCAATCACCTCGTTCAGCAATTCGTCGGACTTCAGCGCCTCGATCAGGTCGTGGCCGTAGGTCAGTTCTCCCACTTCGCGGCAGGTGTGGGTGATGATGATCTCGTCGTAGTCCTCATAGGTCTGCGGTTCGCGCAGGAGGCTTGCGAAGGGCGCGAACCCGGTGCCGGTGGCGAAAAACCACAGGCGCTTGCCGGGGATCAGCGCATCATGGACCAGCGTGCCGACGGGCTTGGGGCGCAGGATGATCTGCTCGCCCACCTGAATGTGCTGAAGTCGAGAGGTCAGCGGGCCGTCTTGCACCTTGATCGAGTAGAACTCCAACTCTTCGTCCCAGCTGGGGGAGGCGATGGAATAGGCGCGTAGCAGCGGCTTTTGCCTGCCGGTTTCGGGGTGGGGGTCGCCCATCAGCCCGATCATCACGAACTCGCCCGAGCGAAAGCGCATCGACGCGGGCCGGGTGCAGCGGAAGCTGAACAGGCGGTCGGTGTAATGCTTAACCTCGGTAACGGTTTGAGCGTCGGGAAGGGTGGGGGTCGCCTTGACAGGCGCGGCGTCGATTTTGGTCACGGGTGTTTGCTCGGTCATCATTGTTCGGGCGCTTTGTGCACCCGCTCCTTAGCAATAGTCTTTGATCTGTATCAGGGAAAGGCCGCTTAGGCGACGCGTCCGCGCAGGCGGGCCTGATAGTCGTGGGCCTGCCAGTTGGCACGGGCCATCCATTGGTCCTGTGGTTGGCGAGCGGCGAGGGCGTCGTCAATGGCGACCTCGTCAAAGCCGGACCGGCGCGCCATGGCGTATTGGTCGGCCAGAACGTGGCCATCGGCCCGCAAACGGCCTGTGTAGCCCATCGCCCGCAGGCGTTTGGCCAACGTGAAGCCGCGCCCATCGTGGGACGAGGGGAAGCCCACGCGGATCATGGTTAACTGCGTTAACGCATCCGCTAATACCGCCACATCATCCGAGGGCGCGACATCCACTGCCGTCGCATTGGCGGCGATACCCTCGGCCAAGGGCACCGCGTAGCCGTTCCAATCGTCGGGCGCAAAGCCCGTATCGGTTACAATCGTCTGGCCCATATCTGGCCCTTTCCCATAGCTGTCAGGAGGCGCGTCGTTGCATCACGCCGTCAATGAAATGAATGCCGCATTCGGTCTTGGCCTGCCCGCGCCACCGTCCGGCGCGGGGATCTTCATTGGCCTTTGCGGCGGTTGTGCAGGGCTGGCACCCGATCGAGGGGAACCCTTGCGCCACCATCGGATGACGCGGCAGATCGTGTTTGGTGATATAGTCCGCGACCATCGGCTGCGTCCAGTTGGCCAAGGGGTTCACCTTGATGCGCCGTGCGTTCTTCTCAAACAGCGGCAACGTTTGACGCGCTCCACCGTGGATACGTTTGCGCCCGGTAATCCAGCCGCCAAACCCTTCCAACGCCTGCTCCAACGGCTCCGTCTTGCGCAAGGCACAGCAGGCGTCGGGGTCGAAATGGTGCAAGATGCCGTCAACGTCCCGCTCCAGCAGCGCTGCACGAGAGGGCTTGATGACCCGAACATCGCTCAGGCCCAACTGCTCGGCCACGTCACGTTGATAGGTCAGGGTGGCGGGGAACAAAAACTCCGTATCGACGAACAGCACGGGGGCCGATTTGTCGATTTCGCTCAACATATGCAGCAGCACGACGCTATCGGCACCGAAGCTGCTGACCATGGCGACGGGGCCAATGACTTGGTCATCAAGGGCATGGGCCAGCACGGTTTGCGCATCGCTTTTGCGGTGCAGAAGGGTGCGGCGTTCGGCAAGTTCCTTAAGCGGCATTGGCTTGTACCTCTGGGTAAAGAGCGGCTTTGAACGGCGCAGCGCCAAGGCGCTTGTAGGCGTCGAGGAAGGTTTCTTCGGCGCTTTCGCGCTGTGCCAGATAGGCGCGGACCAACCGTTCGATGGCGTCCACCACCTGGTCATAGGCAAAGCCCGGCCCGGCCCGTTCGCCGATCACCGCATCGGGGCCACCGTCACCGCCAAGGGTGATCTGGTAGTTCTCCACCCCCGCCCGGTCGAGGCCAAGGATGCCGATGTGGCCCACATGGTGGTGCCCGCACGCGTTGATGCAGCCCGAGATCTTGATCTTCAGGGGACCGACTTCATGTTCCAGCTTCAGTTCTTCGAAGCGGGTCGCAATTTGTTGCGCCACGGGGATGGAACGGGCCGTGGCCAGAGCGCAATAATCCATGCCCGGGCAGGCGATGATGTCGGACGCAAGCCCGATGTTCGCCGTCGCAAGGCCCACTTCGGCCAGCGCATCAAAGACCGCCCGCAAGTGGCGTTTGGGCATATGGGGCAGGATCACGTTCTGCTCGTGGCTGATGCGCAACTCGTCATGGGCGAAGGTCTGGGCCAGGTCCGCCAGAACCCGCATCTGGTCGCTGGTCGCGTCACCGGGTGTGGCCCCATGGGCTTTGAGAGAGACCGTCAGGATCGTGTAATCCGGGTGCCGATGAGCGGCGGCGTTGGTATCCACGAAGCTGCGGAACACGGGGTCGTCGGCGTAGTGGCCGTCAAATTCGCCCGCGCCCTCGGTGAACTGGGGGGCGGCGAAATCGGCGTTGATCTTCTGCAACAGCGCCATGTCGGCCCCGTTGAACACAGCACGGCGCGGGATAAACTCCGCATCCACAAGACGGCGGATCTCGTCGATCCCATTCTCATGCACCGTGATCTTGATCCGCGCTTTGTATTTATTATCGCGGCGTCCCAACACGTTATAGACGGCGACGGTGGCCTCCAGGTAAGGTAGCAGATCGTCAAAGGCGACGAAATCTGCCAGAACCTTGCCGATCATCGGTGTCCGTCCCAGGCCACCACCGACCAGGACCGTCGCGCCGATGACGCCGTTACGCTCCACCAGCCGCAGGCCGATGTCGTGGGCTGCCGTGACCGCGCGGTCCTGATCCGATCCCGTCACCGCCACCTTGAATTTGCGCGGCAGAGCCTGGAATTCCGGGTGGTCGGTGGACCATTGGCGGATCAATTCGGCCACGGGGCGCGGGTCGGCCACCTCTTCGGCGGCGGCCCCTGCGAAATGGTCCGCGGTCACGTTGCGGATCGTGTTTCCGCTCGTCTGGATCGCGTGCATCCCGACCTCTCCCAGGGCGTCCAGCATATCGGGCACGTCCTTCAGGGCGGGCCAGTTGTACTGGATGTTCTGGCGCGTGGTGAAGTGGCCATAGCCCTTGTCCCACCGGTCCGCGATCATCGCCAACTGGCGCATTTGTACAGCGTTCAGAGTGCCATAGGGGATCGCGACGCGCAGCATATAGGCGTGCAATTGCAGGTAGAGGCCGTTCATCAGGCGCAGGGGTTTGAACTCATCCTCGGTCAGGGAGCCGTCGATACGACGTTCCACCTGGGCGCGGAACTGAGCGTTGCGCTCGGCAAGGAAATCGCGGTCAAAATCTGAATAGGCGTACATGGTTCAGGCTTTCTGCTGGCTGCCGGACACAAGGTCCGCTTGCTTGCCGTGGACATAGTTGGAGGGGCCGCGGGTGCGAAATGCCTCTCGGAAATGGACCGGCTCGGGGCCGTTGTCGCCCGCGATGGCGTCGGCAAGGTAGGGGCCAACGACCAGATGCGCTTGGGCTTGGGCTTCCAACAGGCGAATATCTGCGGTGGCTTGATCTTCCACAAGATCGGCCTCGGCGTGGACACGGGTCCAGTCACCTTGGGCTGTCAGATAGACGACATCGCCTTCCAGAAGCGCGTTTGCGGTGACGACTTTGGGGGTAAAGATGCGGGCCATTAGGCGAATTCCTCTTGCAAAGCAGGGAGTTGAGCGGCAGCAGCCCGTGGCGCGAGGCCAAGCATCAAGATCACGGGGCCGTCAGGCCGCGCGGCGTCAAGATCGGCGGGCAGCCGGGAAATGGTGGAAGCGATCAGACGCGTATCGGCCCGCGAGACGTTCTCGATCGCGGTGATGGGCGTATCGGGGGCGATGCCATGCATCATCAAACGGCCTTGCAGGAACCGCGCGCCCTTGGTGCCCATATAGATGGCGGCGACCTGGCCGGGCTTGGCAAGGCTGGTCCAATCCTGCTCGGCGAAACCTTTCACGTCGTGGCCGGTCAGAAACCGCATCGCGCCATTGCGTCCGCGTTTGGTCAGGCTCTGGCCGATCTGCGCGGCGGCGGCATTGGCGGCGGTGATGCCGGGCACGATGCCCCATTCCACTCCCGCCGCGTCCAGCGCGTCGATTTCTTCGTCCAAACGGCCGTAAACACCGGGATCGCCGGACTTCAGGCGCACCACATGGGCCCCTTCGCGGGCGTGTTTCACCATGGCCGCGCCGATGTCTTCTTGTTTGGTGGATGGGCCAAAGCCTTTCTTACCAACGTTAACCATTTGCGCCTCGCGCCGGGCGAGTTCCAGAATTTCCGGCGACACGAGGCGGTCATAAATCACCACATCCGCCTGATCGAGAAGCTTGCGCGCCTTCAGCGTCAGCAGGTCCGGGTCGCCGGGGCCCGCGCCCACAAGGTCAACACGGCCCTTGGTTTGCGTGCCATGTAAGTGGTCGATCAGCAGATCACCCAAAGCCAGCTCTGCCCCCACTTTCCCCTCTTTCCCAAGGGCATCGGGGCCTTTGCTGAAATAGAAGTCAGACCAGAACTCTCGCCGCTTACGGCCCATGGGCAGGGCGCTCGCCGCGGCGCGGAACCCTTGGCCGATACGCGCCAGAAGCCCCAACGACGCGGGCAGGCTTGCTTCGAGATCGGCCTTGATCTTGCGGGCCAGAACCGGGGCCGCGCCCTCGGTTCCGATGGCGATGGTGACCGGGTCGCGGTCCACGATGGCGGGGGTGATGAAGGCAGAGCCTTCCAGATTGTCCACGATGTTAACCAAAGCGCCATCGGCGCGGGCAAGGCCTGCGACACGGGCGTCTTCGGCGTCATCCTCTGACGCGGCATAGGCGAGAGAGGCGCAGAGCGCGTCACCGGGTGCGAAGGCGCGTTTCACAAGACGCAGCTTGCGCTCGGCGTCCCAAGCGACAATTTCCGGGGCCGGATCAGCGGCGAAAACGGTGACGCTGGCTTCGGATTTCAGGATCAGCCGCAGCTTGGCCAGCGCGGCTTCACCACCGCCCGCCAAAACGACACGGCGGCCGCGTAGGTCCAGGAAGATCGGAAAATGGCGCATTGCAGGAACCTCTTTGGCTGAATTCCCTATCTAGATAGAACATTTTCCCGAAAAGTGGCAGTATGGGCTTGCTGGTAAGGACGCATGTTCTGTATCCGTGGCAGATCAGAACCTCTGTTTGGAAATGCAAGGGACACCCGAATGTCTGTTCAGATTGATGCGCTCGACCGGAAAATCCTCATCGCTTTGCAAGAGGATGCAAGCCGGTCGCTCGAAGAAATTGCCAAACATGTGGGGTCATCCAAGACGCCTGTGTGGTCCCGGATTCGCAAGATGAAGGAGGCGGGGATCATCGGCCAGCAAACGGTGCTTCTCGATGCAGAGGCGCTGGGGCTAGAGGCCTGTTTCTTCGTGCTAATTCGCACGTCCGAGCATGAGGCAGAGTGGCAGAACAAATTTCTCAAAACCCTGCGCGAGCGGGCCGAGGTGATGGAGGCGCATCGTCTTGCCGGCGACATCGACTACATCCTGAAAGTGCGCGTCGCCAATGCCCGCGCCTATGACGAATTTTATCAGGCGTTGATCTCGGAAGTGCGGATCTACAACGTCACCGCACTTCTAAGCATGGAAGAGATCAAATCGACGCCGCTGCTACCCCTGGCAACAGTTCCGTCTTGATCGTCGCTCCGGCCTCCAGGGACCGGTGCACGGGGCATTTGTCGGCGATTTCCAACAACCGCTTGCGCTGCGCCTCATCCAGCGAACCGGTCAGCGTGATCGCGCGGGTGAATTGGTCCAACGGCCCATTATCGACGCCTGCATCCTGGGCATGGACACGGTTATGGGTCACGTCCACAGCCACATGATCCAACGGCCATTTCTTGCGCCGCGCGTACATGCGGATCGTCATCGAGGTGCAGGCCCCAAGACCCGCCGCAAGGAACTGGTAGGGTGTCAGCCCCCGGTCAGTGCCGCCGTAACTTGCAGGTTCGTCCGCGAAAACATGGTGCTTCGGCCCGGCCATCACGTCTTGCAAAAAGCCGTCGGGATCAACCTCTGACGTGCGGGTCACGCCTTCGGGCGCCCCGATGGGCGGGGCAGGGTAGCGCAAGGCCAAATAGCGCCCGGCCCAAGAGGCGATGACATCCGCCGCATATTCCGCATCAGCTGGATCCGAGATCAGATGGTCGGCGTCGTCAAGGGTCACGAAGCTTTTGGGATGCTTGGCCGCGACAAAGATTTGTGTCGCGTTTTCAATCCCTACGATAGCGTCGCGGGGCGCATGGAGCACCAAAAGCGCCTTCCCGAGAGAGGCGATATCGGCTTGGAGGGTAGAGGCCTTCACATCCTCCACAAAGCCGCTGCTGATGCGAACAGGGCGCCCGCCAAGGTTCACTTCGCCTACGCCGTCACGGGCAATCGTCTCCAGGGCGCTGCCGAAATTATCGGTGACATGGCCGGGATCAAAGGGCGCAGCAATGGTGACAACGGCCCGAGCCGAAGGAATATCGCGCGCTGCCCGCAACACCGCCGCCCCGCCAAGGGAATGGCCGATCAGAAGTGCCGGGGCCATGCCCCGGTCGGCCAAGGCATTGGCTGCGGCCACCAGATCGCCCGCGTTCGACGTGAAAGACGTGTTCTCGAACTCGCCCTTGGAATGGCCAAGCCCGGTGAAGTCAAAGCGCAAGACGGCAATGCCCTGTTCCGCTAAACGCGCCGCAATCCGACGGGCGGCGGCAATGTCTTTGCCACAGGTAAAGCAATGGGCCAGCAGCGCGGTGGCCAGATGCGGTCCATCGGGCAGGTCGAGCCGCGCGGCGAGAAGATCACCGGCGTGGCCGGGAAAAGTGAAGCGTTCCGTTTGCATGTCGTCCTGTCCCTTCTGTCATCACGATCATGTGGGTTCAGGCCCATGAGCCGCAAGCCTTGTGTCAGAACGCTCACGGGTCTGTGCTCTGGTGTGCTGATGGCGTGATCCCGGAAGCTGGAGGCGCGCGCGCTAGGTGTGCCCCATCAGGGCCGCGTCGAAGGGATAGGTGGTCAAGTTCTCAAACCCGTCGTCGGTGATAAGCACCTGATCTTCCAGTTTAATGCAGAAATCACCGTCTTCTTCGCCCACCAAAGCCTCCACACACAGCATCATGCCCGGTTCCAGCTCGTAATCGAACGCATCGTCGTGGTGGTGGTCGGGGTAGCCCACATGGGGCCATTCATCGCACAGGCCCACGCCGTGCATCTGGCAGGAGTACTTCCGCGCCCAGTATTTGTCGGCCAGCTTGTGACCGTTGTGGACAAGATCGTTGATCGAGCGGCCGGGTTTGAGGCGTTCCATGTTCTGGGTGATGTGTTCATGGGCGTGCTGCATCGCCTCGATCATGTCGGGGCGCGGCTTGCCGGGGCCGGTCCACCAGGTGCGGGAGATATCGACGCAAAGCCCGTAGCACCCGATCAGATCCGTATCCAAGGCGCTGATCTCATTGGGAAGAAGGGTGCGAGGGCCGCATTCCTGGAACCACGGATTGGTGCGCGGCCCGCTGGAAAACAGGCGCGTTTCAATCCATTCCCCGCCGCGTTTGATGTTTTCGGCGTGGAGGACGGCCCAAATCTCATCCTCGGACCTACCCGGCGCGATGGCGTCTTCCATCGCTTGCAGGGACTTCTGGCACGCATCCACCGCGCAGCGCATGGCGAGGATTTCATCGGCGCATTTGATCTTGCGGGCGTGTTCGGTGACGAGTTCCCCGTCGGACAGGACGAGGCCGCGCGCCTCGAGCGCCTTTGCGCCGTGGAGCATGATTTTATCGACCGCGAGGCGCTTGTTTTCCCCGGCATGGGTTTGCAGCAACTCGGCCACTTCGGCGCTGAAGGTGTCGGCCACCTGCGCCCCCCTGTCCCCGGCGGTAAAGTAGAACATCGACGCGCCAGAGCGGATTTCACGCACCAGCGGATTGTGATCGGCCAGAAACGGCGCGTTCTTGTATTCCCAAAGCACCATGTGGCCGTCGGCGCAGACCAGGCAGGCGCGGAACGGGTTATGGGTGTTCCAGAGCTGCATGTTGGTGGCATCGGTCGCGTAACGGATGTTGAGGGGGTCGGTCATCAGCACGCCCGCGAGGTCGCGTTCGTGCAACTGGGCCACAAGGCGCGACAGGCGATATTCGCGCAGGTTTTGCAGGTTGGGGAGGGTGAGGCGGGCGGCTTCCCACTCAGCATAGGCGAGCGCGGTGGGCCCTATCTCGATTCGGTCGTGATCGTTGGCCGTGCCATCGGGCAGCATGGCGCCCTTGGTCGGGTCGATTTTGCGGACCTCGCGGCGATAGGCTTGGGTCATTTGTACGCTCCCTTCACAGCCAAGCGTGGCGCGAGCAGAGGGGGGCGCGCGTGTCAGATCGCGGCGTGAAGGGGTCGGAAATGGACTTTGGCAGGGGGAGCCGTTGGGTCTGAGCGGCTAGTTATCTACGCGCTGAAGCGCGAAAGGGGGGCTTTGCCCCGCCTGCGCCCCGGGGGCGCAGACTCCCCAGAGGTGTATTGGCCAAGATGAACAGGGGAGCGCGCGTCAGGCTTTGAAGTGTTTGGAGAGCTTCAGGCCTTGGCCTTGGTAGTTGGAGGCGATGTCGGTGCCATAGAGTTGGGCGGGGGCGCTTGCCATTGTCTCGTAGACGAGGCGGCCCACGGTCTGGCCGTGTTCTAGCACGAAGGGGGCTTCGTGGCAGCGCACTTCAAGGACGCCGCGCGCGGGAATGCCGTGGCCGAAGCCGGGGTCGAAGAAGCCCGCGTAGTGGACGCGGAATTCACCGACCATGGCCAGATAGGGCGCCATTTCGGCCGCGCAATCGGGGGGGATGGTCACGGCTTCACGGCTGACGAGGATGTAGAATGCGCCGGGATCGAGGATGATTTGACCGTTGTCGCTGTGGATTTCCTCCCAGAACTCGGCGGTTTTATGGGTGCCGATCTGGGTGAGGTCGATGACGCCTGCGTGGGGTTTGGCCCGGTAGCCGACGAGGGTTGTGTCGGAGGGGGAGAGATCGACGGAGAAGCCCAGGCCATCATCAATCAGGGGCGTTTGATCGACCAGAGGGGTTTGGGCATGGCGCGTTTGCAGGGCGGCGTCGGTCAGGACGGCCTGGCCCCGGCGGAAGCGGATTTGGTTCAGGCGCAGTCCGGGCTCGATCTTGACGGAGAAGGAGCGGGGGCAGATCTCCGCATAGAGCGGGCCGGTGTAGCCTGCGGGGATCCGGTCAAATTCGACGCCGCCGTCGGCGATCACACGGGTCAGGCAATCGACGCGTCCGGTGGAGGATTTGGCGTTGCACACGGCGGTGATGTCGGCGGGCAAGCAGAGCCCCTCCATCAGCGGCACGACATAGACGCAGCCTTTTTCCAGCACGGCGCCGGGGCGCAGGTCCATTTCGTGCATGGTGAATTCCGGCAGGCGGGCGGCCACAGTTTTGCCTGCGCCGGTCAGGAAAGAGGCGCGCACGCGGTAGGCTTTCGTCCCCAGACGCAGGTCAAGGCTGGCAGGCTGGATCTGCTCGGCCGGGATTGCGGGGGAGGCGGTGATGGCACCGCTGGCGATCATTGCGGAAATCGCATGATCGGGGAGGACGCCCTGGGCGCTGGAAGAGGGGGAATCAGTCATGGTGCCGACGCTTCTACGCGCAGGGGCGCGGTTCAGCAATTCAAAGAGGTGGCAGGGAGGTAGAGCGGTTTAAATGGTCGGGCTAGCAGGACTCGAACCTGCGACCTTCCGTCCCCCAGACGGACGCGCTACCAGGCTGCGCCATAGCCCGACTGACGGTCCTTCTAAGGATTTCTGGGGGCGGCGCAAGGGGCTGTTCGCAGTTGCCTGCTATCTTGCGCCCGGAGGCCGCGCCATGCGGTCGCGCAACTGCGACAGCGCGGCGATTTGCGGGGTGATGCGGGCGACTTGTGCCGGAGAGAGGCGCGACAGGCTTGCCAAGGTGCCAAGGGTGCCTTCGGCGCGGTCCGACTGCGGCACGGCAGCAGAGGCTGCGGGGGCCGGGGTGTCGTGTGTGGGGGCAGCGGTTGCGCCAGAGATGTCTGACGGTGCGGGGCTGTTTGCGGGTGTTTGTTGCGGGAAATCAATGATTTCCGGCCCGGCTACTTCTCGTGCTGGGTCTTCTTCTGCTGCGGGGTCTTCCTGGGTGCTGGCTTCTTGTGCCGGTTCTTCGCTTGATGGTGGCCCGTCGTCTTGTGCCGGTTCTTCACTTGGTGCCGGCTCGTCGTCTGGTGTCGGCGCTTCGTCTTGCGGGGGGGCTGCGACCTCGGCTGCGACCCGTTCTTCGGGCGCGGGCGCTTCGGGGGCTGTTTCCGCCGGGGTATTGGCCTCGGCGTTGGCATCTTCGACCCATGCGTCGCTGGGGCTTTGCTCGACCACGTCGCCGTCACTGACGAACGTATCCACAGAGGGCGACAGCGCCATGACGGCGGGCAGACCCTCTTCAGAGATCATTTTTTGAACGCCCCGGATCGTCAGGCCGCGGTCGTGGAGAAGCACCTTGATGCCGCCCACAAGCTCCATATCGGCGGGGCGGTAGTAGCGCCGCCCGCCCGCACGTTTCACCGGTTTGATTTGCGGAAACTTCGATTCCCAAAAGCGCAGGACGTGGGCAGCCACATCGAGCCAATCAGCGACTTCGCGGATCGTGCGGAAGGCTTGGGCGGATTTGGCCATTTCTCATGTCCTCTGCTCCAACGCCCCTTCCCGCCGTGGGTGGGGCGCTGCATTTCTGTGCCTCTGTTGCCTGCTTGCCCTCTGACGAGGCAATGCGCGGCATGGATCGCTTTAGCTGCGGTTGCCCGCTGCGACGCGATCTTTCATCAGGTGCGAGGGCCGGAACGTCAGCACGCGGCGCGGGCTGATCGGCACTTCTTCACCGGTCTTTGGGTTGCGCCCGACGCGGGCCGTTTTGGAGCGGACCGAGAAGGTGCCGAATGACGAGATCTTAACCTGTTCGCCATCCACCAGCGCATCGGACATCAACTCCAATACACGTTCCACCAATTGGGCGCTTTCATTGCGCGACAAACCCACTTCGCGGAACACCGCTTCGCTCAGGTCCATGCGCGTCAAAGTCTTTGCTGACATCAATTCCGTCCCCCTGTTTGGAGGGCAGGATGAATTATGCGGTTTATTTAGTCAATCCAGTGTGTTGCGCGGCGTCGTTTCACCGGCACTTGAGCGCCTACCAGCGGAGCACGACGGACCCCCAGGCAAGGCCGCCGCCGATGGCCTCGGTCACCAGCAGATCGCCAGGCTTGATGCGCCCGTCATGGACGCCCACGGACATCGCCAGCGGGATCGACGCGGCCGAGGTGTTGCCGTGGTCTTGCACCGTGACGATGCATTGCTCCATCGGCAGGCCGAACTTCTTCATGGTGCCCGAGATGATGCGAATGTTGGCCTGATGGGGCACAACCCAATCCACGTCTTCCAAGCCAACGCCTGCTTTTTCCAACGCTGATCCGGCGGTTTTCGTAAGCTTTTCAACGGCGTGGCGGAAAACTTCCTTGCCCTGCATCTTCAGAACGCCAGTGGTGCCGGTGCTGGACACGCCGCCATCCACATAGAGCAGATCGCGGTAGGAACCATCGGAATTCAAGTCCGTGGCGAGCACGCCTTGATCGTCGGAAGTGCCGGCTTTTTCGCGGGCCTCCAAGATCAGTGCGCCCGCGCCGTCGCCAAACAGAACGCAGGTGGTGCGGTCCGTCCAATCCATGATTCGGCTGAAGGTTTCGGCGCCGATCACCATAACGCGCTTGGCTTGCCCCGAGACCACCAGCGCGTTGGCATTTGCCAAGGCGTAGACAAATCCGGCGCAAACGGCCTGCACATCGAAGGCGAATCCCCCCGACATTCCCAGACCCGCCTGCACCATGGTGGCGACGGACGGAAAGGTGAGGTCAGGGGTCGAGGTGGCCACAACGATTGCGTCGATGTCATCGGCCTCCAGCCCCGCGTGGCGCAGGGCGTTCTGGGCGGCGGCGACGGCCATCTGGCTGGTCGTCTCTCCTTCGGCCGCGAAATGACGCCGCTCAATCCCCGAGCGGGATTTGATCCACGCGTCCGTGGTTTCCAAGCCTTCCATCGCCTCAAATTCGGTATTGGGGACAACGCGTTCAGGCAGGTAGTGGCCAATGCCAACGGGAACCGCGCGGATTGTCATTCGGAGGACCCCTCTTGTTGGATGGCTTGGGTGGCTGCGGCCTCGGATTGGGCGATGCGCGCGGCCAGACGTTTGTGGAAACCGGTGGCGGAAAGCTGCGCGGCCAGCAAAATCGCAGCCGCGACGCCGGTTGGATCGGCCGAGCCGTGGGATTTCACCACAGTGCCGTTCAAGCCCAGAAACACGCCGCCGTTCACCCGGCGGGGGTCGATTCGCTTCACCAGGCGGCGCAGGGACGTGTAGGCCAGCAGCGCGGCGACGCGTGAGAACGGCGTTTTCTTGAACGCTTCTGTCAAAAGCTCTCGGATCAGGCGGGCGGTGCCTTCGCCGGTTTTCAGGGCGACGTTGCCGGTGAAACCGTCGGTCACGATGACATCGACCCGGTCGGACGGCAGGTCGCCTCCCTCCACGAATCCCACAAATTCGAAATCCGCCGCCGGGGCGACGCGGTCAATCAGCTCGGCTGCGACCTTCAATTCGGCCCGGCCCTTATGTTCCTCGGTGCCCACATTCAGCAGGCCAATGCGGGGGCGCACAAGGTCCAACCCGTTGCGGGCATAGCTGGCGCCCATCAGCGCATATTGCAGCAAATCCTCGGCATCGGCGCGAATATCGGCGCCCACATCCAGCATCACATTGAACCCAGAAGGATTGCGCGAGGGCCAGAGGCATGCAATCGCGGGGCGGTTCACACCTTCCAGCTTGCGCAGCCGGATCATTGAAATCGCCATCAATGCGCCCGTGTTGCCGCACGACACCGCGACCGAGGCTTCGCCCGCGCGCACCGCTTCAATCGTCGACCACATGGAGGTGTCTTTGCCATTGCGCATCACATGGGACGGCTTTGCGTCCATGGTGACCACGCCTTTGGCGTGCCGGATCTCGCAGATGTCGGATAAACCGCGCTTTTTGGCGATCAGGCGCTCTAGCTCGGGCCCGTCGCCGTGCACAATGAAGCGCAATTGCGGGCTCTGAGCGGCAGCTTGGGACAGGCCGGAAACGACAGCGCCGGGGCCTAGATCACCCCCCATTGCGTCAATGGATAAAACGGTGTGACCCACCGCACCTTCCGTTAACGCTGCACCATCGCTCATATCATCCGGCCCGCCCTAGGTCAGGCGACCGTTCAGGCCGCGTCTTCGTCGAGATCGACTTCGTCTTGAACGACAACGTCACGCTCGTTGTACACGCCGCACGATGGGCAAACGTGATGCGGGCGCTTCAACTCGCCGCAGGAAGGGCATTCGTTAGGGTTTGCCGCGACCAACGCATCATGTGCGCGACGCATTCCGCGCTTGGAGCGCGTGATCTTACTCTTGGGGACAGCCATGTCACAACCTCGGGTTTGGGACCGCGCCGCCCATGGTGGGCCTTGCGTCTCTATCTAAAATCGGCTCGCGTTCCGATATCTTCGGTGCCGGATCCAAGTCTTGCGCGATGGTTCGCGGCAAGGCCCAGGCGGCATCAAAACCGGGGTGCGAATGAGGCCGGGAACATACTCTGATTCCGCAGCCATGCAAGCCCTATTCCCCAATGCCGCTCAGAGCAATGGGTGACCTGCATTTAGTCTTCTTTTTCAGGGTCGTTTTCACCCTTCTCCAGCTTATCGCGGAGCGCCGCGAGGCCCGCAAGGGGCTTGGCGTCCTGATCGGTCATGGGTTCCACGCCGGGGGCGGCGAATAGCGCCTCTCCCAATTCGACGCCTTCGGCACGGGGATAATCAGGCAAAGCAAGGGCCAACGCCTCGACCAACAGGTCTTTAAGGACGACTCTTTGGGGCAAAGGCTCGACCGTGTCGTCTTCGGGGATCTCGAAATCTTCCTCGGTGGGCACGGGCATGTCGGCGACGTAGTTGCGCACCACTTCAGTGTCGATGCGGGTGGTGACCGGTTCCAGCGTGACAACGCATTCCTGCACGGCGGTCGCGCCCAGGGTGGCTTTCAGGTGCCAATCGTTTTTGCCAACGGGCGTTGCGGTGCCTGTCAGACGCAGTTTTCGCAACCCAAGAAGGGACAGATCGTCGGCGATGCGCTTGCGCGCCTCGGCGTCGGGTTCCAATGTGAATGTCGTGTCGCTGGCGCGGCCCAACCGCGCGAGGGCCAGAACTTCGGACATGATAAGGGCCTCCGGCTTCATATTTCTTGGGGCGTTAACAGAAGGTGAGGGGGGCTTTGCTTGCCCCAAGCGCGCCCCTGCGTTAAGCCGATATTCAGCTTCGTGTGCGTTCGCAAGTCGTGTACGGTGTCTCCGTCCAGTTTGCCGCGAGCAATCTGGGCCCAACGAGAGCCCCCCATGGGGCCACAGAGCATGTTCAGGCAGGGCCATTCGTGATGCGTCAGTCTTTCTTCTCCGCCTTCGGCCCCGCGATCAGACGCGCTGGCTTTGGCTTGGCCCTTGCAGGCGGTTTGGCCGCGTGTTCGGCCACGTTTACCAACCACGGCTATGTGCCGCCGCCCGACGTGCTGTCGGAAATCGGCATTGG
Organism: Gymnodinialimonas sp. 57CJ19; assembly: GCF_038396845.1. Taxonomy (NCBI): domain Bacteria; kingdom Pseudomonadati; phylum Pseudomonadota; class Alphaproteobacteria; order Rhodobacterales; family Paracoccaceae; genus Gymnodinialimonas; species Gymnodinialimonas sp. 57CJ19. Next base: position 2,377,542 of record NZ_CP151587.1, read on the forward strand.
CACCTCGCGAGAGCAGGTGGCCGAGATCGCCGGTTCCCCCGGCACCGGCGGCGTGATGCGCGATGAGGCTTGGTTCTACACCCAATACCGCGTGCGCAATTTCACCTATAATGCCCCCGAAGTGATCGAGCGCGACATCGTGGCGATCTCCTTCAGCGATGCGGGCCGGGTCACCAATATCGAGCGTTTCGGCCTGGAAGACGGCCAGCTGGTGCAGCTGTCGCGCCGCGTGACCGAAAGCTCGGTGCGCGATGTCTCGTTCCTGCGGTCGATCTTGTCGAACTTCGGCAGAATCAATCTGGGCGACATCGGCGGTTAACCCCCTTGCGCCGGGACGCGGCTCTGCACATCATCGTGAAAACGAGCGCCGCTTGACGGCAGTTCGCGGGCGGGCCCTGCGCGGTCTCTCGTGATGTTGGGTTCAGGAGCGAGCCGATGCAGACATTTCGCAACGGGCGCTATGCCGCGCGTATGGCGGACGGTGACGCCGATCATGCCGCCGCCCGGGCATTGCGCGCGCGGGCGTTCCGGGGCGATTGCGTGGACCCATACGATGCGACCTGCGCCCATGTGTTGGTTGAAGACCTTCGTGACGGGGCGGTGGTGTGTTGTTTCCGGCTTCTGCATCTGGACAGCGGCGCCGAGATCGAGCGCAGCTATTCGGCTCAGTTCTACGAGCTCTCCGCCTTGGCCAATTTCACCGGCCCGATGGTGGAGATGGGGCGGTTTTGCATCGACCCCGATCGTCTTGATCCCGATATCCTGCGCGTCGCCTGGGGGGCCATGACCGCCTATGTCGATGCCCAAGGGGTGGAGATGTTGTTTGGCTGTTCCTCTTTTCATGGCACCCAAGCGCGGGATTATTACGATGCCTTTGCCCTGTTGCGAGACAGGCACTTGGCCCCAAAGCGGTGGCTGCCCCGGGTGAAAGCGCCCTCGGTCTTCAAGTTCGCCTCTCGGTTGCGGCGCAAGCCGGATCTTCGGGCCGCGCAAGCTGCCATGCCGCCGCTTCTGCGCACCTATCTTCTGATGGGGGGCTGGGTCAGCGACCATGCGGTGATCGATCGGCATATGGATACGCTTCATGTGTTCACGGGGTTAGAGATCAGCGCGGTGCCGCCGGCGCGGGCGCGTTTGCTGCGCAACTTGGCGGGGTAGGGCGCCGGGTACTGGCCACCTGGCCTGCCATGCTGGCGGCCTAACGTGCCATGAGGGCGGGCGTGGGCCGGGCGCGGGGTTTGCGCCGGGTCCAAGCGGTATCGAGCCAGGTCCCGCCCAGTTCGCGCAACTCTGCCCCCGTGCCGCGTTTGAAATGCGCCAGACCGGGGGCCAGGCTTTTGTCGGCGGCGCCCAGATCAATCTGTTCCGTCCCCATGGCTTGCAATTCAACCATCGCCCGCCACATCAGCGCGGGGCCTGCGGACATCTTCCGCCCGTCGGCGTTGCTCCACCCGATTTGATAGGTGGCAGCAGCGCCGTGGCGCAGAAACAGCATCGCGGCGACGCGGCGGCCCATGTGGTAGGCCGTAAACACCTGCGCCGCGCCGGGTTTGCACGCGGCCATTGCGGCGACCATTTCTGGCGCGAGGGGTTGATACCACTTGCGCAGCGACTGCACCGCCTCTGCCTTGAACAGCCAGAAATTCTTGTCCGGCGCCATCGGGCGACGGCGAATGACAAGGCCTTGAGATTGCCCGTGGCGCAACCTGTTTCGCCACTTCTGGTTAAGCCGCGCCGCCATCACGTCGGCCGAGGGATCAAGCGGCAGGTTGGCAATCACCCGAGGGGCAAAAATGCGGTGGAATCCAGCGGCAGACAGGGCGCGGGCGTCCTGGGCTGTTTCGGCATTCACAACAAGATGCTTGGCTTTCACCCGGTCGCGCAACTTGGCCGCTTCGGCCGGTGAAATCTGCAAATTCGCCCGCGATAGCAGGGCCATATCCCCCACAAACCGCAGCCTCCGCCGCAGGACCAGCGTGCGACAATCGCCCAGATCCACCATCCCCGCATCGCTGCCCAACAGCCGCGTGGCCGCGAGCCATATCGGGCTTTGCTGCAAGGGGACAAATTCGCCCCTACTGGGGGGCGAAGCGGAAAGCGGGGTCTCTGGCTGTGCGTCGAACATAGGGGGAACATTGGCGGTGATTCCCTAAATTAGTGGTTAACGCCGCCCATTTTTCCGCCCCGCATCCCGTGGTACGCGGCTTACCCCTGCAACACCACCAAGGCGTGGCGCTTTTTGCCCGCGCTCAGCTTTATCGGCTCCGCCAAATCGCTGGCCGCAATCATCAAGCCCGCATCGGTCACGGCGGCGTCATTCATCCGCGCGCCGCCTTCGGCGATCAGGCGTTTGGCGTCCTTGCCGGACTTCGCAAGGCCCGAGCGGGTGATCAGCTGTGCGATGGACATGCCGTCGCCCAGATCAGCCGCGCTCAGCGTCAGCGTTGGCAGATCGTCGCCGGTGCCGCCCTTCTCAAACACCTCCCTCGAGGTCGCCTCAGCCGCCTGCGCGGCCTCGGCGCCGTGCAACAGGGTCGTGACCTCATTGGCAAGGATCACCTTCGCGGCGTTGATCTCGGACCCTTCAAGGGCCCCCAGACGGTCGCATTCAGCCACCGGCAATTCGGTGTAGAGCTTCAGGAAACGGCCCACGTCGGCATCGGTCGTGTTGCGCCAGAATTGCCAGAACTCGTAGGGGCTCAGCATGTCACCATTCAGCCAGATCGCGCCGCCCTGGGACTTGCCCATCTTGCGCCCGTCTGACGTCGTCAAAAGCGGCGTCGTCAGGCCGAAGATCTCTTTGTCGATGACCCGCCGCGTCAGGTCGATACCGTTAACGATATTGCCCCATTGGTCGCTGCCCCCCATCTGCAACAGGCAGTCATGGCGGCGGCTAAGCTCAAGGAAATCATAGGCTTGCAGGATCATGTAGTTGAATTCGAGGAAGCTGAGCGATTGCTCCCGATCCAGCCGCGACTTTACCGATTCAAAGCTCAGCATTCGGTTCACGCTGAAGTGCCGCCCGATGTCGCGCAGGAAGTCGAGGTAGTTCAGCTCGTCCAGCCATTCCGCGTTGTTGAGCATCATCGCCTTGCCGTCGCTGTAATCCAGGTAGCGGGCAAACACGCGGCCCATGCCCTCGATATTGGCGTCGATCTGTTCTGGCCCCAGAAGCGGGCGCTCATCGGCGCGGAAGCTGGGGTCGCCCACCTTGGTGGTGCCGCCGCCCATCAAGGTCAGCGGGCGGTTGCCTGTCTTTTGCCACCAGCGCAGCAACATCACGTTCAGCAAATGCCCCACATGCAGCGATTTCGCCGTGGCATCATAACCGATATAGGCGGTCAGCGGCCCTTCCAATAGCGCTTCGTCAAGGCTCTGCAAATCGGTGCAATCGGCCAGAAAGCCGCGCTCGACAATGGTGTGCAGGAATTCGGATTTGGGCTGGTAGGTCATGGTGGGATAGGTCCAGAGTAAACGCATGGCCGGGATGCGGCGCGGATGAGGTCTAGCGGGAATGATGGGTAAGGAAAAGAGGGCCGGGCATCATGGTGCCCAATACGCGCCTGTTTGGGCGGCGGGGGCCATGTCGGGCACGTCATTTGACGGGGTGGATGTGGCGGTTTTACGCACCGATGGCATTGAGATCGCGGATTTCGGAGAGGTCCGGTCCACGGCCTATTCCGACGCCGACCGCGCCGTGTTGCGCGCCGCCATGGGCGCATGGCCAGGCGAGGCGCGGGCCGATGCGGCGGCGCGGGTGACCGAGGCCGCTCATATCGCCGCCATGGTGGATTTGCCGCCGGTCGAGATGTTGGGCTTTCATGGCCAGACTTTGGCACATGACCCGGTGGGGGGGCGGACCCATCAGGTGGGCGACGGGGCCCGTCTTGCGACGGCCCTCGGGGTCGAGGTGATCTGGGATTTTCGCAGCGCCGACATGGGCATGGGCGGGCAGGGCGCGCCGCTTGCGCCGTTTTACCATTGGGCCTGCGCCCGCTGGATCGGGGCCAAGGGGCCGGTGGCGTTTCTCAATCTGGGCGGCGTGGGCAACACCACTTGGGTCGATCCCACTGTCGCCGCGCCCGAGATGCCGGGGGCTTGCGTGGCATTTGATACCGGGCCTGCAAATGCGCCGATTGATGACCTGATGGCGCTGCGCGGCCTTGGCAGCTTTGATGCAGGGGGGGCGCTCGCGGCACAGGGGCAGATTGATATGGATGTTCTGGAAACGGCGCTGCAAAATCCCTGGTTCGATGTCGCTCCGCCCAAGTCTTTGGACCGTGATGCCTTCGCACAGGTGGGGGCAGCGGTGGCACATCTGAGCGACGCAGACGCGGTGGCGACGCTGACGGCGGTATCAGCCGGAGCCGTCGGGCGCGCGGTGCCGCACCTCCCCACGTGCCCGAAACAGGTGTTGGTCACCGGCGGCGGTCGGCTGAACCTGACGCTCATGGCGATGCTGGCCGAGGCCACAGCCGCAGAAGTTCTCGCGGTGGAGGATGTGGGGCTGGACGGGGACGCGCTGGAGGCGCAGGCCTTCGCCTATCTGGCGGTGCGCGTGGCGCGGGGGCTGCCGACCTCTGCCCCTTCAACCACGGGCGTTGCAGCGCCCGTGGGCGGCGGTCGGCGGTCGCGTCCCGCAGGGGCCGCTCTGGCCTAGCGGCGGCGTTGTCGGGGCCTAGGGTCCAGAGGTCGACACGGGCAGATGCAGCATAACCATCGTGCCCGCCGCGCTGGTCTTGATCCGCATCGCGCCGCCCGATTGTTCGGCAAAACCCATGGTCATCGACAGGCCCAGGCCCGAGCCTTTGCCCACCGTTTTTGTGGTGAAAAACGGCTCAACCGCGCGGCGCGCGACCTCGGGGGGCATGCCGGGGCCGTTATCTGCGACCTGAAAGCAAAGATGCGCGTTTTGGATGTCTTCTGCGGCCAAGGTTCCCGCCGCGTCGGCGGGCCCGTCGGCCAATTTCACCTCCACGCAGACGCGGCCATGGCCGTCCATCGCGTCGCTGGCGTTCAGGATCAGGTTCAATAGCGCGGCGTGCAACCTTGTGGCATCGGCCAGCACGAAGACCTGATCCTGCGGCACCTGATGTTCCAACACGATACCGGAGGGCAAAACGCGCCCGGCCAAGGTGCAGAGGTCTTTCACAAGCGCCGCGGCGTCGTGGGGGCGGGCCTCCAGCGGTGCACGGCGCGCGAAGGTCAAAAGCTGCGCCACCAGGGCCGAGGCGCGCGCCGTGGCGGCACTTGCGTCCGCGACAAGTTCGTCTTTTTCGGTGGTCTCCAAAACCTCGTAGTACAATTCCAGACTGCCTTGCACGACGGCCAGGATGTTATTGAAGTCATGGGCCACGCCGCCGGACAGTCGCCCAATGGCCTCCATCTTCTGGGCCTCAAGATTGCGATGCAGCGCCAGGCGAAGCTCCTTGCGATTCTTGCGGTTCGCCAGGTCGGCCATGAGGTAATAGACGCCCAACACGATGCACATGGCGGCAATCAAAGCGTGCTCCATCGAAGTCGCGCCGATGGGCATGAACACAAGCGCCGCCGTCACCACCAAGCCCCCGATCAAAGTCACCTCCAAGACAACCACGTAGCCCGGCGGCTCGGATCGGAACAGGGTGAACACCGCAAAGGCGAAGACCGCCAAGGCGGCGCAGAAGGACAGGAAAGGGTCACCACTTAGCATCAGGTAAACCGGCATCGCCAGATACACGCAGGTCAGGAAAACAAAGTTGGCGATGCATAGGAACCGGTTCCGGGGCCGGCCATCGGCTCTGGGGCGCAGCAGGCGGAAGTGTGACCAAAGCCCCAGCAGATAGGTCACCGACCAGACCGGCCCGACGATTGCGCCCTCGTAGGCCCAAATCAACAGCCCGGCGGTCGCAATACAGATACAGCGAAACCACACCTCGGTGCGGGAGCCGAACTGCGCCTGCCAAAGCGCATCCAGGTCCGTGGCCGATGGCGAAATGCTGAGTTCAGGCTGGAACGTTGTCGCCTGCGTCATGGGAATTACCTATCCAGGGGTGGGTCAAAAATACCATACCCTTGGATAGTGCTGTCTGTCAGCATGTGTTTTTGTCAGGTTTTCGCCTGACTTAGCCGCTTATCCGCGCAGGATCGAACGGCCTGCAAAAACGGCTGTCTCTTCCAACTGCTCTTCGATCCGGATCAGCTGGTTGTACTTCGCCAGCCGGTCAGACCGCGCCAGCGACCCGGTCTTGATCTGCCCGCAGTTTGTCGCCACGGCGAGGTCGGCAATGGTCGCGTCCTCGGTCTCGCCCGAGCGGTGCGACATGACCGAGGTGAAGCGCGCCCGATGCGCCATGTTCACGGCGGCCAGCGTCTCGGTCAACGTGCCGATCTGGTTCACCTTCACCAGCAGCGAGTTTGCGGCCTTGCGCGCAATCCCGTCGCTCAACCGGGCAGGATTGGTCACGAACAGGTCGTCGCCCACCAACTGCACCTTGTCGCCAAGCGCCTCGGTCAGGGCGATCCAACCGTCCCAGTCGTCCTCGCCCATGCCATCCTCGATGGAGAAGATCGGATAATCCGCCACCAGCGCGGCCAGATAATCCACATTCTCCTCGGACGTCAGGCTCTTGCCCTCACCCGCCAGCTCATACTTGCCGTCGCGGTAATACTCCGTCGCCGCGCAATCCAGCGCCAGCACCATGTCGTCTCCGGGCTTGTACCCGGCCTTCTCGATGGACTTCAGCACAAAATCCAACGCATCCCGCGTGCTCGACAGGTTCGGCGCAAAGCCGCCCTCATCGCCGATCCCGGTGCTCAGCCCCGCTGCACTCAACTCGCCCTTCAGCGTGTGGAACACTTCCGAGCCCATGCGCACGGCCTCGGCAATCGAGGTCGCGGCCACCGGCATGATCATGAATTCCTGAATGTCGATGGGGTTGTCCGCGTGCTCGCCCCCGTTGATGATGTTCATCATCGGCACCGGCAACACATGCGCCATGGTGCCGCCCACGTAGCGATACAACGGCTGCGCGGTGAAATCGGCGGCCGCCTTCGCGGTGGCCAGCGACACGCCCAGAATGGCATTCGCGCCCAAGCGGCCCTTGTTGTCGGTCCCGTCCAACTCGCACATCGTCTGGTCAATCGCGACCTGCTCGGTTGCGTCAAAGCCCACCAGCGTATCGGCAATCTCTCCGTTCACCGCTTCCACGGCGGCCAGCACACCCTTGCCCTTGTAGCGGCTCTTGTCGCCGTCGCGCTTTTCCACTGCCTCATAAGCGCCCGTGGACGCACCCGAGGGCACCGCCGCACGACCCAGAGTGCCGTCTTCCAACGTCACATCCACCTCCACCGTCGGGTTGCCCCGGCTGTCGAGGATCTCGCGGGCATGGATGTCGATAATAACGCTCATGGGTCTCTCCTAAGTGACGTTACGGGCGCTATAGCAGAGGAATCTGCCGGGGCGAAGCGTCCTGTTAGCGGTAACATGCCGCATTCAAGCCGCCGCGACCCTCTCGCGCCAAAGGGTGTAAAGGCCGGTTGCAATCACAATCGCCGCCCCGATCAGCGTCCACATGTCAGGCCGTTCCCCAAAGACGAAGAAGGCAAGGATCAGGGCAAAGACCAGCCGCGTGTAGCGAAATGGCGTCACAATGGGGATATCGCCGACCCGCATGGCGGCGGTCACCGAGTAATAGGCCACCAATGTAAAGATCAATGCCCCGGTCAGTTGCAGCGTCAAAAGCCCATCGGGCAGGGTGGCGCCGCCAGTCACCAACAACAAGATCACGCCCGAAACACCGGCCGCCACAAACCCCCATGCCGCCAATAGCAAGGTCGAGACATCGCGCGAGATCGCCCGTGTGGTCAGATCCCGACCCGTCAACCCAATCGCCGCGCCCAAGGCCCATAGGCTGTTGACGTCGAACCCGGCCAGGCCGGGGCGCACGATGATCAACACGCCCACCAAGCCGATCAGGATCGCCACCCAGCGCCGCCAGCCAACAGTGGCCCCAAGAAATACGGCCGCGCCAAGGGTCACCAACAAGGGGTTGGCCTGAATGATGGCCGACAGCAGTGACAACTCGATCGAGGCCAATGCGATGATGAAACTTGTCGTCCCCACAACTTCAGACACCAACCGCAACACGAAAGGCAAGGTAAACAAGTTCCGGTCGAAGAACTTTTCCCCCTTCAAGACAGCCCAAGCCCCAAAAACCAGCGCACCGCCAAACCCGAAAACGGCAATGACCTGGCCCACAGGTAACGCGCCAAGGGTCAGCTTGACGAAGGTATCCCCCAAGGCGAACCCCAACATCGCCAAGGTCATCCAGCCCATACCTTTCAGGTTATCCATGCCCGCTCCCCTTTGCCTGCCCCGCCATACGCCGTCCCCCGCCCGGATAACAGCGCAAACGCGCCCCCTTCACCTTGGCAAATACAACTCAATCCCAACGCCGCCACGGGCGCCGCCGTCGCCCATGGGGCACAAGCCGCCGCCATGCCGAAGACGGGCCCCGGCGCGGACGCGGTGCCCGCCCCCTAAAGGTTAACAAAATTCATAAAGGTAGAGAAAACAAAGACATATGGGGCTGCTCAAACTTGAGCACCGCGACGCCTCCCGCTCAACCCTTCTTGATCGGAACCCCATATAGCTCCAACCGATGCCCCTTGAGCCGATACCCGAGCTTTTGAGCAATCCGTTCCTGCAACGCTTCAATCTCTGGGTCCAGAAACTCGATCACTTCGCCCGAGTTCATGTCGATCAGATGGTCATGATGATCCCGCTCCGCATCTTCATAGCGGGCGCGCCCATCACCGAATTCCAACTTGTCGAGGATACCTGCCTCCTCAAACAGCTTCACCGTCCGATACACCGTCGCAATCGAGATCTTGGGGTCCACCGCCACCGCCCGCCCGTAAAGTTCCTCCACATCCGGGTGGTCGTCCGAGCGCTGCAACACACGCGCAATCACCCGGCGCTGCTCGGTCATACGCAGGCCCTTTGCGGCGCAACGATCCTCGATTGTGTCGGTCATGGCAGGTCCTCGCGCGGGAAACACGTGTCACGGAATGGGGCATTTCTGCGCGGGGTCTAGGTGATTTGCCCGCGCGGATAAAGCCCGCACGGGCAGGTTTGTGCCTACTTTCGGTACGGCCGTCCCGTTCCATCGCCCATCCCAGCGTTGCCTTGCATGCCTTTGGTGCCGCGCACCGGTCCTCCGGCGCCGCCTGGTGCCTGAATAGGCTGCGAATAGGCACGATCCACATCCCGCTTCTGCCACGGGTCGTCGGGCTGCTGGCCGTAGCTGCCAGACATGCGCCGCTGGACATGGCCTCTGGCCTTTTCTTCCAACCCCAACGCCGCCGCGAGGTCCTCTGCAAATTCCCGCTCTCGGGGGCTATCCACATCAATGGCCGACATCGCCGCCGCGAAAATCTGCGCCTTCAGGCCCGGATGATCCGGCACATCCCGGGCAAAATCCTGCACGTCGATCCTCGCGTCCAACGCGTCCTCCACAAAGCGCCGCTCCTGCGCGCTCAGATCGCCAAGGCGGTCGGTCAGCATCGCGCGCTCGTCCCCGTCGATGCGCCCGTCGGATTTGGCGGCCATGATCATCGCCCGGATCATCAGGGCGGCCATGGCCTCTTCATCTTCAGTGGGGGCGTCGTCCGGCTCACCGCCGCTCAACAACGACTGGTTCAACCGCCGCCCAAAGCCCGCAGCGCCCCCCCGGTTGCCGCCCCCGAGCAGCCCGCCCAAAGCGCCCCCCGCGGCGCCGCCGCCAAGTATACCGCCCAACCCGCCCAACGCGCCGGAGCCGCCAAATTCCTCCAACAAACCGCCAAGCCCGCCGCCGCTTGCCGCCCCACCTCCACCTAACAATGCGCCAAGCCCGCCGCCGCTGTTGTCGTGCCCCCTCAAGCTGTCGAGCAATCCACCTCGATCGCGCGCTTCCTCGCGACGGCTGCCCCGGTTTGCCAGGCTGCGTGCCCCCCTTGCCGCCGCCACACCGACAGCAACAGTTGCTAAGGTCCTCAACAGGCTCATATCCAATTCCTTTCCTGAAATACGCCATGTCACCCTGGCAGAGCAGCCCCAAACGGCAAAGCCTGAACTGCGCCATCCTCTTGCAGCTCAAAAAGAACCCTCCGTCCTTTCTTGACACTCTCCACTTCCCCCGGCACTGCCGTATGGCTTGTAAAAGGACGCATTTCATGGACCGCAAACCACAGATCGACGCCTTTGGGGCGATCTCCCTCACTGGCTTTGCGCTGCTGCTCGCGTTCAATCAGGTGATGATCAAACAGGTGAACGAGGGGCTCCAGCCGGTGTTCTTCGCAGGCCTTCGCTCCCTCGGGGGTGCCTTGGTCATCTTCGCTTGGATGAAATATCGCGGGCTGTCCGTGGCGATCAAACCCGGCACAATTCCTGCGGGACTGCTGATCGGTGTCGTCTTCGCGGCAGAGTTCATTTGCCTGTTCTGGGCCCTTGACCTCACCAGCGTCATCCGCACGTCGGTGATCTTCTACACGATGCCCATGTGGCTGGCGTTCGGCGCGCATTTCCTGATCCCCGGCGAGCGTCTCACGCCGCTGAAATCCACCGGTCTCTTCATCGCCTTTGTGGGCGTCGTCATCGCCCTTACCCTGCGCAATGACGCTGGCGCAGAGGCGTCCTTGCTCGGCGACTTCCTCGCTCTGCTGGGGGCCATCACATGGGCCGCAATCGCCCTTTGCGCCCGCGCGACCTCCCTCAAGGACGTCCGCCCCGAGATGCAATTGCTCTGGCAACTCTCCGTCTCCGCCCCCGTGCTCTTGCTCGCTGCCTTTTTCTTCGGCCCGTTCCTGCGCGAACCGGAACTGATCCACTGGATCGGTCTTGGGGCGCAAATCCTCATCATTGTCTCTGCCGGCTTCCTGTTCTGGCTCTGGCTCCTAACCATCTATCCCGCCGGCTCAGTCGCAGCGTTTTCTTTCCTGTCGCCAGTCTTTGGTGTGGCGCTTGGTTGGCTCTTGCTGGATGAGCCTGTGGGCCTGAGCCTGTTGGCCGCGCTCGTTCTGGTCTGCTTGGGCCTGATCCTCATCAACCGCCCTGCGCGCCGGGGCTGAACCCACCACTGTCGCCCCTTCATCTTTTCAAAAATATCGCGGGGAGTTTGAGGGGCTGGCCCCTCAACACCGCCTCCCTTACCCCCCGCGCTCAGGTTCCGCAAAACGTGCGTAACACAGCCTCCGAGGGCGCAGGCGCGGCCTGCAAATCTACAATCTCCGTCCGATCTCTGAATGGCTCCGCCAACGCGGCCTGCAACCGCTGGAACGGTCCAAAGTCTCCGGCCACAGCGGCGTCAATCGCCTCCTCCACCCGGTGATTGCGCGGGATCAACGCCGGGTTCACCGCCTGCATCCGTGCAATCCTTTCGGCCTCTGACACGCCATCCTGCGCCAGTCGAGCCTTCCAGCTTTCCAACCACGCCCCGAAGGGGGCGGGGGCAGCCCATGCCTCGGCGGCTCTTTCAGGCTCCGGGCCGGACAAGGCACGGAACGTCTGGGTGAAATCGCCTCCCCCTTGCTCCATCCGTTGCAGCAGATCGAACGCCAGGGCGGCATCGTCATCGCCTTGGCCGCTTAACCCCAGTTTCGCCCGTAACACGTTATGCCATGCGGCATCGAACCGGGCGGCAAAGCCGTTGACGGCCTCGGTAAAGGCTTCAATTGCAGCGTCTCTGTCGGGCATCAGCGGCAGCAACGCCGTGGCCAATTGCGCCAGGTTCCACGCCGCAATTTGCGGCTGTTGCGCGTAGGCATAGCGGCCAAACTGGTCGATCGAGGAAAACACCTTGCCCGCCTCATAGGTATCCACGAAGGCGCAAGGGCCGTAGTCGATGGTTTCGCCCGATAGCGTCATGTTGTCGGTGTTCATCACCCCGTGAATAAAGCCTACGCCCATCCAACTCGCGACCAATTCGGCGTGCGCCTGCAACACGGCGTTCAGCAACCCAAGGGGACCTTCCGCATCGGGGTAATGGCGGGCGAGGGTGTGATCCAGCAACGCTTGCAACGCCTCGGTGTCCTGGCGGGCGGCGAAATACTGGAACGTTCCCACCCGGATATGAGAGGCCGCCACACGGGTCAGCACCGCGCCGGGCATCGGGCCTTCGCGCAGGATTGTTTCGCCGGTTGTCACCGCGGCCAAGGCGCGGGTGGTGGGGATGCCAAGGGCGGCCATCGCCTCGGACACGAGATACTCTCGGATCACCGGACCAAGCCACGCGCGCCCATCGCCACGCCGCGAATAGGGCGTGGGGCCCGAGCCCTTCAACTGCACGTCAAACCGCGCCCCATCGGGGGCTACGACCTCTCCCAATAGCACCGCGCGCCCGTCGCCCAATTGCGGCGACCAACCGCCGAATTGGTGGCCCCCATAGACCTGCGCCAAGGGCTCTGCGCCCTTCGGCACCACATTTCCGGCAAAGATCTGCGCGAGGTCGGCGTCGGAGCCGTCAAGATCAATGCCAAGACGGTCTGCCAAAGGCTGGTTCACGGCAATCAGCCCCGGATCGGCGACCGGGGTGGGGGCCTGACGGGTGAAAAAACGATCGGGCAGGGCGGCATAGGAATTGTCGAAGGGAAAGGCGGTCATAACGGTGGGGCTTTCATGGTGAGACACCCCATGTAAGGGCTTTGGGGCACAGGTCCAATGGGTGCTGGGGTCCCTGTGCCTTGGCGGCGCGCGCCCCTACAGACGGCCGATCCGCTGGGTCAGCAAATCAAAAAAGCCATCGGCGTCGATATCTCCCATGAACATCGCGTTCTTGTCTCGGTCCGTGACGCCCCACCAATCGGCGACGGTCATGCCGCGGGTCAGGGGGGATTGGACTTCGATCTCGACGTTGACGTGACGCCCCGAAAATAGCTCGGGTCGGATCAGATAGGCGATCACGCAGGGATCATGGAGCGGTGCACCGGCGCTGCCGTATTTCTCTTTGTCGAACCTCTCAAAGAAGTCGGTCCATTCAGCGACCATGGTGCCGGGCTTGGTGTTCATGTCCCGAAACGCCTGCACCCGTGGCGCGGTGGTCAGCGCCTTGTGGGTCACGTCCAGCGGCATCACGGTAATCGGGCGGCCCGAGCCGAAGACGATCTGCGCCGCTTCCGGGTCCACGTAGATGTTGAATTCGGCAGCGGGGGTGATGTTGCCCACCTCAAAATACGCGCCGCCCATCAGTACGATTTCCTGCACCTTTTCAACGATATCGGGGGCTCGTTCAAACGCGGTGGCAATGTTGGTCAGCGGGCCCAAGGGGCAAAGCGTGACGCTGTCCGCAGGTTCCGCGCGCAGGGTATCGATGATGAAATCCACCCCGTGCTGATCGCGCAGCGGCATGGTGGGATCGGGCATCACTGGCCCATCAAGGCCCGTCTTCCCGTGGACATGTTCCGCCGTCACCAGAGGCTGCTTCATCGGGCGGTCGCATCCTGCAAACACGGGCACATCCGGGCGGCCCGCCAATTCGCACACGATCCTTGTGTTCTTGGCGGTCAATTCCAGCGGTACGTTGCCCGCCACGGCCGTGAGGCCCAGAACCTCGACCTCCGGGGAGGCCAGCGCCAACAAGATGGCGACCGCGTCGTCTTGGCCGGGGTCGGTGTCGATGATGATTTTACGTGCCATGGGGCCTCCTGAGGTCGGGGGCATAAAAGTGCAGCGGGGCGGGGGATGCAAGGTGGCGCAGCGGCGATAACGCCTCGGTTTGCGCGAAGGCAAATATGCGCCCGGATGTCGTGTCTGACTTGACGGGCGGGCCGATGCGGCGCATCTCCGTATCCATGCGTATTTTGCTTTATATCATCGCGGCCCTTGTGGTTCTGACCATTGCCGCAGCGGTTTTCGTTCGTCTTGCCCCCATCGACGTGGCCCGTTGGCATGTGGACCCGGAAACGGTGACGCCGCCCACGACGCCGAACTTCTCGTTGATTGCGGGCGGCGGGGCCACGTCGATTGACGCGCCCGCATTGGCCGTTGCGGGACGTCTGCAAGACATTGCCGAGGCCGAAGGGGCAAGGGTTCTGGCCGGATCATTGGGCGAAGGCTTTGTCACTTACGTCGTGCGTTCGCGGGTCATGGGATACCCTGATTTCATCTCCATCCGCTTGGTGCCGGAAGGGGACACGACGCGGATGCACATCTTCTCTCGGTCGCGCTACGGCTATAGCGACCTTGGGGTGAACACGGTGCGCGTCCACCGCTGGCTGACGGCGGCCCGTGGCGAAGAGGGTGGCGAATAATGGTGGCCAGTAGCCTTCCGCGCGACCGTTTGCGGCAAATCTCGGATCGGTTCGAGTTTCTTGAGGCGCAGTTGAACGGCGGCCCGGACGCCTCGGAAATCGCGAAGATCAGCCGGGAATATGCAGAACTGAAGCCCGTTGTGGCCGAAATCAGTGCCTACGAGCAGCTTTTGGCGGATCTGGAAGAAGCCCAGGCGATGTTGGAAGACCCCGACATGAAGCCGCTGGCGCTGGAGGAACTGCCGCGCCTGGAGGCCGCGATCCCCGAAGCCGAGCAAAGCCTGCAACTGGCGCTTCTGCCCAAGGATGCCGCCGACGCACGCCCCGCGATGATCGAGATCCGCCCCGGCACCGGCGGCGACGAAGCGGCGCTGTTCGCCGGTGACTTGCTGCGCATGTATACGCGCTACGCCGAAGCGCGAGGCTGGCGGATAGAGCTGGTGGATTTGCAGGAAAGCGATCTGGGCGGGATCAAGGAATGCACGGCGCGGGTGGAAGGCGAAAACGTCTTTGCGCGTCTGAAATTCGAATCCGGCGTGCACCGGGTGCAACGGGTGCCGGAAACGGAATCCGGCGGGCGTATCCATACCTCTGCCGCTACTGTCGCTGTTCTGCCCGAGGCCGAGGACGTGGATATCGACATCCCCGCCACGGATATCCGCATCGACACGATGCGTGCCAGCGGGGCAGGCGGGCAGCATGTGAACACCACCGATTCCGCCGTGCGCATCACCCACGTGCCGTCGGGGATCGTTGTGGTCAGTTCCGAGAAATCCCAACACCGCAACCGTGAAATCGCGATGCAGACCCTGCGCACGCGGCTTTATGATCTGGAACGGCAGAAGGCCGATGATGCCATGGCCGCGGACCGAAAGGCGCAGATTGGCTCGGGCGACCGATCTGAACGGATCAGGACCTATAATTTCCCCCAAGGGCGGATGACGGACCATCGGATTAACCTGACGCTTTATAAGCTGGACGCGGTGATGCAGGGCGATCTGGACGAGATCGTGGATGCCCTGACGGCCGAGGATCAGGCGATGAAACTGGCCGAGATGAACGGGTGAGTAAGCCGCGCCTGCGCGATGTCCACATCGCTTACGTTAACGCCGTTAAGGATTTCACCGGCAGCTATGAGGCGGGCCGGGAGGCGGGGCTTGTCATCACGCATCTGACGGGGATGAGTCGGGTGCAGCAAAGCGTCGGCGGTGGCGATGTGTTTGAGGGCGATCCCGCGCAGTTGGACGCGATTATTGCCGCGCGGCGCTCGCGCCAACCTTTGGCGCAGATCCTGGGCTTTGCGCCCTTTCGCGACCGCCTGTTCCGGGTGACGCCCGATGTCCTGTCGCCGCGTGCCGATACCGAACGGCTCCTCGATGCCGCTTTGGCGGCCTCTCCTCGCCGCTTTCTGGATTTGGGCACCGGGCCGGGCACCGTGGCATTGACGCTACTGGCGGAACTGCCAGAGGCGGAAGCGGTGGCCAGCGACATATCGTCGGCGGCGCTGGCGGTGGCGGCCGAGAATGCCGAGAGCCTTGGCGTCGCCGACCGCGTCACCTTGGTGCAAAGCGACTGGCTGGCCGCGATCGAGGGCAGCTTCGATCTGATCGTGTCCAATCCGCCCTATGTGGACGCGGAGACCTACGCCACGTTGCAGCCCGAGATCACCCGGTGGGAGCCGGAGATCGCCCTGACCCCCGGCGGTGACGGGCTGGACGCCTACCGCATCATTACCGCCCATGCGCCCGCCCACCTGCGCCCCGGCGGCGCGTTGATGGTTGAAATCGGCTTTGACCAAGGGGCGGCTGTGGCGGCGCTTTTTGCGAACGCGGACCTGTCCAATATCAAGGTGTTAACGGACCTTAACGGAAAATCCCGCGTTGTGCGGGGCTTTCGGCGGTAAACAGCGCGATTTCGTGCCGAAAACACTGTTATTCGCTAATTTGTGCTAGACTCAACGCGGCGCACATGTGTAATCACTTCCAAGCGCGAACCGAGGCTTTCCAAGCCCGCCGCGCTTTTCTCGCCAGATCGCGCAGTGCCAGGACCCGGCACAACCACGCGCAGACTGAGACTTCCCGGGCCCCGCCAAAGTTGCGATGTGGCCGCCAACCAGGACCACTGGATTAGTACACACATGAGATCTTCGAAGAACCGCTCGCGGTCCAAAGGTAACCGCAACCGCAATGGCTCGGTTGGGAATATTGTTAACCGGGTATTCGACTCGTCGGGCCCAGAAGGCAAAGTGCGCGGAACGCCGCAGCAGATTGTCGATAAGTATAACCAGCTGACCCGTGACGCGCAGTTGTCCAATGACCGCGTCGCTGCCGAAAGCTTCCAGCAACACGCCGAGCATTACACCCGCATGTTGGCCCAGGCGCAGCGCGAGCAAGAGGCCAAGCAGGCCCAACATCAGGCCAACCAGCAAAGCAACCAGGGCGGTGGCGGCAACCAGCAGGGCGGTAACGACCAGCAGGGCGGCAATCAGGGTAACAACAATCAAGGCGACCAAAAGGGCGGCAACCGCCGCAACCGTGGCGGCGGCCAGGATCACCAGCAGCAGGGCGGCCAACAGGCGGACCAGAAGCAGCAGGATGAGGGCAAGACCGATCAGCCAGCCGTGGAAGCGCAGCAGGGTTCTTTCGATGCTGTAATTGATCCGGCCACGGGTGATAGCGGTCTGGTGGAAACGCCGGAAAACGCGCCCAAGCCCAAACGGCCCCGGACCCGGCGGCGCAAGGCGGACACGCCCAAGGACGCCCCAAGCGACGCGCCCTCGGCGGACGCCCCCGCAGCGGATGCCCCAGAGGCCAGCGACGGCGGAGACGGTAAGCCTCCGCAAGAAGCCGCGGAATAAACGATACGAAAAAGGGGCCTTCGCGGGCCCCTTTTTTATTGGAAAGAAACGCACCGTGGCGCGGGCGTTCGTTCAGCCACGCGGTGTAATCACGTCTTCCATCACACGGGCCAAGGCGCAGAACCCTTCCAGCGGCACCTGCTCGGCCCGCTCCGTGGGCTTCAGCCCGGCTTTCAGCAGGCGATCTTCGATATCCGGGGCAAGGCCCTTGAGGGCCGCGCGCAGCATCTTGCGCCGTTGCCCGAAGGCGGTGGCGACAATGCGCGACAGCACATGGGCGTCGGCTTTGAACCGGGGAGCGGGCAGGGCGGTGAAATGGACCACGGCCGAATGCACCTTGGGCGGCGGGGAAAAGGCCTCAGGCGGAAGGCTCATCACGATCCGAGGGTCCGCGCGCCATTGTGACAGGATCGCCAAACGCCCGTAGGTCTTGGAGCCGGGCTTGGCGACGATCCGTTCCGCAACCTCGCGTTGGAACATCAGGGTCAGGCTTTCCCAAGGGGGCGGCCAAGAGGCCGGGGTCAGCCAGCGCACCAGCAATTCGGTGCCCACGTTGTAGGGGAGGTTCGCCACGATCTTGCGTGGCGCTTGCAGCTCTGCCTCCCAATCCAGTTCCAGCGCGTCGGCGTTGAGAACCTTCAACTTGCCCGGATAGGCGGCCTCGATCTCGGCCAGGACGGGCAGGCAGCGGGGGTCTTTTTCCACCGCCACGACCCGGCGGGCCCCTTCCGCCAGAAGTCCCCGCGTCAGACCGCCGGGGCCGGGGCCGACCTCTAGAATATCCGCGCCGGAAAGATCCCCCGCCAGACGGGCAATCTTGGCGGTCAGGTTCAAGTCCAACAGGAAGTTTTGACCCAATGCCTTGCGAGCAGACAGCTCATGGGTGGCGATGACCTCTCGCAGGGGAGGTAGATCGTCGATGCCACTCATGGGGCGTCCTTTCTGATGGGGCGCGTCCGCAGATTGTGCGGCGCCAAGGGCGCTGTGCAATCTGCCACGTCGCTTGCGGGGCGCAGGGGCCCCTTCGGGCCCGAGCACGCCTGAAGGCAACGGGCGAAACGCCGGGTCATTGGGGTGTCGTCCATTGGCTTCGGGCGTGCGCCATATCACGGGCCATGTTCAGCGCGGCAATCAACGAGGTCGCATCGGCCATGCCTTTTCCGGCGATATCAAAGGCGGTGCCATGATCGGGAGAGGTGCGGATGAACGGCAGCCCGAGGGTCACGTTCACGCCGCCGGCAAAGTCGATGGTCTTGATCGGGATCAGTGCCTGGTCGTGGTACATCGCCACCGCTGCGTCATAGCGGGCGCGGGCGCTGGCGTGGAACATCGTGTCGGCGGACGCCGGCCCGCTGATCGTCAGCCCTTCTGCGCGCAGCCCGTCCAGAACGGGGGCGATCATGTCGATTTCTTCTTGGCCCATTGCGCCGCCTTCGCCCGCATGGGGGTTCAGGCCCGCCACCGCGATCCTTGGGGCGCTTATGCCGAAATCCTGGCGCAAAGCGGCCTCGGTAATGCGGATCGTGTCTCGCAACAGGTCAGGTGTGAGGGCGCTTGGCACCGCGTCGATCGAGATGTGGATCGTCACCGGCACCACCCGCAATTCCGAGCAGGCAAGCATCATCACGACACGGTCAACTCCCGCCAAGTGGGCGAGGTATTCCGTATGGCCGGGAAAGCCAAAGCCCGCGCCGTCTTTCAGCGCTTTCTTGTGGATCGGACCGGTTGTCAGGGCCGAGGCTTCGCCGCGCATCACCAGATCCACGCCCCGTGCGATCACGTCAATGACCCCTTGGGCATTGGCCGCGTCCGGTTGGCCGGGAACGGCGGGGGCGGCGAAGGAGTGGGGCAAAACCGGCAAACCGCTGCGGCTGGCCGTAGGCGCCTCGGCTGGGGACGTGATTTCAACCACCGCCGCGCCATGGCCCGCCAAATGCGCCGGGTCACCGATCACGAAAAACGGCAATTCCGCGCCCAAGGCCGCCCAAGCGCGGGCAGCGATTTCCGGGCCGACGCCCGCAGGCTCACCCACGGATAGGGCGATAGGGGCCGTCTGCTGGAGGGTCATTTAGTTGACGTAGTTGATGCGGGCTTCGCCACGCAGTTGTTCCAGATAATTCGCCGACAAGCGCTGCATTTGCTGACCGAAAAGCTGTTCCCGGATGCCGTCAATACCCGCTTCTGGTTCGGCTGATACGCGGTCACAGAGCATCACGGCCAGAAGCACGGTGCCATTGTTGCGGGTGACAGCGGTGGTCATCTCGTGGTTGTCCAAGGTGCGCAGGGCAAGGGCGATGTCGTCGGGAACCTGGCTTGGCGGCACGTTGTGGCGTTCAAAGGCGTGGGGGATCACGCCATTGAAGTCGTTGCAAACGTCCACGGCGCTGTCCAGACGTGCGGCTTCGGCCAGCGTCTCGGGGGTGCGGCCACCGGGCAGGGCAATGGTGACGTAGTCGATCGCGGTGATCGGAAGCCGCGGAGAGGTAACCTCGCGCTGGCCTCGGAATTGGAACAGAGCATAGGCTTGGCCGCCGCCCAAAGGCACGGGTTGGCTGACCTGACCGTAGCCCATGTTCATGAACATCTCGCGCAGGCCTTCGGGCAGTTGGTTCAGGGGGCGCCATCCGGTCACGCCTCCGGCTTCCCGGGTGGGTGCGGCCGAAAAGCGGCGGGCGGCTTCGGAGAATTGCTCGACGTCGCCGTTGATCTGGCTGCCAAGGCGGCCCAGTTCGGACTGCAGATTCGATTGGTTTTCCGGGGTGACGGGGATGATGATCTCGGCCAGCGCGATCTCGATCCCGCCGCCCAGAACGGTGCCCAGTTCCAACGCCCGTTCTACATCTTCGTCGGTGATTTCCACCAGCGGCGCGAACCGCGCGCGCACGACATTGCGCCATGTGATGCCGTTGGCCACGAAGTCCCGCACGGTTTCGGGGGCAACGCCCGCCTGACCCATCTGGCGCAGGAATTGTTCGGGCCCAAGGTTGGCGCGGGCGGCAAATTCGCCCAAGCCCGCCTCAATCGCATCAGGGGAAGCTTCGGCTCCTACGGCCAATCCAGCGTTCACCTGCAATCGCTCATTCACCAGTGCTACAATCGCCTGTGCACGCAGGTCGCCTTGGGCATTCAGCGCCTGAAGGAACAGCATCCTTTGGGAGATCTCGTAGTTCGTGACGACGCTATCATCGACCTCAATCGCCACAGAGAAGGGGTTTTGCGCCGCAGCGGGGGCGGCAATCGCCATTCCGAGGCACAACACCGATAGTGCCACCACTTGCCGTGTCATCTGCCGCAAACGAAGTGCTGCCAAGACCATGCCGTTCATACGTGAACCCCTGTTCATTCTTCTCTGCCTGCGCGGTTGCGAGGCGTATTTAATCACAGGCCCATGTCGAGCCCTAGCCGCGGCAACTACGCGCCACCGAGCGGCCTTCGCGCCCGGCCCCAAACCCGGCCAACGATACGGTCAGGCCAAAGGTCGTGGCCGGTTCAACGGCGCTGGTAGTCGTATATCGGCGCGCGACCGAAAACTCCATATCCAGACATTCATTCGTGTAGCCCAAAGTCACGGCAGCGCGGGTGGCTTCATTGCCATAGAAGTCATAGCGGAAATCCAGCCCCGCATCCCAGCCGCTGTTCAGCATATATTCGCCGTCGAAGGCCAGTTCTGCCAGTGGATCATCGCGCTGTTCGCCGCTGTCGGCATCGAGGAACGTATAAGTCGAAACGATCTCGTGGCGGTCCCCGCTCCAGTACAAGGCAAATTCGCTGGAGGTGAAGTCAAAGGACCTGTTGAAGAGGGACCGGTTGATGAAGCTTAAGCTGTCATTGAAGCTGACATGGGCGGCCAGCAAGTAATCGGATTGCGTCCCGTCCAGCCCCGAGCCGTCGGTGAATTGCCCTTCATCTTCGGACCGCAGGACGACGCCGCCGGCCAGACCAAGGGTCAGCCCACCGGGCGCGACGCGGCTATAGGACAGGCCGAGGTTCGCCCGCGCCCCGATTTCGCGCCGGTCAGAGCCGGGCAGCCGGTCGAGGGAGAACAGGTTCGCCTCGTCAAATTCCACGATGAAGCTGTCCTCATTGGGTGGGGCATTTCCGTAGGAGTCAGACCACACGAATTGCGCAATGGGCTCAATCACATGGCTGACGCCCGAGTCGCTGATCGCTTGGAACGGGTAGCGCAATTCCACGGCGGCATAGGGGGTCAGGCGCTGCACGGTCGTGTCAAAGGCACTGTCTTGCAGGGTGTTGTAGACGCCCCCATGCAAAGCGCCCTGAAACGTCGTCAACAGACCGCCAAAGGTTTCCGAGCGATGCCAATCCAACGCGCCCGTGACACGGAACACATCGCGCCCGTCATCGCCATCGACGCTGGAGTAGCGATAGAACCCGGTGCCCTCCAACTCTGCGGTCAGGGTGCCGCCGATCACCGGCGGCACGATCCGGCGGGTGATTTCGGCGTGGGCGACACGGGTGGGCAGGATCTCGTTGTCGACGCCTTCGCGCAGGGACTCGTATAGGGTGGCCGAGGCCTCGACGTACTCATCGCGGCGCACCCGGCTGATGCGGGCGTAGCTTTCCAACAGGTCGGGTGAATTGAAACCATAGGTTGTCAAATAGCCCCGGTCGCTGACGGCCTGCACCTGCACATCCAGCGTGTAGTCGCGGGGAAGCTCGAAACTGGCATCGCCGAACAGATAGGCACGGGTGTCGTTGTCTGTCAGATCATCCCAGGACACGGCACCGTCAATTTGCAGCTCGCCGTTGCGGTAGGCTTGGCGGTAGCGCAGTTCAACCGTCTGGGTGCCAAGGCCGATCCAAGGTGTAACCGTGATGTCGGCATGGTCGCCCAATTCGATGAAATAGGGCACTCGAATTTGCGTGCCCGTCAGATCATCGGCGCTGATGGAGGGGGCCAGAAAACCGGTGGCACGTTCCAGCGTGGGGTCGGGCAGGCGCATGCGCGGCAGAAAGAACACCGGAATACCCAACACGCGCAACTGCGCGTTGTCGAAGTAAAGCTGTTGTTCCTCGGCATCATGGATGATGCGGCGGGCGCGGATTTCCCACAGTGGGGTGGGGTTATCGAAACAGACCTCACACGACGAGGCGACGGCCTGATAAAGCTGCGTGTAGCGTCCCTCGGAATGGGTGATCTCGGAGGCTGCGACCTGCAATTGGCGGTCCAGAACCAGCCGGGCCGATTGCAAGACGCCGTTTTGCAGATCCGCGGACAATTCGGCGAAGTCGGCAACAAAGACGGTGCCCCCGTCGGCGTCGACCAGCGTCAGCGGGCCTTGCACGCGCAGATTATCGGCGGTGCCATCGTAGGTGATGGATTCCGCGCGCAATCGCATGCCTTCGTAGAAGACCTCAACCGCGCCGCGTGCCGTGACGGTGCTGGAGCCGTCAAAACGGATGTTGTCCGCAATCAGCGTGGCAGGCGCAGAAGATTCCTGCGCCGCCCCCGGAGACGAGAGGCAGACGACAGCGGCCAAAACGACCGCAGCGATATGTCCGACACGGCGGGTCACCCATCCTCCGTATGCAATAAAAAGCCGAGCGCCAAGAGGATTGCGGCAATCGGCGGTGTCCAAGCGACCAGAGCGGCGGCCACTTGCCCGGTTTCCCCAAGAACTTCGGCGAAACGGCGAATGAATACAACGCCAAAGCCAAACAGTATGGATAGTAGCACCATGACGCCGGTTTTGCCGAAGCGGGTATGGCGCATTGTGAAGCCCGCGCCGATCAACACCATCGCGGCCAGCAAGAGCGGCGAGGATAATTGCATCTGGAACCATGTGCGGTGTTGAAGCGCGGCAAAGCCCGCCTCATTCAGTTGGCGAATGAAGCCCGGAAGCTCGAATATCGGCACGGTCTCCGGGTCACCGAAACTATCGCGGATCTGCTCGGCCGTAAGGGTCGAGGGAAGGATCAGCGTGGCGAAATGGACGGCGTCGGCCTCGGCGTTGGATGATCCGGCCAAGGGCCAACGTTTCACGTCCGTCAGGGTCCACGCCTCCCGTTCCAGCAACGCTTCGCGGGCGTCCAGTCGCTCCAGCAAGAGGCCAGCGTCATCGAAGGTAAAGAACGAGGCGTCAAACAGATGCGTCCCGTCCGAATTCGTGGCCGAAGCGCGGATTACCGTCTGCTCGCTTTCCACGCCCTGACGCAACCACAACCCCTCACCTGTGACCGAAACCGAGCGGCTTTCCAGCCCCGACAAACGCGCCAGCGTCAGGTCGTATTGGCGAGCCGTGGCGGCGACCAACGGGTTGAGGACCAGCAAGGACAACGCCCCGATCAGCAGGGCGACCATGACCGGCGCGCTTGCAGATCTCAGGGCAGAGCGTCCAGCCGCGCGAACAACAACCAGCTCGGAAGTGCGGGCAAGCCCCAGAAACAGCACCAGGGTGGCCAGCATCACAAACAGGGGCATCAGGCCGGTCAGACTGCGTGGCAGGTTCAGCAACGCCAATTGCAGCACGGCGGAAAACCCCTGATCCGCGCCGACACGGCGCAACTGGTCGGCCATGTCGATGGGCAGCAAAATGGCGACGAAAACCGCCAGCACGATCCCAAAGGCCACCAGAAAACGCCGCGCGATATAGAGGTCAAGGATCATGCCGGAATACTCCGCCACCGGGTGGACCTGCGCATCGCCAAGACCACCATGGCCGCCGCGATACAGGCTGCCAAGGCCGGTTGCGCATAGGCCATGGGCCAGGCATCGGCATCGGAGCGCACGATGGATTCGCCCGCGTTGCGCACCATCTGCATCGGCAACACCAGCGCCACCGCGATCATGATTTGCTTCCACACCCCAAAGCGCGAGAAACTGCCAAGCATCAGGGACGCGGCCCCGATCAGCGGCACGAAGATGACGAACAGTGATTGCGCCAGCCTGTCATGCCCCTCAAACAGCATATGGGCCAAAGGAATGTTGAGTAGGGTGGCCAAACGCTCATCCGCCGTCAGCAGAACGGCTGTCGGAAGCTCCCTCACATTCACCCGCCGCAGGGCACCGTCATTCATCAAACTGGCGACTGAATAGGTGAAATCGTTGAAAGATATCGTCGCCAACCGCCCGGTATCCAAGTCCAACGTTTGGGCAACGCCGTCAAACATCACCAGCCTCGGCCCGCTGTCCGAGCGCACCAAAAGCGCGTCGGTGGCGGTATAGGTCACCTCGACGCCGGGGGTGGAGGTATCTTGCAGGAACAGGTCGCGAAATTCGCCCAACTCGCTGATTTCGCGGATATAGACGGTCAGACCTGCGGCGGGGTGAATGAACTCTCCGGCGCGCAGGAAGCGGCCTGTCAGATCGTCGCGCACCTCGGCTTGGCGCTGTACGAACTGCGCCCGTGCGGTGGGGGCAAGGAAATTGCTGAGCAGGGCCACCAAGATCGCCATCAGGCAGCCGAACACAAAGACCGGGCGCAACAGGCGCAGGGCCGACAGGCCAGCGGTCTGCAACACGACCAGTTCGGAATCACTGATCAGTCGGTTGAAGATGTAGAGCGTGGCCACGAAGGCCGAAACGGGCAGGATCAATTGCACGATCCACGGCAGGGTCAGGGCCGAGAATTCCAGAAACACGCTGATGTTCTGGCCGTCTGCAATCAGGGTGTCGAACAGGCGTGCGGCTTGGTTGACCCAATAGACCGACACCAGCACAAGGCTGAAGAACCCGAACAGCATCACAAGCTGTCTTAGGATATATCGGTCGAATTGACCCAAGCCGGGTACCCCCTACATGCGGTGTCCGGGTGGCAGCCCGACCGCGTCATCTATGTTTTAGAGCAGTTTTTCCGGCTTGCGTAGGGGCGATCTGGCCATCGGCGGCACAGCGCCCTAATGTCTGGCGCGAATGTCACGCTTTTCGCCCATTAGGAGCCCTTGATGACCGACCTCATCTCCATTGATTTTGCTGAAACCGACCTTGATGCCTTGGCCGATGCGCCCGGCAAGTTGGCGATTCTTGTCACGCCCGAGGGCAAGTTGGACCCTGCGGGCCGCCGGGTGAACCGACTGACGAAACAGGCTGTGGCCCGTTTGGTGGACTCGGATCGTTGGGAAAAAGTGAAGGCGGGTGAAGGCTTTACCATGGGCTTCCCGGCTGGTTTGGCCGCAGAATCCCTGTTGGTCGTGAAGCTTGATCGCCGCCCATCCGTGGCCGAGGCGCGCAAGGCGGGGGCGTCGTTGGCGAAGTTCAAAGGCACTGACGCATTGGTGCTTTGTGCCGGTGCGTTCAATCGCACGGCGGACGTCGCCCTTGGCCTGGCGCTCCGCTCTTACGGATTTGACGACCACTTCACCAAAGACAAGCCTGAGGTTGCGGGCGCAATGATCTATTGCGCCAAGCCCGATGAGGTGAAGCCCGAGGCGGCAACCGCCATGGCCGTCGCAGAGGGCGTGTTCTTCACCCGTGATCTGATCAACGAGCCCGCCAACGTCCTGACAACGCAGGAATTTGCAGACCGTCTGGCCGCGATGAAGGACGTCGGCCTGGAGGTTGAGGTGCTGGATGAGGCGGAACTGGCCGAATTGGGAATGCGTACGCTCTTGTCGGTGGGCGAAGGCTCGGAAAGCCCGTCGAAGGTCGTGGTGATGAAATGGAACGGCGGCGGCGACGAAAAGCCCCTCGCGCTGATCGGGAAGGGCGTTGTGTTCGATACCGGCGGGATCAGCCTAAAGCCGGCGGGCGGCATGGAAGACATGACCATGGACATGGGCGGCGCGGGCGTTGTTTCCGGCGTCATGCGCACCTTGGCGCTGCGTAAGGCGAAGGCGAATGTCGTTGGCGTTGTCGGCTTGGTCGAGAACATGCCCGATGGTCGCGCCACACGCCCCGGCGATGTGATCCGCTCGATGAAGGGGGACACGGTTGAGGTTATCAACACCGACGCCGAGGGGCGTTTGGTTCTGTGCGACGTCATGTGGTACGCCCAAGAACGGTTTGAGCCGGTGGGGATGATTGATCTGGCGACGCTCACGGGCGCGATCATCATTGGGCTGGGGCATGAGAACGCGGGCGTCTTCTCCAACTCGGACGCGCTGTCGGGCGCTTTCCTGAAGGCCGCGGGGGCCGAGAATGAGGGCGCTTGGCGGATGCCCTTGGGGGATGCTTACGACAAGATGCTGAAGTCGCGCGTGGCGGATATGGCGAATGTGGGCGGACGGGCCGCAGGCTCGATCACCGCGGCGCAGTTCTTGCAGCGGTTTGTGAAGGATGAAACGCCGTGGATTCACCTCGATATCGCGGGCGTGGCCAGCGTGAAATCCGAGACAGCCTTGGCCCCGAAGGGCGCGACGGGCTGGGGCGTGATGGCGCTCGATCGCTTGGTGCGCGATGGCTATGAAAGCTAACCCATTACATGAAGAACGGCGGCTAAGTTATGGGTGAGGCGTATTTTTATCACCTCACCCAGTCGCCGTCCGACGTGGCGCTTCGGGTGCTTTTGGGGAAGTCGCTGCAAGCCGGTTGGCGGGTGGCGGTCCGAGGGCGCTCGGACGCGGTGTTGGACCGGTTGGACGAAGCGCTCTGGCTGCAACCGCCTGACAGCTTCCTGCCCCACGGCCGCGCTGGTGGCCCGCACGATGCGGTGCAGCCGGTGTTGCTGACCACGGGGGATGCGGGCAATGACCCGAGCTGCTTGGTATCGGTGGAAGGGGCGGCTGTCGCGCCCGAGGAAGTCACCCGGATGGACCGCGTGATGGTCTTGTTTGACGGCCATGATGAGGGCGCGTTGCAGACCGCAAGAGAGCAGTGGAAAGCCCTGACCGCCGCGGGATGTGCGGCGAAATATTGGTCCGAGGCATCGGGACGATGGGAAATGAAAGCCGAGAGTAAGCGGGATTAACGCTCTAGAATAAGCGTGCCGTTGGCTATTTCCAGCCGCGAGAAACGGTTGAGGTAGCTCATGCCCAAAAGGCTGCCCGACATCTCGCCGCCATTGACCACGGCGCGCACGTTTTCATCGACGATACCGCTGAGCGACAGGCTGGCGATGCGCGTGGGCGCGGTATTCACCCTGCCGTTGGCGGTGTTGGCGCGGCCGGAAAAGATCAAATCGTCGATGGGCACCCCGGCGCGGGCCGCATCTGCTTCGCTGAGCACGATGGAGGTGGCCCCGGTGTCGACCACGAAGCGGGTCGGCACGCCATTGACCTCGAGCACGAGGTAGAAATGCCCGTCCGAGGCGCGCGGCACGGTAATTGCGCCAGTCTGCATGACCGATTGCCGCGGCGCGATGGAGCTGGAAATATCGCTCCAGAGGCCGACCGCGACGAGAGCGCCCAGAAAGATGAAGCCCCAAACGGCGAGGTATTTCATCATCTGCCCCATCTTGCCCCGCTGCCCCCACAGGAAAAACCCGCCCACCGCACACAGAAGTGCGATCAGGTAGATAAGGCGAGGGATGTCTTGGCTGTCCATGGGCGCTCCGATCTCGATAGATATAGGGACGGATCAGAAAACTTGCAGGTCGCGGAAGCCATCAATGACGAATTGCACGGAAAGCGCGGCCAGAAGCATCCCCAAGAGCCGTGTCACCACGTTGATCCCCGTGGGCCCCAGAAGGCGCTCAAGCGGAGCCGCCAGAAGGAAGAGGATGAAGACGAAGACGATCACCAGAGCCATCACCGCATGGATCGCGATCAGGTTGGCGGTGGTGTCGTTTTGCCCGGTCAGCAGGATCATCGTCGCGATGGAACCGGGGCCGGCAATCAGCGGGATGGCGAGGGGGAAGACGGAGGGGTCATCGCCCTCAGGCTCGGCGTCGGCGGTGCCTTGGCGGCGCTGGGTCCGACGCTCGAACAGCATATCGAGGGCGGTGAGGAATAGGAGAATGCCACCGGCCATGCGGAAGGCAGCCATGGAGATTCCGAGGAAGCCAAGAACGGCTTCGCCCGCAAGGCCAAAGAGGGTCAGGAGACCCGCCGCTACAAGGCAAGAGCGGATTCCGATGGAGCGGCGCTGGCGTTCGGTCATGCCCTGGGTCAGGGCCACGAACAGCGGCGCAAGGCCGATGGGGTCGATGATGACGAAGAGCGTCACGAAGGCGGGGATGTAAAAGCTGAGATCCATGGCAGGTACTCTAAGTAAATTGTGCAGCGGAGCTGCATTATTTTCAAAGGGGAAGGGGCGCTGCCCCTTCACGACTTTCCCGAAGGAAAAGCCGCTTACCCCGGAGGTGTATTTGCCAAGATGAAGGAGGCGCTTACGACTTGGCGGTATCGAGTTTGGCCTGCGCTTTTTCCCAGAGGTCTTCGGCGCGGGCCAGACCTTCCATCACCTCGGCGTATTTCTTCTGCCAGGTCGTGAGCTCACCCACGCGGGCATCTTCGTAGAGGGCGGGGTCGGCCAGTTTCTTGGCGAGTTTTTCGCGCATTTCTTCGATCTTTTCGACGCGGGCTTCGGCCTTTTTGACCTCGGCGCGGAGGTCTTTGATTTGATCGTGGGTAAGTTGTTTGGGTTTGGAGGGCTTTGCCGGTTTCGGGGCCTTGGGCTCGTTGCCCAGAAGCGACTGGCGGTAGGTTTCCAGATCGTGGGCGTAGGGGGCGACGTGGCCGTCCTTGACCAGCCAGAGGCGGTCGGCCACGAGGCTGAGCAGGTGCATGTCGTGCGACACCAGTACCACGGCACCGGTGTAGGCGGTCAGCGCCTCTACCAGCGCTTCACGGGATTCGATATCGAGGTGGTTTGTCGGCTCATCGAGGATCAGCAGGTGAGGGGCCTCCAGGGTGGCGAGCAGGAGCGAGAGGCGGGCCTTTTGGCCGCCGGAGAGCTTGGCCACCAGCGTTTCGGCCTGATCCGCGCCGAGGCCGAAGCCTGCAAGGCGCGCGCGGAGTTTCGGGGGCGCGTCGGCGGGGCGTTCGCGGCGCAGGTGATCGAGCGGGGTTTCATCGAGGTGGAGTTCGTCCACCTGATGTTGCGCGAAGTAGCCGATGCGCAGTTTGGAGGACGACGTCACGCGGCCCTCCATCGTGGACAGCTTGCCGGCCAGAAGTTTCGAGAGGGTCGATTTGCCCTGACCGTTACGGCCCAGAAGGGCGATGCGGTCGTCCTGATCCAGCCGCAGGTTCAGGCGCTTGAGAACGGCGCGGTCGCCGTAGCCCACGGCGGCGTTGTCCATGGCGACGATGGGGGGCGAGAGTTCCTCGGGCTCGGGGAAGGTGAAGACGGTGCGCGCGGCATCCTCAGGCGCGCGGATCGTCTCCATCTTCTCCAGCATCTTCACGCGCGATTGCGCCTGTTTCGCCTTGGAGGCCTTGGCCTTGAACCGGTCCACGAAGCTTTGCAGGTGGGCGCGCTGGAGGTCTTGCTTCTTGGCGGCGGCAGCCTGTACGGCGCGACGTTCCGCGCGGGTCTTGGCGAAGGTGTCGTAGCCGCCGGTGTAATAGGTCAGCGTCTTGTCGGCGAGGTGCAGGATATGGCCCACGGCGCGGTTCAGCAGGCCGCGATCGTGGGAGATGATCAGCACGGTGTGGGGGTATTTGGCCAGGTAAGCCTCCAGCCAGAGCGCGCCTTCAAGGTCGAGGTAGTTGGTCGGTTCGTCCAGCAGCAGGATATCGGGCTGCGAGAACAGCACGCCTGCCAGTGCCACGCGCATCCGCCAGCCGCCGGAATAGGCGGAGCAGGGGCGTTGCTGGTCTTCGTGGCTGAAGCCTAGGCCGCGCAGGATGGTGGCGGCCCGCGCCTCAGCGCCCCAAGCATCAATATCGGCGAGGCGGGCCTGCACCTCGGCAATCCGGGTGGGATCTTGGCTGGTGTCGGCCAGCAGTTCGGCGCGTTCGGTATCGGCCTCCAGCACGGTGTCGATCAAGGAGGTGTCAGAGGAGGGGACTTCCTGCGCCACACCGCCGATCTTGGTGCCGGCGGGCAGGGTGATGTCGCCGGTATCAAGGCCCAATTCGCCCCGGATGATGCGGAAAAGCGTGGTTTTGCCCGTGCCGTTGCGTCCCACGATACCGACCTTATGGCCCGCAGGAATGGTGACAGAGGCGCCCTCGAGCAGAGTGCGGCCGGCGACGGAATAACCGATATCAGACATGCGTAACATGGGGCGCGGCCTAACAGAGGTCTGGGGCCGCCGCTAGGGCCTGTCTTGCCTAACGGGAAGATCGCGGGGGCAGGGGCGTAAACCTTGCCGCACCAACAAGCCTTTCCAAATCCCCGCGCCCATGGTACCTGCGCCGCGAAATCTTAACCCAAGTCAAACCGGAGCAGCCCCATGGCCATCCAGCGTACATTCTCGATCATCAAACCCGACGCCACCAAGCGCAACTTGACCGGCAAGATCGCCGCCAAGTTCGAAGAAGCTGGCCTGCGCATCGTCGCATCCAAGCGCATCCAGCTGACGCTGGCCCAAGCGCAGCAGTTCTACGGCGTGCATTCCGAGCGTCCCTTCTTCGGCGAACTTTGCGAATTCATGATCTCTGAGCCGATCGTTGTTCAGGTCCTGGAAGGTGAAGACGCCATCGCGAAAAACCGCGAAGTCATGGGCGCTACGAACCCTGCCGATGCGGCCGAAGGTACGATCCGCAAGGAATTCGCCCTGTCCATCGGTGAGAACTCGGTTCACGGCTCTGACGCGCCTGAGACTGCTGCCGAAGAGATCGCGTTCTTCTTCTCCGGTCTTGAACTGGTTGGCTAAGGCCAGCGGCTACGGCCAATGGCCGGCGCCGAAGTCTTAACGTCATTAACTAAGGGGCCGCACGCGTGATCGTGCGGCCCCTTTTTCGTGGGTGTTTTAGCAGCAGTCGCCGTGGATTACGTCGGACGAACCGTCAAAGAGCCCGAGATGCTGACCGCCCCCGAAAGGCCCCGAAGAAGCGCCACAACTTCTGTGGCTCCGTCACCCGTGTGCAGGGTCAGTGCCTTGCCATCGCCATCGGCGGCGTCATCGACGGTAATATAGGGGTCGCCCAACGCGATCAGCTCGGCCGGCAGATCGGCGTAGATATTGACGGCATCCAGCGACAGGTCGAGGTCGAGCACTTCGACTGCTTCAAGGTCACCATTGGTGTAGACCTCGAATAGGTCAGCGCCGTTCCCACCGGTCAGCTCGTCCCCGTTATCGCCGCGGATAAGGTCATTCCCGTCACCGCCAAACAGGCTGCTGGCAAGGCCAGGGGCAGAGAACAAAGGCGCGGCCAAGGCATCCAGAAGGTCATTGCCCGCCCCGCCGTAAAGCGTGTTCTCGCCAAAGTGGTCGATCACCGTGTCGTTGCCCACGCCGCCGTCAAGGATATCGTTTCCAGCAGAGCCATCAAGGAAGTCGTCGCCGTTACCGCCCAAGACGGTATCGTCGCCCGCGTCGCCTACGACGGTGTCATCGCCAGAGCCGCCCGAGACAAGATCGTTGCCGTCACCGCCCAGGATCGTGTCGTTGTCGAACTGTCCGCGAAGGTTGTCATCGCCCGCCCCGCCAGAGAGGAAGTCGTTGCCATCTTCCCCGGTCAGGGTGTCGTTATCTGCACCACCAAAAAGGCCGTCATTGCCGAAGCCGCCGGAAATTCGGTCGGCACCGTCGCCGCCATAGATCTCGTCATCGCCGGCATCGCCGAACAGTCTATCCATGCCGCCTTCACCCAGAAGGGTGTCGTTCCACAGGCCGCCGCGCAGGACGTCATCGCCATCGCCACCGCCGATCAGGTCGCGGCCACCTTCACCACGCACCGTGTCATTGCCCGTGCCGCCTTCAACACTGTCATTGCCGGGGCCCGCGTTGACGCGGTCATCATCCGCGCCTGCGTCAACCATGTCGTTGCCCGTGCCTGCGATAATGCTGTCTTCGCCCGCGCCGCCTTCCACGATATCGTCGCCGCCGTCGGCATCAATGGCGTCATCGCCATCAAGCCCGAAGATGAGCTCAGACAGGGCCGTGCCCGAGATGACGTCATTGCCGTTTGTGCCTTCAATTTCCGGCATGGGGCCGCCGACGGGCGTTTCCTCTGCGCCCGAGCTGTCGTCATCGCCGCCGCTCAGGGCAAACGCGAGGCCCAAAAGGGCCATGAGTGCAAAAATACCAACCATAAAACATCCCTCATTTTGCCAATTGTGGCAAAACTTGGGCAGAGCATAAAGGTGAAAGATCAGAAACAGTCGGTTTCGTTTTAGAAGACAGGCCTAGCGCCGAAGCCCCGTGCCGATGGTGTTGAGCAGCTTTTCAAGGTCGGGGTTGTTGCCCGCCTTGGCCTCACCCGTCTTGAGGGCGTCGAACTGCACCCGCAGGGCATCCTTCTCGGCACCCTTGCAATCGTTCCAAGGGCGGCCTTGCAGCGCCATGTGCAAAACGTAGTACATGATAAAGTGAGGCGCGGTGCCGGTTTTCAGAATCGCGCGGTAGGCCTCGTGGGCGCCCAGATCGCGCAGGGCGCGGGCGGTGTGGATTCCGGCGCGGGCCAGAACCTCGGCTTGGGCAGGGCCGATGTTGCGGATCACCGTCACGGGGGCGGTGTCATCCAAAGCGTCAGTCATCATGATCCTCGGGTTGAGGACCGATTTATATCAGAGTTTCTTCCAGCGAAAAGACGTGTCGCGCCTAGATGCTGGCCCAATCCGAGAACCGAACCGGGGTAGGGAGCTCTTTCGCGGGGGATTGGCCTTTGGCGGGCTTTGGTTTGCGGGTCGGCATGGGACTGCTCCTTTTTTTTGCTGTTGACCTTTTTGATGCTGCTTTTGAAATCAGGCGATTACCGGAACAAAAGTATGGCGAGAATGTGGCGGCTATTTTGCCCCGAAAATCCGCCGTGCCGCGCCGAGATCAGGCTGAAATCGCCTACGCGCGAGCACGCATTTCCGTCGAAATATTTTCCGATTGTTACAGGATTTTGGGCTCGGATCACGGCCCTGTGCGCTTGGTGCAGGCGGGAAGAAATGCTGTGCACTGGCGCACCAATATTTGGCAAAAATCGTAATTTCGTGTCTGGAAACACCCAGAAACGGGGTCCATATCTCTGTCATCGAAGCGACACACAACGGGTCACTTCCCTAAAACAACCTACCCAAATGGGCCGCAGAAATAATGCGCCCCACAACGACAAGAAAAGGACTAACCCAATGAAAAATATCGCACTTATCGCCGCTGTTGTTGCAACTGCTGCCGCGCCTGCTGTTGCGCAGTCCACCTCCACTGCCTTCGCAATTTCGCATTTCAACCAGTCCGCTGACCACGCTTCTGACGTCATCGACTACCGTGGCAACACAAACCTCACTCAAGTCTCCACCACCGGCGCTTCGACCCTGGCCGAGACCTTTGAGATCCTCAACCGCTCCGCCGACACACCCAGCGACATGGCGGGTCTGAACGGTGCGACAATCGTTGGCGGCACACCTGCCTATGGCGCCGAAATCTTCGAGCGTCTCGACGCCGAATAAGTCAAAGGTCATTCGACCCTTCTCTTTGGTCTCTCCCTAGACCAAGGGCGCCCCACTGGGGCGCCCTTTTCGATTCTGTCTGTTTTTTCTTGGCACACCGATGGCCCGTGTTACCCATTGGTCATGCGCCATCTTATGCCCACCCCCGCCCAAACCGCCGCCTTGTTGGCTGGCCTGTCTGATATCCCCTCGCCATCGGTCGATGCGCAGGCCCCGACGGCGTTGTTGGCCCATTGCCCCGAGGCCGCTCAAACGCCGTTGACGCCCTTGCCAGAGGTGGCAGAACGCTTCGCGGTTGCCAGTCTTCACGTCAAAGATGAACGGGCGCGGATGGGGCTTGGCAGCTTCAAGGCCCTTGGCGCGGCCTATGTTATTGCTTGCGATGCGCAGGCGGGAAAGGCGCGGGGGCAGGCCTATTTCACGGCCAGCGCGGGCAACCACGGGTTATCTGTTGCGGCGGGGGCGCAGGCATTCGGGGCCCGCGCGGTGATCTATCTGGCCGCAACAGTGCCCACAGCCTTCGCGGCCCGGCTCGAGGCGATGGGCGCCGAAGTACGTTGGCGCGGGGAGGTCTATGAGGACAGCATGGCAGCGGCCAAGGCTGATGCGGAAGCCGAAGGGGCGGTGCTTCTTTCCGACAGCTCGTGGCCCGGCTACACGGAGCGCCCCTGGCGGTTAATGGAGGGCTATCTGGTCCTGATCCAAGAGGCCGCCGCACAGATGCCCGCGCCGCCCACCCATATTTTCCTGCAAGCGGGCGTCGGCGGATTGGCCGGCGCTGTGGCGGCTTATGCGCGGAAGGTGTGGGGCCAAGGCCCGCGCATCGTGGTGGTAGAGCCCGAGGCCGCGCCCGCGCTGATTGCCTCGGTCGCCGCCGGGGCGACACAGGTCACACAGGGGCCCGCCAGCGCCATGGGGCGACTTGATTGTAAAGAGCCTTCGTTGATTGCGCTGAAGGGATTGGCGCGGGATGCTACTGATTTCATGGTAATTTCCGAGGCCGAGGGCACGGAGGGTGCCGCGATCGCCGCGGCAGCTGGCATGCCCTCCACCCCCTCAGGGGCGGCAGGTATTGCGGGCCTTGCGGTGGCGGCCAAGGGAGGCTTTGGTTTGGATACCGCGTCGCGTGTCCTGGTGATCCTCAGCGAGGGGCCGGAATGACTCCGCCGCCCAGAGGCTTCCCCGAGGCTGAATTTCAGGCCCGCACCGCCCGCGCGCAATCCCTGATGGCCGAGGCCGGAATTGACGCGCTGTTGCTGACGACCGAGCCGGAAATACGCTACTACACCGGCTTTCTCACCCGCTTCTGGGAAAGCCCCACGCGGGTCTGGTTTGTGATCGTCCCGGCCAAGGGCAAGCCCGTGGCGGTCATCCCCAGCATTGGCGCCCATCTGATGGGGCAGACATGGGTGCAGGACATTCGCACATGGCAAGCCCCCGATTACGCCGATGATGGCGTGGGGTTGCTGGCCGCAACATTGCAGGAACTCACGCCCGCGAAGGGGACCATTGGCCTTGCCGACCAGATGGAAAGCCACGTGCGAATGCCCTTGGCCCATTTGCGCCGCTTGGAACGATCCATTGGGGCACGGCGGATCATGGGCGATGCCACGATCACCCGTCGTTTGCGGCAAGTGAAATCGACCACGGAAATCGCCAAAATCACCCATGCCGTGACCATTGGCACAAGCGCCTTTGACCGGGTGCCCGAGATTGCCCGCGAAGGCGTAGCACTGTCACAAGTTTTCCGCGATTTTCAGCGGCTCTGTTTGGAAGAAGGGGCAGATTGGGTGCCTTATCTGGCCGGGGCCGCCGCGCCGGGGGGCTACGGGGATGTGATCTCTCCCGCCGATGATGCGCCGCTTCGGGCGGGTGATGTGATGATGCTGGACACCGGCCTGATCTGGGATGGCTACTTTTGCGACTTTGACCGAAACTTCAGCCTCGGCCCGCCCTCAATCGCAGTGGCAGAGGGCCACGCGCAACTGATCGAGGCCACGCAAGCGGGCTTCGCCGCCGCCAAACCCGGCGCGCGGATGTGCGACGTGTTTCACGCGATGAATGATATCGTGGACCCCGGCCGTGGCGGCTCGGACGCGGGGCGGCTGGGGCACGGGTTGGGGATGCAATTGACCGAATGGCCGTCTCTCATCGCGGCCGATACCACCTTGCTAGAGGAGGGCATGGTCCTGACCCTGGAGCCAGGCGTCACCTTGCCCGGCGGCAAAATCATGGTGCACGAAGAGAATATCGTGATCGAGGCCCAAGGCGCACGCTACCTGACGCGCCCGCAAGGGGCGGAAATGGTCGTGATATGAGTGTGCTAGCCTATCAACTCTCTGGCCACCGCCCCGTGCAATTGGGCATCGTCGTGCTGCAAGCGGATGAAACGCTGGAGCATGATTTGCGCCGTCTCTTGCCGGAGGAAACGGAACTTCTGGTCACCCGCGTTCCGTCCGCCACAAGCGTTTCAAGCCAAAGCCTCGCCGCGATGGAGGCCGATCTGAGCGCCGCCGCCCGCCTGCTGCCACGCGGGGCCCGGTTCGCGGCCCTTGGGTTCGGCTGCACCTCGGGCACGGCCCAGATCGGGGTTTCTCAGGTTGCGGAGCTCCTGCGGGCGGGGGCCGATGTCGCCACGGTGACAGAGCCTGTGTCGGCCCTGATCGCGGCGTGTCAGCACTTGGGTATCAAGCGGCTCGCCCTCGTCAGCCCTTATGTGGCCGAGGTCTCTGCCCAGTTGGTGGACGTGTTGGAAGGGGCCGGGATTGAAATCTCCGCATTCGCCAGTTTCAACGAGGCGCAGGAGGCCAACGTTGTGCGCATCGACGCGTCTTCAATCGCCAACGCCGCACGGGTGACGGCGGTCCAAGCCCCTTGCGACGGGGTGTTCCTGTCGTGCACGAATCTACGTACATTGGACGTGATCGCAGGGGCCGAGGCCGAATTGGGCGTGCCGGTGCTGTCCAGCAATCTGGTTTTGGCTTGGCACATGGCGCGATTGGCGGGCGTGGCGCAGTCCTTGCGGACGGGGGCTGCATTGGTGGCACGTTAGGCGGGCACGCGCTCCATGCCGCTGATGACGGCGAGGATGTCGCCTACACCTAAAAATGATCTTATCTGCGCTGCACCACGCCCAATACCGCAGAGAGTTTGCCCCCCTTCGTGACCCTGACATGATGTCCCGCTCCGCCACAGCGCGTTCCGGTACAGGGGCAATTCCCCCGATAATTTCCGGTGGCCAAGAGCCGAATTTTCTCGGCAAGACATCTGAGGAGATTTACGATGAAGAACGAACGATACAGTGATGGAAGAGCATGGCAATGTTGAAGCAGGCAGAGGGCGGTGTGCCGGTTTCTGAGCTTTGCCGTGAGCATGGCATGAGCAGCTCCAGATTCTATTAGTGGCGCGCCAAGTTTGGTGGCATGGATGCGTTTTTGATTTCTGAGATGAAGATATGGCGAAGGAGAACCGCCGTCTGAAACACATGTATGCTGAGATGAGCATGCGGAATGACTTTCTGAAGGAAGCCCTTGGAAATAAGCGCTAAGGCTGTCTCTGCGTCTAGAATTGGCTATGAATGCGGTCGCACGACTTGGTGTAAGCATCGCGTCGGCGTGCCGGGCATTCGAAATCAGCGAGACATGCTATGGATACAGCCCTGTTATGAACGATGAGAATGAAGAGTTCACCGATTAGCTGGATCGTCCAGCGTTATGGCTGGAACCACAAGCGGGTCTATCTGATCTTCTGCGTGCTGGAGCTAAACCTGCGTATCAAACCCAAGAAACGCTTGAAGCGGGACAAGCCGGCCCCCCTGACTGTCCCTTATAAGCCCAATGAGACATGGTCGATGGATTTCATGGCGGATCAGCTGGCTGATGGGCGCTCGATCAGGACATTGAATGTGCTGGATGTCTTTATTCGTGAAGGCCTGTACATCGAAGTGGACTTCTCACTGCCCGCAGAGAGCGTGGTCAGATGCTAAAACCAGATCATTGAATGGCGTGGTCAACAGCAGACAATTCGCGTCGAAAATGGCCCAGAGTAAATCAGTGGTAAGCTGATGGAATGGGCCGAGAAACGCAATGTTCGAATGGGATACATCCAGCCGGGCAACCCATAACAGAATGCCTACATTGAACGCGACAACCGCACCGTTCGCGGCGAATGGCTTGGACCATACATCTTCGAAACCTTTGAGGATGCGCGAGACCAAGCAACTGAATGGGTCTGGACTTACGGCAACCAGCGACCCAACATGGGTTTCGGCGGCATGACGCGCGCCATGAAACTGAAGACTGCCGTCTGAATTCTACGGCTGGACCCCATCTAAAACGAGGGATTACCGTAATTGCTACGAATCACGGCTTCCAAGGCCGGGTTAGCTTCAAAACTCGTCACATTCTCGGCGCCAATCAAACGAGAAGCCAGCAAACCGATTGCACCGATGCCAGCCCCCATTTCAACCACGCGATCCGAAGAGCGTAGGACCTGCGCCAGAAGCTTACGTTCTGCAAATTCGTAGGTGCCCCTGATGATTTCGCGTCGGACATCATGGCCCACGACATCGGCGCGCGCATCGACGCGAATACCGTCAAGCGATACGGTCTGGCTGTTCACCAGTTCATGGTAGCGTCGGCGCAATGTTCGGAACTTCGGCTTCATGTCGGCCTCCGTGGCGGTAGGGTGATGCCGTCCATATCCTTCAGGGACGTCAACTCTCGAGTTCCGTAATACGTCGGATTGATCTCTGCTACTCCTAAAAGCGCTCTGTAGTGACCGGAATTGGCGCTGTGTTGCCCCCGCGAGACGATGCTGTCTAGCCCATCGCGCCCTCTTGTCACTGGAAAGTGGAGCAGCACCGCTCTTTCGGAAGAAATGGCGGTTTCGGCATTCAGACTATGCGCCCCTCCATAAAACCGGAAACCGCGCTTCCATTTGACCAACGGTAGCTTGGTGAGAAGATTGGCAGGCATCGTCTTGGGGTGCTTCGTCAATGCCCTGCCAAAATTACTGCCCATCCCTTGATGGTCGCGCAGGCGTCCAAGCAGACGACGATTGAACCGGCGCAGCGGAATGAGTTGCGAAGACTGGGAATCCACCAGGCGTTGCCGCATGCCACCAAGCACCGATACCGCAGGCGTTGGCCAGTTTTTCAGGAAACGGCTTGCGCCACGCTCCATCCAAGTGCCGGCGGGGTCGATCCTTGGATCGTCGAAAAGCGGGAAAGACTGCGACAGTGACCCACCGGTATAAACGTGTTCGTCCAGCGGCCTGTCGGCATACATATCGATCATGATCGCATAGAGCGCACCCGCACCTTCCGCGTCCAGAACCCTGATCAGGTCATCGAAACTGCGTTCCGGCGCACCGTGCCAGAACAAGTGCTCGTCCGCATCGGGTGCCAAAATCCAACGTCCATCGGCGACCTCATCCAATACTTGGCCGCGCCATTCGCGTTTGTGTTTCGCGTAGGTCGAGCCCTCCTTCGGGGCTAGGACCGTCACGTTGGGCTGCGCCAAAAGGAACTCGGTCGATCCATCGGTGCTTCGGTCGTCTATGACGATGAAGGTTATGTTTCCGAAGCTTCGGTAGTGCTCCAAAAATGGCTCGATGAGGTTACCTTCATTGTGGACAAGGAGCAGGCAGACATAGGCGCCGCGATCTGTCTTGTCAGCGCCGACAAGCTGAAGATGTTCGGTTTCAAGCGCCATCCAGTGTTCCTAATTCCAATTCTGTTTTTTCGCGCACGTGTATTCAAGTTCTCAGAAATTGCTTTGCAGGTTACGTGGGACATAGAACACCCATGGTCGAGATCGAGTATCTGGTTACTTGAACAAACTTCAAGCTCTACCGAGGCCCGCTCTTGGAAAGTTGCGTGCTGGAAATTGAATTGTCTTGAACGGCAGCTTCGAGAAGACTGATATCTTCAATCATATCGGGCAGTGCCTAGGGGGGCATGGTGAATGGTCTCCTCGGGGGTGCCTCAAAACGGCCCGAGTGACGGCGGGCCGACGTCACGCGCAGAAGACGCGCCGAGTGGAACGAGGGTAGATGCGGCCTGCTCTTATGCCACGGCGCGAGGCGTGAGTTTTATTTACTGTTGCTTGCGAAACACGTCTGGAACATCGGCGCTACTGCTTCCGCAATGCTTCCAGCGCATTTAAACACTTGCCGTGAGACAAGCTCACATGCCAGTAACGCATTGATTTAATGTGAAAAACTGGCTCCGGCGGTAGGGATCGAACCTACGACAAATTGATTAACAGTCAACTGCTCTACCGCTGAGCTACGCCGGAACTGAGGGCGATATAGCAAGGGTCTTCTGGGGCGTCCAGTGGGGGAAACCGGAAAAATTCAATCGGGGTGAAAAAGGCTGTCGGCGCGGATCGGGCCGGGGGTGGTGATGCGGGCGCGGGTGTGGAGGTCGATGAGGTGGGCCAGCACGTTGCGGGCGGCGGCTGGAAGCAGGGCGGGGGCCACGTCGGTGTAGATGTGGCGGGCGAGGGTTTCGGCCCGCGCGGGGCCGATGGTGCGCAAAGCTTCAAGGATTTGCGCCTCGCGGGTGCGGCGGTGGGCGATCAGCGCGGTGCAGCGGGCTTGCGGCTCGGTCACCGGGTCGCCGTGGCCGGGGTAGTAGATGCGATCCGTGCGCGCCTCGAGCCGGGCGACGGACGTGAAGAACTCGGTCATGTCGCCATCGGGCGGAGACACCAGCGACGTGGACCAGCCCATGACCAAATCGCCCGAAAACAGCGCATCCCCCCAGGCGAAGCTCAGGTGATTGGCCATGTGGCCGGGGGTTTCCAGCACGGTGATTCCCTCGATCACGTCGCCCTCGGATATCTGCTCATCGGGGGAGAACGCCGCATCCACGCCTTCACCGCCGCCCACGCCGTCGCCCAAGGCGGTCATCACCGGGCTTTTGCCCCAATCTGAAGACCCGGCGGCGAAGATGGGCGCCCCCGTCGCTTCGGCAAGGGGGCGGGCAAGGGGGGAATGGTCCAAATGGGAATGGGTCACGAGGATTTTCGCCACCCGCTCTGCGGGGTGCAGAGCGGCCAGGATGGCATCAAGATGGGCGGGCTCGGAAGGGCCGGGATCAATCACGATAACCTCACCCTCCCCAACGATATAGGTCTGGGTGCCGGTGTATGTCATCGGAGACGGGTTGTTGGCCGTCACCCGCCGCAGGCCCGGCTCCAGTGTTTCGCTTTGCATGATCGGCCCTGTCCCGCTTAGATACATCCCA
This sequence comes from Gymnodinialimonas sp. 57CJ19, assembly GCF_038396845.1. Taxonomy (NCBI): domain Bacteria; kingdom Pseudomonadati; phylum Pseudomonadota; class Alphaproteobacteria; order Rhodobacterales; family Paracoccaceae; genus Gymnodinialimonas; species Gymnodinialimonas sp. 57CJ19. The sequence goes on from NZ_CP151587.1 coordinate 2,418,306, forward strand.
TGACACCTTCGGCTTGGATCAAACGCTTCTTGCCCCGTAGCCTTTACGGGCGTGCGGCGCTGATCCTGATCGTGCCGGTGGTCACGATCCAACTTGTCGTCAGTTCGGTCTTTCTGCAACGCCATTTCGAGGATGTGACGCGACAGCTGACCAACGCGTTAAGCCTCGACCTCAACCTCGTGCTGGATACGCTGGTGGAAGAGGGCCGCGAGGCCGCCGAGGCGCTGGCGTCGGAGCTGCAGATTGATCTTACCGATCCGCCTTCGGTCATGTCTGACGATTGGTATTTCTACGATCTTTCAGGCGTCGTGGTGATCGAGGTGCTGAGGGACCGGGTGCCCGGTGTTATGGCGGTGGACCTGCGCAGCAATGAACGGCTGGTTTCGGCGGTGGTCGAGGTGGCGGGCACGGAAATCGGGCTGACCACGTCTCGGCGTCGTGCGTCTGCTGCAGCACCCCACCAATTGCTGGTGATCATGGTTGCGACGGGGGTGTTGATGACCTTGGTGGCCTACCTGTTCTTGCGCAACCAATTGCGCCCGATCCGCCGCTTGGCACGGGCTGCGGAAGACTTCGGCAAGGGGCGCAACACGCCCTATTACCCGTCCGGGGCGACGGAAGTACGCTCGGCAGGGCGGGCGTTTCTGGATATGCGGGGCCGGATCGAGGGATACCTCGAGCAACGCACCCTGATGCTGTCAGGCGTGTCCCACGATCTGCGCACGCCTCTGACACGGATGCGACTGGCGTTGGGGATGATGGACGACAGCGCGGATCGCGATGCGTTGATCCAGGACGTGGACGAGATGCAGAACCTTGTCAGCACGTTCCTTGATTTCGTGCGCGGCGATGTGCTGGATGATCCGGAGCTGGTCGATCCCCTCGCATTGGTGCGCAAGATCGTGGAGAACGCGCAAAGGGCCGGGGGCGACGTGAGCCTTGAGATGCCCGACGCGGTGGAGGCTGTGTTGCTGCGCCCCATGGCAGTACAGCGGGCCGTCACCAACCTTGTATCGAACGCTTTGCGATATGGCGGGCGCACGGCGGTGTCTGTCGCGGTGATGGAGCGGACCTTGCGCATCACGGTGGAGGATGCGGGCCCCGGTATCCCCCCCGAGTTGCGGGAGGAGGCGTTGCGCCCCTTCATTCGGCTCGATACCGCCCGCAACCAGAACCAAGGGTCCGGCGTCGGGCTGGGGCTGGCCATTACCCATGACATCACGCGCCGCCACGGCGGGTCTTTGGCGCTGGGGGAAAGCGCCTCTTTGGGCGGGTTGCGGGTGGATCTGACGCTGCCTCGCTAGATATTCGGCGACCATTCCGCCATCCTTGTCCAGCCTTGGTGCGACGGCGCAACAACGCCCGGTGTGGGGCACCAACGGACGGGTCGCAGAAATCGACGGATCACCCTTGAAACGCGGTGTCAGCGCCGAGGTGATCGGCAGTATGCAGCTTGACCCCAAGGATCGCGAGGCCTTCCCCGTGGGCGGCCATATGAACGTGGCACCGACCCTAACGGTTCACCTCACCAATGCCTCTAACGGGGCGGGGTGATCCTGCGGTTGCTTTGTTCGCCATGGGCAACGGCAGCCATACCATTCGGGGGGGATCATACCGAAACAGCTAGTGCCTCTCGACCCTGCGGAGACGGAACCGTCAAGGCCCAGGCGGCAGTGTTTTCGCGGCAATTCGGGGCATTTGGTAGGCCCGGCAGGATCAAGACCTTTTCTTTTCGCCATTGAAAATTAAGCATTTTTCTTGCTTCCTGCCCCCAAGCATCGTTCGGGGACTACCATGCATGTATCGGTGACCTACAAAACATAGCTTTCCATTGCCCCCAAGATTTCATTTTGATCGTGCAATTCGACCGCCTTTTTCCTCTCGGGCCGTTACTCGCGCCTCACATGTTGAAAGGTTCGATGATAGAATCGCTGAGCGAGAGACAAATATCTGAACCAAGTCGGTCCCTAAGAATCCAACGAATTTTCTCTATGTTGCGCAGGCTCTTTGGTATCTGGTGAATTGAACGACACTACTCGCTCAGGTTCTGATGAATGTCATCTACCGTGAGGAAGCATAAGTATTTTGAGGGGCCAAACATGAAACTTGGTGAGACGATCCATGTTGTCGGAACCATCGTGGCGATTGGTTTAGGCGCCTACGCTGTTTATTCCGATTGGATCAACGTGAGAGAACGCTTTTTCGTGCAGCCATCGGAACGATCGGGACAGTTTTATCTTACCCACGACGGCGTATCCCAAGAGGTTGAGTTTGTGGTCGTGAACGAAAGCCGTAGGTCTACGGTGGTGCAACGGGTCGATATTTCACCAAGTGGATTATTCCCTCCACCAGTACTCATCGACGGAGAGTATTGGGATGGGCGCCCGTTTAGCATAGCGCCTAATCAAGTCATGTCTTTTCGCTTTCTGGCTGAAGAACGCTTTGATGTATGGAACACATCTGAGGCGCTCGAAGCTCCTACTGGCGAGCCGATCAATCTTGGCTATTTAGATTTATTTTCGTCGTTCGACCATCGCGTCGCTGCCGAGGAGCGTATGGACATGACGTTGCACGCAAGGAATCTTGAAATGGGTTTTACGGTTTTTGAATCCCACCGAGCAAGTGAATTTCAGGAAGCACTTTTTGCAAGTGGACGGACTTTCGCTGGCGACAACGAAGAAGCCGCGCAAAATTTGGCATCAATTGAAATGCATGTGACCCTAGGGGGGCCATGTCTATCGTACATGGTGCACACGCTTAGTGTCTGCGCGGGGCTCGAACTCACGACGCTTGGAGGAAACACTTTTGCCTCTGAGTATATCGGCTTCGGGCTCAGGTCGCGCGAGTTGGACGACGCATTTCGTTTATCAAATTAGATTAATGCTGGAAGTTGTCAGCAATGCTTCGCTTGGGACCTGCGGGGGTGCCAACCTCTTGCAAGGAGAAGGTTATGGGCGAACGCATTAGGCCGAAAGTTGCATGAGTGCGAGTTGTTCCCTTCGAGGCGTCGCCGCGTGCGACAGTACGTCTATCCGGTACAAGACGGTTTCCAAGTTTTAGGCCTTTGGGGGCAACAATCTTGTAACTCATTGATAGATATAGCACCTAAGCAATTCTTGGGGCAAAAAATAGTCAATAAAATCAGATACTTAAGGGGGTTTTGGTAGGCCCGGCAGGACTTGAACCCGCAACCAAAGCGTTATGAGCGCTCTGCTCTAACCAATTGAGCTACAGGCCCCCGATGGCCGCAGGACTAGCAGAGGCTTTCGCCACTTTGAAGGGCCAATGGCATCGCCATGGGTCGGGAAGAGAATCTTGCGCGACAACCGCTGTGCAACACCGTCCCAAACGGGGGATTAGGCCGCTCGATCGGCGGCCATCGCCCGCAGATGGTGTTTCATATTCTTGCGACGGGCGTGGATGCCATAGACCTCTAGAAACTGCTCTGGGGCGGCTTGGCCTTTGACTTCGGCAATCGCTTCCAGGGCGCTGCGACCGTGGGTCTTGTGTTTCCACAGGGCACCGATGGCGTGATAATGGGCCACTTTCTGGGCTTGGCCCTCACCATCGCCGTGGCCTTGGATGTTGAAATTCATGTGCTGGCCCATGATCTGGACGGGCTGGCCGCGCAAGTAGCCCAAGATCGGCAAGGTGAACTGGTCGATGTTGGAGCGGGCATAGTCGCGCTTCACGTCACGCTCGAAATGCATCGCAGCGCCAAGCCAATCACGGCCGAACTCCAGCGACACGCCATCATCGGTACGCTCGCGGAACACCAGAACGCCCGCATTGAAATAGGGTACCGACATCAACTTGCGCCCGCCGCTCAACTGTACCCTTTCCTCGGGGAAGGGCAGCTTGAACGCGGCGTAATAGTCTTCCCAATCTTCCTGCGTTCCCGTGGAGGACGCGTAATCCGACACACAAGCCGCCACCAGCCCGTCGCCCAATTCATCGGCAAATTCCACAGGCTCGGTCAGCACGGTATCGGTATCGAGGAATACCGACACGTCGCAATCGCGTGGGGTCGCTGCGGCAAGGATCTTGTTGCCTTGGGGGTAGGGGGCCAGCCAAGGGGCGTGGCCGCCGTTGGTATTGGGGATCAGGCGGATTTCGACATCGCTGGCGTCCAACACGCTGACGGTGAAGTCTTGCATCTTGTCCCGGTAATCTTCGCGTACATAGGCCACGGCGCGTTGATGCGGCATCAGATGGCGCTTCAGGGTTGCGGCCAGCAACGTGGCCTGCGCCTCCAGACGTTCACCATCGACAATGAAAAATACTTCGGTGGAGGGATTACGTTTCATGCCGGTTGCCTCGTCTCTTATGGTCTTTTTCAACCGATATGAGGCTATTTTGTCTAAAATTGGGCAGATGCAGGGACAATCCACCGAGAACAGTGGGATTGTTGCGCCCTTGCAAGGGTTCCCAAGGTGCGGATGTCCATAGACGGGGCGGTGACAGGCTGATAACTGAGCGGCGTCTGCGAGAAGGGGCCATCACATGAGCGACAAGAAAACGGACGCGCTGACCTATGCGGCAGCAGGCGTTGATATCGACGCCGGGAATGCGCTGGTTGACCGGATCAAACCCGCTGCCGCCGCAACGTCGCGGTCGGGGGTTATGGCTGGCTTGGGCGGCTTTGGCGCTCTGTTTGACTTGAAGGCTGCGGGCTATTCGGACCCGGTTCTGGTCGCGGCCACTGACGGTGTCGGCACCAAGCTGAAGATTGCCATTGATACCGGGAACTTCGACACAATCGGTGTCGATCTGGTGGCGATGTGCGTGAACGATTTGGTCTGCCAAGGGGCGGAGCCGCTGTTTTTCCTGGATTATTTCGCGACGGGCAAACTGGATGTCGATGACGCCGCGCGTATTGTGGAAGGCATCGCGGCGGGCTGCTCGGCCTCGGGTTGCGCGTTGATTGGCGGTGAGACCGCTGAGATGCCCGGCATGTATGCGCCCGGCGACTTTGACCTTGCGGGCTTCTCCGTGGGCGCGATGGAGCGGGGGCAAACCCTGCCTGCGCGCGTGGAAGAAGGCGATGTTCTGCTTGGCCTCAGCTCGGATGGGGTGCATTCCAACGGCTATTCGCTGGTGCGCCGCATTGTGGAACGCTCGGGCCTGGCATGGGACGCGCCTGCGCCCTTCGCAGATGCCCCCTTGGGCGAGGCGCTTCTGGCCCCTACACGCCTTTACGTGAAACCCGCGCTTGCCGCGATCCGCGCGGGCGGGGTGCATGCCTTGGCCCATATCACCGGCGGAGGCCTGACCGAGAACATTCCCCGCGTCCTTCCCGACGGCCTCGGCGTCGATATCGACTTGGGCGCTTGGCCCTTGCCGCCGGTGTTCGGCTGGTTGGCGCAAGAGGGGGGGATGGAAGAAGCAGAGCTTCTGAAGACCTTCAACGCGGGCCTCGGCATGGTCTTGGCCGTTTCCGCCGAGGCGGTGGATGGGCTGACGTGGACCTTGCAAGAGGCCGGCGAAAGCGTGCACCGCATCGGCACCGTCACGGCCGGTGAGGGCGTGCGCTATTCGGGCTCGCTTCTTTGAACAAACGGGTCGCAATCCTGATCTCGGGCGGCGGCTCCAACATGGTGTCTCTGGTCCAGTCCATGACCGGGGACCACCCCGCGCGGCCCTGTGTCGTGGTGTCCAACGTGCCCGGTGCGGGGGGCTTGGCGAAAGCGGAAGGGCTAGGGGTTCCAACGGCTTGCGTGGACCACAAACCTTTCGGCAAGGATCGCGAACGCTTCGAGAAGGCTTTGAATGACGTGCTTCATGCCCACGCGCCCGATATCATCTGCCTGGCTGGTTTCATGCGCATTCTGACTCCGGACTTTGTGGCGGGGTGGGAAGGGCAGATGCTGAACATCCACCCGTCTTTACTGCCGCTCTATAAGGGGCTCAACACCCATGCCCGCGCGATTGAGGCCGGCGATGCGCAGGCCGGATGCACGGTTCACGAGGTCACCGCCGCCCTTGATGACGGCCCCATTCTAGGCCAAGCGCGTGTGGATATCGCGCCGGGTGACACGCCCGATACCTTGGCCGCGCGTATTCTGCCCTTCGAGCATCAGCTCTATCCCGCCGCGCTGCGTCGGTTTGCAAACGGCGAGCGCACGCCCATTTATCTGGGCTAACTCACCGGGGTCCCCCGCGTTGCCATGGGAATTTGGCGCACCGCCTTTTCATCCGAGCGCCACTCCTCTACACAAACAAGACCCTTTTTTCTGGATGAAGAACGCTCACACGTGCCGCATACAATCACGACGACCCAAGCGCTGGCCGACTATTGTGCCCGTGCCGCAACACAGCCCTATGTCACTGTAGACACTGAATTTTTGCGAGAGCGCACCTATTTCGCGCAGCTTTGCTTGGTGCAGGTGGCCCTTCCGGGGACCGACGATAGCGACGCGGTGTTGATTGATCCCTTGGCCGACGGGATCTCGCTTGAGCCGCTTTATGATTTGTTTCGCAACCCCGATGTGGTGAAGGTTTTCCACGCAGCACGGCAAGATCTCGAGATCTTTTTCGTCGAAGGCGGCATTGTGCCCGCCCCCTTGTTTGACACCCAGGTCGCGGCGATGGTCTGCGGCTTCGGCGACCAAGTGGGATACGAGACGCTGGTGAGACGGATTGCGAAGTCCGATCTCGATAAATCCTCTCGCTTCACCGATTGGTCCCGACGGCCCTTGTCTGACGCGCAAAAGATCTATGCGTTGCGCGATGTGACCTACCTGCGCCAAATCTACGAGCATCTGTCGGCGGAATTGGCCAGGACAGGGCGCACCCATTGGCTGGAAGAGGAACTGGCGCAGCTGACCAATGCGGACAACTACGTGGTTGATCCTGAAAATGCATGGAAGCGTTTGAAACTACGCACAAATTCCGGCCGCACCGTGGCAATCGCCCGAGAGCTTGCCGCCTTCCGAGAGACCTATGCGCAGGAAAAGAACGTGCCGCGCAACCGGGTGCTGAAGGACGACGCCCTGCTGGAATTGGCAGGCACCAAGCCCAAGACGGTGGCCGACCTGAGCAAGTCGCGGCTTCTGCTGCGCGATGCCCGCAAGGGCGCGATTGCCGAAGGATTGGTGGCAGCTGTGGCCCGCGGCATGGCGGTGGCCAACAGCGATATGCCCAAGGTCGCGGCGGGGCGCGATCGGTCCAGCCTCAACCCCGCACTGGCGGATCTGTTACGGGTCTTGTTGAAGGCCAAGGCGGAAGAGGCCGGCGTGGCGACAAAGTTGATCGCCTCGTCCAGCGATCTGGACGACATCGCCTCGGGCTATACCGATGGGGTGTGGTCGTCGGGGTGGCGCCAGGAGGTCTTCGGCGCCGATGCGCAGCGGCTTCTGAATGGAGAGATCGCGCTGTCGGCTAAGGGCCAGAAGGTCAAGATCGTCGCGGCCTGACGGGCCGCGACGCAACGCAGGGCTTAGCGACGCCCGACCGAGCGGCGGTTGTTTTGCGAGATGACCGTGATCGTGCGGATGCCCGCCAGTTCGCCAACGGTAAGTTCTGCCGCAACATCAATCTGTTGCAGGCCCGCTGTGGACTGACCCAAAGGCGGCGCGGTGCGGAATTCATAAGCGATAACCGTGTCCGTCACCTCAACCAGTACCAATTCCGCATCGTAGTGTCCTTGCGAAGGCATGATGCCTTGGGCGCGCACAATGGCGCCAGAGGTGGTTTGCTCGACGGAGAGCTGCGTGACCTCGGCCACAAGGCTGCGCCCGTCGATGATCGCATTTGCGCCCACGGCATCGGGGTTCAGGGTGATCCGTTCTTCGCGATCGCCGCCAAACCAATTAAGCGGGTTTATGCGGCTATCACAGGCCGTAAGGGACAAGATGGCAGAGACAACAACGATGGCGCGCAACATGGCAAGGACCCTCACAGATTAGCTTGTGCTCGTGCGTAAACGATCGCGGGCGGGTTGGAAACCCGGGCGATGAAGGCAGCCCTTTACGGCGTGGCCGGAACGCCCTACCTCAGAGCGGTGGATAATAGTCTATCGGAGCCGCGACATGGCCAGCGAAGCCTTTGAAGAAATCGCCGAAACCTTTGAATTCCTTGACGATTGGGAAGAACGCTATCGCCATGTGATCGAACTTGGCAAAGCAATGCCCGCCATGGATGACGCGGTCAAAGTACCGGCGACCAAGGTGGATGGCTGTGCGTCGCAGGTGTGGATCTTGCCCCGGATCGACGGGGAGAGGTTCGATTTTCAGGGCGACAGCGACGCGATCATCGTGCGCGGGCTGATTGCGGTGCTCCATGCGCTGTATAGCGGGATTTCGGTGCGGGAGGTTTTGGAGGTGGATGCGCCTGCGGAACTGGCGCGGCTGGGGTTGGACGAGCACCTGTCATCGCAGAGGTCCAACGGGGTGCGGGCGATGGTAGAGCGTATTGGGCTGCTGGCAGCGGAAAAAGCGGGCGGCTGAGCGGGCTGAAAGGCCGGGATTGAGTTGTATTTGCCAAGATGAAGGGGAGGCCGCGCGACCGGAGTAGCGGAGGTCATTCCTGGAGAGATGTAGCAACGGAAAAGGCCGCCCCAGTTGGGAGCGGCCTTTGTTTTGTCTGGGATGTGATTAGCGGTCTTTGATATCGACGTAATCGCGGGCCGTTTCACCGGTGTAGAGTTGGCGAGGGCGGCCGATTTTCAAAGCGGGATCGTCCAGTTGTTCTTTCCACTGGGAAATCCAGCCCACGGTCCGCGACAGCGCGAAGATCGGGGTGAACATCGAGGTGGGGAAGCCCATCGCCTCGAGGATGATGCCGGAGTAGAAATCCACGTTGGGGAAGAGCTTTTTCTCGGAGAAGTAGGGATCTGCGAGGGCTTGTTTTTCCAGTTCCATGGCGACTTGCAGGAGGGGGTTATCCTCCACGCCGAGCAGTTCCAGTACCTCATCCGCGGATTGCTTCATCACCGTGGCACGGGGATCGAAGTTCTTGTAGACGCGGTGGCCGAAGCCCATCAGGCGGTAGCTGTCGTTCTTGTCTTTGGCACGGGCAATGAATTCGGGAATGCGGTCAACGGTGCCGATTTCCTTGAGCATTTCCAGGCAGGCTTGGTTGGCGCCCCCGTGAGCCGGGCCCCAGAGGCAGGCAATGCCAGCCGCGATGCAGGCGAAGGGGTTTGCCCCGGAGGACGACGCCAAGCGCACCGTGGAGGTGGAGGCGTTCTGCTCATGGTCGGCGTGGAGCGTGAAGATACGGTCCATGGCGCGTTCGAGGATCGGGTCGACGATATATTCTTCGGCCGGAACCGCAAAGCACATGCGCAGGAAGTTCGCCGCATAGCTGAGGTCGTTGCGGGGATACACGAAGGGTTGGCCGATCGTGTATTTGTGAGCCCATGCCGCGATCGTGGGCATTTTGGCGATCAAGCGATGGGAGGCGATTTCACGCTGGCGCTCGTCGTTGATGTCGGTGCTGTCGTGGTAGAACGCGGACATGGCGCCGACGACGCCAACCATGACGGCCATGGGGTGCGCATCGCGGCGGAAGCCCCGGAAGAAGTTGGCCATCTGCTCGTGCAGCATCGTGTGGTGGGTGATGGTCGTCTCGAACTTTTCCAGCTCGGCCTCGGAGGGCAGGTAGCCGTAGAGCAGCAGGTAGCAGACTTCGAGGTAGTGGGACTGAGCCGCCAGTTGGTCGATCGGGTAGCCGCGGTGCAGCAGTTCACCCTTGTCGCCGTCAATGAACGTGATCGACGATTCGCAAGCCGAGGTGGAGGTGAAGCCGGGATCGTGGGTGAACACGCTCGCCTTGCCATAGAGCTTGCCGATGTCGACGACATCGGGGCCCGCGGTTGGCGTGTGGATTGGCAGATCGACGGTCTGTCCATCAATGGTCAAAGTGGCGGTTCTGGTGTCGGCCATGGTCGTCCCTTCGTAAGGCGCGCGGCGGGATGCCGGCGGGAAGTTGGGGGCTTAGGAGAGAGTCCTCCTAAACGGCGGTTGGGACGACCGGAACAAGTCCGGCATCCCCAAAAGAGGCAGCCCCCCGCGATCAGGAGAGGGAGGCGGCTTCGTCAAGGCGGGCGATTGTTTCGTCCCGGCCGATGACAAGCATCATATCAAACACACTGGGCGATACTGTGCGCCCGGAAAGCGCCGCGCGGAGCGGGCCTGCCAGTTTGCCGAATTTCAATCCGTGGGATTGCGCGGCGGCGTTCAGGACGCCTTCTAGCGTGTCTCGTGTCCAGCTATCATTCTGCAACTGCGCAGTCAATTCCCGCAGTATACCACGGGATACCGGATCGAGGGCGTTCACGGCCTTTTCATCATACTCAAATGGGCGTTTCTCCAATACAAACCGCCCCTTATCGAGAAGATCCGGCAGAGATTTCGCCCGATCCTTGAGGCAATACATCGCACGGATCAGCCCATCATGCTGCGCCTGCGAAAGCTCAGCTTGGCCCGTGAGTTTTAAGAAATCGTTGATCTGGGCCACCAAATCCGCGTCATCGGCCCGCGCGATGTGCCATCCCGTGACGTTGGCCAGCTTTTTCATATCCAGACGCGACGGCGATTTGCCGATGCCGTCCAGATCAAACCATTCCAGCGCCTGTTCGTCGGTGAACAACTCATCATCGCCATGGGACCAGCCAAGGCGCGCAAGGTAATTGCGCATCGCGGCGGCGGGGATACCCATTTCGGCGTATTCCATCACGCCCGTGGCGCCATGGCGCTTGGACAGTTTCTTGCCGTCATCGCCATGGATCAGGGGAATATGGGCCCAAACCGGCTCGGGCCAATCCATCGCCTTGAAGATCTGGACCTGACGCGCGGCGTTGTTAAGGTGGTCATCGCCCCGGATCACATGGGTGATGCCCATATCATGATCGTCCACCACGACCGCATGCATGTAGGTGGGCGTCCCGTCCGAGCGCAGCAGGATCATATCATCGAGCGTCGCGTTCTGGATTGTCACGTCGCCTTGGACCTGGTCGCGGATTACGGTGGTGCCTTCGCGCGGCGCTTTCAGGCGGATCACATAAGGGGCATCGGGGTGGTCTGTCGCGTCGCGCCAAGGGGAAAGGAACAGGGTCGATCGACCCTCGGCCTTGGCGGCGTCCCGGAAGGCCGCGATTTCCTCTTGGGTGGAGAAACACTTGTAGGCATGGCCCGCGGCCAGCATTTGCTCGGCCACCTCTCGGTGCCGGTCGGCACGTTCAAACTGGCTGACGGCCTCGCCGTCATAGTCGAGGCCAAGCCACGCCAGCCCGTCAAGGATCGCTTGGGTCGCCTCGGGGGTGGAGCGGGCGCGGTCGGTGTCTTCGACACGCAGCACGAACTTGCCGCCCCGCGCACGGGCATAGAGCCAGTTAAACAGTGCCGTGCGGGCGGTGCCGATATGCATGTAGCCGGTGGGCGAGGGGGCGATACGGGTGACGACTTGCTGAACGTCTGACATGAAGAGAACCTTTCCGGCCCCTCGGGCGGGCCGCGCGCGTTAACCTTTTGGCAACCATGTTCTGGCACCGTTGAGGCTAGGTATCTTGGGCGGTTGATCCCGGCAAGGGCCGGGCAAGAGAAGGCGGATGATTTGATCTTAGGCGCGGTGAACGCGGTCCAGCAGGGCCAGAGGGGTTCGTTGATGCCTTGGTCCGCTGTCGCCTTGGGCCTTGGCGTGGCGCTTTATTTCTCGTTGGGGGTGGAGCCGGGGCCTTTGACCTATGGGCTTGTGGTTTGCGGTGGTGTGCTTTGCGGCATTGTGGGCCTGCGTCGCCGAGAGGTTTGGGGGCCCTTAGCCACGGCCGCCGTTCTGGTGGCTTTGGGTTTTTGCGTTGCGGGGGCGCGGGCTCATTGGGTTGCGGGGCCGGTGATAGATTTTCGCTACTACGGCGCGATTGAGGGGCGGATTGTAAGGATTGACCGATCCTCCAGCGATGCGGTGCGGCTGACCTTGGATCAAGTGCGGCTGGACGATGTGCGCAATACGCCCCGGCGGGTGCGCATCGCGTTGCACGGCGATCAAGGGTTCATGGAGCCGCTACCGGGTGCGATCATCTTCACCACGGGCCACCTGTCCGGCCCCAATGGCGCGGCAGAGCCCGGCGGGTTTGATTTCCAGCGGCACGCCTGGTTCCAATCCATCGGCGGGGTTGGCTACACCCGGTCTCCGGTGTTGTTATTGTCACCGCCGGCCGAGGGGGTGGCGCCGCTTTTCAGTCTGCGAATGCGCATGTCGGCCACGATCCAGGCGCAGATACCGGGGCAGGCGGGGGCCTTTGCCGCAGCGGTGCTGACCGGGGATCGCTCGGGCCTGTCACTGACCTCCATCCAGGATATGCGCGACAGTAATATCGCGCATTTGTTGGCGATATCGGGCCTGCACATGGGGTTGCTGTCGGGCTTTGTCTATGCCGCCCTGCGCGTACTTCTGGCGCTGACCCCTCCGGTGGCCCTGCGCTACCCGATCCGCAAATGGGCGGCGGTGGCGGCACTGGCCTCGGGCGCGTTCTATCTTGCCCTGTCCGGCGGCAATGTCGCGACGGAGCGGGCCTTTATCCAGATCGCCGTGATGTTCACCGCTGTGCTTCTGGACCGCCGCGCCATCACCCTGCGGTCCGTGGCCATCGCGGCGATAATCGTATTGCTGCACCGGCCTGAAACCCTGATGTCGCCGGGCTTCCAGATGTCTTTCGCGGCCACCACGGCCCTTGTGGCCGCCTTCACGGGACTGCAAGGCGCGGTCTGGATGCGCAATTGGCCGGGCTGGGTGAAGGGCGCTTGGGGGTTGCTGACGTCTTCGATCATCGCGGGCGGGGCGACGGCCCCCTTTGCAGCGGCTCATTTCAACCGCTTGGCGGTCTACGGGTTGGGGGCGAACCTGCTGACGGTGCCGGTGATGGGCTCGGTCGTTATCCCGGTCGCGGTGCTGGCGCTGATCCTTGCACCTTTCGGGGCGGCGGGGTTTGCCTTCTGGATTATGGAGTACGCGTTGGACTGGATCTTGGGCGTGGCAGATTACGTCGCCCGCTTGCCGGGGGCCGTGCGTATGGTCGCCAATCCGCCCGCCGCCGTGCTGTCGCTGATCGCCGTGGGCGGGATCGCCCTGTGCTTATGGAACGGCAGGGGGCGGTGGCTGGCGCTGGCCCCCATCGCGCTGGGGCTGGTGCTGTGGCAAGGCAGCACGCGGCCGCTTGTGCTGATCTCCGAGCCGGGGGGCATTGTGGGCGTCCTCTCCCCACAGGGCCGCGCTTTGAGCCGCCCGCGAGGCGACGGTTTCGTGGCCGGTATCTGGTTGGAGAATGATGGCGACCGGGCCAATCAAGCGGATGCTGCAAGCCGCCCGACCTGGGCCGATGCGGACCCCGGCGCTTTGGCGCTGATTGGCGACTTCAGCCTTTGGCATGGGACCGGGCGCGCCGCCTCTCGGCTGGTGGATCAAGCCTGTGCCGCCCATGATCTGCTTGTGGTGAATGTGCCGCCCGAAGACCCCGGCGCGGCGGTGCAACGGGCCGAAAGGGAAACGCGGCGATACCTGACAACCCCCAACGCCCCCGTGCCGGAAGGCTGCTTGTTTCTGACGCCCCGAACGCTTCGCGACACCGGGGCGATTGCCGTGTCCTTGGTGGATGGCACGCTCCAATTCGATACCGCACGCCGTCATCAGGGACGACGTCTCTGGTCGCGCTGATCTATTGCTGCAACCTCCCCTTTGGCATAGACCCATTTGGAAACTTTGCGGAGGACATTCCAGTGACACAACGGATCGAGAAACATGGCCTGCAGGTGGCCCCGGAACTGGCAAATTTTATCGAGGAACAGGCGCTTCCCGGCAGTGGTGTGACCTCCGATGATTTCTGGAAAGGTTTCTCGGACCTCGCCCATGACCTTGCCCCGAAGAACACGGCTCTTTTGGCGCGGCGTGAAGAACTGCAAAACAAGATCGACCAATGGCACATCGCCCGGCGCGATCAGGCCCATGACCCCGATGCGTATCACGAATTCCTCAGGGATATCGGCTATCTGGTCCCCGAGGGGGACGCGTTTGAGATTGAGACCACCAAGATCGACCCGGAGATTGCGACCGTTGCGGGCCCGCAATTGGTGGTGCCCATTACCAACGCGCGTTTTGCCCTGAACGCGGCCAATGCGCGGTGGGGTAGCCTTTATGATGCGTTTTACGGCACCGACGCGATGGGATCGCGGCCTGCCCCGGGCGGCTATGACCGCGGCCGCGGTGCCCGTGTAGTGGCGCGCGCTCGGGTGTTTCTGGATGATACCTTCCCGATTGAAGGCGCGTCCCACGCCGATGCCCGCCGCTACCATGTGGAAAAGGGTGCGCTGTTGGTGGACGACAAGCCGCTTGCCGATCCAGCCCAGTTCGCGGGCTACGTCGGCCGCGCCAAGGCGCCCGATGCGGTGCTTTTGGTCAACAACGGCCTGCATGTGGAACTGGTCTTTGACCGCGCCCATAACATCGGCGCTCGCGATCAGGCGGGGCTGGCGGATGTGCGGATTGAAAGCGCCGTTTCCGCGATCATGGATTGCGAAGACAGTGTCGCCTGTGTCGACGCCGAGGACAAGGTTTTAGCCTACGGCAATTGGCTTGGCCTGATGAAGGGCGATCTGGCTGAGACCTTCGAGAAGGGCGGCAAAAGTGTCACGCGGGCGCTGGCCGAGGACCGGGTTTTCACCGGGCCGGACGGGGCGGAGAAAGTGCTGAAGGGGCGCGCGCTGATGCTGGTGCGCAACGTGGGCCATCTGATGACCAACCCCGCGGTTTTGCTCCGCGATGGGGCAGAGGTCTATGAGGGGCTGATGGATGCGATGGTGACGATGCTGATCGCCAAGCATGATCTGGCCCGCGAGGGCGGAAACTCGGTCGCGGGAAGCGTCTATGTGGTGAAGCCCAAGATGCACGGGCCGGAAGAAGTCGCCTTTGCGGACGAGATTTTCACCCGCGTAGAGGCCGCGCTGGGGATGGAGCGCTATACCGTCAAGCTTGGCATCATGGATGAAGAGCGCCGAACCTCGGTGAATCTGAAGGAATGCATCCGCGCCGCCAAGCACCGGGTCGCGTTCATCAACACCGGCTTTCTGGATCGCACGGGGGATGAGATCCATACCTCCATGGAGGCGGGGCCGTTCTCACGCAAGGATTTCATCAAGCGCAAGGGCTGGATCACGGCCTATGAAAACCAGAACGTGGATATCGGTCTGGAATGCGGTCTGCGTGGGCGGGCCCAGATCGGCAAAGGCATGTGGGCCAAGCCCGATGATATGGCGGACCTGCTGGAGCAAAAGATCGAGCATCCCCGCGCGGGCGCGAATTGCGCTTGGGTACCTTCGCCGACCGCTGCAACCTTGCACGCGTTGCATTACCACAAGGTAAATGTGGCGGCGGTGCAGGAGAAGCTGCAAGCGGGCGGAAAGCGGGCCTATGTGACGGCGCTTCTGGATATTCCGCTGGCGGCCTATCGGCGTTGGGACCGGGATCAGATCATCAGAGAGGTCGAGAACAACGCCCAAGGGATTTTGGGCTATGTGGTGCGCTGGGTCGATCAGGGGGTTGGATGCTCGAAGGTGCCGGATTTGAACGGCGTGGGCTTGATGGAAGACCGGGCAACGTGCCGGATTTCAGCACAGCACATCGCCAACTGGCTCCATCACGGCGTGGTGTCCGAGGCCGACGTGGTGGAGGTGTTCCGCCGCATGGCTGAGGTCGTCGACGAGCAAAACGCGGGCGATCCGCTCTATCAACCGATGGCGCCGGGGTTCAACGGGATCGCCTACGGGGCGGCTTTGGACCTGGTGTTGAAAGGGCGCGACCAGCCCAGTGGTTATACCGAGCCGGTGCTTCACCGCAGCCGTTTGGAATGGAAGGCGGCCTAGTCTTGGAGGGCGGCGCGCATGCTGCGCGTGCCGTCGCCCGCCGCTTTTGGCACAATCCGGTAGGCTGCGTTGACGGCGCAGAAGATCGCAAAGGCGATCAAGCCCGCACAAAGAGCGCCGACAAGCGCGCGGCCATATGGTTGCGCGTGCAGCCACTCAAACGCCGAGCCGATGCCACCAGCCTGTGACGCGTCACTCTGGAATGCGGCGTAGAAGATCAGGCCACCGACGATGGCCACGACGATGCCCTGGGCCGCGACGCCAGCTCGTAGAACCGGGTCGGCGCGGCGCGTGAAGGCGTTGGCCTCCAGAACCTCAAGGTAGTCTTGCCGCGCGGCGTTGCGCAGGTAATAGCCCCCCACAAGGATCGTGACCACGCCGACGATGCCGATGATCCAGGGCCCGCCCGGCGTCTGCATCAGGCGCGATACAGGGCCGTTGCCGCCGCCGCCAGCGCCACC
The DNA here is from genome assembly GCF_038396845.1 of Gymnodinialimonas sp. 57CJ19. Taxonomy (NCBI): domain Bacteria; kingdom Pseudomonadati; phylum Pseudomonadota; class Alphaproteobacteria; order Rhodobacterales; family Paracoccaceae; genus Gymnodinialimonas; species Gymnodinialimonas sp. 57CJ19. Next base: position 2,434,621 of record NZ_CP151587.1, read on the forward strand.
ACCGCCCGAGGCGTTGGCCCAACCCAGGGCCGAGAGGGCCAGAACACCGATTCCACCATGGATCGCGCCCGTGACAACCATGCCGGCCCGTGCAATCAGCCCCTTGGCGTCGGTTCCATGAGCCTCCAGATCCCAGATGCTGTCCACCAGCCGCCAGATCGCATAGGCAAACATGCCAAGCGCAATCGGCCACAGGATGGCAGTGTCCCATGTGCCGCCGAGCCATGTCATGACGTCCTGCGTCCCCTGCGCCTGCCCGCCACGGATCAGCGACCAGATCGACGCCCCGCCCACCAAAGCGTAGACAAGCGCGCGCCCGGCGTATCCGGCTCGCATGATCGGCACGGCCCATCGAAACTGGTCTGGGTCAATCTGGTCGAGGATCTTCGAGCGGGTGGAATTTGCCGGAAGGCCGAGGGATTCGCTGATGGACAATGGGTGGCCCTCCTTTGAGGTTGCGGCTGTGGGGACCTTTCCTAAACCCACCTTGCGGCGGTTTGGTTCCGTATTTCGTGCCCGCGCGGTGATGCAGGTACGAGGGACGTGCGAGGTGGGGGCGGCACCCACGCGGAATTGTTTGGCGCAACCGGGCGCTATGTTTCCAAGGTGGTCGCGGTGGTGTGGATCATCAATCGGCTGATGGAGCGACTGCCGCCCTGGGCCCCGACCCTGACGACGTTTGAGCAGAAGTTCATCCACCGGGTGGAGCAGGTGTTCTATACCGCCATGCTGGTGATGCCGATCAGCGGCTGGCTCTACGTGATGTACGGCCACTACGGGGTGAACCTGTTCGGGGTCTGGGAGATGCCCCGGCCATTGCCGCGCGATGATACCCTGCGAGACGTCTTCAAATGGGTGCATATCGTGGCGGGCTGGGTGCTGCTGGCCGCGATGGTGGGCCATATCGGACTGGTCCTGCGGCATCAGCTGTTCAAGAAGGACGGGTTGCTGAAGCGGATGCTGTGAGGCGGCGGGGGGACAGGCTTGGCCCGTGAAGGGGCTTCGGCTGGTGTCAAGTCCGCTTACCATGAGGTCGGCGAGACGCAGAGAGCCTTGATCGGCCCGATCGAAATCCCCTACGGTCCTTCAGGGAGTTCTTCCCGATTTTTTTGTTTATGGAGTTACCTTTATGCATCGCAGAACCCTTCTTTCCGCATTCGCTTCCCTGCCTCTCTTGAGCGTTCCGATGATTGCCGGTGCCCAAGAGGGCAGATTGGTCCAAGTCACCGCATCCCAGGAAGGGGCGCGGGCCACGATTACCCAACAAGGTGAAAACCGCTTCTTGTTGGAGGTGACGCGCCTGGGCTTCAATATTGGAATGCCGCCCTCGTCGAGGTTCAACATTGGCATGCCCCCCGCTGAGCGGCTGCAAGGTTTTGATGGCAGAAGCGTCATGGGACAGGAGGTCACGGTCAGTGTCGGGTCCAACACGGCATGGATCATCATCGAGAGCATGACGTTTGGTGACTTCGGAAGTGGCGGCGCGCGGGGTCGTCTGGAGATCGAAGTCAATGGCCGCACCGCCGGTCTGGGCTTCCTGCTGCCGGTCGCCAGCGCGGCTGCAGCCCTGGGCGCTGACGCGATGGGCCGGGGCGGCGAGGGCCGGCTGAGCATGGGCGGGACGCAATTGGGCTTCCTGCTGGAAAATGTCGGCTAAAAGCGGGGCTGTTTGGACCGGCACGTCGGTGCCTGTCCCGGCAGTGACGCTTTCCAAGAAAAAGCCCCGGCGCTGTGAGCGTCGGGGCTTTTTTTCTTGGCCGCTTACATCGGCGGTGGAGGCGGCGGTGGCATTACCGTGAACAGCTGCGCCAGCTCGGGCACCTCTCCGGCCTTCTTCCAGCCGTCCTGACCTGCCGTCCAGACCATCGTGTCGCGGGTGAGCGAGCCGTCGCCGGCCATTTGACCCAAGGTCGCTTTGGAGAACGGGCCTTTTGTGGCGCCGTTTTCCGCCGTGTGCCAGACGTGTTCCACCGGCGGCGGCGGGGGCGCGGCGTGGGCGGCCTGATGGGGCTGCTGTTGTTGCGGCTGGTGCATGTTGGACGCCATCTGGTTGGCCATCGCCATGCCCAAGCCCATGCCGAGCCCTTCGCCCATGCCGGAGCCGGGGGTGGAGGCGGCGGCGGCCATGGCCTCTGCCGTCTGGAACTGGGTGTACTTGTTGAGGTCGCCGACCACGCCCATGGAGGTCCGCTTGTCGAGCGCTTCCTCTACCGCAGGCGGCAGGGAGATGTTCTCGATATACAATTCCGGCAGGGTGAGGCCGTAGCTGGAGATCGTCTGAGAGATCTTCTCGGCCACAACCTCGCCCATCTGGCCCGTGTTCGCGGCCATGTCGAGCACCGGAATGCCCGAGCCTGCAACGGCCTGGGAAAACTGCTGCACGATGATGTTGCGGATCTGGTGGGTGACTTCATCGGTGGTGAATTCACCATCGGTGCCGACGATCTCGGTCATGAACAGGCCCGCGTCCTGCACCTTCACGGTGTAGGTGCCGAAGGCGCGGATGCGCGTGGGGCCGAAATCGCTGTCGCGGATCATGATGGGATTCTTGGTGCCCCACTTGAGATCGGTGAACCGGGAGGTGTTCACGAAGTAGATCTCGGACTTGAAGGGGCTGGAGAAGCCGTGGTCCCAATGCTGGAGCGAGGTCATGATCGGCATGTTGTTCGTTTCAAGCATATACATGCCCGGGGTGAACACATCGGCCAGCTGACCTTCGTGGATGAAGACCGCAACCTGGCCTTCGCGCACCGTCAGCTTGGCGCCGTACTTGATCTCGTGACCATAGCGTTCAAACCGGTAGACCATCGTGTCACGGCTGTCGTCCGTCCATTCGATGACGTCAATAAATTGACCTTTGAGAAAATCCATAATGGCCATGCGCTAGCAACTCCCACTGAAATATTGTGCGTTTTCCCGAATGATATAGGTATGACCGCCGCCAATCTACAGAGAAGTGGGGGAGGGAAACCTTACCGTTTTTTCACCTTATCGTACGGCGGTGGGGCGGAGAGGGCGGGATTGAGTTGTATTTGCCAAGATGAAGGGGAGGGGGCGCGCTTGCGCGGGGCGCGCGGTCGTGTGGGGTGCGGTCGTGTGGGGGCGCGGCGTGCTTGTGGGGGCAAGGCGGGGACGGGGGCGACCTAGGAGGGGCCGCCGACCAGTTCACGGGCGATTTGGCGCACGATGGGACGCGCTTGGTCTGGGGTCATGCCGATGGAGAGGCGGTCATCGTAGAGGATGCGCAGGAGCAGTTCGTCGTGGCGGGTGAGCAGGGCGAATTCCTCGTCATCGTTGAAGATGGTGGGACGCGCGGTGCGGCTGTCGTTGGGAAGGCCCATGCCCTGGGCGATTTCTTCGTGCACACAGGAGCGGCGCAGGAGGTCGGGGTGTTCGTCACGGATCACCGCGATCGCGGCGATATATTCCGAGGTGCCGGTAAGCGAGAAGGCGAAGATCGAGCAATAGGTGAGGCGGCCCATGTCCTGGATTTCACGGATCGTGGCGTCGTTGATGCTTGGCACCAGTTGCCGCAGAAGCGGTGCGGAATCTGACAAGGCGTCGGCGTTCATGAACAGGACGTGGTAGTTTCCGCCACTGTTCACGGCCCGCACGGAATGGCCGGTGAGGCGGGTCAACCGCGCGGCGTAGGTGCCCAGGATGGCGCGGTCTTCGGCCTGCCGTCCGGCCTCGACCGAGGCGCCGAAATGGGGTTGCAGGCGCACCGGCGCGGTCCAGCGGCGCAGGGTGGAGGGGGACTGACGGGCGACAAAGCGTCCATTTACCAGTTCATATTCATCGTAGAGCGCGATGCGTTCGAAATTGGCGGCAAGCTCATCGGCGGTGAAGGGCGTATCGGGGCCGCCGCCATCGGTCCGCAGCATGCCGCGGCCCACCAGCCGGGCCTCGGAACTGCGATAGTAGCGGGCGAGGGCCTGGCTTAGCTCAGACGGGGGGGATGCGGTTGTATTGGGGGCGGCTTCGGACCGAGGCTCTGGTATGGGCGAGACTTCGGGCGCAGTGACGGTGACGCAGGCCGCGAGGGCGAGCGTCACCGCGATGGGCAGATAGCGGCAAAGAACCACGGTGCGGCTCAGGACTGAACCGGCGTGGCGTCGCCGTCGATCACATCGGCATCGGCCGCCGGGCGGCGGGCAGAGGCCGAGGACAGCGTGTCGCGCAATTCGCGCTCCATCTTCTCCATCTCGACTTCGGCTTCGCGGCGCTTGCGCTTGCCTTCGTCGGCGATCTGGAGGCTTTCCTCGATCGTGGCCACCAGTTCGGCGTTGGCGTGCTTGACGGCTTCGATGTCGAAGACGCCGCGCTCCATCTCCTGGCGGACCATGCGGTTGCTTTCACGCAGGTTTTCGGCGTTGCGGGTCAGCAGCTCATTGGTGAGGTCGGTGGCTTCCTTCACCGCCTTGGCGGCCTCGGTGGAGCGTTGGATCGTCACGGCCTGGGCCAGTTGCGTTTCCCACAGCGGCACGGTGTTGACGAGGGTGGAGTTGATCTTGGTGACCAGCGACTTGTCGTTTTCCTGCACAAGGCGGATCGAGGGCAGGGACTGCATCGTTACCTGGCGGGTCAGTTTCAGGTCGTGGACGCGGCGTTCCAGATCGTCCCGGGCGGCGCGCAGGTCGCGCAGTTCCTGGGCCTTGATGACCTGGTCATCCTCGGGCGCTGCGGCGACTTCGGCTTCCTTGGCGGGGATGGTCTGCTCGTCCAGTTCCTTCAGCTTCTCTTCGCCGGCGGCGATGTAGAGCGCCAGTTCGTCGTAGAAATCGAGGGTCTTCTCGTAGAGTTTGTCGAGCGACTTGATGTCCTTCATCAGGACATGCTCGTGTTGCAGCAGGTTGTCGGTGATCTTGTCGATCTGTTCCTGCACGTCCTCGTATTTCGCCATGAAATCGTGGATCGGCTTGGCCTTGCCGAAGAGACGCTCCCACCAGGATTGTTTGCGGTTTGGGTCCAGTTCATCAACCGAGAAGCCGCGGATGGTGCCGACGATCTCGCGCAGGCTGTCGCCGGCGGGGCCTGCGTCCTTGTTCTTCACGCCGGCCAGCATGGCTTGGGAAATCTGCTGCAACTCGGCCTGGGCGGAGGAGCCGAAGGACACGATGGAATTCGTGTCGTTCATGTTGATCTCGGCCATACGCGAGCGGATTTGCTCGGACGTCGGCGCGTCTGCTTCGGGCAGGGGAACCAGATCGGCAGAGGGTTCGGGCAGCACAACTGCGTTCAGCTCATTAACCATCGTTTCGACCTCTTGGGCCTTTTGGTGGGTTTCGGTTTCCATAATCTTATCCCTGTCGTTCCAAGTATTGTGTTTCGCGGTTCAGGCGGTCTTGCAGGACCTCAATCTCCACGTCGAAATTCGTGCGATCGTCGATCAGAAGCGTTTCCTTGCGGGCGGCGAAGTTCTGTTCCAGATCGTCGAGGAAGGCGATGTAGTCGCTGCGGATCGCGTAATCGGTCTTGCGTGAATAGAGGTTGGCGAACTGCACCGTCGCGTCCAGCGCGCCTTGCAGGTAGACGCCCAGATAGCGCCGTGCGGCGTTCAGGTCGCGGGGGTCTTCTTCGACCTGGCGGAACAGGCCACGGGCCACATCTTGGAAGCGATCCACGCGGGCTTCAAGCTGTGCGTCGCGGACGCGGGCAATCGCCTCTTTCTGGCGGGCCAAGATGGCCTCGGCCTCATCAATCTTGCGCGCGACGCGGTCAGAGGTGAAGGTGTCCATCCCCTCCATCCCCTTGTTTTTCAACGGATCCAACCCGAACGAAAACAGGTGCAGGCCCGCGGCCAGGAAGCCCACCACATTGGCGGCAACGATGGACCCGGCGCTGAAATCCGATCCGCCAAGGATCAGGAAGGCCACGCCCATGCCGGTGCCCACGGCACCAAAGATCTTGCGCGGGATCGCGGGTTTGCGGGCCACTTTGCGTTCGTTGAACGCATCTTCGGCACGCACACCATCGCGGGTCAGCCAAGCGGCCAGCAGCAGCAAGGCACCGCCTGCCAGATCCGTCGCCATTTCGGTCACGCCCGAGTTGAACAGGACCGAGAATATCGTCAGCAAAGGCAGAATGAACAGAATGTTCAGCTTGGCCCCGTGGCGCATGGGCTTGCGTCCCTTGAAGGGGGCAACTTCCATCTTCTGATGAGACACCATTTCGCGCGGCGTCTCACCGTCGCGTTGCCCGGTGGGGCTATGTTCGCCACCATATCTTTTTGCCATGCTTAAAGCGCTCCGAATCCGCCGAAAATCGCGCCGAGGATCACAAGGATCAGCACGAAGAAAGACACGCCTTGAAGAAAGCTGGATGACATATGGACCCCATTCTTGCCGTTTAGTTGTGCCTTTCACGAATGATAGGCTCTGTCACCTGCAACGTTATGCAGTTTTTGCGTCGAAAACCAGAGAGGCAGGCGGTTTGCTGCCGTGCAGCGCTGGTGTGGGAAACAGATCGGGTCACGGGGGCGTGATCGCAAGGGGGGATTGGGGGGAAAGCGTATTGCACGCTCCCCCATGGCACGCGCTTGCATCTTGACGCGAAAAGCCCGTGGGCGTAGGCCAACCCCGTGGTGATTTGTGAACCGGATTGCGGGCCACGTTAAACATTCCGCTAAAGAGGTCGAGGCCGCTGCAATGCAGCGCCGTCCCCGACCATAACTATGGGATATCGGAGCCTGAGGCAGGCCCCCGCCCGCTGAAATGGAGAATGGGGTATGACAGATACCACCAAGAAAAACTGGTCCAAACGCACACGTGCGGTCCACGCCGGCAGCCGCCGCTCGCAATATGGTGAACTTTCCGAGGCGATGTTCCTGACCCAGGGCTTCGTCTACGACACCGCTGAGGATGCCGAGGCGCGGTTCATCAAATCGGGCGAGGATGAATATATCTACGCCCGTTACGGCAACCCGACGGTCGCCATGTTTGAGGACCGCATCGCCGCGCTGGAAGGGGCGGAGGCGGCCTTTGCCACTGCATCGGGCATGGCGGCTGTGTCAGGCGCGCTGACGTCGATGTTACGGGCCGGGGATCATGTGGTGTCGTCGCGGGCGCTGTTTGGATCATGCCACTACATTCTTGACGAAATCTTAGCGCGATTCGGCGTAGAGGTGACGTTCGTGGACGGCACCGATCTGGACGCTTGGCGCGCAGCGGTGCGCGAAGACACCAAGGCGGTGTTCTTCGAGTCGCTTTCGAACCCGACGCTTGAAATCATTGATATCCGGGCCGTGGCCGAGATCGCCCACACCGTCGGCGCGACGGTGATTTGTGACAACGTCTTTGCCACGCCCACGTTCAGCGACGCCATCGCCCAAGGGGTTGATGTGGTTGTTTATTCTGCCACCAAACATATCGACGGGCAGGGCCGGTGCCTTGGCGGCGTGATCTTGGGCACCGAAGAGTTCATCCGCAAAACCGTGGAGCCTTACCTTAAGCATACCGGCGGCGCGATGAGCCCGTTCAACGCTTGGGTCATGCTCAAGGGGTTGGAAACGCTGGACCTGCGGGTCCGTGCCCAAGCCGCCAGCGCACAGGCGATTGCCGAGGCGCTGGAAGGTGCCAAAGGCGTGGCGCGGGTGTTGTATCCGGGGCTGAAGTCCCATCCGCAGCACGCCCTTTGCGCGGCGCAGATGGGGGCGGGCGGCACCGTGATCTCGGTCGAGGTTGAAGGCGGCCAAGACGGCGCGTTCCGTGCCCTTAACGCCTTGGATATATTCACGATTTCCAACAATCTGGGCGATGCAAAATCCATCGCGACCCACCCCGGCACCACGACCCACCAGCGCCTGACCGACGCGCAACGTGCCGAGGTCGGCGTCACGCCGGGCCTGTTGCGCCTGTCCGTGGGCCTGGAGGATACCGACGATCTGATGGCCGACCTTTTGGGCGCATTGGGGGCGGCATGAACGGGCTTATCATTCGGCCCTATCGCCCGGCCGACGCGATCCCCTTGGCGACATTGTTCCACCGCGCGGTGCGTGAGGGGGCGGCGCAGAAGTACGACCCCGAGCAGCGTGAAGCCTGGTCCCCCGCGCCCCCCACGGGCGAGGGCTGGCGCGCGCGGGTTGAGGAGGCCGAAACCATCGTGGCTGAGCGCGATGGGACGCTTCTGGGCTTCATGACCTTGGATATCGAGACGGGATTCCTCGATTTCGCTTATGTTTCTCCGGAGTTCATGGGCAAGGGCGTGGCCTCGGCCCTTTATGCCGTCATCGAGGGGAGGGCCCGTGTGAAGGGGCATTTGACCTTGGAGACAGAGGCCAGCCTTCTGGCAGAACCCTTCTTCCTGCGCCACGGCTGGCGTCTGGTGCAGCGCCAGGAGGTGGAGCGTTCGGGGGTGAAAATCCCTAACGCCCGCATGGAAAAGCGCCTCGTGCGGCGGTTCGCGGCGGCCTGAGGCGGCGGCTTCGCGCCAACCCGGCAGGAAAACGGCTCGCACACTATTGTGACGCTTTCGCCCAACGTGTTGTTTTTGTTCCTAAAAACGCTCTGCGGCGGTATGCCTCGGGAAAACAGCGCTTGGGTTTTGGGAATTTTAGGCCATATCTATCTGAGAAACAGTGAAGGAAGGGGTGGCACGTGAACATTCATGTTAAGACCGCCGATCAAAAACCATCCAGCCAACAAGCCCAGGAAGCCCTCGCGGTTCTGAATGCTTGGGCGGCGGATGCGTCCTCTGATCAGATTGAAGCCTTGGAGCCCGCGCTTGCGCAAGTGCTGCGCGCGCCGGGCCTCTCGAATGTGTATCCCGCTGATTTTAAAGCGGATGCGGCCTATCGCGCCACGCTGCCAGACCTTCAAAACGGCCCGGCGTCCCTGATCAAAGGGGCCAAGCGGCGCATCCAGCATGTGGGGATATCGAACTTCCGCCTGCCGTTGCGTTACAGCCTTCGCGACGGGGCCGAAATGCTTCTGGAAACCTCGGTTACTGGCACTGTCAGCCTGGAGGCGGACCAGAAGGGCATCAACATGAGCCGCATCATGCGGTCCTTCTACAAACACGCCGACGCGGCCTTTGGTTTCGACGTGATCGAGGCAGCGCTGGACGATTACAAGGCTGATCTTGGCAGTTTCGACGCCCGCATCCAGATGGGGATGAGCTTTCCGATGCAGGTGGAAAGCCTGCGTTCGGGCCTGACGGGGTGGCAATATTACGATATCTCGCTGGAGCTGGTGGAAAGCGCCGGGGTCCGGCAGCGGATCGTGCATTTGGATTACGTCTATTCCTCCACTTGCCCGTGCTCTCTGGAACTAAGCGAACATGCCCGTGCCACGCGCGGACAATTGGCGACGCCCCATTCGCAGCGCTCCGTGGCGCGTCTGTCTGTGGTGCAGCAGGGGGAGGGGATCACGTTCGAGGATCTGATCGAGGCCGCCCGCCGTGCCGTCCCGACCGAGACCCAAGTGATGGTGAAGCGAGAGGATGAACAAGCCTTCGCCGAGCTTAACGCCGCCAATCCGATTTTCGTCGAAGACGCCGCTCGCCTGTTTGCAGAGCAGTTGCAGGATCACGCAGGCGTTGGTGATTTCCGCGTCCTGGCCAGCCATCAGGAAAGCCTGCACAGCCATGATGCGGTCAGCCTTCTGACCGAGGGCGACACCTTCGCCGACGCCAGCCTTGATCCAAAGCTGTTCGGGTCGTTGATCCACAAAGGCTAACGCGAAGCCTTAACGTCGCCTTGTAAGGCCCTGATAACAAAAGGCCCCGGCAGTATTGCCGGGGCTTTCTTGTCAGGCGTAGTGCCCTGAATTAGTAGTAGGGACGCCCGCGGCCATAGCCCACGCGGTCGGTGATGTTGCCACCCCAGTCGCGGTCCGTTGTGCCGGAACGATAGCTGAGCGGTGCGCCGCGGCCTGCGCCGATGGGATCGGTGATGTTGCCGTTGTCCACATCCGTTACGCCGTAGGGCACACAAGCGGTCACGCCCATGGCACCGGCACCCAGACCCGCAAGGCCCACGCTGCGCAGAACCGCGCGGCGGTCCATTCGCTTCGAGGTAATCTGATCCGCAGAAAGCGGTTTGCCCTTGGAGGCGTCTTTTTTCTTGTCGTTCGTGTTATCGTCCATCTTGGCGATCTCCCTTGCAAATGGGCTGGGTTGAATGCTGTTTCCGGCAAGGCGCCGGGGTCTGGCTTTTTATCGTTATGCGTTAACTGTCTTTATCCGTCGCCGGGGCGGCATCGTGATCGGTGGCGGGGGCGTCAGAATCGCTGTGGGCATCGGAATCAGTGCCCGGCGCGCCCGAGGCGGGGCCAGCGCGGCGCGCGTATGTCGAAATATCGCCGTCAGAGAGCGATTTTGCCTTACCCAAAGGGGCATCTTTCGTCATTAATTCCATCCCCTCTCGCAGCCTTTCGCCCAATGGCCCAAACGTGTCCTGCGGTGTGTTTGCCGTGGAAGACGACGTCTTACAGTACCAAGTTGACCAAACGGTAGCCGCAGAGATGCATCAAATCAATCCTTTAGTGGTCCAAGCCGCCACCGCGACGGCGGGGCCGTCTTGACAGCCGCGCTTGGTCGCGCCAACGCTCCGCCTATGTTCGATGTGCGCCCTGTGGGCTATGTTCTTGGCCTTTTGGTCCTGACCCTTGGTGTCACCATGGTGATCCCGTTGGGAGCCGATGTCTGGCAGGGCAACGGCCATTGGGGGGCGTTTGCGGAAGCGGCGGCGATCACGGTCGTCGTGGGGATGCTGCTGACGCTGGCCTGCGCCAATGGGGTGTCCGAGGGGCTTTCGATCCAGCAGACGTTCTTTTTGACCACGGGCGTGTGGCTGGTGCTGCCGCTGTTTGGTGCCTTGCCCTTCGTGTTCGGCGATACCGACGCCCGCACCGTCGATGCGGTGTTCGAGGCGATGTCGGCGCTGACCACAACGGGCTCTACCGTTCTGACGGACCTCGACAATCTGCCCCATGGTCTGAACCTGTGGCGCGGATTGATGCAGTGGTTTGGCGGCATCGGGATCATTGTTGTGGCGATGGTGTTCCTGCCGGAACTGCGGGTGGGCGGTATGCAGATCTTCCGCTCGGAAGCCTTTGACACCATGGGGAAAATCCTTCCCCGCGCCGGTGAGATCGCCAGCCGGATTTCGGTTATCTATCTGGGTTTGACCGTGGCTTGTGGCCTAGCCTATCTGGCCGTTGGCATGGGGCCGTTTGATGCGCTGATGCATGCGCTCACCACCATGTCCACGGGCGGTTTTTCCAACTACAACGCGTCGTTCGGCACGTTTCAGGGGCCAGCAGAATACGTCGCCGCCGTCTTCATGATCCTCGCGAGCCTGCCGTTCGTGCGCTATATCCAACTGGTGGCGGGCACGGCGCGGCCGTTCTTCCTCGACACGCAGATACGGGCCTATTTGGCGACCATCGCGATCCTTACGCTGATTTTCACGTTTTACCGACTGATGGCCAACGGCGACACGGTGGAGCACGGGTTGCGAGAGGGGCTGTTCAACGTCACCTCGATCATCTCGGGCACCGGGTTTTCCAGCGTGGATTACCAGCTTTGGGGGCCGTCGGTGCCGGTGATGTTCTTCTTTATCGGCCTGATCGGCGGCTGCGCTGGATCGACGTCGTGCTCGATCAAGGTGTTCCGTTACCAACTGCTGTTCGCGTCGATTTCGACCCAGGTAAAGCGCCTCTATGCGCCCCACGGCATCTTTGAACCGAAGTTCGAGGGCCGCCCCGTGGGCGAGGAAGTCATCTCTTCCGTCATGGCATTCTTCGTGTTGTTCTTTGTTTTCCTTGGCATTTTCGCGGTGCTCCTGGGCCTGACGGGCTTGGATGTGGTCACGGCAATTTCGGGCGCGGCCACGGCTTTGGGCAACATCGGACCGGGCCTTGGGGATGTGATCGGGCCAAGCGGGAACTTCGCCACGCTCAACGACGCGGCCAAGTGGATCTTGTCGGCGGCGATGCTGATCGGTCGGTTGGAGTTGATGGCGGTTCTGGTGCTGTTCACCGCCACGTTCTGGCGCGCTTAGCGGCTTGCGGTAATGGCACGCCCCGCGGCGACGCCAGAGGACCACGCCCATTGGAAGTTGTACCCCCCCAACCAGCCCGTCACGTCGACCGCCTCGCCAATCGCATAGAGGCCGCTAACATGCTGGCTTTCCATCGTTTTCGACGACAGCCCATCGGTGGCAATGCCGCCCAAGGTGACCTCTGCGGTGCGATAGCCCTCAGATGAGGTCGGGGTCACGGGCCAGCCCGTCAAACGGTCACACAACGTCCGCAACGCGGTGTCGGATTGATCGGCAAGGTTGCCGGAAATCTCCCAGGTCTCGGCCAAATGCTGCACCAACTTCTTGGGCAAAAGGTCGGCGAGCACCGTGGTTAACGCCTTGTTGCCCACCTGGGTGCGGCGGCTGCGGAGGGTGTCAAACAGGTCCGTGTCCGGCAGTAAATGCAGCGACAGCGCGTCCCCCTCCACCCAATAGGAGGAGATTTGCAGGATCGACGGCCCCGAAAGCCCGCGATGGGTGAACAGCATCCCTTCGTCAAAGCTGGTGCCATTGCACGACACGCGGGCAGGCACAGAGGTGCCGGAAAGGGCGGCGAAATGTTCCTTCGCCGCGCCCTCGAACGTCAATGGAACAAGGCCGGGGCGCGTATCGGTGAGGCGATGGCCGAACTGGGCCGCAAGGCGGTAGGCAAGGCCCGTGGCCCCCATTTTGGGAATGGATTTGCCGCCCGTGGCCAGCACCAGATTACGCGCCGTGACGGTGGCTTTCTTCCCTTCCCGCAGGAGGGCGGCGTGGAACAGGCCATCGCGGTGGGACACCTCGGAAATTTCGGTCTGAAGCCAGAGCTTTGCCGGCGCCATTTCCGCCATCAACATGGCGATGATATCCTTGGCGGAGCGGTCGCAGAACTGCTGGCCAAGGGTTTTTTCGTGGTAGGGGATGCCGTGGGATTGCACGAGGTCGAGGAAATCCCATTGGGTGTAGCGGCTAAGCGCGGATTTGGCGAAGTGCTTGTTCTCGCTCAGGAAATTTTCCGGGCCGGTGTAGATGTTGGTGAAGTTGCAGCGCCCCCCGCCAGAGATGCGGATCTTCTCTCCGGGGGCTTTGGCGTGGTCCACTACAAGGGTATCGGGCCCGGCGTGGGCGGCGCACATAAGGCCCGCGGCCCCGGCGCCAAGGATGAGAGTGTGAACGTGGTGGGCCAAGGCGTTTCCGTCGATCCAGGGCGCATTGACCGCACCGTTTCAGGGCGTGTCAGTCCGCGAAGTTGCGGCTGACTTTGAGCTGATCCCAGGCCCAGACGACCTCTTGCAGCTTCTCTTCATCCGAGCGGTCGCCGCCGTTCATATCAGGGTGCAGCACCTTGATCAGGGCTTTGTAAGCCTTGCGAATTTCCGGCTTCGTGGCGTTGTCCTTGACCTCAAGGATCTCCACCGCGCGGCGTTCCGTGGGCGGCAGACGACGCCCCTTGGAGCCCGCACCACGGCCCGGATTTTGCGTCGCGTTCTGGCCCAGAACCTGATGGGGGTCTTCAATGCCCAACCGCTGCCAAGCGCGTTCCTCGGCGGAGCGTTTCAGGGGCTTTGTGGGGCGATCCCACACCCGATCCCGATCCATCTGGGCGTTCATCTCGGCCTCTGTCGTGCCCTCGAAGAAGTTCCATTTCAGGTTGTATTCGCGAACGTGGTCCCGGCAGAACCAGTGAAATTCTTCAAGATTATCAGGGCCTTTGGGCGCGCGGTATTGGCCTGGCTCCTGGCAGCCGGGCGCTTCACATGGTCTTTGAGATGTCTCGACGGCGCCGGACATGCCACGGCGTCCTGTGCGCCGCTTCTTCTTGTCAGACTTGACGCTAAGATCGAAGTTGAAGGGATCTTTGTCGGCCATGGGAATGCACCTGTATCATTGGGAGTAAGCAGTTTAGTGTTTTGGCGGCTGAGGGGAAGGTCTTAGAGGGTGAAAATGATGACACGGGCACAGAAAATTGAGGCGGCTTTGCGCGAAACCTTTGCGCCGAGACATCTTGAGGTTGTGGACGATAGCGAGGCCCATCGGGGCCACGCGGGATATCAGGATGGCGGCGAGAGCCATTTTAACGTGCTTATAGAAAGCGATAAATTTCAAGGGCTTAGCCGGATCGCGCGGCACCGGGCGGTGCATGCGGCGATTGGGGCCGAGCTGATGTCAGAGATCCACGCCCTAGCCCTTACGATCCGCGACTAGGGGCGCGGGCGCCTCATCTGGGGCGTCCCAGAGGTTTACCACTTCGTCATCGTCTGGTTCATCCTCAAAGTCATCGTCGCTCTCGGTTCCGGTCACATCAACGATTGCCACGGTCTCGGTTTCGTGGGGCGGCGTTTGCGTCACTTCACCATCCACGACGCGCTGAAAAACAAGCAAATTCCGGTAGGTCGTGGTCTTGTTGGTCAGGCCCGAGCGTTCCTCATGCGGGAGGGTGTCGGCACGCAGGTATTGCCAGCCTTCAGCCGCCAATTCGTTCATCAACGCCTCAACGGAATGGGCGAACAATGCAGCGCCTTTGAGGCCACGCTGCTTGCGGGCTTTTTCGGGGGCGGGGACGACTTTGTACTCGGTTTTCATGGGGGCGTTATGGCGCGGCTAAGGAGGACGGGCAAGGGCCTGTTGGGCTGGACGTCGCAGATAGGTTGAAGGTCATTTCGCCTGTGCCATGAGGCGGGCAGGGGAATTCTGAGTGGCTGTCAAATCCACCCAAGCGGCCTTATTCGGCAGGGTGCTTAACCCGTTCATTGCGGCGCGCGGTGCGACGGGAATCCCAGATCAGGGCCGCCGCCAAGGCAAGAGCAAAGGCGGGGATCGCAAGAAGGCTCAGGCTTTCCATGTCAGTCATCCTCCTTTTCTAAGTACCTTAGAATATAGTTGGCCCCGGCGTGCAAAGCTACCCCGGTGCCCAAAAATACTAGCGTCAGAAGGTTAACGGTCAATGTACCTTCCACGAGGGGCCGCAACAGCGCAAAGCCCAGAAAACCGATTGCAAGCGCGTTCAGAAACCCCGCACGCAGCTTGATCCGTTCGTTATGGGTGGCCAGCGGATCGCGAAGGCGCATCGCCTACTCGGCCAGTTTCGCCGAGACGATCTGGTTGACGGCCTTGGGGTTGGCCTTGCCGCCGGTGGCTTTCATCACCTGACCCACGAACCAGCCCGCGAGTTTCGGGTTCTGTTTCGCCTTGGCGACCTGATCGGGGTTGGCGGCGATGATCTCATCCACCGCCGTTTCAATCGCGCCGGTGTCCGTGACCTGCTTGAGACCTTCGGTTTCCACAATCTCGGAGGGCGAGCGGCCAGAGGTATAACTGATCTCGAACACGTCCTTGGCGATCTTGCCCGAGATCGTGTCGGCTTCGATCAGTTCGATCAGCTCCGCCAATTGGGCGGGTGTCACGGGGCTGTCTTCGATCTGGCGCTCGTCTTTCTTCAGGCGGCCGAACAGCTCGTTAATCACCCAGTTGGCGGCGAGTTTGCCGTTCTTGGTGCCTGCGGTCACGGCCTCAAAATACTGGGCGGCTTCCACATCGGCGGTCAGAACCGAGGCATCGTAATCCGACAGGCCAAAGTCGCCAATGAACCGCGCCTTCTTGGCGTCGGGCAGTTCCGGCAGATTGGCGGCGATGCCGTCGACATAGGCTTGATCGAAGGTCAGGGGCAGCAGATCGGGGTCGGGGAAGTAGCGGTAATCATGCGCCTCTTCCTTGGACCGCATGGAGCGGGTTTCACCCTTGTCGGGGTCGTAAAGGCGGGTTTCCTGATCGACCGTGCCGCCGCCTTCGATGATGGCGATCTGGCGCTTTGCCTCAACCTCGATGGCTTGCTGAATGAAGCGCATGGAGTTCATGTTCTTGATCTCGCACCGCGTGCCGAGGTGGGAGAAATCCTGCGTGGCCTGATATTTCTCGTACTGACCGGGCGCGCAGACCGAAACGTTGACGTCGGCGCGCAGGTTGCCGTTTTGCATGTTGCCGTCGCAGGTGCCGAGGTACAGCATGATCTGGCGCAGCTTCACCACGTAGGCCGCGGCTTCCTCGGGCGAGCGGATGTCGGGCTTGGAGACGATCTCCATCAGCGCCACGCCGGTGCGGTTGAGGTCGACGAACGACAGCGCCGGGTCCATGTCGTGGATGGATTTTCCGGCGTCCTGTTCAAGGTGAATGCGTTCGATGCGCACAAGGCGGGCCTTGCCGTCGCCCAGTTCCACCAGCACTTCGCCTTCGCCCACGATGGGGTGATAGAGCTGGCTGATCTGGTAGCCTTGGGGCAGGTCCGGGTAGAAGTAGTTCTTGCGGTCGAATGCGGATTCCAGATTGATCTCGGCCTTCAGGCCCAGACCCGTGCGCACGGCCTGATCCACGCAGGCCTGATTGATGACGGGCAACATGCCGGGCATGCCCGCGTCCACGAAGGCGACGTTGGAATTGGGCTCGGCCCCGAATTTGGTGGAAGCGCCAGAGAACAGCTTGGCGTTGGTGGAGACCTGGGCGTGAACCTCCATCCCGATCACAAGCTCCCAATCTTGCTTGGCGCCTGCAATCACACGAGGTTTCGGGGTGTCATAGGTGAGGTCGAGCATGGGTGTCTCCGGCAATGTGTTGCGAGGTGGTTTAGGGCAGGGGCGGGGGCCGGGCAAGAGTGGGATGGAACACGATTGGGCTTCGTCACGTTGGGCCCCCGTACCCAATGCAAAGGAGGCATGAATTATGCCCGAGATGAGCAACGCAAAGATCCTGATTATGTCCACCCACGGTTTTGAGCAATCGGAGCTGGAAGTGCCGCTGAAAAAGCTGCGCGACGCAGGGGCCGAGGTGCATGTGGCCGCCCCCGAAGCCGGAGAGATCACCGGTTGGGATGGCGGGAATTGGGGCGATAAGGTCGGCGTTGATCTGACGCTGGATCAGGTGAACCCCGCCGATTACAACGCTTTGGTGCTGCCCGGCGGCCAGATCAACCCCGATATCCTGCGCACCAAACCCGATGCCGTGGCGCTGGTGAAAGAGTTCGTGGAGACGGGCAAAATCGTCGCTGCGATCTGTCACGGCCCATGGATGCTGGTGGAAGCCGGCGTGGTTGAGGGGCGTGAGATGACCTCGTACCCGTCGATCAAGACGGACCTGATAAATGCTGGCGCGAAATGGGAAGACAGCGAGGTGGCGATTTCCAACGGGATCATCACCAGCCGGAACCCCGATGATCTGGAAGCCTTCGTGACGAAGATCATTGAAGAGGTCGAAGAAGGCCGCCACGAACGCTCGGCTGCCTGATTCTCTTGCGCCGAACAGGACTGAAATGACGGTAAAAGGGGCCGGGGTGTTTTATACGCTTCGGCCCATTTTCATGCCGAATCCCCGGTTTTTGGGCGGAAACCAGCCGTTTTTCCCAAGGGAACAAGGGGGATGGGTTGATTTGAACGATGTCCCCGCGCACCTCCGGTCGATCAAAAACGTCTGCCTTATATAGAGTGAAGAAGTGATGAGTGTGTTTTCCCGCGTGGCCCGGTTCGGGGTATGTATGACTGCGGTGCTGAGTTTGACGGCGTGCAATGCCTTGTCGGACATTTCGTTTCCCGGCTTCGAGCGCGAAGTGGAAGTGGTGGAAATTCCGGTGATGCGGTGGGATCATCGCCCCGATGGGGCCTCGTGGACCTCGACGGCGTTCGCGGCTTTGGACACCCACGCCAGCGTGCTGCCAACGCTGGTGCCTGCCGATATCGCGCAGTGGTGCCCTGCCTATCCCGAAGCGCCGCTGGAGAACCGAGAGGCGTTCTGGACCGGCTTGATGTCGGCCTTGGCCCGCCATGAAAGCACATGGAACCAGCAAGCGGTCGGCGGCGGCGGGCGTTGGTTTGGCCTTGTGCAGATCAGCCCGGCCACGGCGCGTCACTACGGGTGCCAGGCGACAAGCGGCCAGGCCTTGCTGGACGGGGACGCCAATATCTCTTGCGCCATGCGGATTTGGGCCACGACCGTGCCGCGTGATGGCGTTGTAGCCGCCTCCCGCGGCGGGGTGGCCGCAGATTGGGGGCCGTTCGTGCAAGCGCCCAAGCGTGAAGAAATGCGCCAGTGGATATCCTCGCAGCCCTATTGCGCGACTTAACCACGTTTTAACCGCGAGCTGTTTTACCGGGGTCCATGGTTTCTTTGCGCCCCCTTGCTTTGCTGCTTATTATTCGGGCATGTTCATGCCCTGTGCCAAACCTGGGGGGATGGCTGCCAATGGGCGTTCTGCGTCTTATTTCTTTTGCCAGTGGCTTTGCCGCTGTGACGGCCTGTGCGCCGGGGCTTGCCTTTGGGCAAGTTGAAGCGGTTGTGGGGGCGGCAACCCAAGGGGCGGCGGTCGAAGTGACCTCTGCCGTGGCGGGGCCCGATGGCTCGATCGAGGCGGTGCCTTCGGGGGCGGCGCCTTTGCTGCATGTCCCGACCGACGGGGACGGGCTGCCCGATCTGGCGATTGTGCCAGAGGTGGCAGATGACGCGCCCGAGATCAGTGAGTTGGCCCCAGATAGCAGCCTGCGCCCCGTGGTGCGCGATTCGTGGGCCGTGCCCGCCGCAAGGTGGGATGAACACCCGCGCGGCCCCCGTTGGACGGCGGCTGTCTTGGCGGCCCTGCGCGGACCCGGCGCGCCGCTGCTGGAGACCGAGCCGCGCGATATCGGCGCCTGGTGCCCCGGCTATCTGGATGCTTCGCCCGAGCAGCGGGCCGCGTTTTGGACTGGCTTGATATCCTCGCTCGCGTGGCACGAAAGCACCCATAACCCCCGCGCTGTGGGCGGTGGCGGGCAATGGTTCGGGCTGGTGCAGATCTCTCCAGGGACGGCGCGGTGGCGCGATTGCGATGTCCGCTCGGGCGAGGCGTTGTTGAACGGCGCAGCTAACCTGCGCTGCGGCGTGCGGATCATGGGGGTGACTGTGCCCCGTGATGATGTCGTGTCCGAAGGGATGCGCGGCGTGGCCGCCGATTGGGGGCCGTTCCATTCCGCGCGCAAACGCGAGGATATGCGCAATTGGGTGCGAGAGCAGGAATATTGTCAGGCCAGCGCCCCGCAAATGCGCCCGGTGATGCGGCCCGAAGGTGCAAACCTGCCGATGCTGGATGAGGCGCCGATGCTGGATGAAGCGCGGGTGCTGTCACCGCATCCGGTCTCGGCCCAGGACGTCCGGCCCGTGCCTCGGCCCGTAAACCTATAGGCGCAAACGAAAAAGCCCCCGCGAAAGGGGGCTTTGTTCACGTAGGATGGCCATATCAAGACCGTTCGCGAACCGGAATGCCGCGGTTCGTAGCTTCGCGGATCATGTCGTAGGGATCGGGCAAGCATTGCAGCGGCAGGACAATCTCGGTCCCGTCCTCCAGCATCAGGCCCATGCGGCGATCGGCGCCACGATTGATCACGCTCAGGTGGGAAATCTGCGCGGTGGGAATGACGATATCCTCGTTCCCGCCATGGATCCTCCACGATGACCGGGTCATCTTTATGCCGTAGGTGGGTACGCGGGTGACTTGGAACAGGCACACCAGCAGCGCCGGCACCATCAGGAGGAGCACGAAGCCGGGGGCGATCTGCCACAGGAACACGGTAAGAGCGCTCAGGCCGGTAAAGCTGAGAATGCTTAGGCTGGCACTTCCGGGGCGGGATGCATATTCAAAAGTATCTGTCATGGCGATGATATAGAGGGCCAATTGTGCCCAGATTAGGGAACGGTTAAGGCCGCCGAGTGTTGCTTTTCGGGCGTGCTGTGGGGGCAAGTCGCGGAAAGGTGCCTCAATCGGGGCGCAGATTGCACGATGGGCAAGCCGAAAGCGGGCTGCTAGACAAGCGCCATGACCCACGCCCCAATAGATGCACGCGCCAAAGGGCGCATTCCCGCCCTCGACATCGCGCGGACCCTCGCGTTGATCGCCATGGCGGTATTCCACTTCACCTTCGATCTGGAGATGTTCGGCCACGTCCCCTTCGGGACCGCAACCACGGGCTTTTGGCGGGCATTGGCGGTGGGCACGGCGGGCTCGTTCCTGTTTCTTGCGGGGGTGGGCCTGTGGTTGGCGCACGCAAATGGCATCCGTTGGACCGCGTTCCTGCGCCGCTTCGCGGTGATCGTGGGGGCGGCGGCATTGGTGAGCATTGGCACCTATCTGGCCTTCCCCCATGCCTTTGTGTTCTTCGGCATCCTGCATTCCATCGCCCTGTGCAGCCTTCTGGGCCTTGCCGTCTTGCGCTTGCCCGTCGTAGTGATCGCGGCGCTGGCCGTGGCTGTTTTCTACGCGCCAAACTTCCTGAGCGGGCCGATGTTCAATGCGCCCTATTGGTGGTGGAGCGGGTTGCAGACAATCCCCCTGAGCACGGTGGATTACGAGCCGATCTTCCCCTGGTTCGCGCCGTTTCTGGCCGGGATCGCGGCGTCAAAGCTGGCCAGCCATTTCGGCATTTGGGCTCGCGTCACCACACAAACCCCGACACGCGCCGCGCGTCTGGCGGGCTTGCCGGGGCGGCATTCCTTGCTGATTTACCTGATCCACCAGCCGATCCTGATCGGCATCGTCTGGAGCGCGACGCAGCTTTTGCGGTAGCGCGGTCAGGCTGCCTGCATGCGCGATACCATCTCGGCCAAGTCGCGGCTGAGCCCCGGAGAAGCGGCCATGCGCGATAGCGCGTTTTGCATTAGCGCCTGGCGGTCCGCGTCGTAGCGGCGCCATGTGTCAAAGGCCGAGGACATGCGGGCCGCGGTTTGCGGGTTCGCGCCGTCCATCCTGATCAGCCATTTCGCCACGAAGTCGTAGCCACGCCCCGAGGGGTCGTGGAAGGCGGCGGGGTTTGCGACCAACCCGCCAATCAACGCGCGGAAGCGGTTGGGGTTCTTCCAGTCAAACAGCGCGTGGTGGCTGAGCGCTCCGGCGGTATCCAAAGCCTCGGCGCTTGGGGCGCTGGCGACCGAGATCATGAACCATTTGTCCAATACCAACCGTTCGTGCTGCCACTGTGCCTCGAACGCGGCGGCGGCGTCGCGGTCGCCGCAGCGGATCAGAATGGCCAGCGCGGCAAGTTGGTCGGTCATATTGGTGGCCGAGGCGAAGGCATCTTGCGCGCGGGCCAGATCAGAGGGGCTGCTCAGAAGCGATAGGGCGGTGTTGCGCAGCGCCCGTTTGCCCGCGCTGGCGGCGTCGGGGGAGAACGGAGCATCGGGGTCCACCGCGTCAATGAACCCTTCCAGCGTGGGCTTTAGCCATGCACCCACGTCACGCATCCTTGCGTCGCGGACCTGAGCGATCAGGGTGGGGTCGGGCACAACGCCCGCGTCCACGGTGGCTTGGGTCAGGTCATCTTCCGACGGGAAGCTGAGCACGAGGGCGATGAACGCGGGATCCAGTGTGGTGTCATTGCAGAAGTCTTGCAGCGCGTTCCAGACCATAGCCCGCGCGTCTTTCTGGCCCGCTTCCCCGTGGCAAATCTCGGCGACGAGTACCTCTTTCAACAGGCTCCGCGCGGCTTCCCACCGATTGAAAGGATCGGTGTCGTGGGCCAGCAGAAGGGCGCGGTCGGCGGCGGTCATCTCCATATCAAGCACCACAGGCGCCGAGAAGCCGCGCAGGATCGAGGGCACGACATGGTCAGGCGCGGTGCCGCCCGACAGCGCGGCCAAGTCAAAAGTCAGATCAAGGGACGGCCCATCAAGGTCGATCAGGGTGGAGCTGAGAATCTCGGTCCCGTCGCCGGCCAAGAGCCCAAGGGAGACCGGGATCTTCGCGGGCTCTTTCATCGGTTGGCCCGGTGTCGGCGGCACCTGCTGCGAAAAGCTCAAGTGCAGGCTGTCGCCGTCGCGCCGCCAAGAGGCGCTGACCTTGGGCGTGCCTGCTTGGGAATACCAACGCTTGAACTGGCTCAGGTCGACGGCGGCGATCTCTTCAAAACAGGCGAGCCAATCCTCGATCGTGCAGGCCTGCCCGTCGTGGCGGTTGAAGTACAGCTCGCACCCGGCACGGTACAGATCCGCCCCCAGATAGGTGCGCAACATGCCGATCACCTCGGCGCCTTTTTCGTAGATGGTGGCGGTGTAGAAGTTGCTGATTTCAATGAATTGCTCGGGGCGCACGTTATGGGCCAGCGGCCCGGCATCCTCGCGGAACTGGCGCGCGCGCAGCTTGATGACATCTTCGATCCGTTTGACGGGGGCCGAGCGGACGTCGCTGGTGAACTGCTGATCGCGGAAAACCGTCAGGCCTTCTTTCAGGCACAGCTGGAACCAATCGCGGCAGGTGATGCGGTTTCCGGTCCAATTGTGGAAATATTCATGGGCCACAACGGATTCGATCCACAGATAATCCTTGTCCGTCGCGGTTTCGGGGGAGGCCAGAATGTAGCTGGAGTTGAAGATGTTCAGCCCCTTGTTCTCCATCGCGCCCATGTTGAAATCATCCACGGCGACGATGTTGAAAACGCTCAGGTCATATTCGCGGCCATATTCCGTCTCGTCCCACCGCATGGAGCGCTTCAGGGCGTCCATCGCATAGGCGCATTTGTCCACGTCACCGGGCCGCACCCAGATGTTGAGGTCCACGGGCGCACCGGAGGCGGTGGTGAAATGGTCCGAGTGGGCCACCAGATCGCCCGCCACCAGCGCAAACAGATAGGCGGGTTTGGGCCAAGGATCGGTCCACTGGCCGGGGGCGGTCTCATTGCCGTTGGACAGCAACACTGGCAGGTCACTGTCGATCTGCACCGTGAAGGGGGCCATGACGTCGGGGCGGTCGGGGTAATAGGTGATCTTGCGAAAACCTTCGGCCTCACATTGGGTGCAATACATGCCGTTGGACATATAGAGCCCCTCAAGGGCGGTGTTGGCCTGGGGGTTGATCTCGACCTCGGCCTCCCACACGAAGGGCGCGTCGGGGACAGGGCAGGACAGGCCCGCGTCGGTAACGACGGGGGCAAAGGGCACGCCGTCGATCGCGGCGCTGATGAGGGTAAGCTGTTCGCCATGCAGGAAAAAACGCGGGTCGGTGGCGTCTTGATCCGGGTTCGGGCGGAAGGCGATCTTGGATTTCACGCGCGTCGCGGTGGGGTGGAGGGTGAAGGACAGCGCGACGCTGTCGATCAGGTAGCCAAAGGGGGTGTAGTCGGCAAGGCGAACGGGCTGCGGGGCGTGGGTCATCTGGGTCCTCCGGGACGTGTTGGGCGGAAGGTAGGACGGGCGGGCGGGGGCTGCAATGGGCTGACTTGTCTAGCCCCGGAAATCTGCTACCTCTGGCCTAATGAAGGCAGTTCTCGTTTTGTTTCAACGCGCTTTGCGTGTCCACGATAACCCTGCGCTTGCCCTAGCGGCAACGCGGGGGGTGCCTGTCGTGCCGGTATTCATCGCCGATCCAGAGGCATGGGCGCAGCCCGACGCCTCGGCCCGGCAATGGCGGTTCGTGGCGGAAAGCCTTGGGGAACTGCGGGCCGAGTTAGGGGCGCTTGGGGCGCCCTTGGTGGTGCGTTGCGGCGATATGTTGTCGGTGCTGGAGGCGCTGTGCACCGAGCATTCGGTGGCCGAGATCATCAGCAACGACGCCCCCACCACCCAGTGGGAAGCCGCCCGCAACGCCCGCGTCGCGGCCTGGGCAGAGGCGGCGGGGGTGGCGTGGACTATTGCGCCAGAGGGGCAAGCGGTGGACGGCCCAGAAGGCTTGCATGGCACCGGGGCCGCACCGGGCGTGATCCCCGAGGCGCGCGACTTGTCCCTGGCGTTTGACCCTTGCCCCGGACGGCAGCGGGGCGGGCGGTCCTCGGCCACCGTATTGTTGCGGGCCTTTGGCGGCGAGGCATCGTCGCGCCTATCGCCGCATTTGGCCTGGGGCGTCGTCTCGGCCCCGGAGGTGGCAGACAGCATCGTGGCCCGTCGCGCCGTGGTGCCCGCCGATGATGCCCTTGCCCGCAGCCAGTTTCGCAAGCTGCAAGCCAATCTGGCGCTGCGTGAGCAGGACCACGCGACCCTGCGCAACAAGCCGATGATGGAGAGCCGCTGCCTGCATTCCGCCTATGAGGACCTGTGGCAACCGCCGCCCCCCAAGGACCGGTTTCGCGCGTGGGAGGCGGGGCAAACCGGCATTCCCTTTGTCGATGCCGCCATGCGCGGGCTGATCGCAACGGGGTGGTTGCCGCACCCGCTGCGCATCATGTTGGTGTCTGTTGCGGCCTATCATCTGTGGCTGGATTGGCGGGTAACGGGGCCGCATTTGGCGCGGCTGTTCACCGACTATGATCCCGGCATCCACTGGCCTCAGATGCAGGCCCATGCGGGCACCACGGGTGTGGGATCAATTCGCGTAGACAACCCGATGAAGCGGGGCCAATTGCTGGACCCCAGCGGCGCATTCACTCGCAAATGGTGCCCCGAGTTGCGCGATGTGCCGGACGCTTACGTGCAAACACCTTGGTTGTGGGACGGCGCAGGCAAGCTGCTTGGCCGTCGCTACCCGGTGCGGATCGTCGATGTGGAAGAGGCCGCCAGTGCCGCCCGCGCCCGCGCCACCGCCCTGCGACGGGGCGAGGGGTTTGAGCGCGAAGCCGCAGAGAACGCGGGCCAGGCGGTGTTCAGTCTGGGGGAGGGGGAAGTGCCACCCACCAAGCCCCCCGCCGCACCACGCCGCGAAACGTCGGAGACCCCGGATCAATTGTCGTTCAACCTTTGACGGCCACGCCGCAGGGGCGGCATTGGCCTATGATTTCATGGCGCAACACGCGCTTAATAGGTGCGGATCAGCCCCACGAGCTTGCCTTGCACCTTCACCTGATCGGATCGGAAAACGCGGGTCTCGTAGGCCGGGTTCGCCGCCTCCAGCGCGATCATGTTGCCCTTGCGACGCAGGCGCTTCAGGGTCGCTTCATGATCTTCCACCAAAGCCACGATGATGTCGCCGTTATCGGCGGTGGAGCCTTCTTCGATCACCACGATATCACCATCGTTGATGCCCGCGTCGATCATGGAATCGCCTTTAACCTCAAGGGCATAGTGATTTCCCCCGGTGCCAAGCATCTGCTCGGGCACCGCCACATGGGAGGCGACCTGGGAAATCGCCTCAATCGGGACACCGGCGGCGATCTGGCCCATCACCGGCAACTCACGGGCGGCCGAGGCTTGCACCGCCATGGCGCCCGCAGGCGGGTCCGTCCGGTCGCCTTCAATCACCCGGGGCGCAAAGCCGCCGTCCTTCATGGCATCGGGCATTTTCACGATCTCGATGGCGCGGGCGCGGTGGGCCAGGCGACGGATAAAGCCGCGTTCTTCCAGCGCCGTAATCAAGCGGTGAATGCCGGACTTGGAGCGCAGATCAAGGGCGTCTTTCATCTCATCAAATGACGGAGGCACCCCATCGCGCTGCATCCTTCTGTTAATAAACTCCAAAAGATCGCGCTGTTTCCGCGTCAGCATACCCGTCTCCCTCGCAATGATGGCGTCGTGCGCCGCTTTTTGCCCCGGACTGACAAACCGAGAACAATGCAGGCACATTCCATGCCCGTTCAGGGTATGTTCTATACATGTTCCGAATGTTCTGTCAACGAATCATCAGAACATCTTGTTCAGCGGCACATATTCCACAATGTCGCCGACACGCGCGCGCGGCGCATCCACCGGGCGCACCAAAAGGCCCGAGGCCCCCGAAAGCACGGTCAGCAAAGAGCTGTCCTGGCTGCCGTAGGGCGTGATCACGGGCAGGTCTTCCCCTGCGCTGACATCGGCACGCATGTAGTGTTCGCGCGGGCCATTGGCGTCCAGATCGACCCCAAGACGCGCCCGCATCCGGGGCCGCGCCCCGGTGGGAAGGCCCATCATCGCGTGCAACATGGGGATCAGAAACAGCTCTCCACAGACCATGGCAGAGACCGGATTTCCCGGCAGCCCCAGCAGAACCGCATCGCCCAAGCGCCCGGCCATCAAGGGTTTTCCGGGCCGCATTGCCACTTTGTAGAAGGCCCGGTCCAAGCCGAGTGCGGCGGCCACATCGCCCACCAGGTCATGATCCCCCACCGAGGCCCCGCCCACGGTCACGATCAGATCGGCCCCTGCGGCCAGATCAAAGACCTGCTCCAGGCTGTCGCGATTATCGCGGGCGATGGGCAGCAAACGCGCCTCCGCGCCTTCGGCCTCGATCCGGGCCTTCAGGCCATAGGTGTTGGAGGCGATAATCTGGTCCGGGCGCGGCTCTTCGCCGGGCGTGACCAACTCGTCCCCCGTCGCGATCAGGGCAACTGAGGGTTTGCGCGACACCGTCAGCAAAGGCACGTTCATCGCGGCGGCCAATGCCACATCCGCCGGAGACAGGCGGCGCGGGGCTTGCATCGTATCGCCCGCCACGAAATCCGCGCCTGAGGGCCGCACGTTATGGCCCGAGCCCAGATCACGCCCCAGCGTGATGCGGTCACCGTCGCGGGTCACGTCCTCCTGGATCACCACACGGTCGGTGCCATCGGGCAGGGGGGCCCCGGTGAAAATCCGCAGCGCCTCTCCGGGGCCGATGGTGCCGTGCCAATAATGGCCCGCGGGGGCTTCGCCCACCACCTTCAGACGCCGACCGGGAATAGCCTCCATATCGCGGACGGCATAACCATCCATCGCCGAGGCACTGAAAGGCGGCTGGTCGCGCGTCGCGGTCACAGGCGCCGCCAAAACGCGCCCCCCCGCTGCGGTCAACGGCACGGTTTCCGTGCCAACCGGGGCGGCCAGCCCAAGACAAGCCGCCAGCGCGTCCTCGACAGAGATCATGGGGTTGGCTCCGCGTTGGCCGCCTCAAACCGCCCCGACTTGCCGCCATCCTTCAGGACAACCCGTAAGCCCCCGACTTCCATCGTCTTTTCCGCAGCCTTCAGCATATCATAGACCGTCAGCGCCGCCGTAGAGGCCGCCGTCAGCGCCTCCATCTCCACCCCCGTCTGGCCCGAGGTTTTCACCGTCGCTTCGATCCTTACCCCCGGCAGATCCGCGTCGACGCGCAAGTCCACGGCCACCTTGGTGATGGGCAAGGGATGACACAGCGGGATCAGATCGGCACAACGTTTGGCCCCCATGATCCCCGCAAGCCTTGCCACCCCCAGCACATCGCCCTTCTTGGCGGTACCTTGAGCGACCAGCTCCAGGGTCTCAGGCCGCATCGTCACATAGGCTTCGGCCACGGCAATCCGGTCCGTCACAGCCTTGCCCGAGACATCGACCATATGGGCGCGTCCCTCTCCATCGAAATGGGTCAGCTCCGCCATCAGTGGCTGCCCTTGGCGACGGGATCAACCAGAAGCGCCCTTGTCGCCGCTTCCACATCCTCTTGCCGCATCAAGCTTTCGCCGATCAGGAAACTACGCGCACCATGGCCCGCCATATCGGCCAGATCAGCCGGCGAGAACAGCCCCGATTCCGAGATCACCATCCGCTCCTCAGGCACCCGCGCCGAAAGGCTTCGCGTGGTCTCGAGCGATGTCTCGAACGTATTCAGATTGCGGTTATTGATCCCCAATAACGGCGATTTCAACGCCATCGCCCGGTCCAATTCGTCGCCGTCATGAACCTCGATCAACGCATCCATCCCCCAGTGGCGTGCCGCATCCTCAAGCTCCGCCGCCTGCATGTCGCTGACCGACGCCATGATGATCAAAATGCAATCGGCGCCCCAGGCCCTCGCCTCGGCCACCTGGTACGTGTCGTAGAGGAAGTCCTTGCGCAAACAGGGCAGCGTGACCGCCGCCCGGGCCGCCACCAAAAACTCAGGCGCCCCCTGGAACGAGGGCGTATCCGTCAGCACACTCAAACAACTCGCCCCGCCCGCCTCATAGGCACGGGCCAAAGCGGGCGGATTGAAATCCTCCCTGATCAACCCCTTGGATGGGCTGGCCTTCTTGATCTCTGCGATCAAGCCATATCCAGCGTCCTGTGCCGCCCATAGGGCATCGGCAAACCCCCTTACCCGGGGGGCGGCCTTCGCGGCCTCCTCCACCTCGGAACGGGGACGGGCGGCCTTGGCGGCGGCGACTTCTTCAAGCTTGTAGGCTTTGATCTTATCAAGAATGGTGCTCATCTCTTCCCCATACGCCATCGCTCGTCCCCCGCCAAGTCACCGGGTCACCAGCGGCAGCTTCGCTCCTTCATCTTGGCCAATACACCTCCGGGGAGAGCGCCTTTTTCCCCGAAAAGGGCGCTCAGGGGCAGAGCCCCTCGCGCCCTTGGCGCCAAGAATATCCTGCCGTAGGCGCAATCTGAAAAGGGCGCAGACGCTCCCTTTCCCTTAACCTGCGGATGTTACCCTTGCCACGGCTTCCACCGCGCGCTTGGCGGCGCCGCTGTCGATGGCCTCTCGGGCAATCTCCACCCCGTCGCGCAGTTCTGTCACCCGGCCCGCCACAATCAGCGCGGCGGCGGCGTTCATCAGCACCGCGTCGCGGTAGGCGCCCGGGGCGCCGTCCAGCAGGTCGCGGAAGGCTTGGGCGTTCTCATCGGGGGTGCCGCCCAGGATGTCACGGAACGGGTGCACCGGCAGGCCCGCGTCCTCGGGGTGCACAACGCGCGAGCGCAACACGCCGTCCTTCAATTCCACCACATCGGTCTTGCCCGAGATCGAGATCTCGTCCGTCCCGTCCGAGCCATGGACCAACCAGGCCGCCTCGGACCCCAATTCCTTCAACGTCTCGGCCATCGGGTAAATCAGGTCGATCGCGAAAGCCCCGGTCAACTGGCGCTTCACGCCTGCGGGGTTGGTCAAGGGGCCAAGGATGTTGAAAATCGTCTTGCACCCAAGTTCTTGCCGGATCGGCATGACGTGTTTGACCGCCGGGTGATGCATCGGGGCCATCATGAAGCCGATGCCCGCCTCCTTCAGCGACGCCTCTACCACATCGGCGCCGACCATCACCTCGATCCCCATCTGGGTCAGCACATCGGCGGCCCCCGACTTGGACGAAAGGTTGCGGTTGCCGTGCTTGGCCACGGGCACGCCCGCGCCCGCCACCACAAAGGCCGTCGCGGTGGAGATATTCAGCGTCCCCATGCCGTCGCCGCCGGTGCCCACGATATCCATCGCCCCCTCGGGCGCAGTCACGGGCACACATTTTTCGCGCATCACTTGCGCGGCGGCGGCATATTCGGCCACTGATTCGCCCCGCGCGCGCATCGCCATGATCAAACCGCCCACCTGCGCCGGTGTGGCTGTGCCGTCGAACAGGTGGCGGAACGCCTCTTCCGCTTGGGCACGGGACAGGGGCCCTTCAGAGGCCGCAAAGATGATCGGCTTCATGGACTCGGATGCGGATACGTCGGTCATGCGGGTTCTTTCGTGATTTTCAGGAAATTCTCTAGCATAGCGTGGCCGTGCTCGGACCGGATGCTTTCGGGGTGGAACTGAACGCCCTCGATCGGCAGTTCCTTGTGACGCAGGCCCATGATCGTGCCGTCGTCCAATTCTGCGGTGATTTCAAGGTCATCGGGCAGGGTGGCGCGGTCCACCACAAGGCTGTGGTAACGGGTCGCGTTCAGGGGCGAGGGGAGCCCGTGGAACACGCCTTTATCGGTATGGTTCATCGCCCCCAGCTTGCCGTGCACGATCTCGGCGTGCTGCACGATCTTGCCGCCAAAAGCTTCTCCAATCGTCTGGTGGCCCAGACACACGCCCAACAGGGGCATTCCAGCCCCCGCCGCTGCCTTTGTCAAAGCCAGACAAATGCCCGCATCCGTCGGATAGCCGGGACCGGGGCTGAGCACGATCCCGCTGGCGCCCGACGCCATCGCGTCCTGCACGGTGATCTTGTCATTGCGCACCACGCGCACATCGGCCCCCAGCTCGCCCAGATAATGCACAAGGTTATAGGTAAAGCTGTCGTAGTTATCGATCAGGAGAAGCATCCCGGTATTCCTTGAAAGGGGGCCGCAAAAAAAGGTTAAAGGCGGCGCGCGCCCACGCTATACATGTTTCAAAGCGAGGGGCAGGGTCAAGCGGACGGCTGCATTGCGACAAATAAGAGCGCGCAGAGACGCAATCTCTGCCGACATAGGCACGGGCGCGGTCCGGGCGGAGCAGACAGGAGCGGGACCATGGGCGGTCTGAGTATCGGTGTATTTTGGGGAACTGTGGTGTCGGCGGTGGGCCTTGCGGCCTTGTCGCTAAGCTCTCCCTTGCCGCCACGGGGCGACGATACGGGGCAGGCGGGCGCGGCTGACGCGCCTGTGGTTCTGGTGGAAGAGACTGCGGTTGAACCGCAGCCTGAGGAGGCTGAGGCCGTAGCGCCGACGGCCGAGCCCGAAGAGGCCCCCGAGCCCGTTGCCGAAGAAGCGCCGGAAGCGATGCCCGAAGCAGCGCTTGAGGCCGCGCCCGAAGCAGCGCCCGAAGTGGCACCTGAGGCCGCGCCAGAAGCGGCGCCAGAGACGACGCCGACCCAGGATAGCGCCCCGGCCACGGAGGTCCCACTTCCGTCAGGGTCCGAGTTCAACCGCCCCCCACCAGAACCGGAAGCTGCCCTGCCTGCGCCCGACGCGGCGCCGGCTTCCGCTGCGCCGCAAGCGCCTGCATTGGTAACCGACGGGGCCGCCCCAAGCCTTGATACCGCGCCCGCCGCGCCCCCTGCCGTGGATGCCGTGGCGCCGGCCGCCATCGCTGCCGAGCCAATGAATACCGGGGCACCTGCCAGCCCCGCCTCCGCCCCCGCGCCCTCGGTAGCGAACGGTCCCGCCCCATTGACCGAGCCTGCGGCCAGCGAAACGCCCCAAGTGCGCACGACGCTGCTGCCGCAAGTGGCAAACGCCGAGCCGGAAGCAGACGTCGAACCGGAAGCTCTGACGCGGCCAACCCTGCCCACGGTCGGCGACGCGGCGCTGACCGCGCCGGCCGAGCCTGCGCAACCCGAAGAAGAAGCCCCGCAAGAGGCTGCCGCATCGACGCTGCCGTCGGTGACGGGGGCCAGTGGCTTGCCAACGGTCGCCCCGTTGATTGCGCCCTTGGAGCCGGAAGTTGAGGCGGAAGCGGAAACTGAAGCGGAAGAAGTGATTGAGGATTTGCCCGCGATCCAAGCTTTCGCCATGCCGTTTGATGGGGCCGAAACGAGGCCCCTCATGGCGGTGGTCTTGATTGATGAGCCCGGTAGCGGGATCGATCTGGAGACGCTGACACGGTTCAGTTTCCCCGTAGCCTTCGCAATTGATCCGCTGCACCCCGAAGCGGAGGCTCGGGCGGCGGCGTATCGCGCGGCGGGGTTCGAGGTTGTCGTTCTGGGCTCGATGATCGCGGAAGGGGCCACGGCGGTGGATACCGAAGTAGCCTTGGCCGCAGCCTTGCAGACCTTGCCCGAGGCGGTTGCCGTGATCGACACCCCCGAGAGCCGCATTCAAGGGGATCGCCCGGTATTGGATGCCACGGTCGGAGCCTTGGCGGAGAGCGGCCACGGGTTGCTGGCGTTCCCTCGCGGATTGAACGCGGCGGAGCAGACGGCGTCACGGGCGGGTGTACCGGGCGCGACGGTGTTCCGCTTCCTTGACGGAGAGGATCAACGCGCCACGGTGATCACCCGTTTCCTGTCGCGCGCGGCCTTTGCGGCGGCGCAAGAGGGGACAGTGATCGTGGTCGGACGCACGCGCCCCGATACGGTGACGGCACTGTTTTCCTGGGCCTTGGGCGGGCGCACGGAGGCGGTTGCTTTGGCGCCGCTGTCGGCCACGATGCTGCGGGCGGCGGAGTAAGGTCCAGCCGTGGGCGTCTTTCATTTGGCGCGATAGGCTTGCCTTCGGCAAGAGACGCGCCTGCGGCGCGGGGTGCCGGTGGCGCCTTCGGCGATTATTTTGATTGAAGAGGGGGGGGCTTTGCCCCCGTCTGAGGCCGAAGCCTCAGCCTCCCCCACGCTCCCGCGGGGGGATATTTTTAGAACGAGGAAATTTGGAGAGGTGTGCAGACGGGGGCGTCAGGAATTGCCACGGGTGAAGAGGCTGGCATCTTCGGCGGCTTTGCGGATGGCGCGGGATTTGTTCACGGTTTCCACGAATTCGGCCTCGGGATCACTGTCGTAGACGACGCCGCCGCCCGCCTGAATGTAGAGCTTTTCATCCTTGATGACGGCGGTGCGCAGCGCGATGCACATATCCATGTCGCCGCCCGCGGAGAAGTAGCCAACGCCGCCGCCGTAGACGCCGCGCTTTTCGGGCTCCAGCTCATCAATGATTTCCATGGCGCGGACTTTCGGCGCGCCGGAGACGGTGCCTGCGGGCATCCCGGCCATGAAAGCGGACAGGGCGTCCTGATCCTCGGCCAGTTCGCCCACCACGTTGGAGACAATATGCATGACGTGGCTGTAGCGTTCGACGATGAATTCCTCGGTCGGGCGCACGGTGCCGATTTTGGAGACCTTGCCGGTGTCGTTGCGGCCCAGATCGAGCAGCATCAGATGCTCGGCCAGTTCCTTCTGGTCGGCCATCAAGTCGGCCTCCAGGGCGCGGTCTTCTTCCGGGGTTGCGCCACGGGGGCGGGTGCCGGCGATGGGGCGGATTGTGACCTCATCCTCGAACACGCGCACGAGGATTTCGGGGCTGGCGCCCACGACCTGAAACTCACCGAAGTTGAAGTAGAACATGAACGGAGAGGGGTTGGTGCGGCGCAGGGCGCGGTAGAGCGCGAAGGGGGCTGTGGGGAAATCCACGCTCCAGCGTTGGGAGGGGACGACCTGGAAAATGTCGCCCTTGCGGATGTAGTCCTTGGCGGTTTCCACGGCCTTGAGGTAGCCGTCGTGGGTAAAGTTCGAGACCGGC
This sequence comes from Gymnodinialimonas sp. 57CJ19, assembly GCF_038396845.1. Classification (NCBI taxonomy): domain Bacteria; kingdom Pseudomonadati; phylum Pseudomonadota; class Alphaproteobacteria; order Rhodobacterales; family Paracoccaceae; genus Gymnodinialimonas; species Gymnodinialimonas sp. 57CJ19. The sequence goes on from NZ_CP151587.1 coordinate 2,467,370, forward strand.
TCCCCCAGGGGTTGCGCGTCGCCCATTTCACGGGCCGCGACAGAGGGCGCGCGTTCCAGATCGCGCAGGGCATCAGACACACGTTCTGCCGCTTGGGCGTAGGCGGCACGGGCCGACAAGCCGGAGGATTGCCAGGCGGGCGACACGATGGTGACCTCGCCCTTCACGCCGTCGAGAACGGCGATGACCGAGGGGCGGATCAGGACCGCGTCGGGCAGGCCCAGTGGATCGGGGTTCACGTCGGGCAGGTGTTCCACCAGCCGGATCATGTCGTAGCCGAGGTAGCCAAACAGGCCGGCGGCAGCGGCGGGCAGAGCCTCGGGCATGTCGATGGCGGATTCCGCAAGCAGGGCGCGGATCGCGTCCAGAGGGGTCTCGGCGCAGGGTTCAAACGTGTCGCGATCATAGCGGGCAGCGCGGTTGATGCGCGCCTTTTCGCCGTGGCATTCCCAGACCAGATCGGGCTTCATGCCGATGATGGAGTAGCGGCCCCGGACCTCTCCGCCGGTAACCGACTCTAGAATAAACGCATCGCGCCCGGCGTCCGTCAGCTTGAGCATGACCGACACGGGCGTATCCAGATCAGCGGCCAGACGGGCGTGGACCAGTTGGTTTTCGCCCCGCTCCCACGCGGCGCGGAAATCCTCGAACTCGGAGAGTTGCGCCATCGGGACCGCCTTAAGGGAAGGAGGCGTGGACCGAGTTGATCACGCCCTGATTGGTAGAGATGCCCGCATCGGCCTGAAGGGCCTGTCCATAGGCCTCGAAAATATCGGTGGCCATGGATTGGGCGATGGTCTGGTTCATGATCGTCAGCAGGATGGAGGTATCGGGCGCGTCGCGCACGCCGGAGTTGATCGCCTCGAGCCGCACGATATGGGCGGCTTCGGCGCCGGGGATCATGACCACGTCACCGGGCGCGTCCAGTTGGAACACCTGAGCCACGGTGGTGGCGGGCAGGTCGGGCAGCAGGTCCTGGCGGCGGATCAGGCGTTCTTCCGCCGTATCGCCGAGGTCTTCCAGTGCCGCCCCTTGGGCCAGTTGCGCCACCAGCTGCGAGGCGCGGTCAGCCACGGCTTCGCGCAGTGCGGTGGCCTGCCAGGCATTGGCGACGTCTTGTTCGATCTCGGCCAGGGGGGGAAGGGACGGAGGCACGATTTCATCCAGACGCAGGGCGAATAGGCCGCCATCGCTGAGGTCCAGAAGCTCTGGGAAATCGCTTTCCTCCACCGCCGCAGCCGCGTCACGGAAGTTGTCGTAGGCGGCGATGCCGTCCTCGGAGGCGATGGTGTAATCCAGCGTGCCCAGGGTCATCTGCGTGTCCGCGCCCAGTTCCTCCAAGGTGGCACCGGAGGCCAGCAGATCGTCGATATCTTCGCGCATATCGTCGATAATGCGGCGGGCACCTTCCTGGGCCAGCTCTGCGCTCAGGTCATCGCGGGCGTCTTCAAACGGCACTTCCGAGGCTTCAAGCACGGCGTTCACCCGGAAGATCGCGGGGCCCAAAGCGGTGGGCACGGGGCCCAAAAGCTCTGCCTCATCGTCGCCGAAGATGATCGCGGCGGCGGCGTCGCTCAGATCTTCTGGGGCGATTTCGCCCAGATCCACATCTTCCAGCGTCAAATCCCGGTCGGCGACCAAGGTGTCGAAGTCGGTTTCCTCGGCGGTAATAGCATCCAGCGCCTCTTGCACCGCTTCGTCCGAGCTGAAGACCAGCCGTTCCAGCAGGCGACGCTCGGGCTGGACGTATTCATCAATGCGGTCGTTGTAGAGCGCCAGAAGCGCCTCTTCGTCGATCTCCACGTCATCCATGATGTCCGAGGGGATGATCCACGCATAGGTGATCCGGCGGGCTTCGGGGCGGGTGAACCGCTCGGGGAATTGCTCATAATAGGCGGCCAGTTGCGCGTCGGTGGGATCGGCGATCGGCTCGGGCAGGTCACCTTCGGTCACGGCGAGGCGGATGAAATCGCGGGTCTCGGCCTGGTAGGCGGTGATCGTTTCGGCGAAGAGCTCGGGCGGGGTCAGCCCGCCAATGACGGCCGTTTGCAGCAGCGCGCGGGCGACATCCTCGCGGGTGTCTTCCTCAAACTCTCGGGGGTTAGAGCCTTGTTGTTGCAGAACAAACTCATAGGAGTTGCGGTCGAATTCGCCCGACGTGTTCTGAAACGCCTGCACCTGTGCGATTTGGCTGGCCACTTCGCCATCCCCCACCGAGATGCCCATCTCGGCCGCTTCATGGTTCAGGGCCGCGCGGGCGGTCAGCCCGGCCAAGACCTGCTCATCAATGCCGCGCGCGCGGATCTGTGCGAAGGACACAGCCTGCCCGGTTTGCGCGGATTGGGCGTTGATCTCATTGTTGAGGGCGCGGAAGTAATCCTCTGCGGTGATCTCGGCGTTGCCGACAGACCCCACCCGTGAGGCCCCGCCGCTGAACGAGCCGATGCCGAAACCCGCAAGGGCAACAAACAACAGGCCCATAAGGATCCAGACGAACAGGTTCGAGACTTTTTTCGCAGCAGAGGTCGCCATGTGGATCAGGCCCTTTCAGTGGCAGTGTGTTACGCAAACGGATACGCATTTGGCCCAATGGGGGCAAGGGTGTGCTGGCCGCTGGGGGGGCAATCAGGCGCTCAATGGGGCCAGGCGGGTCACAAGATCGCCAAGTCCGGCACGATCGGCATTGGCAAAGGCGATGCGCAGGGTGGCTTCGGCCTGTCCCGCGCCGCCCTGTTCGCGGCTGGGGCCAAACATGGTGCCGGGCAGAACCAACAGGCTCGCCTCGTCCACCAAACGCTTGGCGACGACGTCTGAGGGCGCGTCGAACGGATGGCGCACATAGGCAAAATACGCGCCCGACCCCAACAGCTGCCAATCGGGCAGTTGCGCAAACCCCTGTCGCACCGCATCGCGCCGCGCGAGAATTTCCAGCCGCTCTCCGGCAAGCCAATCGCCCAGGTTCTGCATCCCCCAAAGTGCGCCGATCTGGCCAATCTGCGGCGGGCAAATCGCGACCGTGTCCAGAAATTTCTCAACCTCAGCCAGGCGCTGGGGCGAGGCCATGATCGCCCCCACCCGGTGCCCGGTCAGGCGATAGGCCTTGGAGAAGGAATAAAGGTGAATGAAGGTGTCGTCCCAGTCAGAATCCGCAAAAAGCCCGTGCGGCGCTGCTTCCGAGGAATGGAAGTCGCGGTAGGTCTCATCCACAATCAACGCCAAGCCATGGGCCCGCGCCAAATCCCGGAACGCAGCCAATAGGGCAGGGGGATATTCCACGCCCGCCGGGTTGTTCGGGCTCACCAAAACGATCGCCTTGGTCCGATCTGTAATCAAACCCGCCGCTGCTTCAGGGTCCGGCAACAAATCATCGCCCGTGGGCAAATACCTTGCCTTCACACCCTGCATATCCAACCACATCTGATGGTTGAAATAGAACGGCAGCGGGATAATCACCTCATCGCCCGCCTGTGCAATCGTGGACATGATCGAGGTGAACGCCTGATTGCACCCGGAGGTAATCGCCACCTGTGCGGGCGCAATTTCTCCCCCATAAGCCTGCGACCACTGCGTCGCCAATTCCGCGCGCAGCACATCATTGCCCAAAACCGGCCCATAAAGATGTGCCAGGGGGTCGCTCAAGATTGCCTCGGCCATGGCCGCCACCAACCCCTCGGGGGGCGGATCAACGGGGGCCGCCTGGCTGAGGTTCATCAAAGGCCGCGCGTCCGAGAACACCTTGCCCTCAATCCAGCGCCTTGCCTCCATGACCGGAGGCGCGAAGGTCGCTTTCATATTCGGATTCAAAGGCGTCATCTCGCGCTCCCCTCAAAGGAAACGCGCCGCGCTCCCTTCTTCATCTTGGCAAATACAACTCAATCCCAGCCTCAGCCACGGGCCCGAACGTCGACCATCCGGGCACCGCGCTGCGCTGCAAACTGTTTATCGAACCCTTAGAACGGTATTTCGTCATCCAGATCGGCGCCGCCGCCACCGCCGCCGAAACCGCCACCGCCACCATTGCCGCCGCGATCGTCGCCGCCAAAGCCGCCGCCCGATCCGCCGCGGTCGTCATAGCCGCCGCCGCCACCACCACCGTAGCCGCCGCCACCGCCACCGCCGCCAGAACCGCCGCCATCGCGTCCGTCCAGCATGGTCAATGTGCCGCCAAAGCCCTGCAACACAACCTCGGTCGAATACCGATCCTGTCCGCTTTGGTCCTGCCATTTACGGGTCTGCAACTGGCCCTCGATATACACCTTGGAGCCCTTGCGCAGGTATTGCTCTGCGATCCGCACCAAGCCCTCTTGGAAAATCGCAACGCTGTGCCACTCCGTCCGCTCGCGGCGTTCCCCGGTGTTGCGGTCTTTCCAGGTCTCCGACGTGGCGATACGCAGGTTGCAGACCTTGCCACCGTTTTGGAAATTGCGCACTTCGGGGTCGCGCCCCAGATTGCCGATTAGAATGACTTTATTGACGGACCCGGCCATCGCTTTCCCCCTCGTGGATTACTGACGCACCCCGATTCCGGGCGCGTGATTGGTTTCCGGTTAGACCACCCGATCAAGGTTAAGAAAACCCTTAAACCTTGCCCGATAATCCTCCCCCTAGGAATAACCGCCCCCGCAGGCTATATTCTGCGGGATTATTCCCAAGCGATCCGAGGCTTGATGCTTTATTTTCGACTGTTCCCCGCTGCCCCGCGCGGTCCCTTGTTGCGGATCGCCGCCATCTTCAGCGTCCTCTTCACCCTGCCTGCCATGGCGCAAAGCGGTTTGGACCGTCTTGACCGGGCCATGGGCGTGCTCGATGGTCGCGCCGCCACGCAATACGAATTCTCATCCCGCCTGCGCCCCGGTTCGGTCGAGACGCGCGGGCTTCCGGCCTTTGAGGGCGCCTATGATGGCCCCTTCCTTGAAGTCGCAAGATCGGCGGCGCGCCGCCACGGCGTGCCCGAGGATCTCTTCCTGCGCCTCGTGCAGCAAGAATCCGGCTGGAACACCGCTGCGCTCAGCAGCGCGGGGGCGATCGGATTGGCGCAGTTGATGCCGGGCACGGCGGATATCCTCGGTGTGGACCCGTCCGACCCTGTCGCCAATCTTGATGGGGGCGCACGCTATCTGTCGCAACAATTCCGCCGTTTTGGCACATGGCGGCTGGCCTTGGCCGCGTATAATGCAGGCCCCGAGGCGGTTGAGCGCCACGACGGCGTCCCCCCCTATGACGAAACGCAACACTACGTGCGCGTGATCCTTGGCACACGAAGCTAAGCCGCCCGACGGCGGTCAGCCAAAGCCCCAGCAGTCGGATCCCGGGCAGCCTGATACCGAAGCGTTTCGCCTCGATTGGGTGTTGCGCGTATTGGAGGCGGTGCTGTTTTGCTGTCTGTCCACGCTGATCCTGGTCTGGATCTCGGACCGGATGCGCGATGTGGGGTTTGAGCCCATTGCCGTGACCCCTTGCGTGGGCACGCAATGCACCCCTTACGTCGGCCCCTACGGGGGCAGCACCTGGGCGGTCTTCTCGGATGCCCTGTCGCCGTCTGGCCCCACGGCCTTGTCCAACGTCAACATTTGCACGCAATTGGTCGAAACCCTTGAGACGCGCGGAGAGGACGGCGAAGGTGTGGCTCGCGTCCTTGATCTGATCACCAGTCGCGGCACCGTCACGGTTGAGCGGGTAAACGAAGCGACCCTGCGCATCGGTCCGGGCGCGCGCAATGATGGTTTCTTTGACGCCCTCCGCGATGGGCTGTCGATGGGCACCTCGAAGGGGTGTTTCCCGATCAATTACAAACCCGTCTTCTGGCCCCTTTGGGCATCGTGGTCATTGCTGGCAGGTCTGCGCCTGTTGCGGGGCCGTCAAAGGGTTTGGGCCGAGCGTTAGTCTGGGGCCGTAGGCGGCGCCTCATCGGCTTCGACCTCTGCGCCGAGGGCAATCAGTCGCTGTTTCAGGGTGTCGGCGCGTGGATCACCGGCCTCCAGGGCATGGACATAGGCGTGGGTCAGGTAAAATGCCGCGCCTTGCTCGGTCGCCTCTGCCTCGGCCGCCTCCATATATTGGGTGATGACCTGCGCCCAATCGCCGGTCTGCTGCCCGTGGTACAGGGCCGCTTCAAATCGCGGGTGGGACACGGCGCTACTGTGCCGCCTCGATCTTGGCGGCTATCCAGGCGTGAAACAGGTGCGTCGGCCCATCCATCGCCGGAGAGAACCTGCCGCCGTCAAAGCCCTCGGCCGCACGGCCCCGCTGCATCCCTTCCACCACGAAGATGTCTTCTTCGAATACGTCTTTCCATTGTCGCGCGTTCTTGGCCCGAAGGGCGGCGTTGGTGACGGGAGCGGGGTAGTAGATATGCACATGTTCGCGGGTGCGATTATGGGCGACGGGTTCCAGCACAATGGCATAGGCGTGGTCCCGGTGAACGCCCATCAGCACGTTGGGAAAGACCGAGATATACTCCGCGCCCGCGTCCCAATGGCTGCTGAGACCTTGGAAATCGGGGAAGGTGGCCCCGTCATCGCCTTTGAGTTGCCGGTAGACATAGGTGCCTTGGCCCGAGAAGTGGCCCGGTTCTTCGATGTGATAGTGATCCTCCAGGCGCGAATAGGTGTTCAGCGCGGGGTGTACCCAAGGCAGGTGATAGCTTTCACAATAGTTCTCGACCGCCAGTTTCCAGTTCGTCGCAAGATCAAGGGTGAAGCTGCTGTCGGCGCCGCCGTGGTACATGGGCTGCTCGAACTCGGCCCACCGTGTCAGAAGCTCTGCGTGGACGTCTTCAAACGGGGCGGCATCGCCGGAGAGGTTGATGAACACCACATCGCGCCAGACGTGGCTGCGCACTTCCGCCAAGCCTAGGGTGGCACGGTCGATGCCGGGGTGGGCGTTCTGGCCCGGTCCGCCCACATGGGGGGTGGCCACCAGCTTGCCCGATTTGGCGTAGCACCAGGAGTGGTAGGGGCAGCGGATCGCGCCTTCGATCTTGCGGGGGGCATCCACAAGGATCATGCCGCGATGGCGGCAGATGTTGAAGAACACGCGTACCCGGTTTTCGTCATCGCGCAGCAGCAGAAGCGGCTGGCCCAGGAATTCGATCGGGCGGGCATCGCCGACCTCCGGCACGTCCGCTGCGACGGCCAAAGCAGCCCATTGCTGGCGAAGCACTGCGTTGTTTTCTGCCATGATCGTGGCGGGATCGGTGTAGTGGCTGTTGGGCAGGCCACGGGCACGATCAATGGGGGCGGTCACATCGGTGAGGGGGCGGATCAGATCATCTGGCATGGCACATGCTCCGGTTGTTGTCTGGCCCCTAGCGTGGGTCCCCGGCGCGTCTACGTCTTGCCAATCCGCGACAATTCCATGGCTCCCAAAGACATGGAGAAGCGTGGCGGTGCCTAGGCGCTGCCCAACAGGTCCGTCACCGGGGCGCCGGGGGGCAGGTCCAGCGCCAGCCGCAGCGACGCGCGCCCGCGTGCCAAACGCGACGTGACCGTGCCCGGCGCGAGGCCAGTCTTCCTGGCGATTTCAGCATAGCTCAGGCCGTCGATGGCCCGTAGGCGCAGAACGACTTGCTGGTCCGGGGGGAGGGCGGCCAATGCCTCAAGCGCTTCGGCGCAGGCGAGCCGCGTGGTGCCGTCAGAGCCGCGCGGGGCGACCAGTTCATCTGGTTCGATTCCGGTGGAAGGGGCCACAGCGCCCCGGCGATAGGCCCTGTGGCGCAGGGTGGCGAAAGCATAGGCGCGCAAATCGTCGATCGGCGTGGCATCGGTGCCGTCTTCAAACGATAGGGCCATGCGCGACCAGACCCGGAGCAGCGTTTCCTGGACCAGATCATCGGCCTCATCCGCGGAGCGGGCCAAGCGCCGGGCCGAGCGGCGCAGGTCCGTGAGAAGCGCGGTGAAGATGCGCGTATGAGGGAGGGAGACGTCAGTTTCTTCCTGGCGAGGAAGCGGATGAGCGTTGGGCATGGGGGGCCTCGGTCAATATGGGGTTCCGTGAGCACCCATGACGCTGCTGCGCCCTGCGTCATGCCGCAAGGCGGCAGTCGCGATCCGGGCGGCCTGCGCCCCAAAGCCGCCCATGGCGGGCAATCCATTGCCGACGCCGGTTGGCCTCGGCGGGACGTTGCAGGGACGGCGCGGCCATTTGAGCGAAGCGCCGCCGATCGCGGGAGGGGCGCGGACACGGCGGGACGAAACAGGCGCACGAAGGCTCTTCTCTTGTAGATGCCCCGCCCATGAACGCGGTGCGCATCTGACACGTAACCAAATGAAGGACACCTTTCATGGACACGATTTTTGACACGCCGCACCTCAAGGCATTCACCGCAGCAGCTGCCTTTGGCGCCCTTGTGGCCAGCACGAGCCTTGCGACGGCCCAAGGCGCGGCCGTTGATGCCGATGGTGACGGCATGGTCAGCTTCACGGAACTGCTGATCGTTATGCCATCGCTGAGCGAGGCCGAGTTCATGGCGCTTGATGCCGACGGCGATACGCTCCTGAACAGCGAAGAGATCGAAGCGGCGCAGGAAGCTGGCTTGCTGCCCGTCGAATAACTCCCCCCTTCTTGGTCCGCCTTCCCCAGGTTACTGCGGCGGGCCAAGGATGCGGCGCGGGGGCGGGGCAGACGGCCCCCGCGTCGTGGAGGCTTTGCCGATGGGGCGGCAGAGTTTTTTGCAAAAAACTCAGAAAAAGCCTTGCAAGGCTTTTGAGGGAAGCCTTTTGCAAAAGGCTTTACAAGAGCCTTGCAAGGCTCTTGCGCCAAGGTCAGCCGTCGAACGGGTCGGCGATGGGGGAGTAGCCCGGCAGGCGCCCACGGTTGAGGCCCCAGACTTGGGTAAGGTAGGCACTGTCTGCGACGATCACGCTGTCGAGAACGGCCTGCGCGGCGCTGTCTTGGGTGGCGGTCTGCAGCGGTTCCGTAGTGGCGAGGGACAATACGGTATCGCTATTGTCAATCTCATAGGTCGCGAAGTGGACCAGGATGTCATCAAACACGCCGCCACGTCCAACATTGGCGAATACGACGCCTTCCGATCCAAAGCGGGCATGGAGTTCGGCCAGCGTCGTTTCTCCGAAGACAAGCCCGTCGATCTGCGTGGCCACCGGGCCCGGCGCGGCGGGGCGCATTTCCATGAACAGCACGCCCCCGGTTTCGCTATCGGCGATGACCGTGACCATCATGTCATTCAGCTGTGTCCAGATCGACCGGGTAAACGGCGCTTGGGTTTGCGTATCGTCGGGCTGTGGCAGCCCTGCGGGGATCGGCTCTCCGAAGGTGATGCCGTGCAGGGTCTGGCCCATTGCTGGCAGAGCCGTGAAGCCCGCCAGCACACTCAGCGCCAAGAGGGCGGCGCGCACAGGCGCCAGAGTGGCCCGCATCCTCAGGTGCCCCGAGCGATGGCCGCCACGCCCGTGCGAGCCAGTTTGACCTCACCCAAGGGGCGCATCAGGTCGCAAAAGGCGTCAATTTTCTCAGGCGTGCCGGTCATCTCAAACACGAAGCTTTCCAGCGTGCTATCCACGACATTGGCGCGGAAGATTTCGGCAGTACGCAGGGCTTCTACCCGCTTTTCGCCCGTGGCGATCACCTTGATCAGCGACAACTCCCGAGCCACAAAGGGGCCGTCCACGGTCAGGTCTGCGACTTCATGCACCGGCACCATGCGTTCAAGCTGCATCTTGATCTGGTTGATCACCTGCGGCGTTCCCGACGTCACGATGGTAATGCGCGAGCGGTGGCCGCCATGGTCCACCTCCGCCACTGTCAGGCTTTCGATATTGTAGCCGCGGCCCGCAAACAGGCCGATGACACGGGCCAGAACGCCGGGCTCGTTTTCGACCAGAATGGCCAACGTGTGGGTTTCGATCACATCGCTGAGGTGGCTGCGGAGGTCATAGGCGGAATGGCTGGTGGAGCCGCGCTCGATATTGAGGGCCATGGGCAGAGTTCCTTTTCAGGGTAGGACGGTCAGAGGGAAGGCTTCTGATAAGGGAAGGGCAAAAGGGACGGCGCCGGGTCGGTCCATGGGTGTGGAGCCATGGACATCAGGGTGCCGGGTGGTGAATTCATCGTGGTAGAGCGTGGCCGAGACCAACAGCGCGTCGCGTGGCAACGGCGTGGGGCCAGTGTCGCTATCCGCTCGGGCAGTCGCAAGGCTTCGGTCTTGAAAGGACAATTCCAGCAGCAAGTCCGGGTGGTCTTGTAACTCATAATACAAGAACCAGCCAATCGGCACGTCGCCAATCACCCTCAGGCCATTGGGATCATCGAAGGTAAATCCTTCGGATCCCGCCAACGCGACCGCTTCGCGCAATGTGGTGACGCCGACGCGCAATCCTTGGGTTGCCGGTGGGTGCAATGTCGTACCGATACCGCCGTAGCCGAGACCTAGCGATTGAATTCGGCCATTCTCGTACAGCACTGTCATATGCCGTTCATACGGCAACGGATAACGCGCTGTTACGGTGCCTTGTTGGGACTGAAAATCGAACGGTTCCCCAAGAACCGCCAATTCCGACGCAGGCATGCCCGGCAAAAGCCCACGAAAGTCTTGAGCCTGTCCCTGAACGGGCAAGGCCAAGGCGCAGGCAATGGAAAGCGCGGCCCGGATCATGAGATCGGCACGCCACAAGCGGGCTCAGGCGGCAGTTGCGGGAAATCAGCGTCGAAGGATTCCAGCGCCTGAAACGGATGCTCGGGCAGATTGAACGGCGGCACGCCGTCGCGCAAGCCATAGCGATCACCGGGGAAAACGCCGCCTTCCACCACGGTCTCGAACAGGTCCAATTCGTCCCAACAATGGAACCCGCCGGGGTCCAGTGGACCAAAGCCGCCCGCGGGATATTCATAGCAAACCTGCGCGCCGCCGATGGGTAGATCAAACAGCTCTCGGCTATCCAAGCCCCCATCGCGGCCCGTGTCGTTCGAGCCATCATTTTGCAGCTCCCGCAACTCGGCATCGGAGTAAACACCCCACGACCCCACAATCACATCGGGCAAGTCATGGTACCAAAGATAGGCCGTCCCATCGCCCGCGGTATATTCGATCTGATTGCCCGATCCGTCATAGAAATGCACCGTCCGCCCGCAGAGCAGGTCAAAGAGAGCCTCAACGTTGGCTTGAGCGTTGGCGGGCGGGGAAATAATCGTCAGCACACAGAGCGTGGCTGCGGTCAGGCCGAACCGGCGTTCCGGGGTCGCGGTGTCACATGAACCTGACATTCTTGGGCTCCATCATTGGGTTAAGGTTTAATCGGCACGAGTCTGGCGGCGGCCCAATGACCCGGACGAGGTGTAGTCGGAAACCTCGTACCGAGCCCCATGGACCGGGCTTTGCTCACACCAGAACCCCACCCGCGTCGCCGATCACGCCTTGGGTGTCGGCTTCGCCCAGAAGCATCTCGTTGTGGGCCTTGCCTGACGGGATCATCGGGAAGCAGTTTTCGTGCTTCTCTACCAGGCAATCGAAGATCACCGGGCCCTCGTAGTTGATCATCTCCATGATCGCGTCGTCCAGATCCTTGGGATCCGAGCAGATGATACCGTGGGCGCCGAAGGCTTCGGCCAGCTTCACGAAATCGGGCAGCGCTTCGGACCAGCTTTCCGAATAGCGCTCTCCGTGGAGCAGCTCTTGCCACTGGCGGACCATGCCCAACCGCTCATTATTCAGGATGAACTGTTTCACCGGCAGACGGTACTGCATGGCCGTGCCCATTTCCTGCATGTTCATCAACCAGGAGGCTTCACCGGCAACGTTGATCACCAGCGATTCCGGGTGCGCAACCTGAACCCCGATGGAGGCCGGGGTGCCGTACCCCATTGTGCCAAGCCCGCCCGATGTCATCCAACGGTTCGGCGCGTCAAAGTCGAGGAACTGCGCGGCCCACATCTGGTGCTGGCCCACTTCCGTAGTGATGTAGCGATCGTGGCCCTTGGTCAGCTCTTGCAAACGTTGCAGGGCGTATTGTGGCTTGATCACTGTCTCGGACGCTTTGTAATCAAGGCACCGCACGGCGCGCCATGTCTCAATCTGGTCGAACCAATCTTTGACGGCAGCCCGATCGGCCTTGCGGCCCCGCGCTTTCCAGACCTTCAGAATGTCTTCCAGCACATGGCCCACATCCCCAAGGATCGGGAAGTCGGCGTGGATCACCTTGTTGATCGACGAGGGGTCGATATCCACATGCGCCTTGCGTGAATTGGGCGAGAAATCAGCGATCCGGCCTGTGATGCGGTCGTCAAAACGCGCGCCGATGTTAATCATCAGGTCACAGCCGTGCATGGCCAGATTGGCCTCGTAGGTGCCGTGCATTCCCAACATGCCAAGCCATTTGTCGCCCGTGGCGGGGTATGCGCCCAAGCCCATCAGGGTCGAGGTGATGGGGAAGCCTGTTGCCTCGACCAATTCCGTTAGAAGTGCGCTGGCCTTGGCGCCAGAGTTGATCACCCCGCCGCCGGTATAAAACAGAGGCCGCTTGGCGGTTTCCATCGCCTCAACCAAGGCGGTGATGACGTCAATGTCGCCCTTCACCTTGGGTTGGTAATGGCTGATCTTGGCCTTGGGCTTTGTCGTGTATTCACCGGTGGCGAATTGCACGTCCTTGGGGATGTCCACCAGAACCGGGCCGGGGCGACCGCTGGTGGCGATGTGGAAGGCTTGGTGGATTGTATCCGCCAAACGATCGGTTTCCTTCACCAGCCAGTTCATCTTGGTACAGGGGCGCGTGATACCCACGGTGTCGGCCTCTTGGAACGCGTCCGAGCCGATCATGAAGGTGGGCACCTGTCCGGTCAGGCAAACGATCGGGATGCTGTCCATCAGTGCGTCGGTCAGGCCAGTCACCGCATTGGTGGCACCGGGACCAGAGGTCACCAGAACAACGCCGGGTTTGCCGGTAGAGCGTGCATAGCCTTCGGCGGCATGAACCGCGCCTTGTTCGTGACGCGCCAGAATGTGGCGGATCGCGTTTTGCTGAAAGATCTCGTCATAGATCGGAAGGACGGCGCCGCCGGGATAGCCAAATACCGTATCGACACCCTGCTCCTTGAGGGCCTCGACGATCATCTTTGCTCCGGTCATCTGCTGTGACATGCTCTGTGACATGGGCGCTTCATCCTTCTTCATCGCGCTTCATCATTCGTATGCGAAATTGTATTTCCAAAAAAAAGCCCCCGGACGGTGATCCGGGGGCGCATGGTTCCAGATATGGATGTCGTTACCGACCCATGCGCCTTTTTCCTACAAGTACGAGAATGCCGGACATCGCCGAGCCTCCTATTATCGCGTGGCCGGACGTTATGACTGAGGGTTTTGGGCGTCAACAGGCAAAAGCGCGAGAGTGTGAAGAAAATGTCGTATCAGCGGCGTTTTGCGCAACTAAAGTGACTTTGGGGGCGTTGGCGGCGCTTGGTCGGGGAGGCGCTGGCCGTTCAGATCCACGAGGGTCAGATGCGCCGCCGTTTCTTGCAGGCGCGCGGCGCAGGCGTGGGCGGCAGCGCGGAACCAGCGCATCATGGGTTCGTCCTCGCGGCCCTTCCGGCACATGATCCAAAGCTGCGATTGCGGCACGACGGCCACGTCAAAAGGCGCGACAAGGCGGCCCGCAGCGATGTCTTCGGCGACCACGAAGAAGCCGCCCATGGCGATGTGCCCCGTCTCGCGCGCCATTTCCACCGCAGACATGGTGTAGCCGCAGGTCATGGCAAAGCGGTTGGGCGGCGCGAGGCCTTGGGCGGTGCACCAGGCTTTCCAGATGTTGAGGTCGGGCTCGGCTGCAAGGTCAAAGCCCAGGTCAATCAACCCGTGGTGCAGAAGGTCGGCTGGTTCAGAGACCGTCCTGGCCATGTCGGCCCGCATCAGCGGCGTGTAGCATTGCCGAAGCAGCGGCTCGGCAAAGGCTTCGGGGTCTGGGGTGGCGGTGTAGCGGATGGCCGCATCAATGCCCGCGCCCTGCAACGCGCGAAAGGCTTGGCTGACGTCCCATTCCACCTTGTAAGCGGCCGCCGGGTCTGCGTTCAGGGTCGGCTCATTATAGAGCCACTTCTGCACGACCGCGATGGGGGCGGAGACGCGGATGGTCTCTTGCGCCTTCGGCATCCTGGCGTCCGTCCAGGCGGCCTCGATCGCAGCGAAACCCGTGCTGAGGCGGCGCGACAGGGCCAAGCCCTCGGGCGTCAGTTCAATGGCACGGTGTTTGCGCAGGAACAGAGCACGTCCGAAATCCTCCTCCAGCCGTTTGACTTGATAGCCGATGGCGGCGGGGCTCACGGAAAGCTCTGCTGCCGCTTCCTTGAAGCTGAGGTGCCGGGCGGCGGCGTCAAAGCTGCGCAGCGCGTTGATGGAGGGCATCCGGTTTTTCATTTCACCCAAGCATACCTTGCCCAAGACGCGAGGAGAACTGATTTGCGCACGGGACGTCAGATTGAGGACGCTGCGGGGCATGGAAAAGGAGGAACAAATGAAACTCTCGAAGACACTCATGGCCGCGTGCCTGATCCTGTCGGCGCAAGCCGTGGTGGCAGACACCTTGCCGATGTCCTGGACGCCGCCAAGCGGCATGACGCCCGGCCCGATTGAAGGAACGGAAGCGATACTGGTGACCGGGCCAGAGGGGGCGGCGATGCAGATCGTGACGGAAGGCATCGCGCCGGGGCACGCGATTACGGTTTGGTTCGTGGCGGTGCAGAACCCGCATCTGTGCCAATCCAATCCCTGCACCCCCATGGAGGCGATGGGCATGCCCGAGATGAACGCCGTTGCGGTGAACGGTGGCGGTACGGTGGTGCCGGAGGATGGGGAAATCCGGGTCTCGGCCTTCTTGCCGGCGGGCGAGGTGCCAACGAACATGTTCGAGACCCGTTTCACCGAGCCCGAGATGTCCGAATACCATCTGGTGGTGCATGACCATGGCCCCCTTGCGCCCGATCTGGCCAGCGACATGCTGTCGAGCTTCCGGGGAGGCTGTACGTTGGAAAGCGTCCCACCGTTCTACCCCGAGAGCGCGCGCAGTGACGGGGAAGGGGGCGGAAATACCTGCGTCTCTCGGCAGGTCGCGCTGTTCGTGCCAAGCCATTTGCGTTCGAACTGATCGGGCGCGGTGATCAACTAAGGCTCCTACTATATACTAGGCACAAGATGGGGCGGCATATCGGTGCGGCCCCTTTTGCTCTGTCGACGAAGTTGTCGGGCTGCGGTGCTGTGCTGAGCCTGTCTCATAGAATCACGATGCCTGGTCTCGGGATGGAAGGTGTGATTTCCGCCAAGTTTGAGGGGAATGATGCCCCGCGCCACCCCTTCGCGGGCAAATAAGAAGCGCAAAAAATCACCATCACCCGGCGCGCAGGCCCAAATTTTAAGCGTTGTGGCCGCATTTTCCAAAGTCACCAGATATTGTTGGCAGCTTGATAGCGCTAACGACGGCACCGAGAGGGGCGTGCAAGCCCCAAATTGCCCGGATTGGTCAAAAGATTTTACAAAAACCACGTCAAAGGTGAAGAAAAGCTGTTTTCTGGCGGCAAACGCCGCGCTAACGTGCCGACACTTATAAGCCACTGAGCACCCAGGAGGGGGGCTCGGGGAAAAGATCCAACCGGGAGGAATACACCAATGGATCGTCGTTCTTTTTTGCGGACATCCGCTGTTGGCGGGGCAGCAGCCGCCTCTACGACACTTGCAGCACCGCTGTACGCGCAAGGTAACCGCGAGCTGACGCTTGTGACGTCTGTTCCAGACGGCTTTGCGATTTTCGATGACGCAGCACAGCTTGCCATCGACTACGTCGCCGCCATGACGGATGGTCAACTGACCTTCAACAAAAACTCGGCCGGCACACTGGTTGGCGCGTTCGAAGTTTTTGACGCCGTTTCCTCGGGCCAAGCTGACGTATATCACTCGGCTGAGTACTACTTCCTGAACCAGCACCCGGCGCTGGCGTTCTTTACCTCCGTGCCGTTCGGCATGACCAGCCAGGAAATGTCCAACTGGTACTACCGCCGCGGTGGTCAGGAATTGCACGACGAAGTGTCGTCGCTGTTCGGCCTGAAGCCGCTGATGTGTGGTATGACCGCGATGCAGCCCGGTGGTTGGTTCAACACGGAAATCAACTCTGCCGAGGATCTTCAGGGTCTTCGTTTCCGCATGCCAGGCCAAGGTGGTCAGGTTCTGGGTCGTCTTGGTGCTTCGGTTCAGAACATCCCCGGTGGCGAAATCTACCAGGCGTTGTCTTCGGGCCAGATCGACGGCGCGGAGTGGATCGGTCCCTACGCAGATGAGCGCATGGGCTTCCAGGAGGTTACCAACACCTATTACACTGCTGGTTTCCACGAGCCGGGTGCCGCGTTGACCTTCGGGTTCAACCTGGACGTCTGGGAATCCCTGACACCGCAGCAGCAGCAGATCTGTGATGTGGCAACCCGTGCCGCCCACGCCCACAACACCGCGCTGTCGTTGGCTGAAAACGGCGCTGCGCTTGAGCGTCTTGTGTCCGGTGGCGTGCAGACGCGCCAGTTCCCCGACGAAGTATGGGACGCGTTCGGCCGTGCCGCTGCTGAGGTTCGTGAAGAGAACATGAGCGACGAGATCTATGCCAACATCGCAAACTCCTACTTTGCGTCGCTCGACGAGTCTGCCGGTTGGTACGAGATCGCCGATGGCGAGTATCAGCGTCAGCGTAACCGTGTAAACAACGCAGGCTAAACGCCTGACGCTTTACGGCACTCCTCCGCCTGCAATTCGTGGGCGGGGGAGTTTTCAAGACCCAGTTGAACAGCGCCGCTAGGGTGCGGAATGTGACAGGGTTGTTTTCGGCTGGAGTTCCTCAACATGCTAGACCTGATCCTCTGGGCCTTGACCGAGTACGTGACGGCGCCGGTGAATATTGTCACCGCCCTTCTCAATCCCGGCTCCTGGCTAGATTGGTCCAATACGGAATCGTTGATGCGGTTCATCTACTATGGTGCATCGGTCGAGCTGTTCTTCGCCTTGTTCTTCCTTTTCTCGGTCATCACCGTCGTCGGCATGTTCAAGCGGGAATTCCTGTGGACGTGCGTTCGCATCCAGGAGGGGTTCGCCAATGCCGTCGGCAGAACCGCCGCTTGGGTGGGGCTTTTGATGGTGTTGCAACAGGTGATGATCGTCTTCCTGCAACGGATTTTCCGGGTGTCGGACATCTCCATGGGGCCGCTTGGCATTTCCTTCACCCAAGACCTGTCGTGGTGGGCGGAAGAGCTGAAGCTTTATAACGCCATCATCGTGACCCTCTGTGTCACCTATACATTCGTGCAAGGTGGCCATGTCCGTGTGGACCTTGTCTACTCCGCCGTGAAGTTCCGCACCAAGAAGGTGATGGATATGTTGGGCGCGATGCTCTTCATGCTGCCCGTTGTGACACTGACGTATATGTACGCCTGGTTCTTCATGTGGCGTCATCTTGTGGTGCCGAACCCTTCCGCCTCGGGCACGCTGGAGCGCATGATCATGCAAGCGCGCGCCCTGCGTTGGAACGTCGAGACCATTGGCTTCAGCCCCAACGGGTTCAACGC
Source organism: Gymnodinialimonas sp. 57CJ19 (assembly GCF_038396845.1). Taxonomy (NCBI): domain Bacteria; kingdom Pseudomonadati; phylum Pseudomonadota; class Alphaproteobacteria; order Rhodobacterales; family Paracoccaceae; genus Gymnodinialimonas; species Gymnodinialimonas sp. 57CJ19. Next base: position 2,484,908 of record NZ_CP151587.1, read on the forward strand.
CTACTTCCTCTTCAAAGTGCTGATCGTGGCCTATTGCGTGATGGTCTTCCTGCAAGCCTGGTCGATGTTCTGGCGCTCGTACCTGGAATGGCGTGAGGGCGAGGCCAGCGAAGGCAAATACCTTGACCGCGACTACTTGGGCGACGAGGCAGAAGAGATCGAGCACGCGATCCACTCAGGCTCGACCTGATCCAATACACGACAATGTGCCCATGAGTGGCGCAGCATAGGGACTTAAAAGATGCTTTTTGGTTTGGACGGGGTCGAAATTGGCCTGATCATCGTGTTCCTCACCCTGTTTGGTGGGATCATGACGGGCTTCCCGGTGGCCTTCGCCATTGGTGGCGCGGGTGTGATTTCCTTCGCGATCATCGCGGTTTTGGATAGCTCTGGCTTGCTGATCCACCAAGCGGTGGATGTGCGATCAGAGGATTATCTGGCGCTGATTGCCGATGGCGTCCCCCGAGATACGATTTCAACCTTCAGGTATCCCGATTTGCCGCGCATAGATGAGGCATTGTTCACCGGCGGCTGGGAAACCGCGCTGGATCGCAACCTGTCGTTCATCGTCAACCGCATGAACGAGCGTGTGATTGCGGGTCAATCCATCGAGATTCTGCTGGCCGTTCTGATGTTTGTGATGATGGGCATCACGCTGGAACGCTCGAAGATTGCCAATGACCTGCTGACCACCATGGCGCGTGTGTTTGGCCCGCTTCCCGGCGGTCTGGCTGTGTCGATCGTGATCGTGGGCGCTTTTCTTGCGGCCTCGACCGGCATCGTCGGCGCGACCGTGGTGACCATGGGCCTGCTGGCCCTGCCCACAATGCTGCGCAACAACTATTCGCCCGAGTTGGCCACCGGCGTGATCGCCGCCTCCGGCACCTTGGGGCAGATCATTCCGCCTTCCATCGTGATCGTTCTTCTGGGCACGCTGGCGGGTGATCTCTATGCCACGGGGCAAGAGACCCGCGCCGTCGCCGCAGGGTGCCGCGACGCGCTGACCTATCTGGGCCAGCCTGCGGTTCTGTCAGTGGGCACGTTGTTCCAGGCGGCGCTTCTGCCGGGTATCTTCCTGGCCTTCCTTTATGGCGCCTACTCCTTCGGCTACGCCTTGGTGTTCCCATCGAAAGCGCCCGCGGTGCAAATGGGCGCCAGCACCGGAGAACCCGTCACGCGGGGCGAAAGTCTGACATGGTTCCTTGGGGTGCCGGCGGCGATCATCATCGGGGTAAGCCTTGCGGCCACTGCGGGCATCGTCGGCAGCCAGACGATCACCGTGTCGGATATGTCCGACGGGGCGGCCAGCGCGTCGCTGCGCACCAATGTATCCGAGCAATGTGCGGCGGGCATGATCGACCTGCATGGTCAGGAGGCCTGGGACGTGGCCGTCGCCGAGCAGGCCGCGATTGAAGCGGGCGAAGCAGGGGAAGTTTCCCAAGAGCGCACACCGGAAGAGATGGTTGCGGCCACCGATGCGGCCCTTGCCGCGGCGGCACCCATCGGCAGCGGTGTTGCGGTCCTGTTCACGCTTCTGGCGCTGACCCTGGTGCTGGCACGCGGTATCTCTCCGACGTCCTCTCCGCTGCCATTGCTGGTGGGGGGATTGGGCATCGTGCTGGCCCTGGCGGCTGATGTGATGTTCATCGGTCCGTTGACGGGTCCGGGAAGGACGTTCGCGGTCCTCGCCATTCCTTTCGGTCTGACGGTCTATGGGTGCTATCACGCAGTGGGGCGTCTGTCGCAAAACGAGCTTCTGCGCGTGGTCTTCCCGCCGCTGGTCCTGATCGTGGCGGTTCTGGGCTCGATCCTTGGCGGGATTACCAACCCGACACCGGCCGCTGCCCTCGGTGCGGCTGGGGCGATCATGTTGGCGGCCTATCGCAAGCTTGGCGATGACCGGCGCGGAGCAAAAATTGTTGTCGGTGCGGCCTTTGCCGTGGTGATCATGATTGTCGTGGGCGTGAACTTTGACCTGCGGATGTCGCGCGAGGCCGTGACCGTTGCCGATTGGCTGGCCTATATCGTGACGCAAGGTGCCTATCATTTCGCCTTCTTCGGCCTGCTGTTTGCCTGTTGGACGCTTCTGCGCACCAGCGTTTTGGGGCCCGTGGTGCGCGAGACGGCTAAGGTCACGAGCATGGTGTTTACCATCCTCATCGGGAGCCAAGTGTTGAACCTGACGCTGATCGCCTTCGGCGGTGAGCATTACATCCAGCAGTTCTTGCGAGCGTTTGACCAGGAATGGGTCGTGTTCCTGCTGGTGATGGCGATCTTGTTCTTTCTGGGCTTCGTGCTCGATTTCCTTGAAATCATCTACATCGTGATCCCCATTGTGGGGCCGGTGATTTACGGCGGGACGTTGGACCCGAAGTGGGTGACGATCATGATTGCGGTGAACTTGCAGACCTCGTTCCTGACGCCGCCCTTTGGTTTTGCGCTGTTTTATTTGAGGGGCGTGGCACCGAAGTCGGTGACGACGGGCCACATCTACCGAGGGGTGCTGCCGTTCGTGGGCATTCAGGTGTTGGGATTGGCGATCTTGTGGTTCTTCCCGGGCATCGTGACGATCGTACCGGATCTGCTGCCGAACTAAGGTTTCGGGAGTTTGTAGAGATTGGGGAGGGGGGGCCATGGCGGCCCTCCTTTGTCGTTTGGAGGCACGGAGGTGGGGGCGGACCCTCCGGGGGCGATATTTTTGAAAAGATGAAGGGAGGGCGCTCAAGCGGCGGGTTGGATCAGATCCCAAAGGTTGCCCCAAGGGTCGCGCCATTGGGCAACGGTGCCGTAGGGCCCATGCCGGGGCGCTTCCACAAAGGTGCCGCCCGCGGTGGTGATCCGGGCGGCGTCCTCCTTGAAGTTGCTTGAGTGAAGGAAAAATCCCACGCGGTCGCCGGTTTGCTGGCCAAGGGCCCTGGACTGGCGGTCGGTTGTGGGCACCGCGAGGAGAAGGGCGGGGCCCTGTGGGGAGGGGCTGACGGTGACCCAACGCTTGTGGGTTTGGTCCTCGTCGCTCAACAACGTCCACCCGAGGCCATTGACGTAGAAGGCGATGCCTTCATCGTAGTCGGGCACGATCAGGGTCACGAGCGCGAGGCGCATCAGTGGTTGCTGTCGGGGGCGGCGCGCAGATCGGGAAGGGTGATTTGGGCCACCTGCTCTGCGATTGGATCGGTCGAGAGGGGGTGGGTTTGGGTATCGTAATCTTCTTGCGCGCCAATGTCTTGCCATTGGCCGTTCACGTAAACCTCGAGTGCGGGGAAGTTTGCCTTGTAGCCCATTTTCGATGATCCTGGCACCCAATATCCAAGGTAGACGTAGGGCAAGCCGGCCTCTTGCGCGAGGGCGATGTGATCGAGGATCACGTAGGTTCCCAGAGAGTTCCGCTGCAATTCCGGGGCGAAGAACGAGTAGACGAGGCTGAGGCCGTCATCGAGGATATCGGTCAGGCAGACGGCGGCCAGATCATCGCCCTCGGTCTGGTCGCGGTATTCGATCACGCGAGATTTGACCGGCGTTTCCTCGATCATTGCGGCAAATTCGAACACATCCATATCGGCCATGCCGCCATCGGCGTGGCGGGTATCAAGGTAGCTGCGGAACAGGGCGTATTGTTCTTCCGTGGCCCAAGCAGAGCGGGGGTGGCGGATCAGGTGTTTGTTGCGCTTCGATATCCGTTTGTGACCGCGTTTAGGCGCGAAATCCGCCACGCGGATGCGGGCGGACAGGCAAGCGGCGCAATCGGTGCAGGAGGGGCGGTAGAGCACGTTTTGCGACCGGCGGAACCCCTGCTTGGAGAGCGAATTGTTTAACGCCTCCGAATGATCCCCTTGCAACGCGGTAAACAGTTTGCGTTCGCGTCTGCCGTCGAGGTAGGGGCAGTCTTGCGGCGCTGTCACATAGAATTGTGGCGCGATGGGTAGCGTATGGCGCATAAACAAAGGGTCCCGTGTCGACGGTACTAGAGTGCACCACTCGCCCGCGATGGGGCAACCGCTTTCTGGAACGTGGTTACTTTGCTGTTGCCCCTTGGGTCCAGTCCTAGGCCGGACAGTTAATCATCACGGTGCCGACAAGCTCATCGGAGAGGCTGCGGTTGAACGGGCGACCCATCATCATGCCGATGGAAATCAGCTGGATCACGAAAATCGTGGCGGCCACCATATAGCAGCCGGTATGCACGGCGGCCTCTTGGCTGGTGAGGCGGGCACCGGAGGGACCGCGCAGCTCGATATTCATCAGACGCATGCCGAGGGTTGCGGATTCCGCCCGGATCGTGCGCCAGCGGTACAGGAAGGCGAGGCCAAAGTGCACCGGTATCCAGAGTAGAAAGGCGATCCCCGCGGTCAGAACGCTCAGGATCAGCATCGCGACAAAGATCAGCGCCGCGTCGATGGCCCAGGCAAACAGGCGTTTGGGCAAGACGCCGTCGTAGAAGGCAGCATCATAGGTTGGGTCGGGCAGGGGCGAGCGGGTCATGGACAAGGACATGGCAATAAGGGGGGCCTTTGGGAAGGGGAAAAAGGGGCGCGCGCCCGGATTGGGACGGGTGGGCGCGCGCGGGGACAAGCCTAAGGCGAGGGGGGACGGTTACGCCTTGGCTTCTTCGGTCTCAGCCTTTGCGGCTTCGGCCCGGTCGTCCATGAAGGCGTCGAATTCGGACTTGTCCTTGGCATCGCGCAGGCGTTGCAAGAAGGCCTCGAACGCGCCTTGCTCATCTTCCAGGCGCTTCAGCGTGTCGGCCTTGTAGGCGTCGAAGGCGCTGTTCCCGGAAGAGTTGAACTTGTGGCCACGGTGGCTGTGGCGGCGGGATGTGCAGGAACCGTTGAACATGCGTTTACTCCAGATCATGTAGGCCAGAAGGGCGAGGCCGATCGGCCAGAAAAAGATGAAACCGATGACCATGGCAGCGATCCAAGCGCCTTTGCCACGGGCATCAAGCCAGTTTTCCGCCCGAGAAAACCAACCAAGGCTTTCATGGGAATGGGTGGGGGCGGTTGTTGTGGTCATGGAAGTTCTCCTTGGGGTTGGTGGGCTGTTCGAATGTAAATGTAAATCACATTAACTCATATGGGAGGTCGGACGGCCCGGGCAAGAGGCAAAGTAAATCTTTTTTACATTTTCTGAATTGGGAGCAGGGAACGGCGGCAGGGGCGGGCTTTTGGGGACGCAAGCCAGCCCTTAGCGGACGGTGGGGCTCTACTCCACTAGGCGCAGAAATCCGTTTATTTGCAGCCGGATAGCGCAAGCCATGTCGGCATCTCACGATAGGGAGAGGTGACTAGACGACCGGTCTATTATTACCTATATATCGCTCATGACAGAGCAAACCAAATCCGATCAGACACGTAAGAAAATCCTAACGGCGGGGCGAGAGCTTGCCTTGAAGGGGGGCTTTAGCGGCGTTGGTATCGCGCAAATCCTTGCGGAGAGCGGCGTGCCGAAGGGGTCTTTCTACTATTACTTCCCCTCCAAGGACGCCTTTGGGCAGGCGATGCTGCACGATTATGTGGACGATTACCTGTCACGCATGGATCTGCTGACCGCGAGCCCGCAGCTGGCGGGCGACAAACTGGCCGCCTTTTGGGGCGCGTGGCTTGGCCATGAGGGGGCGGGCGGGATTTCGACCCGCTGTCTTGTGGTCAAGCTTGGGGCAGAGATCGCCGATCTGTCGGAGGGGATGCGCGTGGTCCTGGATACGGGCGTGGACGCCTTGGTGGACCGGATCGCTGCCCTACTTATTGCGGGCGTCGGCGATGGGTCCGTGCGTCCCGTTGACGACCCGCAAGCGGTGGCGCGGATGCTTTACGCAAAGTTTCTCGGGGCGGCCATCCTTGCCAAGATATCTCGGAGTGACCTGCCGCTACAGCAGGCGCTGGCCGAGACTCGACACATCTACACATCAAGATAACCTCAATGAATGGACTGAAAATGAAAGCTGCAATCCACGACACATTTGGCGAACCGGTGGACGTGCTCGTCGCCAAGGAAACGACCAAACCTGCCCCTGCGGCGGGTGAAGTTCTGGTCAAGATGACCCTGTCGCCCATCCACAACCACGACCTTTGGACGATCCGGGGCAACTATGGCTACAAGCCCGACCTGCCCGGCGCCATCGGCGGGTCCGAGGCCCTTGGCACGGTAGAGGCCGTGGGCGACGGCGTTGACGCGGCCATGGTCGGCAAGCGTGTGGCGGTTGCGGGCATCCACGGGTCTTGGGCCGAATATTTCGTGGCCCCGGCGGCGGGCGTTCTGCCTCTGCCAGACGCGATTTCTGACACGCTTGGCGCGCAATTGATCGCCATGCCGTTCAGCGCCCTGTCTTTGCTAGAGACGTTGAAGGCCAAGAAAGGCGATTGGATCATCCAAACCGCGGCAAACGGCGCCGTGGGGCGGATCATGGAAGTGCTGGCGAAAGCGCGGGGGATCAACCTGGTAAACCTTGTGCGCCGCGACGCTGCCGCGCAGGAGTTGAAAGACCTGGGCTTTGGCAACGTCCTATCCACCAGCGACGCTGATTGGAAAGAGAAAGCGGCGCAGTTGACCGGCCCGGCGGGCGCCGTTTCGGCGATTGATTCCGTTGGCGGCGAAACCTCGGCCGATCTGGTCGACCTTCTGGGCTTGGACGGAGAGCTGGTGGTGTTTGGCACGGCAACCGGGGCGGCGATGCCACTGTCGTCGGGGGCGCTGATCATGAAGCACATCACGGTGAAGGGCTTCTGGGGCTCTCGCGTCAGCAAGGACATGGCCCCCGAGGAACGCACCCGCCTGATCACCGAGTTGGTGACATTGGCGGCCAAGGGTGACCTGACGTTGGCCGACGGTGGTGTCTTTGGGCTGGATCACGTGTCCGAGGCCATGACAGCAGCGCTAGAGCCGGGCCGCGCGGGTAAGGTAATGCTGCGGCCATAAGCGGAGAATACGACGCGCCACTTCGCTCAACAGGGTAGGGTGGCGCGTTACGCTGTGCCCAAGGCCAGTGTTTCTTGCGCCATATCATCGGCGAGTTTTTGAATGTCTTCACGGGGCAAGCCGCGCAGCAATTCTACCCGGAGCGCCGAGATATTGGCCTGGTAGCGCCGCGCAAGGCGCTTGGGGTCGGCGTCGGCGCGGACTTCCCCTTCCGATTGGGCGGCTTTGAAGGTATCGGCAAAGGCCGCGCACATCTGTTCGAGGTAGTTTTGCGCCGCTGTGGCGATTGCCGGTTCCGTCGTGGCCGTATCGACCATCGTTTTCATTAACATACATGCCTGCCGCGTCGGCTCGGCCCCGGAAAGGTCGGCGTAGGTTTGAAACTGCGCCGCAAGCCCGGTCAGCGGCGTGTCGGCATTGGCGATCTGGGCGAGAAACCCTTTGCGGGAGGCCTCAAAATACCGCTCAATCGCCAGCAGGTAGAGGTTCTCTTTGCTCTCAAACGCCGCGTAGATGCTGCCCGGTTTCATGGTTAACGCGACCTCCAGATCCTTGAGGGAGGTCGCGTGATAGCCCTTGCGCCAGAATACGGCCATGGCCGCCTCCAGGGCGGCATCACGGTCGTAATTTGCGGCGCGTGCCATGGGATTAGTCCCTCATTTCCGCCAGTTGGGTCAGGATACTGGTGTAGTTTTCAACGCCCTGCGCCCCGGTGACAAGGTGTTTGCGGTCAAAGACCACGGCGGGCACGCCAGTAATGCCCTGTTGCTGCCAGAACTGTTCCGCGCTGCGCACCTCTTGGGCGTAGCGTTGATCTTCCAACACGGCCACCGTCTCGGCCCGGTCCAGCCCGATTTCGCCCGCAACATCGGCCAGCACGGTGATGTCGGACAGGTTGCGTTGATCGGTGAAATGGGCCTTGAAAAGCTCCTGTTTCAGGTCGTGCATCCGGCCTTGGGTATTGGCCCAATGGAGCAGCTGGTGGGTGTTGAACGTGTTGTGCATGCGCGAGTCCTCGGACCACGCGAAGTCGAACCCAAGGCTATCGCCCAAGGCCTTCATTTGCTGGCGCGATTGTTCGGATTGTTCCGGCGTGCTGCCGTATTTCTCCATGATATGTTCGCGGGTATTCTGCCCCTCGGGCGGCATCTGGGGGTTCAACTCGAACGGGTGCCATTGGATTTCATGGGGTGTGCCCGATGCTTCCAGGGCGGTGGCAAGCTGGCGGTAGCCGATGATGCACCAGGGGCACATGACATCAGAGATGATGTCGATTTTCAGGGGCTCGGTCATTTTCGGTCCTTTCTGGGCGCATCAAAGCAAAGGCGGGCCAATGCCCGCCGCTTGCGCTGTCATATGGGTGGGGCGGGCGCCAAACGCCAGCCCCCCGCCGTTAACCTTATTCGGCTGCGACGGCGTCATTCTTTTCCCAGGCAAACTTCTGGAACACCTGATCGACGGGCGTTTTGGCGAAGTGGTTGGTGTAGTTGGACATCAGTTTTTGCGCGGCACCCAGGATGATCTCCAGGATATTCGTCTCGGTGAAGCCCGCATCAAGGAAGGCTTGGGTGTCGGCGTCGGAGACAAAACCAAGGTCACGGATCGACGCCAGCGTGAAGGTGCGCAGGGCTTCCAGCTTGGCCGTCGGCAGGGGCGTCTCATTGCGCAGCGCTTCGGTGATGGCGTCATCCACCTTCATCATTTTCGCGATGCCAGTGTGGGCGGGCACGCAGTAGTGGCCGTTGCTTTCGACGTTAATCGTTTGCCAAACAACGGTTTTCTCCTCGGCGGAGAGGCTGGTGGCCATGAACTGTTGATGAGCGAAAGCATAGGCTTCCAGCAGTGGCGGCGCGGCGGCCATGGCGCCGTGCAGGCCCGGAATGCGACCGTTGTTTTTGAACGAGGCTTCCAGAGCGGGTTTTGCAGCTTCGGGGGCGGAAGCGATGGTGTGGATGGGAAACGTAGCCATGGCGTGTCTTTTCGGGCCGGTATCAGAGTTGACAACAGCCAGATAGGAGGCCTTGAGTGATCGCTCAATAAAATATTTGAGCAATCACTCAAACATGAGGCGCTGGCCTACGCCCGCCAATTCAAAACCACCTTGCCAGAGCTTCCCGACAGCATCGCCGCGAAGCCGTCTTCGAAACGGTCCACGGGAAAGCGGTGCGTGACGATGCGCGAGATGTCCAAATTATCCTCTAACATGGCGATCATCTTGTACCAGGTCTCAAAGATCTCGCGGCCGTAGACCCCCTTGATGGTGAGCGCCTTGAAAACGATGCGGTTCCAATCCACCAGCGACTTGCCGGGCGGAATGCCAAGCATCGCGATACGTCCGCCCATCACCATCGCCTCGATCATCTGATCAAACGCCGCCGCGTTGCCCGACATCTCGAGCCCCACATCGAAGCCTTGTTTCATGCCCAAATTGTCGATCACGCTTTGCAGATCTGTCGTGGAGACATTCACCGTTACGACATCCGTGACCTGCGCCGCCAGATCGAGCCGATCTTGGTTGATGTCGGTAATCACCACATGGCGTGCGCCGACATGCTGTGCGACCGCGGCAGCCATGATGCCGATGGGCCCCGCGCCGGTAATCAGCACGTCCTCTCCGATCAGATCAAAGCTTAACGCGGTGTGAACCGCGTTGCCGAGGGGATCAAGGATCGCGCCGATCTCGTCAGAGATGGCGTCGGGCAGGGGGACCACATTGAAGGCGGGCAGGGCGAGGTATTGGGCAAAGGCGCCGTCCACATTCACGCCGATGCCCTTGGTTTCCGGGTCCAGATGGAACTTGCCCGACCGGCTTTGGCGGGAATGTTTGCTGATCAGATGCCCTTCGCCCGAACAGCGCTGGCCGAGGCTTAGATCATCGACATTGCGGCCAAGCTCTACGATCTCACCGGCGAATTCGTGGCCGGTTATCAGCCCCAGAGGCACCGTCTTTTGGGACCATTCATCCCAGTTCCAGATATGCGCATCGGTGCCGCAAATCCCGGTTTGGTTCACCCGGATCAGCACCTCATCAGGGCCGATTTGCGGGATTGGCCGGGTCTCCATCCAAAGGCCCTTTTCGGCCTTGGATTTCACCAGACATTTCATGGTGCCATTCATCGGATGATCCTCAACTCGCGGCCCGCCGTGGCGAAGGCGGCGAGGGCTGTGTCCAGTTCTTCACGGGTCAGGGCCGCGTTCATTTGGGTGCGAATGCGGGCCTGGCCCTTGGGCACGACGGGAAAGAAGAAGCCCGCCACATAGACACCCAATTCGTAAAGGCGCGCGGCCATCTTTTGGCTGAGTTTCGCATCCCCCAACATCACCGGAATAATCGGATGTTCGCCTTCCAGAAGGTCAAACCCAAGCTCCGCCAGCCCGGTCCGCCAATAGGCGGCGTTGTCGAACAATTGCTGGCGCAGCGCGTCGCCGTCTTCCACCAGCTCAAGCGCCTTCAGCCCTGCCGCCACAACCGACGGCGGCAGGGAGTTGGAGAACAAGTAAGGACGCGCCCGTTGCCGCAGCAGGTCGATCACCGGCTGAGGTCCCGCGATATAGCCGCCAATCGCGCCGCCAAGGGCCTTGCCCAACGTGCCGGTCAGAATGTCGACATCGACGCCGTGATGGGCCGGCGTGCCTGCACCCTTGGGGCCCATGAAACCGGTGGCGTGGCAGTCATCCACCATCACCAGGGCATCGTATTTTGCAGCCAATTCAGCGATTTCCGGCAGTTTCGCCAGATAGCCATCCATCGAGAAAACGCCATCGGTGGCGATCATGATGAACCTCGCGCCCGCCGCGCGTGCGTCCTTCAGTTTGGCCTCCAGATCCGCCATGTCAGAGTTCGCGTAGCGGTAGCGGCTGGCTTTGCACAGGCGGATGCCGTCAATGATCGAGGCGTGGTTCAGGCTATCGGAGATGATCGCGTCTTCGGGGCCGAGAAGGGGCTCGAACAGGCCACCATTGGCGTCAAAACAGGCGGCGAAAAGGATTGCGTCGTCCTTGTTCAGGAACGCGGCCAGCTTTTGTTCCAACTCGCGGTGCAGGTCCTGGGTGCCGCAGATGAACCGGACCGAGGCCATGCCGTAACCGTGGTCGTCCATCGCGTCTTTCGCGGCTTCGATCAGTTGCGGATGGTCCGCGAGGCCGAGGTAGTTGTTGGCGCAAAGGTTAATCACTTGGCGCGTGCTGGCGTCGGGCAGCGCCACCGTGATCCGCCCCGCTTGGGCCGAGGTAATCAGGCGTTCGCTCTTATACAGCCCGTCATTTTCGATGCCGGTCAGCGTGTTGGAAATGTGGTCGAGAAATTGCGTGGACATGGGGAGCCTCCGGTTTAGCGGATAAGTATCCGTTGGAGGTGCCGCTTGTCAATATCTGGGATTTTCGCCGTTAAGTTGGAATTCAGGCGTTTTTCACGATCAAAAGCGCCCGCGATTGATCTTCTGCAAGAATTGAATGCTCCACATCGGCGGCATAACGGATGGTGTCGCCAGTGCCAGCCTCGGCCCGTTCGCCTTCGGACACGACGGCCAAGGCACCTTCCAAAACGGTCAGATGTTCCACACATCCCGCCTTGTGCGGGGCGCTTTCCAGTGCCGCGCCGGCGTTAAAACGGATATCGTAGACCTCGGTTCCGCCCACCTCATCGGGGGCACTCAGGATGCGGATCTCGCAGCCTGCGGCGCGGTTGCGGATAACGGGAGTGTTGTCGGCATGGACGATCTCGCGAATTGGATGGGCCGGTTCGGAATCGTCATCCAAAAGGGACGCAAAATCAATGGATAGGGCGCGGGTCAGGTTCCAGAGGCTGGCGACCGTGGGGCTGCTTTCGCCGCGCTCAATCTGGCTGAGCATGGACCGAGACACCCCCGATAACTTCGCCAAAGCGTCCAGGCTCAGCCCTTTGGCCGCCCGTTCTTCTTTCAGCCGAGACGCCAAACGCGCCGTGATTTCTGCCCGGTCCGTCATTGCGTCCTGCTCCATTCGTTCGTCGAATCCAACATAGCGGAGGAAGCCCGCGCCTCCAACAGGCCAAAATAAAAATGCTTGACCGGTACGAAGACTCTTCCTAGATGGCGCTCAGGCCTTAGACGCCTGCCGCCCGCTGACGCAAGTCTTGGTGAAGTTCTACGTGATACGTTTTCACAATCTCTTTCCGCAATCGCGCGGATGGTAATGCGGGTTCCATCTTTCACTGCGCGACGTTGCTAAAGAGATATTGGAAATGTCTGATACCCCCCCGAATTCCTTCACGGATGCGCCCCTTGGCGTGATCTACCTGAAAACCGCCGTTCCGATCATTTTTGTGATGGGGATGAACGGCTTGCTGTCGGTGGCCGATGCGCTGTTTCTGGGCATCTATGTGGGCCCCGCGGCCTTGGCCGCCGTCACCCTCATGTTCCCGATCTACATGCTGATCGTGGCGCTTTCGACCCTTGTTTCCAACGGCATGTCCAGTCTTCTGGCCCGCCGGTTGGGGGCAGGGGATATGCGTGGGGCGGGCGCTGTTTTTGTGGGCGCTCATGGGCTTGCCTTGGCGGTGGGGGCCGGGTTGATCGTGTTGTTCACCCTTTTTGGTCCCGCGATGGCGTTAAGCGCGGCCAGTGGTGACGCGGAACTGGCGCGGATGGGCGTGATCTACCTGCGGATCACGGTCTATTTCTCGCCCTTGTTGTTCGTTTTGTCGGTAAACTCTGACGCGCTGCGCAACGAGGGGCGCGTGGGCTTCATGGCTGCGATGAGCTTACTGGTGTCGCTGGCCAACATCGCCTTCAACTACGTCCTGATCGCGATATTCGAGTTGGGCGTGGCCGGGTCTGCCTATGGCACGGCAGCGGCGCAGACTTTGGCGCTTTGTATCGTTATCGGGTTCCGTATCTGGGGCAAAACCGCGTTGCGACCGGCGATTTTGCGGCGGTATTCGATGGGGCATGGGTGGGGGCGTATCCTTGCCCTTGGTGCGCCGCAGAGCCTGAACTTCTTGGGCCTCTCCCTTTCGTCTGTGGCGATTATCATGATGCTGCAATGGGTGGGTAGCCCGGCCTACAGCGATACGATCTCGGCTTATGGGATCATCACGCGCGTGGTCACCTTTACCTTTCTGCCGCTTCTTGGGCTGTCGTTTGCGATGCAGACGATCACCGGCAACAACTATGGCGCGCAGATTTGGCACCGGGCGGACGCAAGTTTTCGGATCGCCCTGTGGGTGGCACTGATCTACTGCGCCACGGTGCAAGCCATTGTGATGCGCTTTCCGGCCCAAATCGCGGGCGCTTTTGTAGATGACCCCGCCGTCATCGCCGAGGTCGTGCGCATCTTGCCGATCATGACCGTCGTGTTCTTCCTTATGGGGCCGCTGATGATGGTGGCGAGCTATTTTCAAGCCATCGGATCAGCCTTGAACGCGGCCATTTTGGGCCTGACCAAACCCTACCTATTCGTGATCCCGTTAACCCTTCTGCTGCCCCTGTCGTTTGGGGAAATCGGGGTCTGGCTCGCGGGGCCATTGGCAGAAATCCTGCTGCTTGGCCTAACCTTAGTCGTGCTGTTTCGGCGCGGCAGACACAGCAACTTGGCGTGGGGTATTTTCCAGCCAAAGAAAGGAGAGGCGCTATGAGCGTTCAACCAAAAACAATCGCTCAGGCCAAAGATCAGGCGGCACAATTGCGCCGGGAGATGGCAGAGCAGGGGCAGCCCATGGGCCAAGGCAAAGCGTTGGAGCAGGTGGCGAAGCGGCACGGGTTCCACGATTGGAACACCATGTCGGCCACACTCGGCAAGGCGGCGGTTGCGGTCGGCGACAGGGTGAGCGGTCGCTTTATGGGGCAGCCGTTCGCGGGCGAGGTGCGGGAGATGTCTGAGCTGCGCCCCGGTTGGGTGCAACTGTCGTTGCATCTGGATGAGGCTGTGGATGTTGTCACCTCGGACGCATTCTCGAACCTGCGCAAACGCATTCGCGGTGTTGTGGGCCCCAAGGGGCAATCGGTCGAGAAAACCAGTGACGGGCAGCCGCATTTGCAGTTGGATAACTGGTAAACCTCTCGCGCCAGTGCATGGAGCATTGGCGCGACCACTCTGATAAAGGAAACGCCCGGTGCCACGTCTTACCGCAGAAGAGTTGCAATCGTTCATGGCGGGCAAGACCCTGTACGCGTTTGATCCTGATACCAAGGCGCGGGTCGCGTCGGTCACTTATGGCAGGGAAGGGGACTGCGTGGCGCGCTTTGCTGACGGCACACAAGACACGGCAGAATGGGGCATGGAAGGCGACACCTATTGGACGCGCTACGCAAATTTTCGGGGGGGAGAGGTGAACCATTTCACCCTTGATCTTATCGCCAATCAGGTGGCGCAGGCCTATCACACCGATGGCCGCCGGGCGTTTCTGCAAAGCCCCTTGGAGACCTTGGACGACGACGCCTGAAGGGGGAGGATGAGCAGGCAATCCCGCTCATCCCGGTATCAACTTACTGGATCTCAAAACCCATCGCGGCCCCGATGGTCTCGTTCCAAGCGGTGGCGCATTCGTCGCCACAACGGTCACGGTAGGCGGGCAGAACGGCCTCGGTCGCGGCTTCGGCCATCAGCGCCATATCGGCATCGGATGCAGGAACCAGCGTCATGCTCGCCGCATCGCCATAAGCACATTCGCCCCCGGTATTGCACGACAGACCGTCCGCCGTTTCGGTGGCGGCAAGGGTGAACATCTCGGTCTCCAGTTCGGCCAAGCCGGTAGAGATCGCCTCTTGGGCGGCGGGGTCGATGCTGTTCCACCAATCAAGGTTGGCGATATGGGCGATCACGCCGTGGTTGATCGGAATGGCCGAGATGTAGTTTGCGGGCTGGTGCCATTCGGCCAGATAGCCGGACAACGCGCCGGTGATCGCGCAATCAATTGTGCCGTTGGCCATGGCGGTGGGAACCTCGCCGAACGCCATCCCGATGGGAGAGGCCCCGATATGTTCCAAAAACACCTGCTGAGAGGCGCCCGACGCGCGGACCTGGCGCCCTTCCAGATCGGTCAGAGAGGTGAACTCATCGCGGCAGTAGACGACTTGGCTTTGATAGGTGCCGTAGCCCAGAAGCTGGATACCGTGGTTTTCCGCAAGGAACGCCGTGTGGGTATCGCGGAAGGCCATGGCGGCTTGGTGAACGGCCTCCACATCGGCCACAACGCCCACAAGGTCGGTCGCCTCGTTCATCGGCACAGAGCCCGAGGTATAGGCAAGGACTTGGTGCGCCATTTGCACGGTGCCGTTGGACACGAGCGAGAACAGCTCTCCGCCATCAAAGCCTAGCTCGTTGAAGGGACGGATGTTGGCCGTGATCGCGCCGTCGGTTGCCTCAACAATGGTTTCGGACCAGAAGGGTTGCTCCATATCCTGGTACATCGACAGAATGCCGATGGAGCCCACAACGTTGAATTCGGTCGCGGGGATATCTTGGGCAAGTGTCGGCGCGGCGGCGAGGCCAAGGGCCAGGGCGCTGACAGCGGTAAGGTGATGTTTCATAATACTCTCCTTGTTGGGGCCGGGTTGGTCCCGGCCTATCTTGGGTTAACGATTTCAGGCAGCCACAACGCGAGGCCGGGCAGGGCGATCAGCAGGCCGATCATGATGAGCATGGCCAACAGAAACGGGATCGAGCCGATGAACAGATCAAGGATAGAGCCCGATTTGCGCACTGCCTGCACGATATAAAGGTTCATCCCCACGGGTGGCGTAATCAAGGCCGCCTCGATCAGGATGACAAAGACGATGCCCCACCAAACCGGATCATAGCCAAGCCCAATGATGACGGGCACGATGATCGGCGTGGTGGCAATCATCATCGAGATCGTCTCCATGAAACAGCCCAACAGCAGGTAGAACGCGATGATCGCCAGCAGCATCATCAAGGGCGGCCAGCCAAGGGCCAGAATGGCCGTGGTGATCGTATCCACCAGCCCGACCGATACCATGGCAAGGTTCAGGAAAAAGGCTGCCAGCACGATCAGCATAATCATGCAGGTGGTCCGCACGGTGCCTTCAAAGGCGCTAAGCAGCACAGCGACCGATAGCTTGCCGTTCCACGCGACAAGCCCAAGGGTCGCGAGAAGGCCCAAGGCCGCGGCTTCGGTCGGGGTGGCAAGACCCACGTAGATGGAGCCTACAACAACGAAAAACAGCCCCAACGGCGGCAGCAAATGCGGCAACCCGGCAATCCGCGCGGGCCAGAGCGATCCGGTTGAAGGCTTGGATTTGACCAGCGAAGGCTTGGCGAGAACGGCAAAAAGGACGATCCCGGAAAACAGCATCGCCAGCAGCGTGCCGGGAATAAACCCCGCAGCATAAAGGTCCGTGACCGAGGTTTGCGACAGCACCGAATAGACGATCATGTTGATCGACGGCGGGATCAGGATGCCCAAAGTGCCCCCCGCAGCGATCGAGCCCAGAAACAGCGGACGGTTGTAGCCCCCCTTGTCCATATTCGGCACCGCCACCGTGCCGATGGTCGCCGCGGTGGCCAGCGAAGACCCGGAGGTGGCCGCAAAGACCGCGCTAGAGGCGATGTTGGTATGGATCAACTGTCCCGGCACCCGTGCAAACCAAGGGGCCAGTGCGCCGAACAAGCGCTCGGACACGCCCGAGCGGTGCATCAACTCACCCATCATGATGAACATCGGCGCGGCGATCAGGATGAAGTCGTTGGAGTGACTCCACATGATCGGCCCGGCGGCGCGGGTCATTGGAATGAAGGCGTAGGTTTCCGACAGGTAATAACCGGTGATCGCCAGAACAGCCGCCACGGGCAGGCTCAGCGCCAGCCCGATCAGCAGGAAGAAGATCGCGCCCTTGATCATGGGGTGTCCTCGTCCACATCAATGCCGATGTCCTTGATTTCGTCCATCAAGTCGGGGTTGGAGATCAACGCCTCGGCCCCATCAGGATCGCCGGCAAACAGACGGGCGGCCGCGAAAAGCGGGGTGAGGCAGGCGACCGTGGCGAACCACACCAACCCGGCCCACCACAGGCTTTGGGGCAGGATCAACGGCACCTGCAATGTGGATTGTGAACGCGAGCCCAGGTTCCAGCTCTCGGCCAGAACATCAAAGGTGTAGTAGGCCAAGGCGGTTGCGGTTAAGGCCATCGCCAAGGCAGCCACCAGATCGAAGCCAAGGCGCAAGCGGCGCGGTAGCTTGGCGGTCAGGATATCGACCCGGATATTGGCCTTGCTGGACACGGTGTAGCCCATTCCAAGGCCGATGCAGGCGGCGAAAGCGTAGCTGGAGATCTCAAAACTCTCGACAATTGTGCGGCCCAACGTGGCGCGGGACACGACGTCAATGGCGATGGGCACGGCGCAGCCAAACAGAATGACCGCCCCCGCTGCCCACGCAAGCCAGGTACTGATTTTTGTGGTTAACCTATGGAATTGGTGCACGCGGGGGCGCCTCCTGTTGAAACGATACCGGCGGCAGAGATGTGGCGCGGGGGGACGATCGCAAGAACTTCGGGCCGCGCTGGCGCCGATGCCTGGGGGAGCTTGCCAAATGAGAGAGTTGCGCGTCGAACCATAGGCAGCACGCTAGGCCGTTCGCGGACCGTTAGGCAACGCGAGATTTTACAATTCGCCGGGCCAAGGCGGGCGGACGTAAGATGTGCCGATGATTTAGGCGGGGGGCAAGCCGGGGCCTGAACGGTCGAAGCGTTAAGGAAGCGGCAAAGAAACACTCTGTCGCAATGACGTAGGGGCAGGACACATTGTGGCAGAAAACGGGTGACCTCTCGGGGGCTGCACGGTTCCCGTTTGGGGCCAAAATGGCCTATGCGACGAAGGTATGATACGCCGGGTTGGCGGTTTTTATTATTTAAATTCAGTGTATTATTTGGAAGCCATCCAACCTTTAGTTGATCCCTCATAGCTTCTCGGTTGGTCCGTGCGACTTGGGGAGTTGGTTCTCATCCTTAAGGTTTAAGACGCAACAATAACGAAATGAAAGCCACGCGGTGCCCTAATCTACCACCAAATTCCGCCACAATCCGATCCTAGCGTTAAGGAACACGGGAAAAAGGAAGAAAAAATGACAAGGTTAATTGTCTCAGTAGCAGCCGGCGTTGGACTAGTCGGAGCAGTCAAAACGGGGCTGGCGCTTCAGTTTCTGGTCCCGGTTGAACAACAAAGCCCCGCGCTGATCGTCGGCATGTTCATCGTCTTTGTGGGTTTGACCGCCGCCGTTGCAGCCGCCGCTCTCTACCAATTCCGCGCGCATTTCGACGTGCAAGCGATCGAGCGTCCAGCGCCCGAAGTTGGCACCGAGGTGTCGAAAGAGGCGGTCATTTTGCGCTACACCAAGGAATGGGGCCTTTCGCAGGCCGAGAGTGATGTGGCGCTGTTCGTGGCCAAGGGGTTTTCCAACGCCGAAGGTGCTGACATGCGCGGCTGTGCCATTGCGACGGTCAAATCGCAGCTTGGCAGCATTTACAACAAATCCGGTCTTGAGACGCGCTATCAGTTGATGGCTTTTGTGACCGACGAGGTCTGCGCCCTGGCGCAGACCTCGGACACGGGGGAGGTTGAAACCGCCACCGTCACCGAGCTTCCGGTTGCAAAGAAAAAGCGCCGCTCCGCCGTTGATCGCGCTGCTTCGGCCGACCAGGACATGGCCGCGCTGCCCCGCGCCGCGCAAGCCTGACGCTTCACGCTTAAAATTCCCGTGGAAGGCCAGCACATTCCGGTGTGCTGGCCTTTTCGCTGTGCGGGGAAGCGGGCGGCGGCTACTGAACAAGCTGCACCCTCTCGCAATGATGACCGGTCAGAGTCAGTTCGCCCTCTCCAAGGTTTAGCCCGACGGCGTCCAACACCGCATCAAGAACCGTGTCCAACGGAGAGGCAAGCGTTGCCAGCAGTTGACCGGGCAGCACCGAGATCAACGTGCCGACAATGCCGTTGACCGCAGATGTCAGAAGACCCCCATTGCTGGGTTTGATCCGGATCTCGGTGTTGTCAGTGGCCAGTAGATCGCTAATGGCTGTGGCCAGCAGATCGCCAGATCCGAAGGTGCGCATGTTGGTGCCGTTAGTCATGTCGTTCTCGGTGAACGAGACTTCTTCCACTTGCGATTGACCAACGGTCGCGGAGGCGCGGATTTGCAGCGTCAGGTCAACGCTCACGAGCAGCAAGCTGACGCGAATATCCAGGAAATCAGCGTAGTCATTCACCCAGCTGGAAGTCACCGGGTCATAGGTGCGATCGCCCAGATACAGCGCCGCGACAGAAACGCCATCGGAGGGTGTAAGCGGGTTATGGGCGGTGGAGAAGCGGGCGATGACATCGTTGGGATCGGTCGTGGCGCAGTTCAGCTCCGTCAAAGTGGCGGTCGCCCCTGCAACGTCGACATGAAGCGGCAGGTGAAGGCGGGTGGCGGCGACGCTGGAAACAAGGCCGCCCAGAATGCTTGGCTCCACCTCGACATCAACATCCAACTCAGCGGCGGCAGTGCTAAGGGTCGTGCCTTCCTCGCCAATGGCCAGCCAACCGGAATCGGCGGGGCTATCTGGAAAGCTGAGGGCCGCATCGACGTCAAGAATACCCGGAGCCGCGACACCGATGTCCAGGTCCGCCGTATTGGTGCCATCGACCGCCTCGGCAGCGGCGATCAACAGATCAAGGGCGCTGACTTCCGTTTCACCGAGGAAGGCGGTCAGGGTCAGGCCAAGATCGCGGGCGTCTTGGTCGGACACGATGATATCATTGATCCCTGCCTCAAGCGACACGGGCAGGACGGTGAATTGCGCCAAGCGCCCTGAAACCCCGGCGGGAAGCATGTCCTGCATGGTGCGGACAAAATTGGCCAAGCTGGGGCGCATCGTCAGCACGTCAGCGGGGTTCAAGGGATCAAACCCCATCCGGTTCGACAATGCGTCCAGGAAGTCTGCGATGTTGATCTGTTCACTATCCAGCGCGACCTGATCGCCGGCATTCAGGGTGATTTGTGCCCCCAAAAGACCGGTCAGCAGGCCTGAAAGCGCGTCGGGATCAAAGCCCAAAAATCGCGATCCCAACGTGAATCGCGCCGCCCCGGTGCGAGAGGCCGTGGCCACGGAGTTGAGCGGGATACTGTCGCCATCGTAAATCAATTGCCCGAAGGTGAGCGGCGCGTCGGTGCG